>NZ_JBEUOQ010000003.1:0-666713 GCF_040489275.1 Rhodococcus baikonurensis | reverse complement strand
ACGACTCGTCACCGAACCGCACCGCAACCCGATCACCAAACCGCGCAGCAGCATCATCGAACCACGCCGACAACGTCGAATCCACACCACCATCGATCTGGCCAGCGCTGAAGCGGGACAGCAGGTTTCGTTCACCATCGACCAAGATGTCAACGTCACCCACCGCTACGGTGGGATCAGCAGTCACCGCACGGAAGGTCCGTACCAGCCGATCACCGAATTCCAGAACGGTCGACTCGTCGAAGAGATCCGTCGCATACGTCAAGGCGGCTGACATCCCTGCGGGTGCGCCGGCCTCGTCGGTTCGTTCGGTCAAGGTCAACTGGAGATCGAATTTCGCCAGCGCAAGATCGGCACTTTCGATCGACACTTCGAGGTCGCCCAATTCGAGCGTTGTCTGTTCGTGATTCTGGAACGTCAACGCCACCTGGAACAACGGATGACGAGCCTGCGAACGAACCGGATCGAGCGCTTCCACGATCCGCTCGAACGGAACATCCGCATGCGCGAACGCCTGCAGATCCACCTCACGCGCAGAAGCCAACAACTCCGCAAACGACATCGACGGATCAACCTCGGTACGCAACACCAAAGTATTAACGAACATACCGATCACATCGTCGAGCTGCGCCTCACCACGACCCGCGATCGGGGCACCGATCGCGATATCCGTGGTTGCGGACAAGCGCGAGAGCACGACGGCGAGAGCCGCGTGGACAACCATGAAGGGTGTCGAGTTACTGCTGTGCGCAATCGAATTGACAGCTTTGTGCAGAGCGGCGTCGATCTCGAACTCGACCTCCGCTCCGTGCCCTGACGCGACCTCGGGGCGCGGACGATCACCAGGCAGATCCAACTGCTCCGGAAGATCAGCCAACGCACCCGACCAGAACGCAATCTGCTGCGCGATGACGGACTGCGGATCGTCCTCGGACCCGAGAACCTCACGCTGCCACAACGAGTAATCCGCGTACTGCACCGGCAACGGCGTCCAAGCCGGCACCGACGCTCGTGTACGTGCTTCGTACGCAACCATCACGTCGCGGGTCAACGGACCCATCGAGAAACCGTCGGTCGAGATGTGATGCACCACGAAAACCAGGACGTATTCGCTGTCGCCGACTTTGAAGAGCTTCACGCGCAACGGAACTTCGGACGTCACGTCGAAGCCGTCCGTGGCCAGCTCGGCGACGCCTGCAGCCAAGCGATCTTCCGTGATCGACACGGGGCTGAGATCGACCACAACGTCTCGAACGTCGCGGACTTCCTGGTACCCGACGCCGTCGACGTCCGGGTACAGCGTCCGCAGTGATTCGTGTCTGCCCACGACATCGATCACGGCGGCTTTGAGAGCTGCCACATCGAGGGCGCCGGAAATCCTGATCGCCGCCGGCACGTTGTTCACAGCCGACGCCGGTTCGAACCTGTTCAGGAACCACATGCGCTGCTGCGCCAACGAAAGTGGGATCCGAGCTGGCCGGGGCTGCGGCACCAGCGGCGCTGTGGCACCCGAGCCGGCGTGCAGCTCGAGCCGGACGGCGAGTGACTGCACGGTCGACGCTTCGAAGAGCGCACGAACCGGAACGCTTGTGTCGAGCGCCTCCCCCAGTCGTGCGGCGACCCGGGTCGCGACCAGCGAGTTGCCTCCGAGTTCGAAGAAATCATCGTCTCGGCCGACCTGTGCCACTCCGAGAACTTCGGAGAACACCTGCGCGACAGTCTCTTCGACGGTCGTGACCGGCGCTTGGTAGACCTTCGACTCGAACACGGGCGAAGGGAGAGCTTTGATATCCGTCTTGCCCGCGGTGGTCAACGGAATCGAATCGAGCACCAGAACCGAGTCGGGAACCATGTAGCCGGTGAGGAACGTCGACACCGACTCGATGACCTGTGCGGGATCCACCTCGGCGCCGGTCTGTCGCACTACGTAGGCAACGAGGCGATCGCCGAAGTGATCGTCGGAGCGTACAAGAGCTACAGCTTGCGCAACGCCCGCGCATCGGGTCAGTGCGGCCTCGATTTCGCCGAGTTCGATACGGAACCCACGGATCTTGACCTGGAAGTCGCTGCGGCCCACGTACTCCACCGCGCCACCGTCGATCCACCGGACCACATCACCCGTGCGGTACAACCGCTCAGCGGGCGCCCCGAACGGGTCCGCGACAAAACGACCCGCTGTCAATGCCGGCTGTCCCAGGTATCCACGAGCGACCTGAACACCCGACACGTACAACTCACCCGCGACACCAACCGGAACGGGCTGCAAGCGGCCGTCCAAGATCCGCGCGGCCATACCCCGAATCGGGCCGCCGATGTTCATGCGGTCAAACGCGGTCAGCGCATCACTGATGTTCGACGCGACCGTCGACTCCGTCGGACCGTACGCATTGAAGAATCCACGCACACCGCCGTCCGGGAGTGGCACCGCCCACTTGGCAACGAGAGACCGCGAACTGGCTTCGCCACCGACGACAACCACCCGCAACGCGTCGAGCCCACTCGGATCCACCGATGCCAGAGCAGCGGGCGTCACGAACGCATGGGTCACGCCCTCCGCGCGCAAGATCTCAGCCAATTCCGCGCCGCCGTACACCGTCGTCGGCGCAATCACCATCGTCGATGCCGCTCCGAATGCCATCAGCAACTCGAGAACAGAAGCATCGAAACTCGGCGATGCGAAATGGAGCGTCCGAGCATCGTTAGTCAACGCATAGCGATCGACCTGCTCGGCACAGAAATTCGCCACACCGGCATTGGTGACCACAACGCCCTTGGGCAGACCCGTGGTGCCGGAGGTGTAGATGACGTAGGCAGGCTGCCGCTCGTCGATCGCACTGCGTCGATCCGAATCACTCACCGGCGCGCAAGATTCTGCCGCACACGCCGCCGCTGTCTTCTTGTCGTCGAGAACAACCCACGTCAACGCCGACGGCAATCCTGCCTCGACGTCACTGAGGGCAAGACCCAGTACCGCACCGGAATCGGTAATCATGTGGGCGATACGGTCAACCGGATACGTCGGGTCGACGGGCACGAATGCAGCACCCGTTTTCGCCACTGCCCACAGGGCGAGAACCGAATCGGCCGAACGCGGAATCGCGATCGCGACCCGATCCTCCGGCCCGACGCCCTTCGCAATCAGAACACGAGCGAGTTGCGACGACCGCTCGTCGAGTTCGCGGTAGCTGATCGACTGACCGTCGAAGCGAATCGCATCCGCCGACGGATCCACAGCGGCCGCCGCTGTGAGGATCTCGACCAGGGTTCCCGAGACCGCCTGACCTCCACGAACATCGGCCAGCGCACCACGTTCAGCCGCATCGAGAATGTCGATGTCACCGACGACAATCGAGGGAATCGATACGACAGTCTCTAGAATACGAACCAGTCGCCGAGCAAACCCTTCGACCGTCGACACGTCGAACAGATCTGCAGCAAACGTGAATTCGGCCGAGAGCCCTTGCTGGATCCCGTCTTCGCCGATCGACTCGGTTACTGCGAGTTCGAGGTCGAACTTTGCAGTGGTGGTGTCGATTTCGGCGGCCTTGATAGCCAGGCCCGGTAGTTCGAGTGTCGTTTGCGCGAGATTCTGCAAGGACAGGACAACCTGGAACAGCGGATGTCTGGCCTGCGACCTGGCCGGAGCCAAGACGTCCACCAACCGCTCGAAGGGCACGTCCGAGTGAGCGAACGCTCCGAGCGCAGAATCACTCGCCGCAGCCAGCAGATCCGTGAATGCCTGGGCCTGGTCTACCTCGGTGCGCAGAACAAGCGTGTTGACGAACATACCGACGAGATCGTCGAGCGCCTCGTCGCCGCGACCGGCAACGGGAGTGCCCACGGCGATATCCGAGGTTCCGCTCAGTCGGGCCATCAGAACGGCAAGCGCCGAGTGCAACGCCATGAAGAGCGTCGCGTTGTTCTCCCGTGCCAACGCGTCCAATCGACGGTGCACATCACCGGAGATCTCGAAGGCGAATCGTTCGCCGCGCATCGAGGCTACGTCGGGTCGAGGCCGGTCCGACGGAAGCTCGATCACATCCGGTAGGTCAGCCAGAGTCGAGGTCCAGTAGGAAATCTGCTGCGAGATCAATGATTCCGGGTCGTCTTCGGACCCCAGAACCTCACGCTGCCACAACGAATAGTCGGCGTACTGCACAGCCAACGGGTGCCACGCCGGCGCAATCCCGTCCTTGCGTGCCGAGTAGGCAATCATGAGATCGCGTGCCAGAGGCGCCATCGACCAACCGTCGGCGGCGATGTGATGAACCACGATCGCGAGGGTGTGCTCGGTGTCGCTCACCGTCAACAGGCGGACACGGATCGGCACGTCGACGGTGACGTCGATCGCCGAGGATCCGATTGCAGCGACTCGACTTTCGAGCTCGTCCTGATCCGAAACCGACTCCACGGTCAGTCCGCCGAACGCCTCCGAAAGCGACAGAATCGACTGCTTCGGTCCGGAGACCCCGTCCGGATACACCGTCCGGAGAACTTCGTGCCGGGCCAGTACATCCTCGAGCGCCATTTCCATCGCGGCCACATCGAGATGGCCAGTCAGGTGCAGTGCGAAAGTGATGTTGTAAGCAGCGGAGTCGGTATCGAAACGGTTCAGGAACCACATGCGCTGCTGCGCCAACGACAACGGGATTTCTGCGGGACGCGCCTGTGCGACGAGTGCCTTCTTCCCGCCGACACCTACGTGCGACTCGATATGTGCGGCGAGCGCCTCGACGGTGGAAACGTCGAAAAGCGTCCGCACCGGCACGGTGGTATCGAGCGCCCGTCCCAACCTCGAGGTGACCTGGGTGGCCACCAGGGAGTTGCCACCGAGTTCGAAGAAGTCGTCGTCGAGGCCGACTCGTTCCACGCCGAGAACATCCGCGATCACCTGCGCGACAATCTCTTCCACCGGAGTGGTGGGCGCACGGAACTCGCGAACCTCGAAAACAGGCTCCGGCAAAGCCCGGCGATCCAATTTGCCCACCGGTGTCAACGGAACCTCGGCGAGCTCCATGATGACGGAAGGAACCATGTAGCTCGGCAGAGATTCTGCAACGAACGAGGCGAGCAGGTCCCGATCGAAACTCGAACCGTCAGCCAGTTCGACGTAGGAAACGAGGGTTGTGACACCCGCCGCGCCTTCGCTTCCGATCGTCACCGCGAAGCGCACAGACTCGTGCGAGGACAGAACTGCGTCGATCTCACCGAGCTCGATACGGAATCCGCGAACCTTGACCTGGAAGTCACTGCGGCCGACGTATTCGAGGACCCCCGCGTCGCCTTGCGTGTCTCCGCCTGTCCAGCGCACGACATCGCCGGTCCGGTACATCCGTTCGCCATCCGGCGAATACGGGTTGGCCACAAATCGTTCCGCGGAGAGACCTCGCCGCTCGTGGTAGCCGCGAGCCAATGCAGCGCCCGCAAAGTAGAGCTCTCCCCTGGTACCGACTGGAACCGGATGCAGACGCTCGTCGAGTACCAGTGCAGACATGCCCTCGACGGGACGCCCGATGTCGATCGATCGGCCGATCGCGAGATCGCCGAACGACGAAATGATAGTGGTCTCGGTCGGACCGTACCCATTGAAGTAGGCGCGCCCTGGAGCCCATTTCGCCAGCAACTCGGGAGTGGTCACGTCACCGCCGACGGAGACGACTCGCAATTCAGGCAGCTCTGCCGGCTCCATGGTCCCGAGTACTGCGGGTGTGATGATGGCGTGTGTGACCTTCTCGGCATGAAGAAGATCCGACAACTCGTGTCCACCGATTATCGTCGACGGAACGATCACCAAAGTTGCACCCGCTGTGAAGGCAACCATCCATTCGAGCACTGACGGGTCGAAGCTCGGTGAACAGATATGCAGGAACCGCGAGGTCTGATCCACCCCGTACCGACGCTGAGCTGCGTCCCTGACACCACGGAGACCACCGTGAGTGACGCTGACACCCTTCGGTTTTCCCGTGGAACCGGATGTGTAAATCACATATGCAACGTGTGAACTGTGAATCGGAGCGATTCGGTCCTCGTCCGTGACCGGCGCTGATGATTGCGCCGACAGTTCTCCGTTCAGAGCCTGGCTGTCGAGGACCAACCAATCAGTGACCGCAGGGAGTTGATCAACGAACTGTGCCGACGTGAGTCCGATCGCGGCCGAAGAATCGGCCAGCATGTGCCGGACACGATCTTCCGGATAGCTCGGGTCGACTGGCACGTACGCCGCCCCTGACTTCGCCACCGCCCATACTGCACAGACCATCTCGTACGAGCGAGGAAAGGCGAGAGCAACGATGGTCTCGGGGCCTGCGCCACGTCCGATCAGAACCCGTGCGAGTTTCGACGACTGCTCATCGAGCTCGCGGTAGGTGATCGATCGACCCTCGAAGCGCACAGCAACCGAGTCCGCTTCAGCCGTGCCGGACAGGAAGATGTCGACGAGACTCTGCCGGGGCATCGCGTCGTCCGAGGTAACGACCGTCAGATCGGTGCGCTCAGAGCGTGAGAGCAGGTCTATATCACCGACGACCGTTTCAGGTCGGGTAGCCACTGCATCGAGAATGCGCACGAACCGAGTAGCGAATGTGTTCACCGTGGCCGGATCGAACAAGTCCGTGGCGTAGGTGAAGGTGGCACTCAAGACATCCGAGTCTTCGGTTCCTTCAGGATTCTCGGACACCATGAGTTCGAGATCAAATTTGGCGACCGGAACTTCCAATTCAGCTGCCACTGCTTTGACGCCCGAGAATTCCAGTTCGCGTCGTCCACTGATCTCCGCAGTGAGCGCAACCTGGAAGAGCGGGTGACGAGCCTGCGAACGCGCTGGGCTCAGCACCTCGACCAACCGCTCGAACGGTACATCGGCGTGCCCGTAGGCAGACAACCCCGATTCCCTTACCCGAGCGAGCAACTCGTCGAACCGTTCGTTCGGATCGACCTCGGTGCGGAGCACCAGGGTGTTCACGAACATGCCGATCACGTCGTTGAGGGCTTGATCGCCTCGCCCGCCGATCGGGGCACCGATCGCGATGTCGGAGGTACCACTGATCCGGCTCAACAATGTTGCATAGGCCGCCTGCAACACCATGAACAGCGAGACGCTCCTCGAGCGCGCCAACTCGTTCAGCTTGCGCGTCGTGCGTTCGCTGATCTGAAAATGGTGCTTGGCACCGTGATTGGACGCGACGGCAGGACGAGGTCGGTCTGTGGGCAGATCCAACTGATCCGGCAGATCAGCGAGCGCCCGGCGCCAGTAGTTGATCTGGCGAGACGATTCCGATCGGGGGTCTTCGTCGGATCCCAGTGCTTCGCGTTGCCACAGCGCGTAATCGGCGTACTGAATCGGCAGCGGCGTCCACGCCGGCGCCGTCTTCTCACTTCGCGCCGAGTATGCGACGAGAAGGTCACGTGCGAGCGGACGGAACGACAGTCCGTCTGCAGCGATGTGATGGAGAACCATCACCAGCACGTAGTCCGTCGGAGACACCTCGAAGAGGGCAACCCGTACCGGAATTTCGAGCGTCACGTCGAAGCCGCGAGACGCCACGTCGAACAGGGCCGCGTCGAGATGCGAATTCCGAATCTTGACCGGGTTCAACTCCACTGCAGCCCGGTCGACCGGCAGAACCAGCTGTTGCGCGGTTCCGTCGACATCGGGGTAGATCGTGCGCAGAGACTCGTGCCGCTCGAGAAGGTCCATCACCGCGGCATGCAGGGCGGACGGGTCCACCGAACCGGTGAGCCGGACCGTGAACGGAAGGTTGTACGCGGGTGTCGACGGGTCGAGACGGTTGATGAACCACATACGCTGCTGCGCAAGCGAGAGCGGGACGACCTCGGGACGAGGCTTGGCGATCAGCGGGGTGAGCTGCCTGGCGTTGCCCGCCACCGACTCGGCGCGGGCCGCCAAGGTAGCGACCGTGGTGGATTCGAAAAGCTCCCGAACGCCGAGTTGCACTCCCAATGCCGAACCCACTCGGGTCACCAATTGTGTTGCAACCAGAGAGTTTCCACCGAGATCGAAGAAGTCGTCATCGATACCGACGCGCTCGACACCGAGCACGTCGGCAAACACGTCAGCCACGACGCGTTCGATTTCGGTGCGGGGCTCGCGGTACTGCTTCGCACTCGCGAACACCGGCTCGGGCAACCCGGCACGATCCAATTTGCCACTCGTGTTGAGCGGCAACGCATCGAGCACCATCAACGCGGCCGGAACCATGTACGACGGGAGGCTTCGACCGGCGAACTCGCTGAGGACAGCAGCATCGATGTTTCGGCCAGGCCCCGGTACGACGTAGCCGACCAATTGATCACCGGTCGGGGTGACGGTCACCAAGACGACAGCCTGGGAAACATCGGGGTGTGCCAGAAGAACGGTCTCGATTTCGCCGAGCTCGATGCGCTGCCCACGGAACTTCACCTGGAAGTCGGTACGCCCGATGTAGTCGAGATTTCCGTCCTCACGGCGTCGGACAAGGTCGCCGGTCCGGTACATACGCTCACCGGCCGTGCCGTACGGATTGGCGACGAACCGATCCGAGCTCAGATCAGGTCGACCCACGTACCCACGCGCGAGTTGGACGCCCGCGAGGTAGAGCTCACCCGGCTGCCCGATGGGCGTCGGTCGAAGTTGCCCGTCCAGTACGTGTGCCTGAGTGTTCCACTGCGGCATACCGATCGGCACGGAAGTAGTGTCCGAGGACACGGCCTCGTAGTACGTGACCGACACCGCGGCTTCAGTCGGACCATACAGGTTGTGCAGTCCGGCTCCACAGAGTTCACGGAAGGCGGAAGATGTCTCCGGTGGGAGCGCCTCGCCGATGACGAACACGTGGCGCAACGAATCACAAGATCCGGCAGGTGCGTTCGCAGTGAACAGCGTGAGCATGGATGGCACGAAGTCGGTGATCGTGACGCCGAGTTCCGCGATCTTGTTTGCCACGTAGATCGGGTCTCGATGACCGTCCGGAGTCGCAACTACCAGTGTGGCGCCGACCTGCAACGGCATGAAGAATCCCCACAGCGACACGTCGAATGTCGTGGCGGTCTTCTGCAGGTAGATGTCCGACGCCGAAAGCCCGTACTCGGTGTTCATCCACTGAAGCTGATTGTTGATCGCTGCATGAGTGACCGCGACACCCTTGGGTCGCCCGGTCGACCCCGAGGTGTAGATCACGTACGCAGTGTTCGAGAAATGCAAGGGAGACAGGCGATCTGCGTTGGCGATCGACCTACTGTCGAGCTGTTCGTAGTCGAGGGTGTCGATCTCGATCACCCGTGTCCCCTCGGGCAGATCCACATCGTCCCGCGCAGTAGTCACAACACACGTGGGCTGCGCCGACTCGAGAATATATGCGGTGCGGTCGGCTGGATGGTCGGGATCTACCGGCACCCAGGCTCCGCCGGCCTTGGCGATCGCATACAGACCGACCATCAAGTCCAGAGACCTGCGGATCGACAGTCCCACAAGCGATTCGGGCCCAACACCCATGCCGATGAGCTGACGGGCCAAACCGTTTGCGCGGGCGTCGAATTCGGCGTACGTGAGGCTGGCGCCTTCGAAAACAACAGCGGTGGCATCGGGAGTACGCTCGACCTGACGCTCGAATGCTTCGGTGATGGTTTGCGAGGCAACGTGGAAGCCGGTGCGGTTCCACAATGCAACCTTGTTCCGCTCCTCGTCGGTTGCGACAGGGAGATCCCAGACCTTGCGGCTCGTTTCGGCCGAGACGAACTTCTCGAGGAACTCCACGAACCGCGAGTGATTTCGCTGGGCGTCAGCGGGCCCGTACAGATTGGGATTCGACTCGAAGTCGATGTGCGTACGGGTGTCGCCGACGCTCTGGTACAGGTTGACACCGAGGTCTTCGATCAACCCCGTGGACAGGATGTGAAGCTCGCCGACGAGGGGCCCGAACGCCAACTCGGTGGAAAACATCATGATGTTGATCCACGGGCCGAAGAATCCGCCCCGACCCGGCCCGTCACCGCCGCGAACCATGTCCTCGTGTCGGTACCGCTGATGGCGCAGTGCGCCGGACATTTCGTTCCTGACGTCGTCCAGAAGATCCTGGACGGTGGTGTCCGCAGTGACGGTCAGTCGCAGCGGAACGACGTTGGAGACCATGCCACCGGACCGGCGCAGCACGGCTGTCGTTCGACCGGAAACGGGCAAACTCAGCGACACGTCCTCTCGTCCGGTCATCTGAGCGAGGTACGCCGCAAACGCCGCGACGACAGTGCCGGCAACAGTGGTCTTCTCTACGCGCTCGAGGAACCGCCCGAGCAGCGCCTCGACGTGGTTGGACAGCGCTGCACTGTCGATCCGACTGACCGGAGCAGGCGCGGCACTTCGACCCGCGAGGCTCGAGATCTCGTCGAGATTCTCGATCTTGTCTGCCCAGTACTTGCGATCGGTTTCGAACCGACTCGACTGGCGGTACTTGTTGTCTACCTCGTAGACGTTCCGGAGATCGGAGGCCTCACTCGGCTCCGGATCCCGGCCCTCCACGCGCGCCGAGTACAACTCCGCCACACGAGTGACGAACGTCGAGGCACCGAAACCGTCGAGAATTGTGTGGTGAACCCGTGTGTACCAGTAGTAGCGGTTCTCACCGAGGCGCAAGATCGTGGCAGAGATCAGTCGGTCCGCAAGCATGTCGATCGGCCGACTGCGATCTGCTCGCATCCACCGCATGGCTGCGTCGTGTGAGTCGTCTTCACTACGAAGGTCGACGTAGCCGACGGAATCATCGAGTGTGGGGTCGATGATCTGGTACGGCTGGGCGTCGATCTCGAAGATCCGAACGAAGGCCGACCCAATTTCGCGACCGGCGTCTGCACAGGCCTGACGAAGAGCATCAAGCTCGAGAGCACCACGGAGTTCGACGTACTGAGCGATGTTGACCGGTACGGCGGGATCAAGGTGCTGCGCGAACCACATACCGAGCTGGGCCGCTGAAAGCGGGAATGCGTCTGATCGCTGAACGTCTTCCGGCGAGCTGCCGACCTCCGGCTTGCCGCTCCCCAGTTCTCCGTTACCCAGCGAATTCACGCCCACAGCCTCTCTTCCACACCATTGCGCACCCGTGCGAGCCGAACGTCCGATTCGCAGCAGCTACCGACCTCATCCAACCTCGACGAGCCAGAACCACCCATTGTCTCCGATACATAGGTGACAAGAGAAATCCATACCCCGGTATATCGACGGTTTTGCTGCAATTCGTTACAAATCGCCCAGCGCATCTACCCCCCGATCGCCTTGCCGAAACGCACGGTTCAGACGCTGTGCGCGACATCTCCACCCCTGGAACAATCAATCTGCAGCCGACGATCTGCACCCCCATCCA
Organism: Rhodococcus baikonurensis; assembly: GCF_040489275.1. Taxonomy (NCBI): domain Bacteria; kingdom Bacillati; phylum Actinomycetota; class Actinomycetes; order Mycobacteriales; family Nocardiaceae; genus Rhodococcus; species Rhodococcus baikonurensis. The sequence goes on along the minus strand of NZ_JBEUOQ010000003.1, from coordinate 655,365 downwards.
CATCAGTCACCTCGGACAATTTACAGGCCCGTCAGCTACTCGGCGCCCGAGCTCGAACCAGATTCGACAGTTGCTGATCGAGACTATCGGTACACGCCGACAGACCGACGAAAGAACGCGCCGACCAGCGGTCGGCGCGTTCTTCGATTGGAGGCACGAAGCTTCAGGAAAAGCCCACACCAGTCACACTCTTCAGGTGTTCGCTGGTGACCCCTGGAGCTAGCTCCACAAGCTCAAGCCCGTCCGCGGTGACGTCCAGCACCGCGAGGTCGGTGATGATCCGGTGGACGACTCCCTGCCCGGTAAGCGGCAGGGTGCACGCCTCGACGATCTTGGGGTTGCCGTCGCGATCGGTGTGCTCCATCACGACGATGACGCGGCGGGCTCCATGGACCAGGTCCATCGCCCCGCCCATACCCTTCACCATCTTGCCCGGCACCATCCAGTTGGCAAGGTCGCCGGTCTTCGACACCTGCATCCCGCCGAGCACCGCGGTGTCGATGTGTCCGCCGCGAATCATCCCGAAGGAGAGGGCCGAGTCGAAGAACGCGGCACCGGGATTGACGGTGACGGTTTCTTTACCGGCATTGATGAGGTCGGCATCGACCTGATCGTCCGTCGGGTACGGCCCGGTGCCGAGGATGCCGTTTTCGCTGTGAAGGACCACCTTGACGCCCTCGGGCAGGTAGCTGGGGATCAGCGTCGGCAGGCCGATGCCGAGGTTGACGTACTCACCCGGCCGCATCTCGGCGGCAGCGCGAGCGGCCATCTCGTGGCGGGTCCAGCCGATACGAGTTTCCTCTGCACTGGTCACTTGGTACCTCCTGAGACGGTCCGCTTCTCGATCCGCTTCTCCTGCGGGCCTGTATGCACGACGCGCGCGACGAACACTCCAGGTAGGTGCACGTGCGCGGGGTCGATGTCGCCCGGCTCGACGAGGTTCTCCACCTGCGCGATGGTGATCCGGCCGGCCATGGCAGCAAGCGGGTTGAAGTTCATCGCCGTCTTGTTGAAGACGAGATTTCCTTCGGTGTCGCCGTAGTCCGCGTGCACGAGCGCGAAGTCAGCGGTGATCGCCTCTTCCAATACATACGTGCGGCCACCGAACACTGCCGTCGCCTTCGGTGGCGACGCCACGGCGATCGAACCGTCCGGGTTGTATCGCCACGGCAAGCCGCCCTCGGCGATCGGTGTGCCGACGCCGGCCGGAGTGTAGAACGCCGGAATGCCGGTACCGCCTGCTCGCAGCCGCTCGGCCAGCGTCCCCTGCGGCGTCAACTCCACTTCGAGCTCACCGGCGAGATACTGGCGGGCGAACTCCTTGTTCTCCCCCACGTACGACGCCGTCACCCTGGCGATCCGGTGCGCGCCGAGCAGGATGCCGAGACCGTAGTCGTCGACACCGCAGTTGTTGGAGAACACCTCGAGATCGGTGGCGTCGCCGTCGGCGATCGCCGCGATCAGTGCGTCGGGAATACCGCACAGCCCGAAGCCGCCCACTGCGAGCCTGGATCCGCTCGCGATGTCGGCAACTGCCTCAGCTGCCGTATTCACGACTTTGCTCATCCGCTAGTTCTCCTTCTGCTGAAAGATTCCGGCTCGGTGAAGAAGCTTCTCGGCGTGACGAAGAACGGGAGCGTCGACCATCTTGCCCTCGAACGCGAACACACCACGTTCAGTAGACACCGCGGCAAGCACTCGTGTGGCCCAGTCGATCTCTTTTTCCGAAGGTGCGAAGGCACCACGGATGACCTCGACCTGACTCGGGTGGATCGCAACCTTCACGTCGAAGCCGACTGCGACGGCGTCAGCGGACTCGACGCCGAGGCCCACGAGGTCCTTGATGTCGAGGTACACGGAATCGACCGCCAACCGGCCGTAGCTCTTCGCGGCCAGCAGAGACGTAGATCGGACATGCTTGGCAACGTCGCGGTACGAACCGTTCGGGTGCCTGCTCGAGTTACCACCGAGACCGGCAACCAGATCCTCGGCTCCCCACATGACACCGATGGCGTTCGCAGCAAGCGCGATGTCGGCCACGGCGAGGGCTCCTCGCGGGGACTCGACGAGCGCAACCACGTCCGCCGGTGCGAGCGAGAGGACGTCCTCGGCCGATTCGCACTTGGACAGCATGAGACGCGAATAGTGTGTGCCGTCCAGCGCGATCAGATCGAGTTCGTGATCAGGCGTCCCGACCGGATTGACGCGCACGACCGTCCGCTCCGGATCGAGAGGAGTGTCGATCAGGGCCGCACGTGCGGCTTCCTTGTCGGCCGGAGCCACACCGTCTTCGAGATCGAGGATCACGACGTCGGCAAAGGCCGCGGCCTTCGCGTAACGTTCGGGACGATCCGCCGGGCAGAACAACCACGCCGGCCCCGGCGGCGTCCACGTCATGAGGACACCTCAGCCGGGCGGAGCTGCACCAACGTCTTGCGCGTGGCAAGTGCGACGACGTCACCGTGCTGGTTGCGACCGGTGTGCACCAGCGTCACGATGCCTTCACCTGGACGGCTCTTCGACTCACGCTTGTCTGCGATGAGCGTCTCGGCATACAAAGTGTCGCCGTGAAAGAGCGGCTTCGGGAAGCTGATCTCGGAGAAGCCGAGGTTGGCGACGATGGTGCCCTGCGTCAACTGCGCGACCGAGAGGCCCACGATGGTCGACAGGGTGAACATCGAATTGACCAGCCGCACACCGAATTGAGTGTCCTCGCTGTACGCGGCATCGAGATGCAACGCCTGCGTGTTCATCGTCAAAGTCGTGAAAAGGACGTTGTCAGCCTCGGTCACCGTCCGGCCTGGGCGGTGCTCGTAGATCGCGCCGACCTCGAACTCCTCGAACCAGAGCCCGCGCTGAGTGATCTTCTTGGGGTTCGTCACAGCCCTGCCTCACGGGCGATGAGCATCAACTGCACCTCGGTGGTTCCCTCACCGATTTCGAGGATCTTGCTGTCACGGTAGTGGCGCGCGACGGCGTACTCGTTCATGAAGCCGTATCCGCCGTGGATCTGCGTGGCGTCGCGCGCGTTGTCCATGGCAGCTTCGGAGGAGATGAGCTTGGCGATGGATGCCTGCTTCTTGAACGGCTTGCCCGACAACATGAGTGCGGCCGCGTCGTAGTACGCGGTACGTGCGACGTGGGCGCGAGCCTCCATACGCGCGATCTTGAACGCGATGGCCTGGTTGTGTCCGATGGGGCGACCGAACGCCTCGCGTTCCTTGGCGTATTTGATCGACTCGTCGACGCAGCCCTGGGCGGCACCGACACTCAACGCTGAAATGGCGATGCGGCCTTCGTCGAGGATGCGCAGGAAGTTCGCGTAGCCGCGGCCGCGCTCACCGAGCAGATTCTCTTCGGGGACACGAACATCCGCGAACGTGAGCGGATGGGTGTCGGAGGCGTTCCAACCGACTTTGTTGTACGCCGGTTCTGCCGTGAAGCCGGGCGTCGTGGTCGGCACCAGGATCGTCGAGATCTCCTTCTTGCCACCGTCCTTGACACCCGTGACCGCGGTGACTGTCACGAGCTTGGTGATGTCGGTGCCAGAGTTGGTGATGAACTGCTTGTTGCCGTTGATGATCCACTCACCGCTGTCGAACTTCGCGGTGGTCTTGGTTCCGCCGGCGTCGCTACCCGCACCGGGCTCGGTCAGGCCGAAGGCCGCCAACGACTTGCCGCTGGTGAGCTGCGGAAGCCACTCCTGCTTCTGTGCCTCGTTACCGAAACGGTAGATCGGCATTGCGCCGAGGGACACACCAGCTTCGAGAGTGATCGCGACGCTCTGGTCGACCTTGCCCAACTCTTCGAGCGCCAGGCAGAGCGCGAAGTAGTCGCCGCCCATTCCGCCGTACTCCTCGGGGAAGGGCAGGCCGAACAGTCCCATGTCGGCCATCCCGGCCACCACCTCGTACGGGAAGGTGTGGTTGGCGTCGTGCTCGGCAGCAACCGGTGCCACGACGGTCTTGGCGAAGTCGGCAACGGTCTTGGCGAGCTGCTGGTATTCGTCCGGAAGCGCTCCGGTGGCAAGGTAATCGGACATCAGGCGTCTTCCTTCTGCGTCGTGTTCTCGGTCTTTGCTTCTGCAGTCTCTTCTTCGGCAGGTACCACGCGGGCCAGAACCTGATCCACCATCACCTGATCGCCTTGACGGACAAGCACTTCCACGATCCCGTCGATCGGGGACGTCAGGGAGTGCTCCATCTTCATGGCCTCGACCACGACGAGTGGTTGTCCCGCGCTCACTGCCGCGCCGTTCTCGACGTTGACCGCGATGACGGCACCGGGCATGGGGCTGGCGATTTCGGCATCACCGGCATGCTTGTCCTCACCGCGGACGCTGACTTCGGCAACCTCGCGCACGTGCCAGGTTCCGCTGCCCGCGAGCCACAAACCACCGTCGGTCTCGGCGACGACAAACGTGCGTCGACGTCCGTCGATCACTACCGCCAGTTCGGATCCCGTCAGGGTCGCGCTGAATGCGCGCGGCTGGGAACCTTCGACATCGACCTTTGCATCCGCGGGAACCCCGACGATCGCAACGTGCGCCGTTCGGGTGCCGGCGGAGAGCCTGATGCTGGTCGGAGCGGGAGTTCCGACGCGCCATCCACTCGGGACGTCCCAGGGATCAACGGATTCCGAAGTTGTCCACCGCGAGAGCCAGCGATAGGCCGCGGCAGCAATGAGAACCTCGTCGGAGGCGTCGGCTGCGACGAAGTCTTCGACGCGACGATCGAGCAGACCGGTGTCGAGGTTGCCCGCGATCACGTCCGGATCAGCGAGAAGGAATCGTGCGAACTCGATGTTGGTCACGACGCCGAGCACTGCGGTGTCACCGAGTGCGCGATCGAGCTTGCGCAGTGCGCCCGCGCGGTCGGGAGCGTGGGCGATGACCTTGCTGAGCATCGGGTCGTAGTCACTGCCGACGACGGTGCCCGCGAGCAGTCCGGAATCGACGCGCACGCCGGAACCGGACGGCTCGACCAGATCGACGACGCGGCCGCCGGTCGGCAGGAACCCACGGCCCGGATCCTCCGCGTACACACGAGCTTCGATGGCGTGCCCGGTCAGTGTGATGTCGCTCTGGGAGAAGGCCAACTTCTCCCCTGCTGCCACACGAACCTGCCATTCGACCAGATCCAGTCCGGTCACCATTTCGGTGACGGGGTGCTCGACCTGCAGGCGGGTGTTCATCTCCATGAAGAAGAACTCGTCCGGCTTGTCGGCGGAGACGATGAACTCGACAGTGCCGGCGCCGGTGTAATCGACGCTTCGAGCGGTGTTGCACGCTGCCGCGCCGATCCGGTCACGGGTCACCTGATCGAGCAGTGGCGACGGAGCCTCTTCGATGACCTTCTGGTGGCGTCGCTGCAGGCTGCATTCGCGCTCACCGAGGTGAACGACGTTGCCGTGCTGGTCGGCGAGAACCTGGACCTCGATGTGCCGGGGCCGCAGGACGAATCGCTCGAGGAACAGGGTGTCGTCACCGAACGACGAAGCGGCCTCACGGCGGGCACTGCGAAGAGCCTCAGCCAGATTGGCCGGATCCTCGACCAGTCGCATTCCCTTGCCACCGCCGCCTGCCGAAGGCTTGACCAACACCGGGTAGCCGATGTCCTCGGCCGCTGCGATCAGTTCTTCGTCGGTCAGATTCGGGCGCGCGATACCCGGGACCACCGGCACGTCGAACGCGGCAACCGCGTTCTTCGCGGTGATCTTGTCGCCCATCACCTCGATAGCCCGCTCGGAGGGGCCGAGGAAGGCGATTCCGGCAGCCGCGCATGCAGCCGAGAACGCCGAGTTCTCCGACAGGAAGCCGTAACCGGGGTGAATACCCTGAGCACCGGTGGACTTGGCAGCGTCGATCACCTTGTCGATGACGAGGTAACTTTCACGCGCCGCGGCCGGTCCGATGTTGACGGCAGTGTCGGCCTCGCGGACGTGGCGAGCATTCGCGTCGGCGTCGCTGTAGACGGCAACGCTGCGAATTCCCAACTCACGCAACGTGCGGATCACGCGAACCGCGATCTCACCGCGGTTGGCCACGAGAACAGTATCGATAGTGCGCAACTCAGTCATTTCGCTCACATCCGGAAGACGCCGTAGGAGACCGGCTCGATCGGCGCATTTGCGCACACCGAAAGGGCCAGGCCGAGAACAGTTCTGGTATCTGCGGGGTCGATGACACCGTCATCCCACAGCCGTGCGGTGGAGTAGTACGGATTGCCCTGAGCCTCGTACTGCTCGCGGATCGGCGCCTTGAAGGATTCTTCGTCCTCGGCCGACCACGGATTACCCGCACTGTCGAGCTGGTCACTACGAACGGTCGAGAGCACCGACGCGGCCTGCTCGCCGCCCATGACCGAGATGCGCGCGTTCGGCCACATCCACAGGAAGCGAGGTGAATACGCCCGTCCACACATCGAGTAGTTGCCGGCGCCGTACGAGCCGCCGATGACAACCGTCAGCTTGGGGACCCGTGCACACGCAACTGCCGTGACCATCTTGGCGCCGTGCTTGGCGATGCCGCCTGCCTCGTAATCGCGTCCCACCATGAAGCCCGCGATGTTCTGCAGGAACAGAAGCGGCACACTGCGCTTGTCGCACAGTTCGATGAAATGTGCTCCCTTCATGGCGGATTCGCCGAAGAGCACGCCGTTGTTGGCGATGATGCCGACCGGATGGCCCTCGATGTGGGCGAAACCGGTGACGAGCGTCTTGCCGTACTCGGCCTTGAACTCCTGGAACGCACCACCGTCGACGAGCTTGGTGATCACCTCGTGCACGTCGTACGGAGTACGGGGATCGGTCGGAACGACGTCGTAGAGCTCGCTCTGATCGGCGACGGGCGGAACGGTGGAGATGACGTCCCACGGGCGTTCGGAGCGGGGGCCGAGTGTGGCAATGATGTTGCGCACGATGCGAAGTGCATCGCGGTCGTCCTCGGCCAGGTGGTCGGTGACGCCGGAAACCTTGGAGTGCAGGTCGCCGCCGCCGAGCTCTTCCGCCGTGACGATCTCACCGGTGGCCGCCTTCACCAGCGGCGGACCACCGAGGAAGATGGTGCCCTGGTTGCGGACGATCACTGCTTCGTCACTCATCGCGGGCACGTAGGCGCCGCCCGCAGTGCACGAACCGAGAACTGCGGCGATCTGGGGAATCCCCTTGGCGCTCATGGTCGCCTGGTTGTAGAAGATCCGGCCGAAGTGCTCGCGGTCCGGGAAGACTTCGTCCTGGCGCGGCAGGAAGGCGCCGCCGGAGTCGACGAGGTAGATGCAGGGAAGGTTGTTCTGCAACGCAACTTCCTGCGCGCGCAGGTGCTTCTTCACCGTCATCGGGTAGTACGTGCCGCCCTTGACCGTCGCGTCGTTGGCGACGATGACGCACTCGCGGCCCGACACACGGCCGATACCGGTGATGACGCCGGCGCCGGGGCACTCGTCGTCGTACAGGCCGTTGGCCGCCAGCGGGGACAGCTCGAGGAACGGGCTGCCCTGATCGAGCAGCGAGTCAACGCGATCTCGCGGCAGCAGTTTCCCTCTGCTCACGTGGCGCTCGCGAGAGCGCTCGTTGCCGCCCAGCGCTGCTTGCGCCAGTTTCTTCTTCAGTTCGTCCACCAGAACGGTGTGATCGGACCGGTAGCCCGATCCTTGCGTGATTCCACTGGGAGTCATCCCGCCGCCTTCGCCATGAGTTAATGCTCGATAACTGAAACTAGATTAACTATGATTAACTGAGTTGTCCAGAACGCAAGCGAAGAAAGATCGAGAGAATGACCTCTGAGCAGGTAGCAGCTCCGACGCGACGCGATCAGATGAAGGCCGACCGTCGTCGTCAACTCTTGGACGCCGCCGCCCGGTTGATCGCCGAGCGCGGATTCGTGAGTGTGCGACTCGAAGACCTCGGCGCGGCCGTCGGCATCAGCGGCCCGGCCGTGTACCGGCATTTCCCCAACAAGGATGCCGTCCTCGTGGAACTTCTCGTCGGCATCAGCACACGACTGCACGAAGGCGGATCAGCGGCAGCAGAGGCAGCGGACTCACCGAGCGCTGCTCTCGACGCACTGGTGGAGTTCCACCTCGACTTCGCACTGGGCGAGCCAGACCTGATCCGTATCCAGGACCGCGACCTCGAAAGCCTGCCGGCCGACGCGCGTCGACAAGTACGCCAAACGCAGCGCAAGTACGTCGAGGTGTGGGTCGGTGTGCTCGAGCAACTCGATCCCCAACTCGACCAGGCGGATGCGCGCATCAAAGCGCACGCCACCTTCGGTCTGATCAACTCGACCCCTCACAGCGCCAACCCCGCTTCGCCGGCACGCGCACGCCGCGTCCTGCGGGATATGACACTCGCCGCACTGCGCACCCACTGAAACCGGACACGGCACAATCGGTGGCAGACTGGTTACACCAGCTAACAGATGAGGGTGCCGAACGTGGAAGACAGCAGTGGGGTCAGCCGGGCCGATTTCGCCGAACTGCGGACCGAGTTCTCCCGCTTCATGATGTTGTACCAATTCGGAATCTCCGAACTGATGACCAAGGTGAACATCCTCAAGGACGAGTTCACTCACATCAATCAGTACAGCCCCATCGAACACGTGACGTCACGAGTCAAGTCGCCGGACAGCATCCTGCGTAAGGCTCAACGCCTGAACATCCCGCTCACGATCGACGACATCTCGAAGAACATCTTCGACATCGCCGGCGTGCGCATCACCTGCAGCTTCATTTCCGACACGTACCGGATCGCCGAGATGCTCACCAGCCAGACGGACCTTCGGGTGATCGAGCGCGAGGACTACATCGCCGATCCGAAACCCAACGGCTACAAGAGCTTGCACCTGATCGTCGAGGTCCCGGTTTTCATGAGTGACCGCGTCAGGCACGTTCCGATCGAACTCCAGATCCGCACCATCGCGATGGATTTCTGGGCGAGCCTCGAACACAAGATCTACTACAAGTACAACCGCGAGGTTCCCGTCGAGCTCCTCGACGAACTCACCGAGGCTGCTGCCGCGGCACACCGCCTCGACGTCAAGATGGAACGCCTCAACGACGAGTTCGCGAAGATCAAGGCGCTACCGCATCCTGACGACGAAATCCTCGAGCAGGATCTGCCTGCCCAGTTCCTCGAGGCGCTGCATCTTCAGCGACGGGCGCTCTGAATTTAGGCACCCCTCCCCTGAGCGAACGCGCCTTTCGGCGCACCTGAGGCGACGAGAGTGCCGTTCGCTCACAACTGGGGGCGGACAACTAGGGCAAACAAAAAGAATTGCGCCCTCCCGAAGCTCGGGAGGGCGCAATTCTCGACTTGCGTTGGCTTGCTATTTCTTGCCAGTGACGGCGCTGTAGCCGATCGAGAGCACGGCCGCCGCGGCGATGCTGATGATCCAGCGGATCCAGTCGATTCCGCCCGTATCGCCCTTGTCCGAGATCGCTCCCCAGACCCAGTACCCGATAAGCGCTCCGGCGATACCCAGCACGACGGTCACGATCATGCCGTACTGCTGCTTACCTGGCAGTACGAGACGAGCCAGGATTCCGATGACTGCGCCGAAAATGATGGTTCCGATAATTTGCCCCATGACAGCCCCTCTCACACGTCGTGCATGCACGCGGACGGAAGATCACCGCTCAGGGAAACAATAACCACAGTCACACACAACTGTCGCTTGTTGACCGAATTGTTGTCCGATATGCAACCTCGACGCGTTACACCCACGACATTCGCGAGTTATTATTTCGCAATCAAGCAGACCTACCGTTCTCGTCCATGCCCACTCCCGTAAAACTGCCGAACAGCGAGCTCGCGCGACTTGCCAACAAGCCTCCCTGGTACCGATCACTGTTCGTGCAATTGATCGCCGCTATCGTCATCGGTGTTCTCATCGGCTGGTTGTGGCCGGAATTTGGCGCGAACCTCAAACCCCTTGCCGACGGGTTCATCAAGCTGATCAAAATGCTGATCGCGCCGATCATCTTCTGCACCGTAGTGATCGGGATCGCCCACGTCGGCGATCTGAAAGCGGTGGGGCGCATCGGCGTCAAGGCTCTCATCTACTTCGAGGTCGTGACCACCTTCGCCCTGTTGTTCGGGCTGCTCATCGGAAATCTGATGAAACCGGGTGCGGGATTCAACATCGATCCGGAGACGCTGGCGAACGGTGCGGACGCCGTGGCCGCCAAGACCGGAAGTGGCGAACTACCCCACACCGTCGAATTCCTGCTCAACATCATTCCGGTGTCTATCGTCTCTGCCTTCGCCGAAAACGCACTCCTCCAAGTCCTCTTCTTCGCCGTACTGTTCGGACTCGCCTTGGCCAAGGCAGGCGAGAGTGGACCACCGATCGTGTTCGAACTCGTAGATCGCCTGAGCCATTTGTTCTTCACGATCATCGGCTGGATCATGAGACTGGCGCCGTTGGGCGCTTTGGGCGCGATGGCGTACATCGTCGGCCAGTACGGGATCGCTTCGCTCGGAAGTTACGGAAAGCTGATCGCCGCATGCTATCTCGCGGCCGTCCTGTTCATCCTCATCCTGGCCGCGATAGTCAGGTACTTCGCGGGCGTGAACCTGTGGAAGTTCGTCAAGTACATCAAGGACGAACTCTTCCTCGCTTTGGGAACGGCGTCGACCGAAGTAGTTCTGCCCCGAATCATGGTCAAGCTCACCAACGCCGGATGCTCGCGCACGACAACAGGATTGGTGGTGCCGACCGGCTACTCGTTCAATCTCGACGGCGCGACGCTGTACCTGTCGATCTGCATGCTGTTTCTGGCTCAGGCTCTCGGAGTGGACCTGACGCTCGGTGAACAGATCACTGCCGTCCTGGTACTGATGCTCACGTCCAAGGGAATGGCCGGGGTTCCTGGGTCTTCGTTCCTGGCGCTGTCCGCCACCGTGGCGGCAATCGGCCACGGCGCAATTCCGGTCGCCGCCGTGGCTCTTCTACTGGGCGCCGATCGAATCATGGATTCGATGAGAGTCTCGGTGAACCTGCTCGGGAACTGTGTCGCAACCTTCGTGGTCGCCAATTGGGAGGGGCAGCTCGACAAGGAGCGCATGCGCCGAGTGCTTGACGGAGAAGACGTTCCGCCGCTCCAGGAAGTTGATTCGATCACGGGGAAAACGGTTCCGGCACCCGAAACCGAGGGCGCCGTGCCCCGTTGAGGAGATGGTGACCACTGGCTGCACGTCGGAATCGGTGCTGAAGGTTCGCGGAGACGTACTTCACCGGAATACTCAGACCAGCACACCCGAACGCAAATATTTGCAGGGGGGTGGCGAGCTTGCCGACTAAGGACTGGTGAATTCACAGATATTCCAAGTGCGCTGGGCTAACTCGGCACCAGTGAAAGCATCCTCCACTATCTCAATATTGCTACGCGGTTGCCATTGTTCAGATCCGAAGATCAGCGAACTGCCAGCATTATGTTTGCCGAAAATAGAAGGACTAAAGTCCACTGTTCAGCCGACAAACAGACTCGAGTGAGCAAAGACTCAAACATTGCGGAAACCATTCTTCCGAACACAGAAACGCGCATCTAGCTGCACTTATGTCGACGCCTCGACGGAGTGGGCATTTGCAAAAATGACCGAAATCTCACCACTCCAAATTGCCGAAACGGACACCCATTGCTATCGTAACCTTTGCGAAGGACTGGACTAATTGCCCAGCAAAGGAGCCAAGTGACCGAGTCCATGCAAGAAATTGAACACTTGTCCACTAATCGACTCTCCGTGGTTGTTCCAGTATTCAACGAAGAAAACTCCCTTTCGAACTGCATCGAGCGCTTACTGATCCAGTCCGAAATCGACGAGATTCTGGTCGTCGACAACAACTCGACGGACAGCACCGCATCGATCATTCACAAGTTCGCCGAGAAGCACGACCGAGTGAGATATGTCTTCGAGGCCCGGCAAGGCGTCGTTCATGCGCGGAACGCCGGCTTCGACGCCTCGACCGGCAACATCATCGGTCGGATCGACGCAGACACGCGGGTCCAACCGGGATGGGCCCGTGCGGTCAAAGGTTTCTTCCAGCGCACCACTGCGCATTCAGCGGTCGCCGGACTCACCTATCTCTTCGAATCGCCGTTTGCCCGAATCCACCGTTTCGCACTGGACCGTCAGGTCAAGCAGGGAAAGTTCGATTGCGAACGTCAAGTACTTGCTGTCGCCGGAGCGAACATGGCGATCAGAAAAAGCGCATGGCTGGCCGTCCGCGAGCGAGTCAGCGACCGGCCGGACATCCACGAAGATATCGACCTTTCACTGTGCCTTCGGAAGGAAGGGATGACGATCGGTCAGATCGCCGACATGCGAGCAGAAACGTCCGGTCGACGCGGTGAAACCCCTCCGTTGGAGTACCTGAAGTACAACCAGGCATCCGAATCGGTTTTGCACCTTCACAACATCATGAATTGGCGCCTCAAACTGACAATCTGGGGCGACTCGATGCTCCACGCGCTCGTGTGGCCCGTTTACCGCCTCTACAACTTCGAGCAGGAGCGCCTGGAGTTCAGGCGCTTGTTTGGCAGATCGCAGGGTCGAATCATGCCGGTTCACCAGTAGCCCATCGATTTCGATAATCACCGCAGATTCGAAGTGATAGTGCAGAATACGGTCTCGTAGCTGATCCACACGATCGTTCGCCGACAACTGGTCGAAGTATACCGATGCCCGGTCACCATCGACGACAATTCGGCCGCGAGGGCGAGGTCGACAAGCTCTTCGTCGATCACCCGTCGCGTTGCGCCATTGATCAGTGGAATCTTGAATACCTTACCGACGGCGGTTGGCAACTCGACGACGAGCTCATGCGCCGAGTACACGGGGGCGAAGACGTTCCATCGCTCGGGGAAGTCGATCCGCACGGGAAGGCCGTTCGGCATAGTTCGATCTGAATCTCGCAGTAAACCTACTCCGAGGCCAAACAGTCGGGCAGTCCGTCTCATCAAGTCATCCACCACGGTATGAAATGCGTGAGATACGGCATAAGTTCTGGCACTCGAACGACGGCCCACACATCGACCGACAGCCAGCGCCGCCACAGCCCTCTTATCGATCAGATATCCCGCTACCTGCAATTTTACAAAGAAGAATCTCAACAAAAAGAACAAATCGTACACCAGCAGCCATGCGGCCGTTTCGGCATGGCGTACCTACCGAGTGCCTCGATTTTGAAGGTGAAAAATTGATTGATACCGTTATTTTGTGAAGATTCGCCCAAACCGTACACCTCAGGAACAAATGTGACATCCACAGAGCAATCGACTGAGAATCCTCACCGAAATAAATTGTCGGTCGTTGTACCTGTGTTTAACGAAGAGGCAGGAATCGCGGACTGCATTGACCGTCTGCTCGCCCAAGGTGACGCAATCGACGAAGTCTTGATAGTCGACAACAACTCCACCGACCGAACTGCCTCGATAATAAAACGCTACGCAGGGTCACACGAAAAAGTTCGATATATCTTCGAGCCACGCCAAGGTGTCGTACATGCCCGAAATGCGGGTTTTGACGCGTCTTCTTGTGAACTGGTCGGCCGAATCGACGCCGACACCCGGGTCCAGACCGGATGGGCGACCGCGATTAGCGAATTCCTCGGCCCCAACTCCACCCATTGCGCCGTTGCGGGCGTTACATACCTCTTCGAATCCCCTTTCTCGCGCGTCCACCGGTTCGTACTTGACCGACAAATTCGACGTGGAAAGTTCAATCATGATCGCCGGGTGCTCGCTGCTACCGGAGCGAACATGGCTGTGAAGAGATCTGCGTGGCTAGAAGTGCGGAAGAATTTGAGCGAGCGCACTGACATTCACGAAGACATGGATCTCTCGATATGTCTCCAGAAGATCGGGTTGACAATCGGACAGTGCGACTCTATGCGCGTCGAAACATCGGGGAGACGGGGAGAAACACCTCCGCGCGAATACTCGAAGTACAACCGCGCTTCTGAATCGGTCCTTCGACTCCACAACGTCATGAATTGGCGCTTCAAGTTCCTGATCCGGCTGGACACAGTTGTCCACGCCTTAGCATGGCCGATATACCGTGCATACAATTTCGAGCAGGAGCGTTTTGAGTTCAGACGCTTGTTCGGCAAATCGCAAGGACGAATCATGCCGGTCAACCAGTAGCCAATCCAGCCTCGCTATTCACTACAGGTGCGAAGTGACAGTGCAGCAGAGACCCCCTCGTTGCAGATGCGCACAAAAGTTCGCCGTGTCCTCCACGAGGTACACCGAAACCCGCTCATCGATGACCGTTCGGGCCGCTGACCGCCGAGTACCGGGCGCTTATCCGAGTGTAATTACGGACACGCACCACACCGGATCTCACGACACCTTCAACGCCGTGATGCGGTCTTCACTGGAGCGCAACAGCACCTTGTCCCCCGCCCACAGCTCCCGCGGCATCGCCCAGGGGGTGAACTCGTCGTCCCCGTCCTGATCCACCCGAACCTCCCAACTACGTTGGCCCGTAAGGACATCCGTTCCGTAGACGTTTTCCTCGTCGATAACGACATCGCCGTGCCAGACAACCGCCCCGGCGCGCTCAGCGTTCGATCGCCACAGGACCTCACCGGTGAAGAGGTCCACGAACTGGACCTCGGGCTCGGAACCTGAACGAGTCACGACGACCACGTTGCCGATCACCGCCAACGACTGCGCGGCATCGAACACCTCGCTGTTCGTCCACAGTTGATCGCCAGATTTCCGGTCGAAACCACTGTGTCCCAATATAATCGGAGTCGACCCTCCCGCCGGATCATCTCGGCTGTACCGCCCCCCGAAATACGAGGACTCCGAGGGGAGTTCGTCCGTCCTGGCGAACTCGCGCCCGTGCGGATCGAGCGCGTACTCACTTGTCGGACGGCCATTGCCTTCGCAACCGCCATCCGACACCAAGGTCACGCCGTCAGACGATGTGTGCGCGGTCGAGCAGGTGGAGTAACCGTGTACCCAGCGCTGTTCGCCCGTCTTCAGATCGAATCCCAGAGACTCGTCGAGAGTAATCACACCCAGATCACCGTGAACTGACATCATACGATCGACGTATCCGTCTTCCCACGATCCACCGATGTCGAACGCCTTGGACCAGTTCGCTTCCGGATCGTCGACCGTTCCGCTGTGCACGCGAACGTCGTTGCTCTCGATATCACCTTCGAGCGCGAGGACTGTGTCACCCGAGACAACCGCAATGATCGGCGCCCACGGCGTCTTGATGTCTCGTCGCTCTCCAGTCTCGATGTCGAACAGCAAGTACGAACCACCGGATACGTACGGCCCGGAGAAACACAGCAACGAGTCGCCGAGCAAGGTTTCGGAACAACCACCGATGTCGACCGCCGACGTGCGCCAACGGACAGCGCCGTCCTCGGCGTCCAATCCGACCAATTCCGCGTCGTCCAACGAATACGCCTGACGATCAGGCATACCGATCATCGTGACCACGAGTGATCCGGCGTCGATGAATCCGCCCATGTCCATGTTGAATTCGGTTCCAACAAGTGGGTTCCGAAATATCGCGAACTCGCGCCCGAGAATCTCGGAGGCCTCGACGCTCCATAGCGGCGACGAGATCGCTGTCGGTTCGGAACTCGTCGACGTGACCACCGTGGCGATGGCGGCAGTGACGGTGACTACGGCTGCGGCGGCCGCGATCCTAAGGCGCGTCTTCGGGGAGAATCTGGTGGTCATCGAATCTCCAGGCCGTCGATCGTCGCGAGAAATTCCAACTGCTCGAACGTCATCGGCACGTTCGGGGCCTCGGCCGACGAGCTCACCGTTACTTGCGTCCCACCGGGGTGGGTAACTACTACAGACCTGTGGACATTCTCCCAGCGACTCTCATCACGTTCGATCACGGACCCGTCCTCGGCGGTCACCATTGAGAGCGGATGCCCGTCATAAGAAGGGTCGTACTTGTTCGGCGGCGTAGGAAGCGGCTGCCCACTGGTAATCGAGATACTGAGGCGTGACTCGTTGCCGTCCGACCGCGCAACGAGATCCTGGCACGCGGTGGTGGTGTCGTTTTCGGCCAGAACCAGATCACCCAGCTGACTGCCGAGGTCAGGCCCGCCGGGCGCAGCTGCGTGCCAACCCGATCGGAGCGCGTCGCCGAGCGCGTCGACGATTCCTCGATCCAGTTCCCGCCCAGATGACTCGTCCGCCCAACCGCCGCAATCAGTCTGAAGCGGGGCAGTGCCCGGGGGAACAGGCGTCGTGATCAGCAGTTGTGGCATGGCGACAAGGGTTGCAAGTTCGTCGAGCGTCAGTGGCACCACGCCGGAACTCTCGGCGTCCCTACCTCCGTCGTTGTTCGTGTCGTTGACATACGCCTGAATCCGGGTCCCGTCGGCGCCGTACAACATTGCCGACCGATTAAGGGTGCGTACACCATTGGTTTCGGTCCACGTATCCTGCAGATCCACCACAGACTGATCGGCCAGCACCCGACGTTCGACGAGCGACCCCGCGACACACGATGGGATCGGATCAGAACTCGAGTGCAGCATCAGGCTGAGCGCGCCGATCTTCCCGTCCCGAATCAGCGTCCCGGACGCTGTGGTGGACGCCAACTCCTCTAGCGAGAATCCCTCGGGCAGCCCATCTGTGTTCGAAGGTGCAGAGATCGGCCCGAACTGCAGCGAATTACCCGGGCTGGCGAACTTCAGCTCGACATCTTTCGGGAGCGCCTGTTTGACCGCGTCGGACATCGCGGCTGCCTTGGCGCTCGAGAACCACGGAAAGCGCGGATCGTCGTACGTGTCAGAACCGTCCAGAATGTAGGAGAAGAACGAATCCTCCTCTGGCGCTTCGACACTCTCACAACCCGGAATGGTGGTCGGGTACACCGCGCTCGGCGTGACGTACGAGAATTCAGGCACGTCCTCCGGCGCCATCTCTTCCGGTGTGGACGTCATGCTGATCGACGAAGACGCAGCTACCGAGATGTCATCGGACGGCGAACTGCTCCAACGATCCACCAGCCCGGCAACCACTGTCCCGCCGGCGATCAGGGAGACGACCGTCAGCGCGAAGGTCCACTTCTCGGCCCGACTCGAATCGGTTTGCTCCTTCGACACGTACCCTCGCAGTCACCGTCACGGCTCGCCCCCGATGCGCGTCGCCTCTGGTAGTCCTGTCGCGATCACAGCGATTTCTGTTACCAACCGGATGGTTTCCTATTGCGCTCGCGCCGTATGAACACACAAGAACGGGGTGCCAGTTGCTGTGCAACCGGCACCCCGTTCTGACGACCTGAGCGCTTACACCCTCACAGGCACCTGTTTCGGGTCTGGATCGGAATCCGGGTCCTGCTCGATCGGAATTCGCCGAATCGCTTCACCCTCGATGTCGACGTTCGGCAGGATCTTGTCGAGCCACGCGGGCAACTTCCACGCCGAATCACCGAGGATCGACATGACCGCAGGAATCACGATCATGCGGATGATGAAGGCGTCGAAGAAGACTGCCGCCGCGAGGCCGAAGCCCATCATCTTGCTTGTCGTCTCCGAGGACAGCATGAATGCACCGAAGACGGAGATCATGATGATGGCCGCCGACGCAACCACGCGGGCGCCATGGGTGTAGCCGGAGATGATGGCGTCCTTGGCCGACAATCCGTGCACGTATTCCTCGCGCATTCTCGTCACGAGGAAAACTTGATAGTCCATCGCCAACCCGAACACCACACCGATCATGAAGATCGGCAGGAACGAGATGATCGGTTGTGTGTGCTCGATCAGACCGAAGTCGCCCTCCTGGAAAATGGCCACCGTGGCGCCGAAGGTCGCACAGACGGAGAACAGGAATCCGAGAGTTGCGGTCAGTGGCACCAGGATCGAGCGGAAGACGACCATCATGATGATGAACGCAAGCCCGACCACGACGATGAGATACGGGATGAGCGCGGAACTGAGCTTCGACGACATGTCGGCAACAATCGCGGTTTGACCCGCTACACCGAGTTCTGCGCCTTCCGACTTCACCGTCGATCCGTAATCCCGGATCTGATTCATCAGCTCGTGGGTTTCAGGACCGCTCGGCGACATCTGTGGGGTGACCGCGATGAGCGCAGAGTTGGCGCCCGCCATCGGGTTTGCCGCGTCGGGTCCGTTTCCGACCCACATCAACTGATCCGGCGTTGCGACGTTGTCGAGGCCCTTGATGTGCGCGACAGTGCCTTCGGCAATCGCGGTGATGTCGGTACCGTCCGGAGCGTCGAGCACGACGAACAATTCGCCGTTGACGCCTTCACCGAACCCACGTTGCAGCAGGGCAAGTGCCGGCCGCTCTTCGTCCTGAGTGAACGAGAGTCCGAGTTCGAGCTTCGTCATCGGAATAGCCGCGATCACCAGAAGCACCAGCGCAGCACCCGCGATCGGCCACGGGTACTTGGTGACTATCTTGGCCCAGCGATGTCCGTTGGATTCCATCGTCTCGGGCTCGTCACCGTGGCGCAGCCCGGGGATACGAGGCGAGAACGCGAACCGACCGAAGATACCCAGAACCGCTGGGATCAATGTGATTGCGCCGAGCACAGCGATGATGACGGCAACCGCTGCCGAGATTCCCATCTGCGTGATCATCGGAACCCCGACCACCGCCAGGGCTGCCAGCGCTACCACCACTGTCAGGCCTGCGAATACGACAGACGAACCGGCAGTACCTACTGCCCGCCCGGCTGCCGCTTCCCTGGTTCCGCCCAGGTTGAGCTCACTGCGGTAGCGCGACACGATGAACAATGCATAGTCGATCGAGACTGCGATGCCGATCATCGTGACGATTCCCGTGACGCCTTCGTTGATGTCGAAGAAGCCCGAGCCGAGTGTGACCGTCAGAGTGGCCAGCGCAATTCCCAGAATTGCAGTGAACAACGGAATGAAGGCCGCGATGAGTGCGCCGAACGCCACGATCATCACGATGAACGCCACCGCGAAGCCGAGCATCTCCGACAGGCCGCCCGCGGCCTGCACCTGCATCATCGAACCGGTTCCTTCGACTTGCAGACCACCGGAGCGGAATTTTGCCATCAAATCGAGGAACGCAGTCTTGTTGGCCTGCGTCTGATCCTCGATGCGAATCGACTGATTGAGCTGGATCAGCCCGACCTTGCCGTTGTCGCCGAGAACGGCTGACGCCACCGCTGGATTGGTCTCCGCGAGAGTGACCGGATTGACGATCTTCTCGGGATCGACGATGTCCGGCAACGTCTTCGCCTGCGCGATCAACTGGTCGATCTGATCGCTGTGTGCGGCAAGTCCGTCGTCTGCCGCGATGAGAATGCTGGTCGACGCCTGAGTTTGCTGCTCCGCTGCAGCTGCAAAGTTCTCGTTCATCAACTCGGTCGCACGCTGTGAATCGGTGCCCGGAAGATTGAATTCCTTGGAGAACGTCGGATTTGTGGCGCTGATAGCGCCCCCCACCACCGCGATCACGATAATCCACGCGGCCACCACAAGATACTTGTGGCGGAAAGCGAACTTCCCCAACCTGTAAAGATACGTAGCCAACGTAGGCCTCTCTCGCCGTGGACTGGTCTGTCCGAAGAACACGGAGTCTTTCGGTGCCAAGGTCATACGGTACGGACCGATCGGCCCGTTGGCACCCGGTATATCTGCGAAAACGGCATATCCGGCGCGCTCTCCTTCTCCTTTTCAGACCGCTCGGTACCGTGGACACGACACGGGCAGGCGCCTCACCAGAGCAGACGTCACGCAGTACGAAAGGCAATCCCATGAATCACGGCCAGGCCGTCGATCGCGATCACCTCCTTGCCGGCCAACGGCGACTCGACGCGCTCGGCCCACGATTGACCGGATCGCCTGCACACCACGCGGTGGTGGAAGAAGTCGCGAACGAACTGACCGCACTGGGCCTCGAAGTCCGGCGTGATTCACACACTTTCGAACGTTGGGATCTACCGGCAACCTCTGACGGACTTCGCATCGAATTGCCGACGGGGCCGATCAGTGTTTCGTCTGCATTCCCCTACTCCGGATTGACCGGACCACAGGGAATCTCCGCTCCTCTGGTCTATGTCAGCGCGCGACGCCCCAAATGGTCCGCGGCCAAAGGCGCGATCGCAGTGATCGAGGTCCCGCACATCGATCTTCCCCGCAAGCTCCTGGTCAGCGAGTGGGGTCCGATCGCCACCGACGAGACTCTTCGAAATCCGGTTCTCTCCGCAACTCTTCTGGGCCCGAAACTCGACAAGGCTCGCAAGGCCGGAGTGCTCGGCGTGATCGCAGTGTGGCATGACATTGCTCCGGACAACGCGCTGGGACAATATCTTCCGTTCACGCAGCCGTACCACGACATCCCCGCCGTCTGGGTGGCCGGCGACGAGGGCAGGAAGGTTGTCGCTGCAGCGCGTTCCGGCCAGCGGGCGACTCTGGTTCTGGATGCAACTCTGCATCCAGGCACCCGGACCGACACCGTGTGGGCGGTATCCCCGGGGACATCACCGGAAGAGACAATTCTGCTCATCACTCACAGCGACGGAACCAACGGCGTCGAGGAGAACGGGCATCTGGGAATGTTGGCTTTGGCGCGGCACGCCGTCGCGCAGCCGCATCGACGGTCGTACGTTTTCGTCCTGACGACCGGCCACCTTCGAATTCCGGCGGTGTCCAAGCACGGGCAGGCAACGTCCACCTGGCTCGAAGCGCACCCCGAGATGTGGAAGGGCGAAGCCGGTCAGGCGCGAGCAGTGGCCGGGATCGCGATCGAACACCTCGGTGCACTGGGCGATACCGAAGACACCTCGACCGGCAGCTATGCCTTGGAGACCAGTCCGGAGCCGGAACTGCTTTACGCAACAAGTCGGGAAGTACACGACATCGTTGCACCACTGTGGCGCGACATCGGAGCGGGCGATCGCCGAATCGTGGCGCCAGGACCGGTCATTCACTTCGGTGAGGGTGAACCACTGTTCGAGCGGAAGATACCGGCAGTCGCCTTGGTCACGGCGCCGCAATACCTACTGGCTCTGCGTGATGCCGGCGCCGTCACGCACGTCGATCTCGACGCGATGGTCAAGCAGATCGAAAGCTTCCGCGATCTGCTCGACGCGTTCGACGAGACCGACACCGCGGCTTTCGGCCCGGTGGTCTCGCGCTCGGTGTTCGCGAAGTTCTCGGCACTACTTCAGTTGATGCAGATTTTGTCGAAAGCCAAGAAATAGCGCTGTGCGCCTTTATTAACCGCCCGCGGTTAATAAAGGCGCACAGCAGTTGTCCTACTTGTCGTGAATGATCACGCCACGGATGTTCTTGCCGTCACGCAGATCCTGGTAGCCCTGGTTGACGTCTTCAAGGCTGTAGGTATTGGTGATCAGTTCGTCGAGCTTGAGCTGTCCCGCATCGTAGAGACGGAGCAGACGCACGATGTCGTACTGCGGATTCATGGATCCGAACAGCGTGCCCTTGATCGTCTTCTGATTCAGCGTCAGATCGGTTCCCGACACGTGAACGGTCAGCTTGGCCGGATCGGCGAGACCTGTGATCACCACGGTGCCGCCCTTGCCGATCACTGCAGTCGCTGCACTGACCACGTCCTCGTCGACGGTGCCGACAAGGATGAGCGCAGCGTCGGCGCCCTGTCCCCAGGTCAGCTCGTTGACCTTGGCAGCAGCGCTCTCGGCATCCGCAAAGGCATGCGTGGCACCGAACTTGAGTGCGGTCTCACGCTTGAGCGCAACCGGGTCGACCACCACGACGTACTTGCAGCCTGCCGACACGGCGCCCTGAACGGCGTTGATACCGAGGCCACCGATGCCGTAGATCACCGCGGTGTCACCGGCGCGGAGGTTACCGGCGTTGACGGCCGTTCCCCAACCCGACGGCACACCGCAGCCGACGACCACTGCCGTCTCCAAGGGAAGCCAGTCGTCGATCTTGACTACCGAGTGCTGAGAAATGGTGGCGCGCTCGGAGAACGTTCCGAGCATGCACATTCCGCCGAAATCCATTCCGTTGCCGTGGAAACGGAAGGAACCGTCGGGCATCGAGCCTTCGAGGATGGTGGCACCCATGTCGCACAGGTTCTGGCGACCGGTCGAGCAGTAGCGACAGGTACCGCAGTTGGGAATGAAGCTACACACGACGTGGTCGCCCGGCTTGACCTTCGTGACACCGGGGCCGACCTCTTCGATGATGCCCGAGCCTTCATGTCCGCCGACGATCGGGTAACGCGGCGGGAGATCACCGTCGGTCAGGTGCAGATCCGAATGGCACAGTCCGGCAGCGGTGTACTTGATCAGCACCTCACCCACGCCGGGGCCGTCGAGGTCGAGTTCCATGATCTCGAAAGGCTTTCCGGGCTCGAGCAGTACAGCAGCTTTGGTCTTCACTGGTGATCTCCTTGATTGTCGGACGAGAGAATGAGCGATGGGGTCGGTCAGAGGGCGATGTTGACGGCCTTGGTCTGGGTGTAGAGATCGATGGCGGAAGCGCCGAGCTCGCGGCCCCAACCCGACTGCTTGTATCCGCCGAAGGGCATTGCGGTGTCGAATCCGTTGTACTGATTGATCCACACCGAGCCGGCCTTCAGACGCTTTGCCGTGCGGTGGGCCTTGGAGATGTCCCGGGTCCAGATGCCTGCGGCGAGACCGTAGATGGAATCGTTTGCGGCAGTGATCGGTCCGTCGTCCGCGTTGAACGGCAGCGCCGCCACGACGGGTCCGAAGATCTCCTCCTGAACGATGGAGAATTCGGGCTTGACGTCGACGAAGACGGTGGGCTCGACGAAGTAGCCCTGATCGCCCCAGCGGTTACCGCCGGTGAGTGCGCGTGCGCCGTCGGCAATTCCCTCACGCAGGTAGCCGGTCACCTTGTCGAACTGCTCCTGCGAGACCAGCGGTCCGAGCTGGGTGGTGGGATCGAGGCCGGGTCCGATCTTGACCTGGCTCGCTGCGTGCGCGACGGCCTCGGTGAACTTCTCGAAGATGGTGTCCTCGACGTACAGCCGTGTGCCCGCAACGCAGCACTGTCCATGGTTGAACAGCCAGGCGTTGAGCGAACCCTCCACTGCGGAATCGAAATCCGCGTCCGCGAAGACGATATTGGGGCTCTTGCCACCGAGTTCGAGCGTGACCTTCTTCAGATTACCCTTGGCGGCGTCCACGATCTTCTTGCCCACCTCGGTGGAACCGGTGAACGCGACCTTGTCCACGTCGTCGTGGCCGGACAGTGCAGCGCCAGCATCGCCGAAGCCGGGAACGATGTTGACGACGCCCGGCGGGAAGCCGGCTTCTTCGAAGACCTCTGCGAGAAGGAGCGCGGTGAGCGGGGTCTGCTCGGCGGGCTTGAGGATCACCGTGTTGCCGGCAGCGAGAGCGGGTGCGAGTTTCCACGACGACATCAGCAGCGGGAAGTTCCACGGCACGATCAGTCCGCAGACGCCGATGGCCTCACGGAGTGTGTAGGCGTGGAACTCGCCTCCCGGCGAGAAGGGCATCGACACGTTGACGGTGCTGCCTTCGATCTTGGTGGCCCAGCCTGCGTAGTAGCGGAAAACGTCTGCGGCCCATGCAACGTCGACGGCAGTGGCGATGGCAACGGACTTGCCGTTGTCGAGAGCTTCGAGCTGGCCGAATTCTTCGGCGCGGGCGGTGAGAATGTCGCCGACACGCCAGATCATCCGCTCGCGCTCGTTTGCCTTCATACGTGACCAGGGGCCGTCTTCGAAGGCTGTGCGAGCGGCGCGCACCGCGCGGTCGATGTCTTCGGCTTGCCCGTGCGCCACGTCTGCGAGCTTCTGTCCGTCAGCCGGGTTGTACGTCGCGAAGGTCTGCCCCGAAGCGGCGTCGACGAATTCGCCGCCGATGTAGAGCTTCTTCGGTCGGTTCAGGAAACCCTGTACCGCGGAACTGATGGTGTGTTCGGCTACTGCCGTCATCGGAAACTCCCCTGAAGTAGTGAGGTGCGAATGTGATGCACGCCATACTTCCGCGCTTCCAGGGGTGCTAACTGTCCGAACTTTGTACAACTGGAATCGGACAGAAAATTACACAGTGATATCGAGAGCCCGCATGCGTGTGTAGAGAGTGCTTCGGCTGATTCCGAGCTGTGCCGACGCGTGAACCTTGTTGCCGCCGCAGTCCTTCAACGCTCCGATGATCGCCTGACGCTCGGCCTTCTCCCGCCCGGCCAACCGCGACACCTTGGTGGTGGTGCGATAGCCCTCGGGCAGATCTGCGACGTCGATGCGATTGCTCGAGCGATCGCCCGAGGCGCGATGGAGTACGACGCGCAATTCGGCCAGATTGCCCGGCCAGCTGGCCGCCGCGAGCGCTTCGGCGGCGCTGGCGGTCAACCTCAGTTCGGGCGAGATCCCCTCCAACATCGCCTGCGCCAACTCGGCGATCTCGGCTTGTCTCTCGCGCAGTGGGCTGATGGCAATTCTGGAGGCACAACGCGAGATGAGCGACGCGATTGCCGGCGGTAGATCCGCGACCGCGCCGCTGGTCAGTACGATCCTCGGCCCCTCGGCGCTGGCATCGATCAGGTCTGCGACCAGCGGCAACACCGAGTCCGGAAGGAGTTGGACCTGTTCGATCACCACGACGCCCGAACGCTTACGAGCGGCTCGCACGAGATCGGTGACCCATTGCTCACGGCCGTCGAACGCGATTCGCGTGGCATCGAGCCAACTCGCATCAACGCTGCCGACGACGTCCGATGCTGCCGAGGTTCGGCCGGAACCCGCTTCACCCGAGATTGCCACGGCGGTAGAACCCGCGCGCGCTCGCAACAGGTCTCGACGCAGACGCTCGCCCGGAGACGGTGCACGCTCGTGTGTTCGGCGGATCGGTGCCCGTTCCCGCTGGAGCGGTTCGACCAGGAAGAGCGCACCGCCGTCGGCGCCGGAAATCCGGTCGGCTTGAACTCGCGCCAGCGCACCGGACGCCAATTCGACTGTCACCAATCGTGATTGGTCCGGGTTGAGGTCGGCAATCAAGGAACGCAGCGATACGTGGTCGGCGGTGTCGAGCAGATCCAAGGCGGTTCGGTTGCTCAGCAGGATGTCGTCACCGATGGCCGCGACGGCGATGTGGCGTTGATGTGACACTCGCTGAAACGCGTCGACCAACCGCTGCTCCGACGCTTTGGAGCCTTCGAGCAGCCGCTTCTCGATATCTGCTGCCGCACGCGCAAGGAAGGGCGCGAACAGTGGGTTAGCCTGCGAGACAACGCCGGTCATGTCGAGAATGCCTTCGACGCGACGTGTGACGGGATGCAGGATCGGCTGGCCGTAGCAGCTCAACCCCTTGAGGCTGTCGAGAAAATGCTCGTCACCGTGGATCACGACACTTCGTCCGACCTCGAGCGGCGTACCGAGCGCATTGGTGCCGGCGTGCTCTTCACCGAAGCGTGAACCGTTGACAACACCCAACCGCTCGATCGTCCGCTCGACGCGACTGTCGGAGTACACCGAGGCCACCACTCGGCAATCCCGATCGGCCAGCAGCACACAGAACCCGGTGCCCGCGATCTGTTGCGACACCTCGTCGAGCACGGGTGCGGCGGCCCGGAGTAGACGCGACTCGCCGTCCTGCTCCTCGGTGTCCACGGCGATTGCCGACGACGGATCGAGGCCACTGAGTCGAGAGCGCTTCCAGGAGAGCGCGATCTCGGGGCGTACCGGCTCACGCTCCCCTGGGTTCGCGGACATACTCTCAGGCCTGACCGATCAATTCGATCGCCTGTTCTCGCATTGCGATCTTGCGAACCTTGCCCGTGACTGTCATCGGGAACTCGTCCACGACATGGACGTAACGCGGAATCTTGTAGTGCGCGAGTTTGCCGGTGCAGAAGGCACGGACCGAATCGGCGTCCAGATCGTCTGCACCTTCGCGCATCTGGACCCACACCATCAATTCCTCGCCGTACTTAGCATCGGGAACACCGATGACCTGCGCGTCGAGAATGTCGGGGTGGGTGTAGAGGAACTCCTCGATCTCACGCGGATAGACGTTCTCACCACCGCGAATGACCATGTCCTTGATGCGTCCGGTGATGGCGACGTACCCCGCCTCGTCCATGACTCCGATGTCTCCGGTGTGCATCCACCTGGCAGCGTCGATCGCCTCGGCAGTCTTCTCCGGGTTCTCCCAGTAGCCGAGCATGACCGAGTAACCACGCGTGCACAGCTCACCAGGTTCGCCGCGCGGCACCGTCAATCCTGTTGCCGGATCGACGATCTTGATCTCGAGGTGCGGCCCCACCCGCCCGACCGTTTCGGTGCGTTGCGCGATCGAATCGTCGGAGCGAGTCTGCAGCGACACCGGCGACGTCTCCGTCATGCCGTAGCAGATGGACACCTCTGCCATGCCCATCCGATCGATGACCTGCTTCATCACCTCTACCGGGCAGGGCGAACCAGCCATGATGCCGGTACGAAGGCTCGACAGATCGAAGCTCTCGAAGTCCGGCAAAGCCAACTCTGCGATGAACATCGTCGGAACGCCGTAGAGAGATGTGCACTTTTCGGCCTGGACGGCTTCGAGCGAAGCGCGCGGATCGAATGCCGGGCCCGGAATGACCATGGCAGCACCGTGACTGGTGCACGCAAGATTTCCCATCACCATACCGAAGCAGTGGTAGAACGGCACCGGGATGCACACCCGATCGATTTCGCTGTAGTGGCACAACTCGCCGACGAAGAAGCCGTTGTTGAGAATGTTGTGGTGGCTGAGCGTCGCACCCTTCGGGAAACCGGTAGTGCCCGAGGTGTATTGGATGTTGATCGCATCGTCCGCCGACAGCGCAGCCTGGGCAGCTGCAAGCGGAGCCGGATCGCTTGCCTGCGCCGCCAACCCGTCTGCAAGCACGGCGTCCCACTCGGGTGAGCCGAGCAAAAGCACCGACGTCAGATCCGGGCACTGCGGCCGCACTGTCTCGATCATCGACGCGTAGTCCGAGGTCTTGAAGCTGGCCGCCGACACCAGGGTCGAGATTCCGGCCTGCTCGAGCACGTACTGCAACTCGTGCGAGCGGTATGCCGGGTTGATGTTGACCAGGATCGCCCCGATCTTTGCCGTCGCGTACTGCGTGAACGTCCATTCCGGGCAGTTGGGAGCCCAGATCCCCACCCGATCACCCTTCCCCACACCACGGGAAAGGAGTCCGGCAGCGAGCCCGTTCACCTGTTCGGCGAACTCTCGGTACGTCCATCGTCGACCGCTGGCATGGTCGATCAACGCATCACGGTCACCGTGCGCGGCAACCGTGCGATCCAGGTTGTCTCCGATGGTGTCGCCCAGCATCGGACCGTCCCATACTCCGGACGTATAGCTGGGCAGCGGCGTACTCATGTGTTCTGTCCTCTCCGGTTACCTGTTCAGGCACCTATGAGAGGGGCCGCATCGGCGGACCCTCTCATCTACGAATTTACTCGATTCGGTGTGATGCACGACATACTTCCCGGTGCAGGGTGTCCGTAACTGTTCGAAGTCCGGACACCCCACCCGACTACTGTGCGCCTTTATCAACCGCCGGCGGTTAATAAAGGCGCACAGTGGTTACAGCGCGTGATCCTTGGTCTCGACGAGCGCCCAGGTGCAGACAAGACTCACCACACCGAGGATTGCCAGCATGATTCCGATGGCCATGCTCCCGTAGGCCGAGGCCAGCGGTGCGGCGATCAGCGGCGGCACTGCGCCGCCGAGCACTCCGGCGAGGTTGTAGCCGAGGCCGGCACCGGTGTAGCGGTAGCGGGTCTGGAACATTTCCGGAAGCAGCGCACCGCAGGGGCCGTACGCGATTCCGAAGATCATCAGCGTGCCGAACATTCCGAGGATGAACGCGATCGGTGTTCCGGTGTCCAGGAGCGGGAACAGAACGAGCGCCCACACCACAGCCAGACCACAAGAGATCATGATGACCTTGCGACGCCCGATGCGGTCCGAGTACAAGGCGGAAACGATGATCGCCGCACCGAAGACGAAGGCCGACGCGATACCGACCGACAGGACGAATGGACGAGAGAAGCCGAGGGTCTTGGTTCCGTAGCTCGTGAGGAACGCCGTGCCCATGTAGAAGAACGCGAACAGGCACGCGAGGGCACCGGCCGATAGCAGGATTTCCTTGGTCTGGAATCGCCAGGCATCCAGGAACGGGAGGGTGCGCAGTGCTTCGTTCTTCTGCTCGGCGACGCGCTCTGCCTGCTCCGCCTTGAAGACCGGGGTCTCCTCGATAGCGAGTCGCATGTAGAGGCCGATGCCGACCAACACGATGGAGAACAGGAACGGGATACGCCAGCCGTAGTCGAGGAAGGCCTGATTGGTATCGCCGAGAACAGCGCCGGTGATGAGGAAGGTACTGCTCGAGAGAACGAAAGCGATTGCGGGGCCGAGCTGCGGGAACATCGCATACAGACCACGTTTGCCCGGTGGGGCGTATTCCGCGGTGAGCAGGGTTGCGCCCGCCCATTCGCCACCGACCGCGAAGCCTTGGCCGAATC
Organism: Rhodococcus baikonurensis; assembly: GCF_040489275.1. NCBI lineage: Bacteria > Bacillati > Actinomycetota > Actinomycetes > Mycobacteriales > Nocardiaceae > Rhodococcus > Rhodococcus baikonurensis. The sequence continues at coordinate 626,887 of NZ_JBEUOQ010000003.1, read as the reverse complement.
GCAAGAGCACCAGGATGATCGGAGCCGCAACACCGATGGTTGCCGCACCGGGCAGCAAGCCGATCAGGAGCGTCGAGATACCCATGAGCAGGAGCGTCGAGATCAGAGTCTTCTTGCGACCGATGCGATCACCGAAGTGTCCGAACAGCATTGCGCCGACGGGCCGCGCGATGAATGCGACTGCGAAGGTCGCAAACGATGCGACGGTTCCCGCCGTGGCACCGAGCGCGGGGAAGAATACCGTCGGAAAGACAAGTGCCGCAGCGGTTCCGTAGATGAAGAAGTCGTAGAACTCGATGGTCGTGCCGATGCAGCTCGCGATCGCGACGCGCCGCACACTGGTGGTGTTCTGCGGGGGTTGCGTCGCACCTGCGGCACTCGCACCCCCGGCGCCGGCGGCACTGGTGCCGCCCGTGGGAGAGACTGTGGTCACTCGATTCCTCCGTGGTCCCGTGGTGTCGCCCTGTGGGCATCACCGTCGATAAGAGGAAAGGTAGTGATGTGGCTCACCCCCGCACTACCCCCAAAAGGGGGTGAAGTGATCTGAGTCACGACTTGTATGCAATGGTAACGAGTTTCACGGCCGCTGACATGCCACAGGCCGTCCGATTCGTTCTCACGAATCGGACGGCCCATTGTGAACGGCGTCAGGGTAGAACGCTACGGATCAAGCCTTACCGGCAGCCCCGAACAGCTCCTGACGGATCTCCCCCCACACCGTGGCATAGGAGTCGATGATCGGTTCCGAAATCCACTTGGACTCCCCCGCTTGAACTTTCGCGAGAGCGTCCGAGAAGAGATCCTGGTAGCGAGACAACCGCGGAACGAAAGCCGACAGATCGTCGAACAGGTTTGCCGCCCGGCGATCCAGCTCTGCAAGGGAATCCGCGTCTGCGCCGTCGACGAGTGCGACGAACTCGGCGTCCAGGGGAAGGAACGCCTCGTACACCTCACCGATGGAGTCCTCGTCGATCGAGACCCGCTCAGCGTCCAACTGATCTTCGAGTTCTGACAAGCCCTTCTCGGTCAGGCTGATGGCGTCGTCCGATTCGACCGCTTTGCCCTGCTCGACAAGTGCGTCGTACGCAGCTTGACCGGACGCTGCGCTGACGCCCAAGTGCTCGGCCAGGACCACCGCTCCGACCCGCTCCTTGAGACGTACTGCTTGAAGCAGCGCCAATTCGTCCACGTTGCCAGCGAAGGCCATCGATTTCTCCTACTCACGTGCCGCCTCTGCGGCTCCAGCATGTCAGCGGACACCCCTGGGTCTCCGCAGCCCAGCGAAGGGCTCGAAAGAATCAGATCACACACGCTTAGCCGTGTGTCGAGTAGCTGACGAGGGGCTCCCCGACTGACAATTCGGACGATCCGGTATGTTTGCAGCGTGATAGCTCCGATGGTGTCTGTGATAATCCCCTGCCTAAACGTCATGAAATACATCGACGTCCAGCTGACTGCGTTGAGCGAGCAGAACTTCGGCGGAGTTTTCGAGGTCATCGTGAGTGACAATGGATCGACAGACGGTCTCGAACAGCACATTGCAAATCACCCGCTCAGGGCTGAGCTCGACCTTCGATATATAGATTCTTCTCAGAGAGCTGGAATCAGCTTTGCCCGGAACAATGGGTCGGCACATGCGCGTGGGCAGTTTCTTGCATTTTGCGACGGTGACGACCGCGTCCACAGTTCCTGGCTGACGCAGCTGCTTCTTTCGGCAGAATTCGCAGATCTGATTGCCGGCGGCGTGGAATCAGAATCGATCAATTCGTCGGAAGTGCATTCGTGGCGGCCACTTGCCTCGACGGACGGGTTGGTTCTCGGCCGCTTTCTTCCTTCTGCGATGGGTTGCAACATTGGAATCTGGAAGCGCGCCTTCGATTCGATCGGCGGCTTTGACGAATCGATGACAGCGGGCGAAGATGTCGAGTTTTCGTGGCGAGCCCAGATCTCAGGCCTGTCCTTCGCCCACGCGCCTAAGGCAACCGTCGCCTACCGGCTTCGATCAACCCTTAGCGGAACGTGGCACCAGACCGTGTCGTACGGTATGGCTGAAGTCGAGCTATTTCTTGCATTTCGTGACTACGGGGTCCGACGACCGACGATAAAATCTTCGCTCACCACTCTTGCCGGCCTAATCTTGCTGAATCCGTTGATTCCACAAAGGCTCAGCGGAATGCCGCGGGGTCGATGGATCGCCTTTGCCGGTCTACAGGTGGGCAAGCTTAAATGCGCCGCCAGGAATCGCACCTTCTACTTCTGAGCGCCCGATATCGTTTCAGGCGACGGAATCGACCTGATCGGGGATCACGCTGCCGTCCGCACGAGTCACGGCGCCTTTGGCCCCGGCCGCGTCGGTGTAGGCCTCGGTCGAGCAGTGATAGGGGGCATCTGCCTGGGCTTTGGGTTCGATGAACATGGGGTTGACCAGCCATTTCCCGTCACTGTTGTCGTAGGCATTGCACATCAGTTCGGGATTGTTCCGGTTGATCACCAGACGCGCACCGGTCGCATCTCCGAGAAAAGTCACGTCGGTGACGGAATCACCGGCAGCAAACACCTGACGCCGATCGGCAGGCAACTGCTCGAACGCCGTAGGCCCTTGGACCCCGTAGACAACCTCGTTGACCTGGCACCGCTTGCCGTCGATGTACGGAATGACCGAGTCGTCACCGTCCGCAACGCCACCACATCCACGCAGGCGCCCGGACAGAACACCGTCCTCGACGATGGGCCGCACGCCCATCACGTGATCGGCGTCCAATCCCAGCTGTTCCGCCCAGACTCGAACGACCGGTTCGGCCGACGCGGAGATGATTCGCACGTCGAACCCATGAGCGCCGAGAGACTTCACCAAATCTTCGATCTGCGCGTAGTAGCGCACCGAGCCGTCGACTTCCGTCGTACCGACGATCTGATCGGATCCTTCTGCAGCAGCGAGATTCTCGGCACGCGCTGCGCGCGCGTACTCGGTGACCTCATCCTCGGTGTGCCCCGCCATCAACTGCACGGCCCACGCATACGCGGCCTTGGTCCGGCGGTGATCGTAGCCGTCGAATGCGGCCTGACCGTCGCGCGTCTTCTCCTCGAGCACCGCAACGATCTCGTCCGCGCAGTCGACGTCGGTGCTGGTTGCCAGGGGTTGACCCGGGGCGGTCTCCGAGCCACACGCGGCGGAAAGGGCGGCAGCGCCTGCTGGAGTCATGAAGCGACTGGTGGTTACCCAGTCGCCCCCGGCGGGCTGTAACACCTTGTTGTTCTTGATCATCCAGAATGCAGTGGCGCTTCCGATGTCGTTCTTGACAACTGTGTTGTCCCAGTCGAAGAGCGCCAACGGAGCACCGTCATCGACATCACCTGCAACTCCACACGTTCCGAACTCCGTCATCACGGCATCCAACCTCACACGGTTGTCGCCGTACCACGCCAGACTGGGATCCAACGCCGCGCAGGATGAACCACTCTGCGCTGCATCCTCTTTCGTGGCGCTCTCGGCCGAACTACATGCAGTTGCACTCAACAGGACACTACCTACGGCCAACGCGCACAGGGCGCGGGCATGCAGCGAACGGAACATCGATTCCCTCATTTTCGTCGTGATTCGGGTACGACGGCATACCCGAGTGTCGATCGACCCGGGTATGCCGTGCAGCTGTCAACTAATCGAGCGTCAGCACTTCTCCCGACGCAACGGCGTCGGCGCGAGAGGTGTCCTTGAGGTCGACGCCGGAGCGGCCCAATTGGCGCGCTCCCGCCACCAGCCCAAGGACAACACGAGCAGCCTGCTCGTATCCGAGACCCTCGGGTGGGTGGACATTGGAAATGCAGTTTCGATCCGCGTCGGTGCGACCGACGCGGGGGAGGTGAGTCAGATAGATACCGACGCTGTCCGCAACGGAGAGCCCTGGACGTTCGCCGATCAGGACGATCGCCGTCTGCACTCCCATCGCTGCGGCGATGTGATCGCCCAGCGCCACACGGGCGTTGGTAGCAATCACGGGCGGCGCGATGGAGTACCGCTCCCCCAACACCGTGACCAACGCGGACAGGAGTTGCTCGCCGTGGTCCATCAGTGCTCGCGGGGAGAGTCCGTCGGCGAGGATGAACCCGATTTCCTTGTCGGAACTCGCGATCGCGCTCAGGTCCGCGGGCCGGCGCCCTAGGTCGGGCCTCCGGAGATACTCGCTGCGGGTGGAGACGCTGCTCGCGACCACCACCGGAGCCCCGATACCCACCCCTTCGACCCGACTGGCGAGAGTCTCGGAATCGAGAGGCTCGTGGACCGCGTCGCGAGCTGCGGCGTGCGCCGCCTTGAATTCGAGAACCCGCTTGGTGGGCAACGAATCACCGGCGCGGCCCAACCCGATACGCGATTGTGTGGTCTTGCGCAGTGGACCCCAGAAATCGAGGATCGGTGCCTGATCTTCTGTCATGAGTTCACCGTCAGAGCCCGCAGCGGCGACATCTCGGCATCGATCGGAAGAACCCGACCGTTTGCGTCGGTCATCCCCAAATTGTGGAGCCAGGTCTCGAACTCCGGGGCAGGCTGCAAGCCGAGAACCTTACGCACGTACAGCGCGTCGTGGAACGCCAGACTTTGATAGCCGAGCATCACGTCGTCGGCGCCGGGCACCGCGATCACGAACGCCGCGCCGGCGACGCCCAGCAAGGTGAGCAGGTTGTCCATGTCGTCTTGATCGGCTTCGGCGTGGTTGGTGTAGCAGACGTCCACTCCCATCGGCAGCCCGAGGAGTTTTCCGCAGAAGTGATCTTCCAAGCCCGCGCGAATGATCTGCTTGCCGTCGTAGAGATACTCGGGACCGATGAAGCCGACCACGGTGTTGACCAGCAACGGTTCGAGATCACGTGCCACGGCGTATGCCCGTGTTTCGAGCGTCTGCTGATCGACCGGGGCTCCGCCGGTGCCGTAGTGGGCACCTGAACTGAGGGCGGATCCCTGCCCCGTCTCGAGGTACATGACGTTGTTGCCGACCGTTCCGCGGTTCAAGGAGCGCCCGGCCTCGTTGCCCTCACGCAGGAGCGGAATATTCACTCCGAAACCGGAATTGGCGCCTTCGGTACCGGCAATCGATTGGAAGACCAGATCGACCGGCACCCCCGATTCGATCAGTCCGATCGTGGTGGTCACGTGCGAGAGCACGCACGACTGAGTCGGGATCTCGAATCTCTGACGGATGTCGTCGAGCAGGTGGAGCAGATCCGAGGTGGCCTGGGGCGAGTCCGTCGCGGGGTTGATACCGATGACGGCGTCGCCACATCCCATCAGGAGACCGTCGAGCGTTGCCGCCGCAATGCCGCGTGGATCGTCCGTCGGGTGATTCGGCTGGAGTCGAGTGCTCAGCCGTCCAGGTAGCCCGATGGTCGTGCGGAACCCCGCGGTGACCGTGATGGCCTTCGCGACGGCGATCAGGTCCTGATTGCGCATGATCTTGCTGACCGCGGCAACCATTTCCGGGGTGAGTCCGGGACTCACGGCGGACAAGCGTGCGGAAGCTTCCGGCGCCGACGCAGTCTCGAGCAGCCAGTCCCGCAGTCCGCCAACCGTCAGGTGGGCCACCGGTGCAAAGGCGAGGCGATCGTGGCTGTCGATGATGAGCCGAGTTACCTCGTCGTCCTCGTACGGAACCAACAGATCTTCGAGGAATACGGTCAACGGAAGGTCAGCCAGAACCCATTGGGCAGCAGCACGTTCGGCGTCGGAACTTGCCGCGCATCCGGCGAGCTCGTCGCCCGAGCGCAGCGGTGTCGCTTTTGCCATCAGATCGACGAGACCGTCGAACGAGTAGTTGGTTCCGGATACCTGCTGGTGATACTTGGCCATCCCGCGACTCATCCCAATTCTTCTTCCGCCTGTGCAAGTACAGCAAACTCCTCGTCCGGCGAGTTGGCAACAAGGTGGTGGCGACTGTAGAGACCGAAGTACGCCATCAGAACTCCGAAGGCGACCAAGGTCAACAGTGCTGCAACGGGATCGACCAGGAAGGTGGCCACCACCGATACTGCCGCGATCACGAGCGCAAACGAGGTGGTGGCGATACCACCGGGCGTACGGTACGGGCGCGGCATGTTCGGCTCGCGCTTACGAAGGACGATGTGACTCACCATCATCAGGACGTAGCTCACTGCCGCGCCGAACACGGCCATGTTGAGCAACATGGCACCTTCACCGGTGAGTGAGAGCGCGAAGCCGATGATTCCGGGAACGACGAGAGCGAGAGTGGGCGCCTTGCGCTTGTTGGTCACCGACAGGTTTTTCGGCAGGTAACCGGCGCGGGAGAGCGCAAACGTCTGACGGGAGTACGCGTACATGATCGAGAAGAAGCTCGCGACCAGACCGGCGAGGCCGATGTAGTTGACGGCCTTCGCCGCTCCGCTGTCCCCCAGAGCCTCGACGAGCGGATTTCCGGAGGTCGACAGGGCGTCGGCGCCGAGCGCACCGGTGGCGAGGAAGAGAACCGTTGCGCCTGTGACGATCAGGATCAACATGCTGATGATGATGCCGCGGGGTACGTTCTTCTCCGGCTCACGCGCTTCCTCGGCGGCCAGTGGCACACCCTCGACAGCAAGGAAGAACCAGATCGCGAAGGGCACGGCGGCCCAGATTCCGAGCAGACCGAACGGCAGGAACGACGAAGATCCGACCGCGCTGGTGTCGACGGCGATATCGGTGAGGTTGGACGAATCGAAAAGGCCGACAGCCGAAACCGCGAACACGACCAGGCCGACGAGTGCAATGGCGGTGATGATGAACATCGCCTTGAGTGCCTCACCGGCGCCGGTGAGGTGAATGCCGATGAAGATCGCGTACACCGCGAGGTACACCCACCACCCGTCGGTGATCCCGAACAGGTTCAGGGATTCGACGTATGCACCGATGAAGGTCGCGATCGCCGCGGGCGCGATCGAGTACTCGATGAGAATTGCTGTGCCGGTGGCAAATCCGCCCCAGGGCCCCATAGCCCGTCTGGCGAACGTGTATCCGCCACCCGCGGCCGGAAGTGCCGACGACATCTCGGCCATGCCGAGCACCATCGCCAGGTACATACCCGCGATGACAACCGCCGCTATGAGAAGGCCACCGAAACCACCTTCGGCCAGACCGTTGTTCCAGCCGGCGTAGTCGCCGGAAATCACATAGCTGACGCCCAACCCCGCAAGCAGCACCCACCCTGCTGTTCCCTTTCGGAGTGTTCGTTTCTCCAGATACGAATTGTCTTCCGCATGGAAGTCTGCGCCGTCGTGGTGTGCACCCGCGGCACCGGCGTTTTTGCCGGTTGCGTGGTCGGAAAGAGACATGTCCATCCTCTGAATCGGTCAAGAATGAGACGACACACGGTGGATGCGTCGCGTGAAATGAACGGTATGTGGGCGATGTGCGGAGAAGGTCGCCTGGAGATGACCGTGCTGTTAACTGGCTGTCATGTGCGCGGCCCCGAGTCTGTTCAGATCTTCTTCAGGCGGCCGTTCTCAGGATCGGGCGGCCGTGCCCGGCACCGGGCAGGCATCGACGGCCTCGGCGACCACCTGGGGAACCGTCGGAGGCAAAGGTCGCACGCCCGCTTCCCAGTCAGCGCCTGCGAGAATGCTCGACGCGCCGAGTGCTTCGTTTTCGTCCGGTGTGAATGCCCTTGCTCGACTGAGGAATCTGAATCCCTCAGGAGACTCCAGGCTGAATCCACTACCGCGGCCGGGCACGACGTCCAGCACCAACTGGGTGTGCTTCCAGGCTTCGAACTGTGATCCGGAAATCCAGACCTGGACTGCGTCGGTTCCGGTGGGAAGGTCTTCGGGAATCTCCCCGACAGCAAGTCGGAGATCGACGATTCCGAGTAGTACGTCGCGGTCCCCGACGATGAATTCGCCTGAGGGATAACACATCGGGGCCGAGCCGTCGCAGCATCCGCCGGATTGATGCATCATCAGTTCGCCGTGAGTCCCGCTGAGGCGGCGCAGGAGGTCAGCCGCCCCAGCGGTGGTCACCAACCGGGGTGGAACGGCGCCGGTATCGGGTGTGTCCGTGGCGCTCATTCCAACCTCCGTGTGTTTGTGCAGGTTTCGCGTGTTGCAGTCGTGCTCACCGGCACCCGCAGCGAGGGGCTCACGGGTGCCGGTGGGTCGATCAGAAGAAGCCCTGAGCCTTCTGGGCGTAGCTGACCAGGAGGTTCTTGGTCTGCTGGTAGTGCGAGAGCATCATCAGGTGGTTCTCGCGGCCGATGCCGGACTGCTTGTATCCACCGAAAGCGGCGTGTGCCGGGTACTGGTGGTACGTGTTGGTCCAGACGCGACCGGCCTGGATGTCGCGGCCCGCGCGGTACGCAACTCCGCCGTCGCGGGACCAGACACCGGCACCCAAACCGTAGAGGGTGTCGTTGGCGATTTCGATGGCCTCGTCGTAGTCCTTGAACGAGGTGACCGAGACGACGGGTCCAAAGATCTCTTCCTGGAAGATGCGCATCTTGTTGTTGCCGGTGAACACCGTCGGCTGGACGTAGTAGCCGCCGGACAGGTCTCCGCCGAGTTCGGCCCGCTCGCCGCCCGTGATGACCTTGGCGCCTTCGGCCTTGCCGATCTCGATGTACGAGAGGATCTTCTCGAGCTGGTCGTTGCTGGCCTGCGCACCGATCATGGTGTCGGTGTCGAGCGGATCCCCTTGGCGCACAGCCTTCGTGCGGATGGCCGCCATTGCGAGGAACTCGTCGAAGATGTCTTCCTGGATCAGCGAACGTGACGGGCATGTGCAGACCTCGCCCTGGTTGAGGGCGAACATCGTGAAGCCCTCGAGTGCCTTGTCCTGGTAGTCGTCGTTGGAGGCGAGGACGTCGGAGAAGAAGATGTTGGGGCTCTTGCCACCGAGTTCGAGGGTCACGGGGATGAGGTTCTGCGACGCGTACTGCATGATCAGGCGACCTGTGGTGGTTTCACCGGTGAACGCGATCTTCTTGATACGCGGGCTCGACGCCAGCGGCTTGCCGGCCTCGACGCCGAAGCCGTTGACGATGTTGAGAACACCGGCAGGCAGCAGGTCACCGATGATGCCGATGAGGTGCAGGATCGACACGGGTGTCTGCTCGGCAGGCTTGAGCACGATGGCATTGCCGGCAGCGAGGGCGGGAGCAAGCTTCCACACGGCCATGAGGATCGGGAAGTTCCACGGAATGATCTGGCCGACTACGCCGAGCGGCTCGTGGAAGTGGTACGCCACGGTGTCGGAGTTGATTTCCGAAAGCGAACCTTCCTGTGCGCGAATGGCTCCCGCGAAGTAACGGAAGTGATCGATGGCGAGAGGAATGTCGGCGTTGAGGGTCTCGCGGATCGGCTTGCCGTTGTCCCACGACTCGGCGAGTGCGATCGATTCGAGGTTCTCCTCCATGCGATCAGCGATCTTGTTCAAGATGATCGCGCGCTCGGCGACCGAGGTCTTGCCCCAGGCCGGAGCTGCTGCGTGCGCTGCGTCGAGAGCGAGTTCGATGTCTTCTGCGGTGGAACGAGCCACGTCACAGAAATTCTGTCCGGTCACCGGTGTCGGGTTCTCGAAGTACTGACCCTTGACCGGAGCAACCCATTCGTTGCCGATCCAGTTGTCGTATCGAGACTGGAAGGACATGATCGCGTCGGCGGTACCTGGGCGGGCGTACACGGTCATTGCAAGCTCCTATGTAAACGTGATCTTCCTGGGCGCACCCACCAAATCGGTGACTGCAATCCCACCCCCCGGTGGGGTGTGATTCACAACACTAGGAGTTGCAACGTTGCAAGTACGTTGCGTGCGAGAAACGCAGATGATTCTCAGATGCCCAATTGGCGGTCGAGGAGATCAATTCTTGCCTGGACCTGTGAATACAGCGGAGATTGAGGATCCAATGTGGACAGGTAGGCCTCCCACACGACGGAGTCTTCGCGCCCATGTACGGACGTGGTCCACCGGGCCAGAAGGTTGGCGTCACCTCCACGCAGCAGTGCCGCCTGAACCCTGGTGCGTAGCTCTTCCCGCACCTCTTCGATGCCGGGAGAGGCCGAGCCTGCCAGCACCGGGCCCGAATACAGTTTCATCGCCGTCGCTGCGTCTCCGCGATCCAGCGCTGCCCGCACGTCGCCGACGTCTGTCGTGAACTCCGTGATGATCCGATAAGGACGCGAAGCCAAACGGTCGGCACCGAAAACCTTACGAAGACGCGACATTTCCGCACGAATGGTCACTGCGTCGAGTTCACCCTCGTCGAGCAGGACCGCAAGGTGGTCGGAGCTGAGCCCCTCCGGATGTTCGGAGAGCAGAAGGAGAATCTCGGCGTGACGCTGCGAAATCGGGATGCGGTCACCGCCGCGAACCAGCGTCGGCCGGCCTGCTCCGAATGTTTCGAGGCGCGGAGCCGTGGCGCTGAGCGGGATGGGCGAGTTCAAGAGGTGGAATCGCAATTCCGATTCGGCGGCCGCAACAGTTGCACGGATCAGTGACAGCACTTCGGGAACCGCGACCCTGGGACCACCGGTGATGTCGATGGCACCGAGGATTTGCCCAGTGGTGGGATCGTGGACGGGTGCGGCCGAACAACTCCAGTCGTGCACGGTTCGGTTGAAATGCTCGGATCCGAATATCTGTACGGAGTGATCGAGAGCAAGAGCCGTTCCCGGCGCATTGGTGCCGACACGATCTTCGCTCCAGTCGGCGCCTTCGACGAAGTTCATGGACAACGCCTTGTCCTTGGCCGAATTGTCACCCTCCACCCAGAGCAAACGACCGTGTGCGTCGCTGATCGCGATCAGCAATCCGGTCTCGGCAGCATCCTCCACCAGGAGTTTCCGAATCACCGGACGAATCAGTGACATGGGATGCGCGGAGCGATATTTTTCGAGCTCCAACCCTTCGAGCATCTCGGGGTTGCCGACAACATCAGGGTTTACCCCCTTGTTGCGGCTTCGCATCCAGGACTCGAGCACGACCGAACGGACATGGGAGTCGTCGGTCAGCCCTTGGCCGGGCACGCCGCGGGCATCGATGAACGACTGATGGGCAGACGAAAGTCGCCGCGCAAGTAACGCGACGTCATCGCCTGGCCTGACCGCCACCCACGGGTTGCCAGGCACAGCCTGTTCACGTGCCATATTTTGCGTTCCTCCGCTCCGTGGACCACTGTAACGCCGATCACAGCCCGTAGGCGAGAACGACCATTCGGTATGACTGTCGACCCGGCCCGCTGCCCCTCGCGGTCACTCGTCACCGATCAGGATGGCGCCTGCCCGTTCCGCGACCATCACCGCGGTCGCGTGTGGGCCGCGGGTCGGAATCGTCGGCAGGATTGACGTGTCAACAATACTGAGTCCTGTCGCGCCGATCACACGGCACCGATCATCGACGACTGCGAACGGGTCCGATTCGGCACCCATTACGCAGCTACCGGACATGTGCAAGGACGTACCGAGGCGAGATTCGATCCACTCGTCGGTGTACTCCACGACGGGGCGGCCGATCAACCCGGTCTCGGCGATCGACTCGAGAAGGTTCTCGGCGATCTGCATTCCTTCCCGAATGGCTGCTCGATCGTGCGTCGACGCGACGTAGTTGTATCGAATACGCGGCGCCCCAGCGGGATCCCCCGATGCCAGTTCGATACTTCCCCGGCTGCGCGGCGCCATGAGGACCACTCCGACGCCGTGATCCATTCGAGGCACACCGGGAACCAAATCCGTGAAAGATGCGGTGTACGGACGGATTTCAAGCTCGGCTAGATTGAGAGCAGTCTCCAGCACCGGTGTCTGCGAGCGAATCGTGCGAGGCGTCGAAAAATGGTAAGGCAGCAGCACTTCCGGATGGTCGACGAAGTTCTGTCCGACGCCAGGCCTGTCGAGAATGACGGAAACTCCTTGCTCTGCAAGTTGTTCCGCCGGACCAACACCGGAATTCAAGAGAATGTGCGGCGTCGCCACAGCACCCGAACACACGATCACGTGGTCGGCACGAATGCGTCGGACGTTGCCGTCGTCGAGAACGTCGACGCCGATCGCACGGGTTCCCGAGAATACGATGCGAATGACGTTAATTCCGGATTGCACCCGCAAATTCGGGCGGTGCAACGCCGGCATCAGATACCCGATCGCAGTACTGATCCGACGATGATCCGCCACGTTCAGTGGCACTCGGCCGACGCCGAACGAGTCCGGCGCATTCTTGTCGACGTCGTCGGGAAAGCCCGCTGCGAGCGCTGCCGCCTGGAATTCGCCGCTCAGTGGATGCAGTTGGTCCCACGCTCGACGCTCGACCGGGATCGGACCGGCCGTCCCGTGGAACTCGCCCTCGAAATCACGATCCGTCTCAGACTTCTTGAAGTACGGCAAGACGTCGTCGTATCCCCATGAGCTCGGCCAATTCTCGAAATCTGCACGGGTCGCGCGGGTGAAGTACGCACCGTTGACGGCCCCGGACCCACCGAGTGTCCGCCCGCGCGCAATCGTGGACGCCCGACGCGGTGTCAGTTCGACCGGATACGTCCACGTGTATTCGCTCGCAGGTCCGACCGGCAATCGGTACGGATCACCCAGGACGTCCGGAAGTTCGAGCGCCGAACGATATCCACTTCCCGATTCGAGGAGCATCACTGTGGCGGATGGATCTTCACTGAGCCTGGCTGCGACGACGCAGCCACACGTGCCACCACCGACAACCAGGAAGTCTGCGTAGTCGGCTTCTGTCACTTGGTGATTCGAGGTTTCAGTGCCGCCCAGTCACGGGCGTCGAACGCGCCCCGCCAGAGTCCGGCTCCGTACGCGATGTCGTCTGCTCGTTTGAACAAGACGTACCGAACCGGACCCAACCCGCCCGGCTCACGGTGGCGATACCAGTCCACCACACCTTCGGTGACGGCCGCGGCGACGGCCAGTCGCCGAATTCGACGGGAGGCGATCACCGCCAGGAGCGTCACGGGCCAGTAGTGACGGCACATCGCCGAGGCGAGTTGCCAGAATCCTCCGACAAACCCTTGCGCAGTGAGGATCGCTGCGATCCGGGTGGGCTGACTCAGGCCGTTGAACATCTTTCGCAGGCGATACACGGTGAAGAGCAGTGCGCCCAACGCACCCGCAAGACCGGAACGGGTCAGTGTTGCGGCGGCGATGCACGCGAAGAGCGTCGAGAACGACATCGCCATCGGCGGAACCGAACCCTCGTGTCTTGCAGCCAACGGCGCCGCACCCGTGCCGTAGAACGCTCTCCTGGCGAACCACTTGTCGAACTGAACTCGATGATCGTGGGCGACATGCGCTACCGGTTCGTACCTCAGTCGCCAACCCGCAGCCTGCAGTCGCCAGCAGAAATCGACGTCCTCGGCTACTTCGAGACTCTCGTCGAAACCGTTGCATTCGAGCGCCACGTCGCGCCGGACGATCACGGCCGCGCTGGGGACATAGGCGACCGGACTGCCCGACTTCACCGCAGCTTCCTTGCGTCCGAGGTCGAGCGACGATCGCATGTTCTCGTACCGCGCCAGCGCCGTCCCGTACGGATCGAGGGCGACGATGCGGGGTGCAACAAGGGCAACCCCTGGATCGCTGAAGTGGCCCAACATCAACTCGAGCCAACCGGCACGCGGTATGACGTCGGAGTCGAGGAAAGCTACGAAACGTGTTTGGGCCGAACGCAATCCCGAGTTTCTCGCTGCCGATGGTCCGCGGGCGCTCTCGTGCCGCACTACTGTGATGGTGCCGGTGCCCGGGCAGGCGCGACGAGGCTCCACCGGCACTTCCGAACCGTCGTCGACAACGATGACGGTCAGATCCTTGAGGACGGGCAGCAACCGTTCGACGCCGGCCTGATTGTCCTTGACCGGAATCACGACGGTGACATCGGCAGCGGACGGCGTCGACATCGGACGAGGATTCGCAACGCCTGAATCGAGGAGGTGCCGAGCAACCGCAGCGCTCTGCTGATCGACCACCTCGAGGAAGCCGTCACCGATCATCGCCGCAGCCGTCGGAGCCAGCTTGAGCATCCGTGTCGGAGAGCCGCCGATGAGCACCCGGCCGCCCGAGTACGTGCGCACCTTGGGGTCCAACCGAATGCCGAAGCCGTCGGGGAGTCTTGCTGGTCGCATCAGATGATCGTAAGGGACGTAGCCCGTCGTGCTGCAACTCGTCGCAGCCTCGAAAGCCGTCGCAGGTGGACCGTCCGCCCCCACTCGGTCGTGGTCGTCACCGAAGCCTCCCATCTGGACCAGGCTCCCACCGGGCCAGTCCATCCGTCACGCGTCCTACCAACTCACCGAAGATGTATGCGCCGTCTTCGGCGGTAGCCCCGACTGGATTGCCGAGAACGCCGTTTTGCGACACAGCGACCATACCGCCCGAACGCATTCCTGGCATCAGGTCCGCGATAGGAGACAAATTTCCTGACTCAGCAAGGCTCATGTGCACCAAATCGGGCGAAAGGTGCAGCAATAGGCTCGTTTCAGTGTGTCCCGCGTGCGCATCGGCACCCGCAACAGCGCACGGCACCCACGCGGCGTCACGTCCCTCGTATCGAAGAAGTGCCACAGCTTTGGCCAGCGCGGGACCGTTTCCGCCATGGCCGTTGACGAACAGCACCCGCTTCGTCCACCTGAACGCCGACCTTCCGTATTCGACGACGAGGGTTTCCATGGCCTCGGTACCGATCGAAATCGTGCCGGCAAACCCTTCGTGTTCGCCGCTCGCCCCGTATTCGATCGCTGGTGCCACGACGACGTCGGGCAGAGCCTGTGCGACTGCTCTCGCGATCCGCGTGTCGGTATCGAGAGGCAGGTGCGGTCCGTGTTGTTCGAAAGAACCGACCGGGACCACGACGGTGAGCGCAGTGCCCTCGAGCGCAGGACTCGGGATGGCAGCAAGGTCACGCAGGAAACTCATCCCCCGATCGTATTGTGCACAGCTCCTCAAGCACTCGGCTCCACCCGAATCGATTGGATTGTGGTGGTGGCATTAACTGTTGCGACGGCAGTTCCGGTTTCGGTCAGAAGTTCTCCTGCGAGAAAAGCGAGGGATGCACCACGTCTCACGACACGGCCACGCCCGATGTATGCGCCGGGGAGGGCACGCTCGGGGAATTGAACATGCAACGACGCTGTCGGCGCGAACTGGTCGGGTTCGAGAGTGGCTACCGATGCGGGACCAAGAATGCGGGACCATGAGTGAATCCCACTTCGAACGTGGAGGACTCAGGATCTATCGCGCGAAGTGTCCAACCGAGTATGTCGCTGCCGGAGAGGGCGGGAATGCCCATTGACCGCATCCCAGAATGGCCCCTTGCGTTTCATCGCTCATGTATAGCCTGACCCCGGCTCTACCACCCCGAAACACAGCATGCGTGTGCTCCGGGGCATGCCTCGTCCCCGGTTCACACGCTGCCATTTTCAAATATGCCCGTTCAGGCCGCGGTGGGTGGACTGTTCCCGCCGATCGGCTGCTGATACGGGTCGATCGACATCGGCGGATAGAACACCGTCTTCCGATCCGGGCCGATCTCCACCCGCCACTGCGTGTGGTGCAGCGTTCGATGATGGTGGCCGCACAACAAGATCAGATTATCGAGATCCGTTGGGCCACCATCACTCCAATGAACAATATGATGGGCATCGCACCACCCCGACGGCGTCCCACACCCCGGAAACGCGCACCCACCATCACGAACTGCCAACGCCCGCCGCTGCGGCACCGTCGCGGTTCTCGCTTCCTTGCCGCAGTCGAGCGGAACACCGTTCCCGTCCAGGAGGATCCGGGTGACGGTGCAGTCGCAGGCCAGCATCCGGGCCGTGTCGATACTGATCGGGCCCACCCAATCCGTCCACGCGAACCCCAACTCCTCGGTCGACGGCAGCAAGTCCTTCAACGCTTGCAGGTCTGTCATGTCTTTCGCACTGGCCGTGACCGTGATGTGCGGTTTCACCCCACCCTCGAACGGACCCAACCCCGCCCGCTCATACCGCCGCAGTAGTTCACAAAACCCGTCCGCGCGCCGTAAAGCAGGCCTGCGGGTGTCTTTGACGCCGTCCTTCTCCGGTGTCGGAGCGGACAGGCTCGACAGCAACGTGATCAGACGGGCCCCGTTCACCGCATCCAAATCACCCTTGACTGTGACCCGCCCGTACAAGCCTTTCGAAGCGTAGAACTCGTTACGCTCCGAATCCTCGCCTACCGGGACCCCGTCCTCGCGTGTGCCGTACTGCTTCTCGATCCGCCGGATCGCCGCACGCACCGCATCACAATCCGCGATGTTCTTCGACGCCAACGACAGCAAAATCCCCCGGGCCTTGTCGACATCGGCCAGGGTCATGTTCTTGGGCGGATGCTGACAAAACGACGCCACCTGACGCGCCTTCAACGATTCCACATCACCGCGATGAAACGCATCGCCCACCACAGGTTCGAGCATCAGCAACCGCGCCAGGCCCACCAGCAGGCTGCACTCACCGATCTCCAAATTCGTCGACCCATGCAACCACTGCACGATCGCCCGAAAACCCTTCCCACCGAGAACATCCCGGGAAAACATCTCCACGATCAGCAACACCATCCGCGACTGCAACTCGTGACGGACACGCACCAGATCCAGAACCTCACCCTTGAGGTCCTCACCATCCAGCTGCCACGCATCCCGACTGTCCATACCCAAAGTTTAATCGAACATACTTTCGATAACCAGGGACATATCGGACGACTTATATCGCCAACGCAGCCCGATGCCCCTCGATGACGGCTGCATGTGAACGTCTCGGGGACAACGCATCACCGATACGAAATATCTCGAAAGAACTTCCCTGCAAGGTGTTCCACAAATCGTCGACAGGTTCCTGCTGTGTCGCGAAGACCACCCAGTCGACCGCAACTTCCTCGACCACACCCGTCGGAAGGTGAACCAAGCTCACGAGCGGCGAAGCTCCACCGCTCACCGACGTCACCATCAGATCCGTCCGTTGCATGATCGACTTCTCGAACGCCCGGCGGTTCCACCCCTCGAAATCCAGGGTGATGCTCAGATCTTGGGCAACCACCATGCCGTTGGTCGCGATCGTGACAGTGCAACCTCGATCAGCGAGGAATTCCGCCACCGACGTGCCTTGATGGAATCCCAACTCGTCGTACACGAGCACCGTTCCACTCGGCAGAACCCTGCCGTCGAGAACGTCTCGAACACTCACCACACGCTCTGATCCACGCGCCCAGGCCGGTCGCACAGGCCGCGCTCCGGTTGCAATCACGACCACGTCGGGCGCCTGCTCCTCCACGATCGTGAGATCAGCTCCAGCACCCAGCTCGATCGTCACACCGCTTCGGCGACACTCCGATTCGAGATTCCGGACGAGGTCGGCGAGCTCGCGGCGAGCCGATACCACCGAGGCGGTGAGAATCTGTCCGCCAAGTCTTCGTTCACGCTCGAACAGCGTCACCGCATGACCTCGCTGGGCCGCGGTGGCCGCAGCTTGCAGGCCGGCCGGGCCTCCGCCGACCACCAGCACAGTGCGACCTCGTCGCCGCGGCATCGGCAGCGGTACCGATTCCCGACCAGCGCGCGGGTTTTCCGTGCACCCCAACCAACGTCCCAGACCCATCCGCCCGACACATTCCTGGTTGCAGGACAGGCAGGTTCGCACCTGTGCCGATTGTCCGGCACGCGCCTTGTTCACAAAATCCGGATCGGCGATCTGCCCGCGAACTACGCCCACCAGATCGCACACACCGTCCTCGAGTGCAGCTTCAGCGTGCTCTGGTGTCGTGAAACGGCCGACACCGACGACCGGAAGATCGACCGCTTCCTTGATCGCAGACGGGACGAAGTTGGCGTAGCCAGTGGGCACCGCCATCGACGCTTCGACCAGATGCAATGTTTCCGTGGCCATTCCGACGGTGGTGTTGATGTAGTCGACGTGACCGTCAGCTTCGACGAGTCGCGCGGTGGCTACTGCGTCGGACAGTTCGATCCCACCCCGCGTTCCTTCGTATCCACTGAGGCGCACGCCGAGCACACGATCCGGACCGATGGCCTCACGCAGTACCCCGAGCACTTCGAGAAGGAAACGCGCACGATGTGCCACGCCCCCGCCGTAGCGATCGGTGCGCAGGTTGGTCGAGGGTGCGAGAAAGGCGCGCACGATGGACGACTGCGACGCCTGCAGTTCCACCCCGTCGAAGCCACCGGCGACGCAGTTGCGCGCAACAAGGGCGAACCCTTCGAGAATCTCGGCGATGTCCGCGTCGTCGACAGCCTTGGGCACCTCGCGGAACAACGGATCGGCGACGGCGCTCGGCGCCCACAGCGGCAATCGTGAGTAGGTTCCAGCGCCCTGACCCCCATTGTGGTTGATCTGCGCGAGAATCGATGAACCATGTGCATGAACGGCGTCGGTGATCCGCCGGTATCCCTCGATCGCTTCGGGCCGATAGCCCGCAATCATCTTCTCGTACGGTCGATCCGAAGGATGCGTCGAGTGCTCCTCGGTGATGATCAGACCCGCACCACCGCGTGCCCGCGCCTCGTAGTAGCTCGCGTGCTGCTCCGTCGGCAACCCGCTCTCCGCGTAATTGGTCAGGTGCGCGGAGAACACGACCCGATTGCGGAGTGTCAGGTTGCCCAGGCGCAGTGGCGCGAAGAGGCGCGGGTACGGCGTCATCAGACCTTGGAGTTTCCTTGATCGAGCGCGATATGACTTGCCGTGACGGTGCGTGAACCGTCACCGGCGAGCCACAGGACGGTGTCGGCGATCTCGTCGGGTTCGGCGAACGCGATGTCCGAGAGGATCGGAGTGAAGTTGGGAAGGTACTGCGGGAACTTGGCAAACACCTCGAGCGCACCCTGGTCGACACCCATCGGCGTGTTGACTCCGTAAGGATGGATCGAGTTGACCCTGATCTTGTACTCCCCCAGTTCCTTTGCCGCGGCCTGCGTCAGACCGACGAGACCGAACTTGGCGCTCGCGTAGTGCGCTTGCCCGGGCAGCGCCTTGAGTCCTGCCACCGAACTGACCACGATGATCGATCCACCGCGCCCACCTTCGATGATCGCCGGTACCGAGGCCTTGAGGGTTTTCCAGACTCCGGTCAGGTTGATGTCGATCAGGGTTTCCCACTGCTCGTCCGACATTTCCCAGAATCGATTCCAGTTACAGACCCCGGCATTGGCGACCACGATGTCGAGACGTCCGAACTGCTCGACACCGTCCTTGACCACCGCGGTGAGCGCTGCACCGTCACGGACATCGACCTCGCGAGCGAGGATCTTCCCACCCTCCGCTTCGACCAGACGTACCGTCTCGGCAAAGTCCTCGGAAGTTGCTGCGTCGTAAGAATTGTCCGACGCCACCGACGCGCACACGTCGACTGCGATGATCGCCGCTCCCTCGCGCGCCATCTTGACTGCGTGCGCACGTCCTTGACCGCGCGCTGCGCCGGTGATGAAAGCAACGCGACCTTCGAGCGAACGAACTGAACCCTGTGTCATGAGATAGCCCTCTCTGCAGAATTGAAACTCGTTCTAGTAGTAAACCCTGCACACCGCCCTTCGCGGATGGATTCGAGAACAGTTCTCGGAGCAACCGAGTCACCCACCTGGATGTCGGCCGCCTCCCCCAGCGTTTCGTTCGGCAGACGAGGCGAACAGTCGATCACCACTTCGCACTCGAGCTGTGAGCGCTCACCGGTATGGACGTGTTCGACGCAGACGGCCCCTGAGGCGATTTCGACGACACGCGACGCGAGCACCCTGGTGATCCCGGCCCGCTGGACGCGAGTGTTGGCGCCGACCAGATCCCCACTCGCGCCGAGCCGCGAGCCGACGATGCTGTCCGGGGTGACAATCGAGACGGAAGCGCCCTGGGCCGCGAGTGCTTCTGCGAGGGCCACTGCGACCGGTCCACCGAGCGGATCGATCAGCACGACCGGACCCGGCCCCACGGGGCTCAACTTCTCGAAGGCTTCCGACGCATCCAGCCACCGAACCGAGTCGTCGACCGGATACGTCGGCGGCCGCGCAGCACTACCGGTGGCCACCACAACCAGCTCGCCCCGACGGCGTGCCTCGCCCAGGTCCTGCACGTCGACCGCCGCCCCGGTCCGCATCGTCACGCCGCTACGACGGCATTCGTCCTCGAGCCACTGCGCGAGGAGTGCGAACCGGCCGCGGCCGTCACCTTGTGCAAAAGCTCGGATCATGCCGCCGAACTGCGATGAACTCTCGACGAGTGTGACCGAGTGTCCCGCCACCGCTGAGATCCGCGCCGCCTCCATCCCGGCGGGGCCACCCCCCACTATCAGCACGGCTTCCGGTGTCGAAATCTGCTCTCGCTCATCGAGGTCCACCGTCTCGAAACCCGCGCTCGGATTCCCGACGCACGTCACGACAGGATTGCGAGGATCACGCACGAGGCACGTCTGATTGCAGAGCACACACGGCCGGGGGCGATCGCCGCGCGCGGCTTTCACGACCAGGTCCGGGTCTGCGATCTGGGCCCTGGTCATCTCGACGAACTCGGCTACCTGCAGTGCTGCGTGAGCGTCGGCGATGTCCACGACGCTCCCCTGCAGGACAACGGGAATCGACACCGCGGCCTTGATCTCACGGCACAGGTCGAGGTTGAAGTTCGTCGGGCAGTGAAAGTCGGGGCGGTACCTGTCAGACGAATAGAGTCCGCCACGAACGACAACAAGGAGATCGAGGAGCGGAGACACTTCACGCGCAATACCGATGGCAAGATCGGGCGTCAGGCCCGCCCATGGCGCTTCCTCGTCGCAGGACAACCGCAAGGAGACAACGCGATCCGGCCCTAGTTCGTCACGCACGGCCGAAAGGATCTCGCGAACAAGGGCAACGCGATCAGTACCGTATCGGTCGTGCCGAGTGTTGGTCAGGCCCGAAAGGAATTGCCGCAGAATACTTCGAGGGCCGGCATCGAGTTCCACTCCGTCCATTCCCGAAGCGACGGCCAGCGCCGACGCTTCGCAGAAGCCGGCTGTCAGCTGGTCGATTTCCGGCTGTCCCATTGCCATCGGCAATTCGCGAGTCACCGGGTCGGCCACTCTTGACGGTCCCCACAGCACCGATTGAGAGTATGCACTGGAACCCTGCATCCCGGTATGCCCCAGCCCGGCAAGAACCAACGCTCCGTACGGAGCGCACGCAGTCGCGATCGACTGCCACCCCGGGCCACATTGCGACGCCAGCGGTGCCCGCTCGTACGGCCAGTCGTCGGCAAGTACCGACGCCACTTCGGTGACGACGATCCCGGCACCGCCTTCGGCGCGGCGCTGGTAATACGCCCGGTGACGATCGGAAAGCGAGCGCCCCACAGCAAGATTGGTCTCGTGCGGACCGAAAACAACCCTGGACCGGACTCTGCGTCCGGCCAGGGTTGTGTGTTCGTGAAGGCTCAACTCACAGCTCGATCAGAGCCGGAGATTCAGCTCGCACCCAGCGTGCGGGTGAAGCCTTCCGGGATCACCAGATCCGCCGGACTCAGCTCGGTGATGGACGAGTGGCCGAGACCCATCAGCCCCGAGTCGATGCCCATCCGCATCAGGTCGAGCACGTTCTCGACACCGGCCTGTCCGTTTGCCGAGAGACCCCACAGGTAGGCGCGCCCGAGCATGACGGCCTTGGCTCCGAGTGCGAGCGCCTTGACGACGTCGCCGCCGCGTCGAATACCGCCGTCGAGAACAACTTCCACCTGATCGCCCACGGCCTCGGCGATGCCCGGGAGCACGCGGATCGGCGCCGGGGTGCCGTCGAGGTTGTTACCACCGTGGTTGGAGACCGAAATAGCGGAGACACCGGCGTCGACAGCTCGCTTCGCGTCGTCGATGCGCATGATGCCCTTGAGCATGAACGGTCCACCCCACTGCTCACGCAGCCAGGCGATGTCTTCCCACGTCGGAAGCGGAGTCTGCATCCACTCGCCGTACGCGCCGAAGAACGTCGGTGCCGGCTGGCCGGGAGCCGCGAGGTTGGGTGTGGTCAGATCCGGGATCTTGCCGGTCTTGGCGAACTCCAGCAACCACTTCGGACGCATGATGCCCTCGGGGGCGAACTGGAACATCGCCTTGAGATCCATCTTCTCGGGGATGGACGGGCTGCCCCAGTCGCGACCGTACGAGAAGGACCAGTCGGTGGTGATGATCAGGCCCTTGGCACCGGCAGCGCGAGCGCGCTCCATACGCTGGAGAAGCACGTCGCGGCTGCCGACCCAATACATCTGGAAGAAGACCTGCGGGTTGGCCGCGGCAACTTCTTCGATGGACTTGCTGGCGAAAGAACTCAGTCCGATGGCTGTTCCCCGTGCTGCAGCCGCACGAGCTACAGCTACCTCACCGTCAGGGTGCACTGCCTGCACACCGGTCGGTGAAATCATGACGGGCAACGAAATGTCCTGGCCCATAATGGTGGTGGACATCTCGCGCTTGTCCGACAGTCCCGCAGCGTGGGGAGCGAAACCCAGTTCGCTGAATGCCGCGACGTTGTCGTCGACAGTCAGCCCTTTCTCGGATCCCGCCACCAACGCCGCGTACACGGACTTGGGCAACCTCTTCTTCGCACGGCGCTGTGCTTCTGCCACCGTCTCGAAGAAAGCATTCTTAGCCATTGAACTGACCTCTCTGGGGTGCAGCTTTCGCCGCACTGTCGGTATCGCGCAGTAGTTACTGCATTCCCGCAAGCGGGTTTTCGTCACAAATCTTGGCGGGCGGACGCATCATCAGTGTCAGGGGCACGGATGCACGTGGGGTCTTGCGTTGACCGGAACGGGAGTGATCGACACTGGACTTCGGGACCTCTCCCGCCGACGCCAATGCCATTTCACCGTTGCCGATGACGCACTCGGGGTCGGGTCCGTCCATCGGCAGTCCGGTGAAGAACTTGGCCGCCATGCAGCCGCCGCGGCAGGAGTCGTAGTGGTTGCACTTGCTGCAGGCGCCACCGGTCTGCGGCGAGCGCAGCTCCTCGAACAGGTCCGAGTGCTGCCAGACTTCCTGGAATCCACCGTCTTTCACGATGTTTCCGGCAAGGAACTGCTCGTGAATCGCGAACGGGCACGCGTACACGTCACCGACCGGATCGATCAGGCACACGACTCGGCCCGCACCACAGAGATTGAGACCAGGCAGTGCATCGCCGAAGGCGGAGAGGTGGAAGAACGAGTCGCCCGTCAGGACGCCTTCACCATTGGCCACCAGCCAGTTGTAGAGCTCACGCTGCTGCTCGGGGCGTGGGTGCAGGTCGTCCCACACGTCGGCGCCGCGGCCCGAAGGACGCAGTCGAGTGATGCGCAGGGTCGCGTCGTACTTGTCCGCGAGAGCCTTGAACTCGTCGAGCTGACTGACATTGTGCCGCGTGACGACCACCGAAATCTTGGCGTCCTTGAAGCCGGCTTCCTTCAGGTTCGCGAGAGCGCGCTCAGCCATCGCGAACGAACCAGGCCCGCGCACAGCGTCATTGACCTCAGCGGTGGCACCGTCGATGGAAATCTGCACGTCGACGTAGTCACTGGCGGCGAGGCGCGCCGCGACCTTCTTGTCGATCTTCACTCCGTTGGTGGAGAACTTCACACCGACCTGGTGGTCCGTCGCGTAGTCGACGAGCTCCCAGAAGTCGGAGCGTACCGTCGGCTCGCCGCCACCGATGTTGACGTAGAAAACCTGCATACGCTGCAGCTCGTCGATGATGGACTTGCACTGTTCGGTGCTCAGCTCGTTGGGGTCACGACGACCCGAAGACGAAAGGCAGTGCACGCAGGACAGGTTGCAGGCGTAGGTGAGTTCCCACGTCAGGCAGATCGGGGCGTCGAGTCCGAGTTCGAACTGATCGACGAGGCGACCCACCTTGGCGGGCGGGGAGGGCTGTTCAAGAACTGAGGTCATGGCTGTGTCCTCGCGAAGAAATGAAGCGGGCGAACGTGCAGAAGGGCTGTTCCGCACGTGGGGGCGAGCGTCTGGCTCAGACAGGCACGATCATGTGCGAATCGGCGAGAGTGCTCAGCGCGCGGGCATATTGGGGAGCCGCGTCATCTTCGATGCCTTGCGCACGTAGTGCGGACCGGACATCAGGATGGTCTGGCAACGCCTTGACCACCGCAACGATGGTCGTGTTCTTCAGGAACGACAGCTTGCGCGTTCCGAAGTGGTAGAGCAACGCCCCGAAAGGTTCGGGGCGAAGCGCTACCTGCGGGTGGAGTTTCCACCCCGCATCGAGATCCAAAGCAGACACGGTCAGTACACGCCGCACATGCCGTCGATGGAAACTTCCTCCACGAGGGACTCCTCGACGAGGTCGTTCTCGAGCGCCTTGTTGTCACGATCTGACATGGATTCCTCCTGCGGTCGCACTCCGTCTGGAAGTCTGTAGATCAGACTTCCAACCTGGGAGTTGGTGGTCACTAGTGGGACTTCACTGTGACTCGGTTCACCACTGTAATGGCATCGAGTGCAGAATGACACACATGGAGCGAAAAAAGTATGCGTAGCCGCAAGAAACCGTCCGCTCGGATAGGTCGTCGCCCCTCCACAACGAAGGAGGGAATCAGCACGATCGGCATCGAACTGTTCTCCACAGTCGGCTTCAACGAGGTGAGCGTCGACCAGATAGCCGACGCCGCCGGCATCGCGCGTCGGACCTTCTTTCGCTACTTCCCGTCCAAGAACGCAGTTCCCTGGGGAGACTTCGACGGGCATCTCGACGAGATGCGCGAGCACCTGGACTCACTGCCCGCCGACATCCCGTTGGTAGACGCACTCGAATCCGCATTGCTGACGTTCAACACCTTCCCACCGGAAGAGACTGCGGTACATCGCAAACGGATGGAATTGATCCTCGAAGTTCCGACACTTCAGGCATACTCTGTGGTGATGTACGAAGGTTGGCGGCAAGTGGTCGCCGACTACGTCGCACGCCGAATGGATCTCGAGCCGACCGATCACGGCCCACGCACGGTCGGCTATCTTCTGCTCGGGGTGGCCATGTCGGCGTACGAACAGTGGCTCACCGACGATTCACTCGAGCTACCGGAACTCTTGAAAACGGGTACGCAGTCCCTGCGGACCGGCATCAGCACCTGAGAAAGCATCACCACCTGAGAAAGGCGATCATGTCCACCATCACGAACGAACCGGTCCTGGATTCGCTGGCACCGTCGACGCCGGGCTTGTGGTCGTTCGGGCATGTCACCGTCGAACGCGTCGAGTCCGGTCCGATCTCGCTGGATCGCCGGGGCGGTCGCCTCCACGTCAGACACTCCCTCACTCCCGCCGATCTGAGTGAGCGACTCGTCGCCGGAGTCACCTCGTCGATCCAGGACGCGGAGTTCGGTCAGGACGAATTCGAGTTGACGATGGTCGGCCTGGTTCGCTCCACCGTGGACGGCGCTCTCGAATCCTGGACCACGTACTACCGGAACTCCCTTGCCGAACTACTGGACGGCACTGCAGATTTCGCGCCAATTCACGACAAAGCCGAAGAACTGGTTCGCGGTTCCGTGCTCGATCTGGGTTCCTGCTTCGGTTTCCTGCCACTACGGCTCGCGCGCGCCGGAATGGACGTGACCGCCACGGACATCCTGCCCGGAACGATGATCCTGCTCGACGCGGTAGCCCCCGAACTCGGCATCACGATCGACACGGTGATCTGCGATGCGGGTGAAGTACCGGCACCGGACAACAGCGCCGACACCGTCACCGCGATTCATCTCCTCGAGCACGTCGACGACGCAGTCGGCGAGGCCGTGATCGCGCAGGCACTCCGAATCGCACGTCAGCGGGTCGTCATAGCCGTCCCCTTCGAGGACGAAGCCACCGCGTGCCACGGCCACATCCGCACTTTCGATCTCGAGTCGCTGCAGGCGGTCGGCCGGCAGACCGGTGTGCCGTTCGAGGTATTCGAGCATCACGGCGGCTGGTTGGTGCTGGACGCTGCTGCCGCCTGAGGCGACTCACCCTTCTTTCAAGGTATGCGCGACAAGGGCATTCGCGTGTCCATGACCCATACCGTGCTCCGACTTCAACCAATTCACCAATTCCATGTGCTTGGTGAGGTCTGAGCTTCTGATCAGCTCTTGCCACTCACCGATCGGCCGACCGTACTTCTTCTCGATCGACGGAAAATACGACGCCGGGCCTTTCACGGGTTCAGTCATGACCGGAATCTACCTCCACCGCCCGACAATATTCGCGCACCGGCGGCGCCCGCATGTCCGCACCTGCGGAATTACTGGGTCGATACGCGACCGTCGGATTATGGTCGGAGTACACCCGCCCGAGAGCACAGGAGTTCAGCAATGCGACTGTCCACACGAAATCAACTCACCGGCACCATCACCGAGGTCAACCTCGGCACCGTCATGGCAACGGTCAAGGTGAAATTGGACGGCGGCAACCAGATCGTGACTTCGTCGATCACCCGCGATGCCGCGCTGGATCTCGACCTCGAACCAGGCCAAGCTGCAACGGTATTCGTGAAGTCCACCGAGGTGACGATCGGCGTCGAATAACTGGCACGACCGCTGTTCAGGGCCGAGTGAGATGCGTGGTCATCGTGTAGTCCTTGCTCGGCCCCGTCACGGTCCAGACCACAGCCCAAGCCGATCCATCCACGGCAGTGATGTCGATCCGCCCGCGATAGGTGTCCGCACCACACAGGTGCTCGACTTCCTCTCCCGGCGCCCAGTCGTGAAACTCTCTGCCGTCTTCGAAGGTCACGGCCCACTCGAGGCCGCGCTTCGCGATGAACAGAGTCCGGAACACGGGCAGTTCCACATCGCCGTCACGCAGAGTGCCACTCTCGTACCAGCGCATCCGACCGTCACCGGCGTCGGAGATAGTGGTCTCGCCGAAGACTTTCTTGGTGGAACCGGAAAGGCGGTCGACGATGTCGCGCTCGAAGTGCCACGTCCCTGCCAGCGCCCTCGGCTCGATCTTCGCGTCGTCAACCATGTAGCGATTCTAGTGACCCTGGACAAGGACTTGCGAAGGAGCCGAACACACTGCGGGAGTATGTTCCGAGTACACCCGTAACACGCAGGAGATTTGCACAACCATGAACGATTCGGCCGCCCTTCACAAACGCACAGTGTTCGCCGAGGATCTCGAGATCGGCCAAGTGATCCCTTTGGGCTCGTATTCGGTGACCGAAGAGGAGATCGTCGAGTTCGCAACCCAGTGGGATCCCCAGTGGTTTCACATCGACAAGGAAGCCGCCGGGTCCGGTGTCTTCGGCGGGTTGATCGCCAGCGGGCTGCACACCCTGTCGATCTGCCAGAAATTGGTGGTCGCCGGCCTCTACGACCAATGGAACGTGATCGCCGGAAAGACCATGCGCGACGTGAGCTTCCTACGTCCACTTCGCCCCGGTGACACCCTCAGCGGAAAGGTCACCGTCGACAACGTCGTGTTCGACAATCGCGCGCGGGGATTGGTCACCATCACAGCGAAATTGGTCGATGCACACGGCAATCGCGTTCTCGACGTGGTCACTGACGCCTACCTGCACTGTCGCCCGACTCGCGGACAGTGAATTATCGGTAAATTCCGCACCGCAATGCCTGAATTGCCGTACTTTCAGTGACGTTGCGACGCAACAATACCCATCCCCGCAAACAGGAGTTCCTCACACATGAGCAGCCTCGGCGAGATCAATCCCCTCGGCATTCTTCAGATCCTCATCTACATGCTCTTCGGTGGGTCGTCCAGCACTCCCGAGTAGACCCTAGCTTGCTATTGCCATAGTCAGCATCTACTGTGCTGACTATGGCAATTACTAGTCAGGCCTCCGTGACGGCCGTGCCGTCAATCGACGCAGCGCGTCATCACACCGAGTTCGACTCCAGCTGGCGAAGTTTCGACGGCATTCAGGGCGGACTCGCCGTAGCACGGATGCTGCGAGTTGCCGCCGACGCGTCCGGAGCCGAACCTATGGCGGTGACGGCACACCTGGACCGCCCCGTCCCTCCGGGGCCGGCCGAGTTGACCGTCGGCGAGATGCGGGGCGGGCGGACTGTCAGTTGCCACGTCACGCTGACCGATGCGGGATCCGCCCTCGTTCGGTTGGCCCGCGACACAGGAGCCACGACGCTGTCCGCCCCCGGAATCGAGCCGAGTCCGGTCGACCCGGCAACCCTGCCACCGCTGGAGATCCCGGTGGACTTCGTGCCGTTCTCCCAGCACCTCGACATCCGTCCGATCAATTCCGCGAGGCCGTTCGCCGGTGGCGACTCCCCGGAATTCGACGTCTGGATCCGATTGCTGACCGACCTCGATTTCACGGCCCAGGAGCGCGCCGCCGTTCTGCTCGACGCGCTTCCGCCCGGACTGTTCGCGACGCTGACGACGCCCGTGGCCATTCCCACCGTCGAGTTCACCGCGCATTTCATGCCGGAGTCCGTCACGGCAGATCACTCACCGTCCCAGTGGTATCGCCTGCGTCATGGCACCGTGTGGGCAACCGACACACTCTGCGTCGACGAAACCGAATTATTCGACGCCGCAGGACGGCTCGCTGCTCGGGCTCGCCAGCTTCGTCGAATTCTGAGTTGAGTTCAGCTCTCCTACACCTGGATGTCGCGACGACGGAAAGCAACAAGCGATGCTGTCGAAAGTGATACTGCCACAACGATCATTGCCAGCAGGGGTAGAACTGTCACCGGCTCGGCAGGGGCACCCGGCACGTGGGTGAAGGGCGACAGATCCAGCACTACCTGCGGAAGCTTCAGCAACGTGCCGAGTTGCCCGAGCACGATGCATGCCGCCAGGATTCCCCAGGAGAGCGCCGATGCGTAGGCCGGAAACAGTCCGAAAGCCAACGACACCAACCCCACGACTACGAGCACCGCAGGCAGATAGGCCAAGGCAGCGCCGGTCATTCGGAGTGTGTTGCCGCCGATGTCGTCCGTGACGAGCCCGAAGGCAAATCCGGTGAAGGCACCCATCAGGACGTGCGCAAGGACCACACCGCCCACAACCACACCCAGGTGGGAAAGCATCCACCTCCACCGAGACAAGGAGGTTGACAGCAACGGTTCGAGCCGTCCCGATGTTTCCTCGCCCCGCATCCGGAGAAGACTCTGGACCGAATACGCCGCGATCACTGTCGACGTGAGCCCCAGAGCGGTGGCCAGGTAGGAATCCACCAGATCCGTTCCGCCGCCACCAAGTTTCTCGAACATCTCCGCGGTTTGCTCCGACGATCCCACCATCGCGTCGATCTCGTTGCCCACAGCGCCGTACGCGAACCCGAGAATGACAACGGCAAAGATCCACCAGAACATCGTCATTCGTTGCATCCGCCAGGCCAGGCCCCAGGCGGAAGGCAACCACGATGCCGCGGTCGGTGGGCCGGGTCGGGGCTGAACGAGTCCCGCTCCCTGATCGCGATGACCGATGAGAACAAACGCCACCACCACGTGTACGGCCGCAAATCCGATCAGCAACAACAGGATCCACCAGGCGTCGTCGTCGAACGGTCTGATCTGTTGTGCCCATCCAATCGGCGAGAGCCACGACAACCAACCGCTCACTACGCGAGTTCCATCGTCGACGACCGTACTGTTCACGTCACCGATCGCGCGCAGCATGAAGGCAACGCCGATCGCGGCACCCGCCAGACCGTTGGCCGTGCGAGCACCGTCGGTGATCTGCGCAGTCACCGCCGCCACACCGGCAAACGCGATTCCGGTACCGCCAACCGAGGCACCCAGCGCAAGCGAACCACCGACCGGCAGACCGACGGCCATCGCCCCCAGCGCGATTCCCAGTGCCAGAACGACGTTCGCACCGACCGTGACGATCAGCGCGGAGGTGAGGAGCGCTCGTCTACCAACCACCGCTGCACCGATCATCTCGGCGCGGCCGGTCTCCTCGTTCTGTCGCGTATGACGAACCACCGCAAGCGTGCTCATCAATGCCGCCACCAACGCGAACACGAGCACCGACTGGCTGGCGACTATCGCGCCCTGCGAATCGCCGGACACGATTCCGTTGGTCGCCAGCGCTACCGGCGAGACCGCGGAACTGACTGCGATGTTTCGCAATTCCTCGGGTGTCTTATACAGCCCGGTCACACTGGCGACGACGAGCAACATGAACAAGACGATCGAGATGACCCACACGGAAAGCTGAATTCGGTCCCGACGCAAAGCGAGCCGGACCAGTCGGCGCGTACCGGTGAATTGGCTCGCCGACGCCGGTACCGGTGGAGCGGCCTCGACGACGGTCACGGCCGCACTCCGGTCTCGGCTCGCAGGTGGACCGAAGTCTCCCTTGCCCGCTCGTCACCGTAGTGCCGCAAGAAAAGTTCTTCGAGTGTCGGCGGAGTGGAGCTGAGCGCAACGATCCCGAAGCCGACCAAGTACGTCATGAGAGGTCCGAGTTGCGCGCTGTCGACTTCGCAGGTGACATGGTTCCCGTCGATCACCGCGTCGTGGACACCGCCGAGCCCGTCGAGGCTACCGATCGGTCGCTGCGTCTCCGCCGAGACGGACGTGCGCGTGAGATGTCTGAGTTCGGACAGCGTTCCCTCTTCCACCGTCCGCCCGTCGCGGATGATGCTCACGCGATCGCACAGCGCTTCGACCTCGGCGAGGATATGGCTCGACAGCAGGACCGTCTTCCCGGCGTGAGCCACCTCCTCGACGCAATCCTGAAACACCGCTTCCATCAACGGGTCGAGCCCCGATGTCGGTTCGTCGAGGACGTAAAGGTCGACGTCGGACGAGAACGCCGCCACGAGTGCAACCTTCTGCCGGTTACCTTTCGAGTACGTCCGCGCTTTCTTGGTCGGGTCGAGTTCGAAGCGCTCGAGCAACTCGCTTCGACGTTTTCGGTCGAGGCCACCACGCAGACCGGCCAGCAGATCGATGGCCTCCCCGCCGGTGAGATTGGGCCACAGGTTCACGTCACCAGGCACGTAAGCGAGACGTCGATGCAAAGTCACGGCGTCTCGCCACGGATCGCCGCCGAGGACGGTTGCGTCTCCGGAATCAGAGCGGAGCAGGCCGAGGAGTACCCGAATGGTGGTGGATTTTCCGGAGCCGTTCGGCCCCAGGAATCCGTGCACTTCGCCCGTCGAGACGTCAAGGTCGAGGCCATCCAGCGCGCGGGTGGTACCGAACGTCTTGACGAGGTTCTTCACTGAAATCGCCGCACCCATGAACTTGACCGTACGCCGATTTCACAAATGTGTGAAGATAGAAAAAGAGGAAAGATCGAAGGGTTCCGATGACCGACACCAGCCATACCGTTGCACCGGACGAGAGCCGCCATTATGTCGAGCGACTCTCACTCGTACTGAGCGACATGGGTTTTCCGCCGATGCCCGCCCGCGTCTGGGCCGCATTGATGACCAGCGAGACGCCCTCGTCCACGCCAGGAGATCTCGGATCTCGGTTGGGCGTGAGCCCCGCCGCCATTTCCGGTGCCGTCAGATACCTCCAGCAAGTCGGGTTGATCGAGCGTGTGGCCGTCCCCGGATCGAGGCGTCAGCACTACTGCGTCAGCGTCGACATGTGGGCCGACGCGTTTGTCACGAAACAGTCCTCGCTCTACCAGGTCTCGGCAGTGGCGGACGAGGGCATTCGGGTCCTCGGTGAAGGAACGACGGCCGGCGATCGTATGGCAGATCTGCGCGACTTCTTCGACTTCATGGCCGCGGAAATGCCGCGCATGCTCGCGGACTGGCGCTCCCGGCGAAAAGACCGGACACCTGGCAGGTAACTTCAGGTTTACCCGCAATTTCGGCGGGGTACCTCAATTCTCGTTCCAGCATGGTGAGGCGCGGCGTACTCGAGGAGTTGCTGATGAAGCTGTCGATCAGGGGCGCGAACACTTCACCGACTTCACCGTCAGTACGTACCGCTTCACCCGAGATCTGTGAACGATCGATTTCCTTGAACCGCACCGCCGCCGAGGCATTCGCCGGCGACCACCGAGCGCTCGCGAAACTCCTGGCCCGCGTGCACCCTCGCGTCGTTCTCTACTATCGCGCCAGGCTCCTCGGGACGTCTGTAGCAACATTCGCCGACGATCTCGCCCATCAATGCACCCTGGACGTCGTCACACGAATGTCCGACACGATCTCCGCCGACACGCGCATCGAGACTTTCGCTTACGAGTTGGCCTCTCGACGCATTGCATCAATTCCCCAGTCACACAACACCGACGGGCGATTCAAACGCCCGCGCCGCCTGACCGACGACCAACGTGAGGTTCTCATATTGCGAATCGCAGTGGGTCTGACTGCCGAGATGACCGCGTCGACTCTGCGCACGACTCGATCGAGAGTGCTGCTCGTACAGCATCAGGCACTGCGCGCCTGGACCGTCTCCGAGCGCAGCTAGATCAGACCTTGCTTACTCGCGGCGTAGACAGCCTCTGCTCGACGGCTCACCTCGAGTTTGCGCATGATGTTGCTGACGTGAAACTTGACGGTGGTAGGTGAGATGAACAATCGCTCACCGATCTTGATGTTGGACAGACCGTTTGCGAGAAGCCGCAATACTTCCAGTTCGCGATCGGTCAACCGTTCCTTGGTTGCCGATTGCCCGTTGAGCGAACGGACGACAGCAGATGCGCTGCGAGAGTCGAACGCACTCTCACCCCGCGAGACCGCCCTGATCGCACGCACCAGTTCGGTGGTGTCGACATCCTTGACGACGTAGCCACGAGCGCCTGCGTGCACCGCTCGCACCACCAGTTGATCATCGAGAAAGGTGGTGAGAACCAACAGTCCCAGCCCGGGATGTGCCGAGGACAGCTGACCGCAGAGGGTCAGCCCCTCGTAATCGGAACTGGCGGAGAGTTTGAGATCCATCAGGACGATGTCCGGACCGACCTTGTCGACCACCGCGAGCGCCTCGGCCAGGGACGACGCCTCCCCCACGATCTCGAGGTCGCTTTCGCGCTCGAGCACCGAGCGGAGTCCTTGCCGAAGTATCGCGTGGTCGTCGACCAGGACTATGCGAACCGAACTTTGAACCGGCGACGTTCCACGGGTGACGACGGGACGAGCAGTGGTCATGATTCCTCGCTCTCGATTTCAGGTGTAGAGCAAAGGTTTTCCATGCCCGAGTCCAGCGGCGGCGCCTGCGGTAGCGGTAGTGGCAGTCGTACGAGAATCTGAATCCCACCGATCCGTGCCCGCCGCACTTCCAACGCGCCACCCAACTCCGAGGTTCGCGCCTGCATGTTCGCCAGTCCGCGGTGGCGACCGTCGACATCGTTGGTGGCTGCGAGTTTGAGGATCAGACGCATTCGCGCGGGGTCGCCGTCACCGTCGTCGGAGACCGACAGCAACACGGAGTCCGCGCGATAGGTCAGACGAAGCACCGCCCGATTCGCATGAGCATGAACCGCTGCGTTGAACAGGGCTTCTCCGGCGATCCGGAGAAGGGCATGTTCGGCATCGCCCGGAAGCTCCGTCGGGGTACCGCCGACGCGAACGCTGACCGCCAACTCGTCCGGCATGTGAACCACGCCGAGTTGCTCGAGCATCTCGGGCAGCGACGTCCGGTCCGCGTCCGAGGAATGATTGAGAGCGTAGATCGCCGAGCGAAGCTGCTCGACCGCACGCCTGGTCAAATCCTTGGCCAAGTCCAGTCTTTCACTGCGTTCCGCCTCCGGGATGTCGCTGCGGCAGACCTCGATCTGCATGCCGGCCGACAACACGGCCTGTGTCACGCTGTCGTGAAGTTCGCGGGCGATCCGGTGCCGTTCGTCGTCGACCACCTGATGCCGGTGCGCCACACCGAGTTGACGCTGCGTGGACTCCAATTCGCTGTTGCGCACCGCGAGGTCGGCTGCAGTGCGATTTGCCTCCGCGTACGCATCTTCGGCTCGTTCGAGCAGTAGTTGTCCGCGCTGATAGAGCGCCGAGTTCTGCAGAGCCACGGCAGTTTGGCTGGCCAAAATGCTCAGCACGGCTCCGTCCGTCGTGTCGAGCGTCCGGTTGGCCGGTGTCCAGGCTGCAAAGGCTCCGACCACGCCGCCGCCGAGCACGATCGGCACAAACGCGTAGTGTGCGTCGATCACCGAGTTGGACTCGATTCTCCCGTACCGGATGTCGTCGAGGCATTCGACGACGTCCTCCGGAAGCGGTGGTCCCTCCACGTTGTCGACCAGGAACGGCGTCGCATCCGGACCGAGAACCAATCGGCGTGGCCCGGCGTCCGGCAAGGTCCCGTCGGCCAAGGCGAACACTATCCAGTTGGCACTCAGATGAGCGCGGGCAGCTTCCGCGACCGCGCAGACCAGGGTTTCCGGCCCTTCGACGGTTCGCACCAAAGCCCGCGAGATCAACTCCAACGCATGCACGACGCGTTCGAGGCGCTCCGCCGCACCGCGATACTGCGGATAGAACGAACTCTTCCCCGACCGTAATCCGGTGAGCCTGGACAGGTCCGCGGTCATCGTCCGCACCGATTCACAACGCACCTCTTCTTCACAAGGCACCTCGGAACAACGCCACCATCTGCTCCTGCGTCGCTTCCCTGGGATTGGTGGACATGCAGGCGTCGAGCAACGCGAAGCTGGCGAGCCTGCTCAGATCTTCCTCGCGAACACCCAACTCCCCCAGACCCTTCGGCACGCCGACCTCGCGCGCGAGCCGTTCGACCCGGTCGGCCACTGCCAGCGCTGCTTCCTCCGGGGTGCCGCGCTGCTCGGGAAGACTCAACGCAGCAGCGATGGCAACGAAGGGGGCGGCGTCCGTCGTGGAATTGAACCGGATGACGTGGGGCAACAGAATCCCGTTGATGACGCCGTGCGGCAGGTCGAGCATGCCGCCCACCTGATGACTCATGGCGTGCGCGGCGCCGAGTATCGCGTTGGTGAACGCCAAACCGGCCTCGAGGCTGGCCTGCGCCATCACAGACCGCGCTTCCATCTCCATCGGGTCCTGGATCGTGTGCACCAGATTCTCCGTCACGAGGCCGACAGCGCGGAGCGCGTGATGATCGGTCAAAGGATTGTGCGCCAGCGATACGAAGGCTTCGATTCCGTGCGTCAGTGCGTCCAATCCTGTTGCCGCATTGAGCCACTCGGGCATCGTCGTCAGCAACCGCGGATCGATGACCGTCACATCTGGCACCAGCGCCCGGCCGATGATGGTGATCTTGGTGCCGCGGGTCGTGTCCGTGACGATGCAGAACTGCGACACGTCCGCACCGGTGCCGGACGTGGTGGGAACCATCACCAACGGCGGGATCGGTTTTGTCGCCTGATCGACGCCTTCGTAGTCGAGGATGTTGCCGCCGTTGGCAGCGAGGACGGCGACACCTTTAGCCGCGTCGATGACGGAACCGCCACCGAGCGCGATGATGACGTCACACTCACCTTCCTGGTACACCTCGAATCCAGCCGCGATCTCGAAGTCCTTGGGGTTGGGCGTCAGCCCTGACCACACCGTCGCGGTCAATCCCTGCTCCGTGAGATGGTCCTCGAGTTCGCTGACCCATCCCGCGTCGATCAAGCCGGGATCGGTGACCAGAAACGGGCGGAACCCGCCGAACCGCAGAGTCGCGTGTGCTGCCTCGACCAGGGAACCGATACCGAAGACGATCTCGGGGGCGTGAAATTTGACCAGTCGAGCAGCAGTGCCGCGGCGATGAACACCGTGGTTCACAGCATCCGGATATGCCACGGACACGACCCCACTCTCCTCTCGCTGCCCTGAGATCTCCGCTCGGGAACTTTCCGTCCGTCGCTCTCAGTGCATCAACTCTCACGTGCACCAACAGGTGTGATTCACCTTACAATCGCTGGCCCCGAGCCTACGCGGACGTCAGTCGCCGCACACCCACCGAAGGAGAGGCGCCTACCTACCCGTTCAGGCAGGTACACATCGCCGAAAAATAGATGGCGCGGCGATCGGGTCGCGTTGTACTTTCGGTTGCGGCCAGAGCGGTCCGCAGTACCGATCCAGAAGGTGTTTATGACCCAGCCCGCGCCGAGCGCGCCTCCCGCCTTTGCACAGTCCGCGACCTCGACCCTCACCTGCTGATCCCCGAGACGACGGACTGACAGCGCGAGGCCCCTCGGCCTGCTCCTACCTGCCTTGTTCACTCAGCTAGGAGTTCTCCAGTGCCTCAATCACACAAATCCATCTCGAAAACCGACACCTTCTCCTGCGTACAGTGCGGACTCACCGTCATGACGTACGGCCCCGAGGGCGATCGCCGAAACCATTGCCCCAGTTGCCTGCATTCCTTACACCTGTTCGACCAGGTGGACGGTGGGCCGTCAGACTGCGGCATGCGCATGGCTCCCATTTCGATCGCTGTGCTGCGCAGTGGCGATTGGATGATCATCCACCGCTGCGCACAGTGCCTCGAGCTCACCTCCAACCCCGTCAGCCGAGACGACAACCAGTTGTTGTTGATGAGAATGGCAGTGCGTCCTCTCGCGCAACCGCCCTTCCCGCTCGAAGCCTTCGGCGACCTGTGAGGGGTGAACCGCAGATGCCACGTAGGAACCCCACCACCCGGTCCCGGCGGACACCGCAACGCACCAAACACGTATTACACGGAACAGGTGGCGAGCACGGATCGAGTTTCCGTTGTCTCACATGCCGTTTGGACATCTCCACCGAGGCGCCGGGTACCGCTCATCGGAACCACTGCCCGAACTGCCTGGCCAGCCGCCACGTGGATGGTCGCGTTCCGGGCGACCGAGCACAACAGTGCAGAGGTGCCATGGCGGCGCTGTGCTTGTCGGTCCGGCGAGACGGTGAATGGATGCTCGTTCACCAGTGCGTCGAGTGCAATACCTTGAAAGTCAACAGGATCGCCGGCGACGACAACGCCTTGGTCCTGCTGCGCTTGGCGCTACGCCCGTTGGCGGATCCCCGACTGGGCTCGCGAGCATTGCTAGCGCTCTGATCGATCGTCCGGCCACCACGAACACGATCCCGGCAAGCAAGCCGACCGCTGTCGGACCGAGTACCAATCCCGAATACAGCCACGGGGCAGGCTCTGCCGGAAAGAGGTCTATGAAATCGGGTCCGGTGAACGTCGGGTCGGAAAACGGTTCCCGATAGGATCCGCCGGTCAGAATGTGAGGTGATGCCAACGAGTTCCACCACCACTGAAACACGCCGAGCGCCACCAGCCCGCACACGGCGCCGAGCACGGTCAGTGCCGCGATCGGTCGCCAGATCGATCCCCTGATTTCAGACATGAGATCAAACTAGTTCACGACAGATCGCAGTGATATCAGTGAAGTGCAGTGACATCAGTGAAGTGCGATGACATCAGCGAAGTGCATGCCCTAGTTCGGCCGCCTTTGCCATCAGTTGCGCAGCATCTCGGGCAACGACAACCTCGTCGCAGATCTCCGAATACTCCGGCATCGCGCACGACGCCTGGTTCCAGTAGCGCTGTGGTTCCGGCGTGATCCAAGCCAGACGGTGGACCTTGCGTCGCACCTCTTCCAGCTTGTCCACCTGCGGGGGCAACCCGTTGCACCGACCGTCGCCCACGATGATGACGGAAGTTCTCGAGTTCAAGGTGTTTCCGTGTTCGTCCAACAATTCTGTGAGCACCCGCCCGTAGTCGCTGCTGGCTTCCAGATCCAGGCCCGGGTGCGCGAGCACCGCTGCCAATGCACCGTCACCACTACTGGCGAGCAGGGTGTCGGTCACGTCGACCGGACGATCGACGAACGCGAGAACTTCACAACGATCAGCCCGGCGATGCATTGCCTGAGCCAAGCGCAGAGTGAACGCGGTGATGGGGCGCACGGACAGCGACACGTCTGCGATCAAAAGCAGTCGGACTCGATCGGGGCGAGGAGCTTTCACGACCAGATGGAAGGGTATCCCGTCGGTGCGCAGGCTCGAACGCACCGTGCGTCGCATGTCGAGATGTCCTCGAGAGCGCTCCCGAGGACGAGGCCTGGACGGTCCTCTCATCCGCCGAAGCACCTCGTGGCACGCGAGTTCGATGTCGTTGTGCGTTGCGCCTGCAGCAGATTCACTGTCGGGCGCGTCGGGAGCGGATTCGGCGAGTGCAGCGGCCGAGAGCGCTTGTACGAACGCTTCGACCGCCTCGACGAGCCGGTTCAATTGTGCTTGCGTGAGTGGCCCGTCGTCGGAGACGTCCGCAT
The DNA here is from genome assembly GCF_040489275.1 of Rhodococcus baikonurensis. Classification (NCBI taxonomy): domain Bacteria; kingdom Bacillati; phylum Actinomycetota; class Actinomycetes; order Mycobacteriales; family Nocardiaceae; genus Rhodococcus; species Rhodococcus baikonurensis. Next base: position 588,787 of record NZ_JBEUOQ010000003.1, on the reverse strand, counting down.
ACGCTTTGCTCGGGTCGTAGGCATCCAACCAGGCGAGGATCGACGTCGGATCGTCCCACGACAACGAGCCGACCACTGCTGCAGCAACACTGGTGCTCAGGTCACCGACCACTGCCGACGCGGCACGATCAACGTCGACCGTGTAACTGACTCCCCGCCGGCCTGTCTCCGAACCGGTATCGACCGACAGTTCCGCATCGCTGGATGTCATCGATACGTCGTCGTCGTCCTTGTGCGGGTTGAACCCCTTCTCCGCCTCCGGAGTGTCGAAGTAGTCGCCGACCTCGGCTGCACGCTCGTTGTACTCGGCATACCGGCCTACTTCTTGATCCTCGTCGATCCCGAGGGCGGTGGGCAGACCGTCCGCCACTTCGGCTCGCGACGCCGGCCGTTCGGCGTGGGCCTTCTCCGCAGGCGGCCGGAACAACGCGTCGAACGCCCGCTCGAAACCGGCCTGCTCGTGAGAGTATTTGGCGCACACTGCCCGAAGGCAGGCTCGTAACGTCTCACGATCCGAAGCGCCCACCATCGCGAGCACACGCCGAACTTCGATGACCTCGGCCGGTGACGCGGAAACTCCGGCCGCCCTCAGCAATCGGCCGAAACTCGCGGACACCACGTCGAGGACAAACGACGGCTGCCACACGGCGAGGCCACCGAGCGTCGTCATCGCGTCGAACGGATTCCGCTGCCGCCGCGGATTCCCTGTTGATGGGGGTCTCGTCCACCGGTCCCCCGGAACACGGCCGTCGTCGTGTTGGCGGGTTTGCTTGCCACCGTTGCTCGCTCGATCGGCTCACCACCGTCACGCGACGGAGATTCGAGAAGCTTTCCGTCGAATCGTTCCTTGGCCAGCGTCACATCCGACGAGTACTTGAGCAACGCCGTGAGCAGGATGTCGCGCACCTTGGCGTCGGAAGCGGTGTCGAATCCACTGGCCGCGAGGACTGTTGCCGCCCTGGCTGCGTCGATGACCTCCGAGATGGAGGGACTTTTGCGCAGCGGGAGGTCACGCAGGATGCGAGCCAATTCGACAACCTCGGTGGCAGTAGCGGCGTCCACTTCCGGCGCTCGCGCAGTGACGATCTCGCGTTCACGCTCCGACGTCGGATAGCCGAGATGGTAATGCAGGCAACGACGCTTGAGCGCGGGCGAGAGTTCGCGAGTGTCGTTGGATGTCAGGATGACCCAGGGCTGCGAACGGGCCACGAACGTACCGACCTCGGGAATGGTGATCTGCTGTTCGGCGAGAATCTCGAGGAGCAACGCTTCCATCGATTCCTCGGTGCGGTCCACCTCGTCGACCAGAAGCACGACCGGCTCGGGTGAGAGGATCGCTTCGAGCAGCGGCCGCACGGACAGGAAGTTCTCGGAGTACAAACCGAAATCCTGATCGGCGAGAAACTTCGACGCTTCGGCGACACTGTCGAATTCGGAAACCTGATCACTGATCCGGTCGCGGAGCATCTGCACGTGCAGGAGTTGCTTCGCGTAGTCCCATTCGTACAGGGCGCGATTGTCGTCCAACCCTTCGTAGCACTGCAAGCGCACCAGCTTGCGTCCGCCGATCGCAGCCAGCGACTTCGCCAGTTCCGTCTTGCCGACACCCGCCGGCCCTTCGAGCAGGAGCGGACGCCCCAGCGCCGTCGCCAGATGAACGACTACCGCGAACTCGTCATCGGCAATGTAATCCTGCTCCCGCAGAGCGTCTTTCACTTCGATTCCGCTGGAGAAACTGCGACCGGACATGGAATACCTTTCGATAGGGGCACAGCCCCTGTGCGCGGTTAGGGAGCCTCTGGACTCCTTAACCGCGCACGGGGCCGAAGGCCCTGCTAGAAGTACGACTTGTTGATCGCGTGATCGACAACCGGGATCATCGACTCCACGGTGACCTCACGGGGATTACCCGGGGTGCACCAGTCGTCCTGAATGTGCTCGGAGATGGCGCGCACAGTCTTCTCGTCACCCTTGATGACATCACCACGACCCTCGTACTTCTTGGTGTTCATCTGGTTCTTCGCGTACGAGTCGGTGCGGACCTGACCGAAGTTGTCGGGGATACCGACGTCCTTGGCCAGTCGGATGGCAGCCTCGACGGCAGCATCTGCGGCCTGAACCGTGGTGAGGTTGCGAGTGTCGACACCGAGTGCGCCGGCCAACTGGGCGTAGCGCTCGTAGCGCGAAGGCAGGTTGTACTCCCACACACGCGGCAACGCGATGGCGTTGTTCAAACCGTGGTGGCTGTCGAAGAAAGCACTGACCGCGTGCGAGATCGAGTGAACGATGCCGAGGCCACCGGAGTTGAAGGCCTGTCCGGCAATGTACTGCGCGTTCATCATTCCCTCGCGAGCCTTGAGGTTACGCGGCTCGAAGACAGCCTCGCGCAGGTTCTTCGCGACCAACTCGACCGAGTAGATCGCATTACCGAGCGAAGGCGCGAAATCGAGACGAGACACGAAAGGCTCACTGCCGTGCGCGAGTACGTCGAAGCCGCAGTACGCGGTGAAGTGCTGAGGGCAGGTGTAGTAGAGCAGCGGATCGTCGATCGCCAAGGTGACAATGGTCGCCTCGTCGAAGCCCACCCACTTGTGCGGGTTGTTCATGTCCGACGTGTCGGTGATGACGTATGCCCACGACGTCTCGGAACCCGTTCCGGCCGTGGTGGATACGGCGATGTGCGGCGGGTTCTCCTTGTTGGTGGACTTGGCGAAGCCCTCGAACTCGTTGATGTTGCGACCGTCGTGTGCGATCACGACGCGAGCACCCTTGGCGGCGTCGTGGCTCGAACCACCACCGATCGAGATGATCGAGTCGCACTTCTCCTTCTGGTAGAGAGCCGCGGCCTCCATGACGTTGTAGTCCTTGGGATTCGACTCGACCTTGTCGTAGAGCACGACCTCGACACCCTGGTACTCGATCTTGCCGACGAGTTCCTCGATGATGCCCGAACCGCGCAGACCGGTTGTCATCAGGAGGGTGCGCTTGAAGCCGAGATTCTTGGCCTCCACACCGATGATGTCGTGAGCGCCCACACCCATCAGGGCGCGCGGGAAGGGGTGGAACTCCTTGATGGGAAAGTCCCAGATCTGGTTGAGCTCGATAGCCATCGGTATCTCCTCAGGGATGTGCACGAATGTGACTACGGGAGGGATTCGAGCCGATCCTTTGTGACCGGCGTCTCACCTGGTTCCCACTGTGTACCGACAAACAGCCCGTGCACAGGCTTCGGCAGCTCAACCGCCCGGACGCCGCCCGTGAACCGCCCGTTCGGGCAGGTGATCGCCGCCCCGGACCGCCAGGACGGTTGGATCAGACCGCCGTGGTTCCCGCTGATCGGGAACGTGTTGCTCGGCGACTACGATCCCCAGTAGCTTTTCATCACTGCTAACATTGAACTAGAACACGTTCTAGATGTTGCACTTCACTGACCTGCGCTTTACCCAGCTTCACGAGAGGACTAGCTTCGCGATGACGACAGTCGAGGTACCGCACAGCTCGCGATCGGCGGTACTCACCGTGTCCGGAGTCATCGAAGAGACTTCCGACGCCCGGTCGCTGGTGTTCGAGATTCCCGCAGAACTGAAGGACAAGTTCGACTACAAGCCCGGTCAATTCCTGACCCTGCGCATCCCGAGCGATCAGACCGGCTCGGTCGCACGCTGCTACTCCCTGGCCAGTTCGCCCTTCACCGACGACGCCCCCAAGGTGACCGTCAAGCGAACCGTCGACGGTTACGGCTCCAACTGGTTGTGCGACAAGCTCCAGGTCGGCGACACCATCGAAGTGCTGCCGCCGTCAGGTGTCTTCACGCCCAAGTCGCTCGATCACGACTTCCTGCTCTTCGGTGCAGGCAGCGGAATCACTCCGGTGATCTCGATCCTCAAGTCCGCCCTCACGCAGGGCAACGGCAACGTCGTGCTGATCTACGCGAATCGCGACGAGAAGTCCGTCATCTTCGGCGCCGAACTTCGCGAGTTGGCAGCGCAACACCCCGGCCGCCTCACGGTGGTCCACTGGATCGAAACCGTGCAGGGACTCCCCGCCGTCTCACAGTTGGCGACACTGGCCAAGCCATTTGTCGCGTACGAGGCCTTCATGTGCGGTCCAGGCCCCTTCATGGACGCCGTCCACAAGGCACTGGCAGAGGCCGGCATGCCCCGCACGCAGGTTCACGCCGAGGTCTTCAATTCACTCGCCGGCGACCCGTTTCGTGACGTCGAGGTAGCCGAGGTCTCCGACGAAGAAGCAGCCGACGCCGCAACCGTCGAGGTCGAACTGGACGGTGAAACCCACACCCTCGTCTGGCCGCGCAAGCAGACGCTCGTCGACATCATGCTCGCCAAGGGTCTCGATGTTCCGTACTCCTGCCAGGAAGGTGAGTGCGGGTCGTGTGCCTGCACCGTCACCGAAGGCGAAGTTCAGATGGACAACTCCGAAATCCTCGACGCCGAGGACGTGGCGAACGGCTACATCCTCGGTTGCCAGGCGAAGCCGATCACCGATCACCTGAAGATCGAGTTCTGAACCCTGCTTCGATGCATGACGGCCCCTGATTCCCTGCGGAATCGGGGGCTTTGTCATCATCCGAGCCATCTTCGGAGTCCCGCCCCGACACCCACGCAGGCGCCGTCGTGGGCAACCGCCACAGTGCGAAGATCAGTACCAGGGTCACGATCAGGAAACCCTCCCGCAGGACCAACCCCACCGGCAGCAGGAGAGGCGACGTCTCGATGAACTGCTGGCCCATGCTCGGCCCGCAGTAGACGATTGCCAAGCCCAGAGCGGCCGAACCGAACTGCAGCGGCGATCGAAGCCGAAAGAGAACCGTGACGGCAGCAGGCACGAGATACACCCAGTGGTGAATCCAGCTGATCGGCGAAAGAATCGGCGCGCTCAATCCGATCACCAACGCCGCATCGACCGCGCGCCCGACGCGATAGACGTCTCGGGCGATCCAGAGCGCTACCGCCGCACACAGCACTGTCAACGGCATCGTCAGAGACGCTGTCCATGTGCCCAGCGCCGCAAGTCCGCCCTGCAGCGAACTGTTGCCGGCGCTCGCGATCGCCTGCCCACTCAAATCCACCCGGTCACTGAGATTCCAGACGACGTCCGACCAGAAGGTCCAGCTGACGGCCGGGTCCACCACTGCCGCGACGGCAGTCGCCGCGGCAAATCCGATCGAACTCCAGATCGCGAGTCGCCACTGCTTCGTGACGACGAAGTAGGCGACGAACAGCGCCGGCGTCAGCTTGATCGCGGCCGCGATACCGATCAGAAGTCCTCGCGGAAACCACCGGCCGAACCTCGAATGCTCACTACGGGTCACGTCGAGCAGTACGAGCACCATGAGCACCAGGTTCACCTGGCCGAAAGAGATGTGTGCACTGACGATGGGCGTCACCGACACGGCCAGGACCAATGCCGCCATGACGAGCGGCCTCTTCGGGACGCGAGCGGGAGTGAACCTCGCAACCGTCCACACCACCGCCGCGATGCACAAGCCCGACCACAGCAGATAGGCCGTCCACCAGCCGAAGAGAACAGTCGGCCAGAGGAAGATCGCCGCGAACGGGGTGTAGGTGAACGGCATGCCCTCGTCGACGATCAACGGGCCGACAAGATTGCCCTCGTAGATGTTCGATCCCGCTGCGAATGCCTGGGCGGCGTAGCGGTAGACGAGAAAATCTACGGGTTCGACGGCTCGAACGGAGTACACCAGATAACACAGAGCTGCGACGCCGGCAGCGATCAGTGAACCGATCGTCACAATTCGAGACGCCTCGACACGGGTGGCGGGCATACCGAGAATCGTCCCACAACCTACCGAGCGGTACTTCGCTAGCGGGCCGCTCGGAAGTGCGCTCGCTCGTCTGCGGTCAGGTGTTCGCACGCGTAGCTCAGCGCTGTGCGTCCCATGTCTGCTGCATTCTCTGCGAGGAAGTCGGTCAGCAAATCCCGATCCACCCGTTTGCCGACCTCGCGGAGCATCCAACCCATGGCTTTCTGTGTCAGGTCCCGTCGATCGCCCAGCACCTGCGCGGCGAGCTCGAGCGTGGTCGACGCGTCGCCACGAGTGATGAACCCGTACGTCGTCAGCAGCGCCACCCGTCGTCGCCACAGGTCACCCGAATCGGAAAGCTCGAAGATCAGCCGACGATCTCGGTCGTACAACCAGCCGCCGAGGATCTGTCCGGCGGACGAATCCACGAGATCCCAATTGTTCACCCGCCCGTCCTCGACAGCGCCGAGATAGAAGTCGGCGATGCGGGCGCGACTCTCGCCGTCGAAAAATTTTGGGCGACTGACCTTTTCGAATTGAGCAACCAGGATCAGCAGCCCGGCCAACCGGTGCTCGTGGACGTCGCTGTCGAGAAGGAGGCGTACCTGAGGCAACGCGAGGCCGACATGTTTCTTCACCACCGAGCGCGTCTTCGGCACTCGCACTCCGATGAACACGTCACCCTCGCCGTACTCCCCCGGCTCCGTCTTGAAGAACCGCTGTAGATAGACGGCATCCGCGGGATCCGCGAGATCGGCCAACTGCTCGATCACGTCCTGGGCACTCGATTGCGTCACTCCAGAACCTTCTCACGGGTTGCGGTGCGAACTCTTAGATTCTCTCAGCGTCCTCACACCGTGCGCCCTGCTCGGCCACAGGTCGGCAGACGACACTCGAGGACAGTCAGTGAAAGGACCACCCATGATCACCGCCGCTATCGCATTCACCACTCTCACCCTCATGGCACTCTCGGGACATATCGCGGCAAGCGCTCCGCGCGGCCTCGTGGCAATCCGGACGAATGGTCACAAATCTTGATATTCAAGCCTCCGCACCGCTTCTAACTGCAACGCGAATGCAATTGGCGGAGAGTTGATCTCGACTTGCCGCGGGCGTGTACTACAGGTGGACACACTCTCGTCTTTGGAGGTCTCGTCATGAAGTCGTGGAATCGAATGCAAGATGCCGTCGCGGTGGTTCTCGGCGTCTTTGCGGCTCTCTCGCCGATGTGGCTCGACACCACCGATCGGGCAATGTGGTCACTCGTCGTCCTGGGTGTCCTGGTTGCACTGTCGGGTCTGGCACACATGGCTCGTCCGGACATGGCCATGGCGGATTACGCGATGGGCGTTTTCGGCGTCTTGATGTTCATTTCACCCTGGGTCATGAACTTCGACGCGCTACGCGGTGCGTCGTGGACGGCCTGGGTGGTCGGGGTCCTGACCGTTGTGGTCGCGGTGAGTGCGATGCCGGTGATGAGTGCGCGGATGCATCACGGGGGTCACGGCGGCGTAGCTGCCCATTGACAGAGCGGCGTAGCTGCCCATTGACAGGGGGCGGCTGGATCAGGCTTTGATCGCGCCCAACAACCGCCCGGCGTCGAAGGCTTCGGCGCTGGGCGGTAGTGCGCCCGGACGACCGCTCACGAAAACCTCGACGGTTCCCGATCCTTCACCCGCGGCACCGAGCCCGTCGATCCGCCGCAAAGTCTGTCGTGCAACGGCTTCGGCGCTGTCGAAGAGTGTGACGTCGGCGGGTAACCGCGCTGCGATTTCTTCGGCGAGCAGTGGGTAGTGCGTGCAGCCGAGGACAACGCCGCTGACGTCGTCCGGTGTTCGCGCCACTGCGGAATCGATGGCAGCGAGTGCGGCAGCGCGATCACCGAGATCTATCGAATCGGCGAGGCCGTGGCACGGCACTCCGACGACCTTTGCGCCGTTTCCGAACTGTTCGATCAGATCAGCTTGGTACCGGCTGGCGGTCGTGGCGGCTGTAGCCCAGATCGCCACGGAATCGCACGCGGCGGCGGCGGGCTTGATCGCGGGCACCGTTCCGATGACCGGCACCCCCGGTCCGACCAGTTCGCGGACGTGCGGCAGCGCGGTGACGCTGGCGGTATTGCACGGAAGAACGATGACCTGTGCCCCACGATCGAGGCTCCGCCGCACAGCACCGAGTACCCGGTCGACGACCCACGGCTCGGGCTTGGGGCCCCAGGGGGCGCCGTCCGGATCCAGGGACAGCACCAGATCGAGATCCGGGCGCAGGCGTCTGAGCCACGCAGAGGTAGGGAGCAGGCCCAGTCCCGAGTCGATGAGTGCAACGATCACCGCACAAATCTATCGTCTCGGAACCGGTCCTGCCGCATCCGTTCAGGCCGGTGTGGACTCCAACACGTCCGAGATGGGCGTGCCGGCCGCGATCTTTGCACGCATCTTCATCACCGCTCCCGCACTGCCTCCGCCGACGACAGCCGCCAACACGCCGTCGCGCTCGTAGTAGGCGACGAACTTGCGGCCGTCGTCCTTGACGATGTGAACGGTGTCCGTGGGTGCGACGGTGCCCAATGCCTGGATCTTGACGTCGTACTGATCGCTCCAGAAGTACGGAACCTGCGCCGGAGCATCCGGATCACCCGTTCCGGTGATCGCTCCCGCCAGGATCTTGGCCTGGTCGCCCGCATTGGTCCAGTGCTCGACGCGCTTGCGTCGATCACCGATCTGCCAGGACGCGACGTCGCCGACCGCCCATACGTGTTCGGTACTGGTGCGGCCGACGCCGTCGCAGAGCACTCCGTTGTCGAGTTCGATTCCCGAACCGTCGAGCCACCCCGTTACCGGCACCGAACCGACTCCGATCGCGACCACGTCGACCGGGATCTCCGAACCGTCGCTCAAGGTCGCAGCGGCAACCGCTCCGTCGCCGGACAACGAGGTCAAGCCGGTACCGACGCGGACGTCGATGCCCTCGTTCCGATGCAGACGCTCGACGAGGGCGCCGACAGTGGGGCCGAGTACCGACGCCAGCGGCGTCGGCTGAGGTTCGAGCAAGACGACGTCGACGCCGTGAGACTTCATGCTCGCGGCCAGTTCACAGCCGATGAAGCCGGCCCCGACGATCAGCGCACGCTTGCCGGGGGCCAGATCGGCGCGAAGAGCCAACGCTTCCTCGATGGAGCGCAGCACGTGTACCCCCGAGAGGTCCGGAAGGCCGGCGATGCGACGCGGCGTCAGTCCGGTCGCGATCACCAACTCGTCGTAGTCCAGGGTGGATCCGTCGGCGAACGCCACCGACTTCGCCGCAGTGTTCACGGACGTCGCCGGCGAACCGAGCTTGAGGTCGACCTTGTTCTCGACGTAGAACTCGGCCGGACGCAAGGTCGTCTCGTCCTTGTCACCGCGGATCACTTCCTTCGACAACGGAGGCCTGTCGTAAGGCAGATGCGTTTCCCCACCGGCGAGCGTCAACTCACCCTCGAAACCCGCTCGCCGTAGTTCCTCGACGGTCCGCAGCCCCGACAAACCCGCACCCACGATCACTATCCGTGCCACCACGTACCACCCTGTCCGACCCACGTCACTTGCAGCGCTCACTATGAACGCCGTCACTATTTGCCTCCGACTCTGCCATACCAAATGCCGGAGTAGGTGTGGTGCATCCCGCATGGCCACCTACCAGTCACTACAGTTGGAGATACTTCAGACGCACGCACTGACACATGAGCAGGGAGCCCCCATGACCAGCGATTCCAGTGAAAAGAACAGCGTCCGATTCGGCGCCGACGGTGGCGCGGAACTAGTCAGCACCCAGGGCAAGACGATCATCGCCGACGCCGTGGTCGCCAAGATCGCCGGTATAGCAACACGCGAGATCAACGGCGTGTACGACGTCGGCGGGGGCACAGCGCGTGCGGTAGGGGCACTTCGCGACCGCATTCCGGGCGCCCGCGTCAACCATGCCCAGGGCGTGGCGGTGGAAGTGGGCGAGAAACAAGCCGCCATCGACATCGGCATTGTCGCCGAATACGGCGTCGCACTCCACGAACTGGCGGTGGGTATCCGTCGAAACGTCATTGCCGCAGTCGAAAGCATGACCGGCCTCGAGGTCACCGAGGTCAACATCACGGTCTTCGACGTCATGCTCTTCGAGGATGCCGAGAGCGGCGGCAGTACCGATCCGGAAGCCAAGCCGAGGGTTCAGTGAGTACCGCCGACGCCGGCCGCGAGATCGACGCGGCCGAGGTTGTCGCCGACGCAGTTCTTGCGATCCCGGAAGTGGCAGATCTACACGGCGGACAGTTCGGCGAGGTGGGAACCTACCTACCGGGACGTCGAATCACCGGCGTTGTCGTCGACGAAAACTCTTGTGCTGTACACATTTCCGTTCACTACCCGGCCGACGTTCGCAGCGTCGCCGAACGTGTCCGAGCGGTGGTGGCGAGATTGGTCGACGTACCGGTGAACGTGACGGTCGGAGACCTGTCGACAGCGGGATACCTACCGGATGTTTCCGAAAGTGCAGTCACCGAGCCTGCCACCGTCACCGACATTGCACCGAACATTCGAGAAGGGAACTGACATGAACAGCACCACCGTCGGACTGCTGGTCGGTCTGCTCCTCGCGCTCGCCGGAATCATGGGTGGGTTCAGCGGATTCGTCTTCGCAGTCCTGCTCGGCGCCGCCGGTATGGCGATCGGAGCACACCGCGACGGGCATCTCGATCTCGGCGCGATCCTCCGAAGCCGTGGCCGTGGCTGAGCCGTCCGATCCCAGCGCAGCGGACGATCCTGGCCTACGCGGCTCGTTGGTCATCAAGGACCGTGCGATGGCCAAGATCGCCACGGCCGCAGCGGTGAACGTTCCGGGAGTGGTCCGTCAGTCAGGCGGTTTGACCCGCCTGACCGGGCGCGACCTTCCGCGAGCCGACATCTCGATGGGCAGTGACGCCGTGGCCATCAATCTGTTCCTCGCTGTGTCTTGGCCGTGTTCGGTCACCGACCTGACGGGCCGCGTGCGGGCAGAAGTCGGACGCAGTGTCGAGTCGCTGACCGGCCTGCCCCTCCACGACATGAACGTCATGATCGCGGCAACCGAGGGCACCGACGAGTCATGTGCTTCGGGCGTCGAAATCGCCGAAGGCCCGGCGCAGGAGGCACTCTCGGATCCGATTCCACCCCGAGTTCCCTCCGCGAACCCGGCGGCCGCGGTTTCGGCCGTCGTCATCGCGTGCGGTCTACTCGCACTCGCCTTCGTGGTCTCGCGCGAATGGTTCATCAACCGCGGAACTTTCGAATCGGCACCCTGGATCCGAAACTCCGTGGAGTGGACGTCGCGGCTGCACTGGCAACCTTGGCTGCTTCCGGTAGCGATCGCTGCCGTTGTCGCGGGTGTGGTCCTGATAATGTCGGCGATCAAACGGCGCGCGAAAACCCATGTCCCACTGGGTAACCCGAAAGCATCGACGGTATGGATGCGACCGACGGACATTGCACGCCTGTGCAGTAGCCACGCAGCGGTCGTTCCCGGCGTCGATTCGGCCCACACGAGCGTCGACCGCAGACACGTCAAAGTCCACATCGAATCGACCGGTGGCGATCGGGCCGAACTTGCCGCGGCCGTGGACGCGGCAGTACGACCACATCTCGCGATACTGCAGCAGCCACTGCAACTTTCGGTTGTCGTGCGAGAAGCTGCCGTACGACGAAAGGACGCCTCGTGAACCGTTGGATTTCCGCGGTCGATCGGACCATCGTCCTGATTTTCGGAATCGTGCTCCTGGCGGCAGGCGCCTACGCCATCGCATGGGACGCGGGTGCCTCACTGATTCGAACCTGGGTGTCACGACTCGATCGGGAGGTCCTCTTCGGCCTTCCGGAGGAGCCTTGGTGGCACTGGGTGCTGTCCGGCACCTTCGTACTCTGCGTCTTCACCGGTTTCGGGCTGTTGTACTTGAACCTTCGCCGGCGCCGAACGAGCGCAGTCACGTTGCGGCACAACGAATCCGGTACCGACGTCAGTGTGGATCTGGGACCAGTCGCCGACGGCGTGGCCTCCGAACTCGCGCAACTGCCGGGCGTGCGAAGCACCCGAAGCAAAGCGACGGTCGATCGCGGACTGCCGACGCTGTGCGTCATCGTCACGGCGGACCCGGCGATCGACGTCGTCGGCTTCACTACTCAGGCCGAAGGCATCGCCCGTGCGACCAGGCGAAGCCTCGACGGCTCACCCGTCGCGGTACAGGTCCTGTTACATCTCGACCGGGTCGAAGCAACGAAGTAGGCAAGAACCTCACCAGCCACCAGACCGCCTGACTACAGACACAGAAAAGGCGCTCACTCCCCGAAGGGAATGAGCGCCTTTCTCAGTGCTGTGAATCAGCTAGCGAGACAAGAGTCTCACTTGATGATCTTGGCAACCTTGCCGGCGCCGACCGTACGGCCGCCTTCGCGAATTGCGAAGCGCAGGCCCTCGTCCATGGCGACAGGCTGGATGAGCTTGACGGACATCTCGGTGTTGTCACCGGGCATGACCATCTCGGTGCCCTCAGGCAGCGTCACGACGCCCGTAACGTCCGTGGTACGGAAGTAGAACTGCGGGCGGTAGTTGTTGAAGAACGGGGTGTGGCGGCCGCCCTCGTCCTTCGACAGGATGTATGCCTGGCCCTCGAACTCCGTGTGGGGAGTCGTGGTGCCCGGCTTGACGACAACCTGTCCACGCTCGACATCTTCGCGCTTGATGCCACGAACGAGCAGTCCGACGTTGTCGCCGGCCTGGCCCGAGTCGAGCAGCTTGCGGAACATCTCGATACCCGTGACCGTGGTCTTGGTCGAGGTTTCCTTGATGCCGACGATCTCGACCTCTTCGTTGACGTTGACAACGCCACGCTCGATACGACCGGTGACAACGGTGCCACGGCCGGTGATCGTGAAGACATCCTCGACGGGCATGAGGAAGGGCTTCTCGGTCTCACGAATCGGGTCCGGGATGGACTCGTCGACAGCAGCCATCAGGTCGAGAATGGACTGCGTCCACTTCGGGTCACCCTCGAGTGCCTTGAGTGCCGAGATCGGAATGACGGGGGCTTCCTCGTCGAATTCCTGAGCGGCCAGCAGTTCGCGGACCTCCATCTCGACGAGCTCGAGGATCTCGTCGTCGTCAACCATGTCGGCCTTGTTCAGGGCGACGAGGATGTAAGGAACGCCAACCTGGCGAGCGAGCAGGACATGCTCGCGCGTCTGGGGCATCGGGCCGTCGGTAGCTGCGACGACGAGGATAGCGCCGTCCATCTGAGCTGCGCCGGTGATCATGTTCTTGATGTAGTCGGCGTGACCCGGTGCATCGACGTGCGCGTAGTGGCGCTTTTCCGTCTGGTACTCAACATGCGAGATGTTGATCGTGATGCCACGAGCCTTTTCCTCGGGAGCCTTGTCGATCTGATCGAAGGCCGAAGCCTCGTTCAGGTCGGGGAATGCATCCGCGAGAACCTTGGTGATGGCCGCCGTCGTCGTGGTCTTGCCGTGGTCGACGTGACCAATGGTGCCGATGTTCACGTGCGGCTTCGTCCGCTCGAACTTCGCCTTCGCCACTTTGTGTCCTCCTGGACTGTTGTTGCTTGCCGTATGCAGCAGTGCGGTTGGTTGTTACTTGGTCGTGCTTCGTGCCGGAAGAAACCGAGGTCACTTGCCGGCGCGGGCTGGGGAGCTCGCTGTGCTTACTCGCCCGTCGCCTTGGCGATGATTTCCTTCGAGACGTTCGCGGGAACCTCTGCGTAGGAATCGAACACCATGGAGAAGTTCGCTCGGCCCTGGGTCTTCGACCGCAGGTCACCGATGTAACCGAACATCTCCGAGAGCGGAACCAGCGCCTTCACGACACGGGCACCACTGCGTTCCTCCATGGCCTGGATCTGGCCACGGCGGGAGTTGAGGTCGCCGATCACGTCGCCCATGTACTCCTCGGGCGTTGTGACCTCGACAGCCATGAGCGGCTCGAGAATGACGGGGCCGGCCTTGCGGGCGGCTTCCTTCAGTGCCTGCGAACCGGCAACCTTGAACGCCATTTCCGAGGAGTCGACGTCGTGGTAAGCACCATCGAGCAGCGACAGCTTCAGGTTCACGAGCGGGTAGCCGGCGAGAACACCGTACTGCATCGCGTCCTGCGCACCGGCATCCACGGAGGGGATGTACTCGCGCGGGATACGTCCGCCGGAGACCTTGTTCTCGAACTCGTAGGTAGCACCGTCTTCGCCCACGAAAGGCTCCAGAGCGATGATGACCTTTGCGAACTGGCCCGAGCCACCCGTCTGCTTCTTGTGGGTGTAGTCGTGCTTCTCGACCTTCTTGGTGATGGTCTCGCGGTACGCAACCTGCGGCTTACCGACGTTCGCCTCGACCTTGAACTCGCGGCGCATGCGGTCGACGAGGATGTCGAGGTGGAGCTCGCCCATACCGCCGATGACGGTCTGGCCGGTCTCTTCGTCGAGTTCGACCGAGAAGGTCGGATCCTCTTCGGCGAGCTTCTGGATCGCGACGCCCAGCTTTTCCTGGTCGGACTTGGTCTTGGGCTCGATGGAGACCTGGATGACCGGCGCGGGGAACGACATCGACTCGAGGACGATGGGGCTCGCCTGATCGCACAAGGTGTCACCGGTGGTGGTGTCCTTGAGGCCGATCATCGCGTAGATGTGGCCGGCTACGGCCTCGTCTACCGGGTTCTCCTTGTTGGCGTGCATCTGGAAGAGCTTTCCGATGCGCTCCTTCTTGCCCTTGGTGGCATTGAGCACCTGAGCACCCGGATCGATACGACCCGAGTAGACGCGCACGAAGGTCAGCTTGCCGAAGAACGGGTGAGCAGCGATCTTGAAGGCGAGAGCCGAGAACGGCTCGTCCTTGCTCGGCTTGCGAGTGATCTCTACTTCTTCGTCACCGAGCTTGTGGCCGATGACCTCACCGATGTCCAACGGGTTCGGAAGGTAGTCGATGACAGCGTCGAGCATGGGCTGAACGCCCTTGTTCTTGAACGCGGAGCCACAGAGAACCGGGTACAGCTCGGAGGCGACCGTCATCTTGCGGATGGCGCCCTTGATCTCCTCGATGGTCAGCTCTTCGCCGCCGAAGTACTTCTCCATGAGAGCTTCGTCGGACTCGGCAACCGTTTCGAGCAGCTTCTCGCGGTACTCGGCAGCCTTCTCGACGAGATCCGCGGGGATCTCCTCGATGGTCGGAGCGGTTCCCGTCGGGACCACGCCGCGCCAGGTGATGGCCTTCATCTCGACCAGGTCGACGACGCCGTCGAAGTCGTCCTCAGCGCCGATGGGCAGCTGGAGAACGAGCGGCTTCGCGCCCAAGCGGTCGATGATGGTCTGGACTGTGAAGTAGAAGTCCGCGCCCATCTTGTCCATCTTGTTGACGAAGCAGATGCGCGGAACGTCGTACTTGGCAGCCTGACGCCAAACCTGCTCGGACTGCGGCTCGACACCCTCTTTACCGTCGAAGACAGCAACTGCGCCGTCGAGCACGCGCAGCGACCGCTCCACCTCGACCGTGAAGTCGACGTGGCCGGGGGTGTCGATGATGTTGATCTGGTTGTTGTTCCAGAAGCAAGTCACGGCGGCAGACGTGATCGTGATGCCGCGTTCCTTCTCCTGCTCCATCCAGTCCGTCGTCGACGCACCGTCGTGCGTCTCACCGATCTTGTAATTGACACCGGTGTAGAACAGGATGCGCTCGGTGGTGGTGGTCTTGCCGGCATCGATGTGCGCCATGATGCCGATGTTGCGGACCTTGTTCAGGTCAGTCAGCACTTCCTGTGCCACAGGTTTCTTCCCCGCTCGTTGCTTGGTTTTCGGGTGTCGGCCTTATCGGTGTGTTCCACCGTCAGGGCCATGGTCTTTCAATTATGTCTCTGCCGAGGCGAACCTGGCCACCTGCGTCCGGAATCCGTCGCGATGATCAGGCCGCCAACGGCGACAAGCGTCGGAGCCCCACCCGATGGCAGTTGCTCCGACGCTTTACATCACCAGCGGTAGTGGGCGAATGCCTTGTTGGCTTCGGCCATCTTGTGAGTGTCTTCGCGACGCTTCACAGCTGCACCGAGGCCATTGCTGGCATCGAGGAGCTCGTTGGCGAGACGCTCGACCATGGTCTTCTCACGACGTGCACGCGAGAAGGTGACCAGCCAGCGCAGTGCCAGCGTGGTGGAACGACCGGGGCGAACCTCGACCGGCACCTGGTAGGTAGCGCCACCGACGCGGCGGCTACGAACCTCGAGTGCAGGCTTGACGTTGTCCAGGGCGCGCTTGAGAGTGACGACCGGATCGGTGCCGGTCTTCTCGCGTGCCTGCTCGAGAGCCTGGTACACGATTCGCTCTGCGGTGGACTTCTTGCCGTCCAGCAGGATCTTGTTGACGAGCTGCGTCACCAACGGGGAACCGTAAACCGGGTCGTTGATGAGCGGGCGCTTCGGAGCGGGGCCCTTACGTGGCATTAGCTCTTCTCCTTCTTGGCGCCGTAGCGGCTGCGTGCCTGCTTGCGACCCTTGACACCCTGGGTGTCGAGGGAGCCGCGGATGATCTTGTAGCGGACACCCGGGAGGTCCTTCACACGACCGCCACGGACGAGCACCATGGAGTGCTCCTGAAGGTTGTGACCTTCGCCGGGGATGTACGCGGTGACCTCGACCGAAGTCGTGAGGCGAACACGTGCGACCTTACGGAGCGCGGAGTTCGGCTTCTTGGGGGTGGTGGTGTACACGCGAGTGCACACGCCACGACGCTGCGGGCTGCCCTTGAGGGCTGCCGTCTTGACCTTGGCGGTCTTGTCGCGGCGACCCTTGCGGACCAGCTGGTTGATGGTTGGCATTTACCGGCTTTCTTGTGACGAACAGACTGCTCGAGCGAACTCGGGCCGTTCGAAAACGTGGCTGTTCTGAAATTAGGGATCTAGCAGTTGGAGCAAGAGAGCTGCTGCTCCTCACCCACCTCAGAGTGTGTACTCAGCACTTTCATGCCGTGCACCGCCCCCGAGGTCGGGCGTGTCGCATACCCCCACACAGGCAGCCGGATGCTCGTTCATCAGCAGATTCTGCTCGAACGCGCGCACGGCAATACCTAGCTAGGCACACAGATCGGCCCGGGCATGCCGGACACGACCCATAACGATACCTGTCGGCGCGCCACGAGGTCAAAGCGAGGCCACGGTGATAGTGACCTCACGCCCTGACCACCCACTCTGAGCGCCACTCTGAGCGCGCAGTGCGACCACCCGATCGGACCGGTCGCGATCAGATGCTGCGGTTCAACGTCAAAGCGCCGAGCTTTGCCGCCGCGTCGCACGGATCCGCGCCGCCTTGTGGCTCGGTGACCCACCACCCGAACACTCCCCCGGCCGGTGCGCTCGCGCTCACCCCGCAACTCTGCGGATCGGCCGGCTGGCGGACCTGGTACCCGCCACTGCCGTTGATGTCGATTTTCGCCACCACGTATCCGAGATGTTCGAAAGCAGCGCGCTCGTGATCGAGTGTGCCCGTCTCGAACCAGTTGAAGGTGATCTTGATCGGACCCGCGGCGCCGATGCCGTCCCAACGGCAGATAGCGCCGAAGAACCCACGCCCGACGGCGTCGGCACCCACGGCGCCGGCGATCTGCTCGTCGGTGACGGCTTCGCATTCTTGGAGGACGTTCGCGAATTCCTGGCTGTCGCTACCGCCGTAGCTGCCCTCCGCGCGGGGAGTCCCGGTAACCACCGAGCCGCAGCCTGTCAGCAGAACCAGCGACCCGGCCACGGCGAGTCCGATCCTTACTCGCTTCACTGTGCCCTCGACACTGTTTTTTCCATCAGATCCCGTGCCACCGTGCACGGATCCGCGGTCGGTGGCAGCAAACCGTAGGTGATCGACCAGTGCACGAAGTCTCCGCCGAACGCGATACCCAACTCGCACAACGAACCTGCCGTGGACGCGATGAAGCCCTGGTGTCCACCGATCGTGATGTCGTCGGCGGGGCGTCCGAGCAGGTCGGACCCAGCCCGTTCGCGGCCGATCGGGCTTCCGCGGTACCAGGAGAAACTGACGCTCGGACCGTTCGAGCCGGCGACTTCCCACTGGCAACCGACGCCGTTGCGCGTCGTCGTCGCGAAAGCGCCGAGATTGAAGGCGCTGACAACTTCTTCGTCGGTCACCGAGCCGCATTCGGCGAACATCGGTCCGGGATCCGTAGGTGCGAGTGCCTGCGAACCCGCTCCGTCGCCCGGCTGATCGACGGACCCGTCGTCGGAGCTGCATCCGACCACAGCCGAGAGCACGGCGGCCGAGACCAATACCGAAGTCCCGATCGAGGTGAGAGTGCGTGCGGCCATGGAGCCGACTGTACTTCGCGGTGGCCCCCGACACACGCCACGTGCGCGTCGCGCGCATCGGTGCGCCCACGCCGCTGCCGATTCAGGGAGTTGCGACCGGTACCCGAACCAGCGTGGAATCCAATTGCGCGGCCCACTGTTTGACCACCTCGGTGCGTCGGCGCGAGTCGTCGGTCAAGACGTCTGCAAGCCCCAGCCCACGGGCCAGGTCCAGGGTCGCCTGTACCAAGCGGTGCGTCACGGGATCGGAGTCGTCGACTCCCAGACTCTCGACGGCCATCCGGTGCGCGATCCGCCCGAACCGTTCCTCGAGGGGCAACACGCGAGCCCGCAGGTCGGGGTCCGAGGCGGCGGCCGTCCACACCTGCAGTGCTGCCTTGAACAGAGTCCCGGTGTAGTACTCGACCAACCGCGAAATGATCGCCTCTGTCCGTCCGGCACCCACCGGAAGGTCGGTGGATTCCTTGCGTGCCTGGTCCATCCTGGCGTCGAACATCACCTCGAGCGCCGCGGTGATGAGGTCCTCACGCGTCGGGAAGTGATGCTGCATCGCACCGCGGGACACCCCGGCACGCTGCGCGACGACGCTCATCGTCGTTGCGCTCCATCCGAGTTCGGCGAGACACTCCACAGTCACCTCCAGCAGGTGGGAGCGCGTGACTCGACTTCGGTCCTGCTTGGGCTCTCGAGTCATCGCGCCGCCATCCCTTCTACTGCTGTGTTCCAGCGCTTCTGTGTCCCAGCTGCGCAGTTTCTACTGCGCCCAGGCCGCTGGACGCTTCTGCAAGAAAGACATCATGCCCTCACGAGCCTCGTCGGACGAAAACAGCCGAGCCGATTGCGCGATCATCTCCTCGCCGTCCCGGTCGAATCCGGCCAGGACCGAACGCGTCGTGATCCACTTCGATTCGGCAAGCCCTTGCGGTGAACATTGGCGCAGGGTCCCGAGCAGCTCGGTGATCGACTCCCCCGTGTCCTGCGACGCGGCGGTGACGAGTCCGATGGATTCGGCCTCGTGCTGGCCGAACTTCTCTCCGGTGAGTAGATAGCGGCTCGCAGATCGCTGGTCGAGCCTCGGTAGGACGGTGAGCGAAATGATGGACGCTGCCAAACCCAACCGTGATTCCGTCACCGCGAAGGTGCTCGCCGGTCCGGCGACGACGATGTCGCACGCCCCGACAAGACCCATACCCCCGGCCCGGACGTGACCGTCGATCCGCCCGATCACCGGCTTGGGAAGCTCGAGAATGCTGCGCAAGAGCGTCAACATTCCCCGTCCTCGCTCCTTGACGGCCTCCTCCGGAGATGCCGACGACCCCGAGGCCTCACTGAGATCGGCTCCCGCGCAGAATGTTCCACCGGTGTGAGTGAGCACCACGGCTCGAACTTCCGGATCGGCCGCCGCCGACGTCAGCCCAGCCTGCAACTCCGTGACCAACCGCGTCGAAATCGCGTTGCGGTTGTGTGGTGAGTCGAGAGTGATCGTGGCCGCACCGCCCGATACGTCGTACCGTACGTATGGCTTGTCCTCGTCCGTCATGCTTCGCCCTTTCTCGTGAGACCGTCTAGTAGGACCGAGGCAGACCGAGAGAGTGTTGCGAGACGAAGTTGAGGATCATCTCGCGGCTCACCGGGGCAACGCGGGCGATACGTGCCGCGCCGAGCATGGCAGCCAACCCGTATTCCTTCGTCAGGCCTGCGCCGCCGTGCGTCTGGATCGCCTGATCGAGTGCCTTGATGCTGGCTTCGGCGGCCGCGTACTTCGCCATGTTCGCGGCTTCGGCAGCACCGAAATCGTCGCCACTGTCGTAGAGCACCGCAGCCTTCTGCATCATCAGCTTGGCGAGCTCGAGTTCGATCTTCACCTGGGCGAGTGGATGCGAAATACCTTGGTGCGCACCGATCGGCGTCTTCCAGACGGTGCGCTCGTTCGCGAACTTCACCGCAGCGTTCAGGGCGTAACGGCCCATTCCGATGGCCATCGACGCACCCAGGATGCGCTCGGGGTTCAGGCCGGCGAACAACTGCATCAGAGCGGCATCGGCTTCGCCGACCAGAGCGTCGGCCGGCAGACGCACATCGTCGAGAAAGAGGATGAACTGGTGGTCCGGTTCGATGATGTCCATCTCCATCTGCGTCTTCACGAATCCGGGAGAATCCGTGGGGACGATGAACAGAGCGGGCTTGAGCTTGCCGGTCTTGGAGTCCTCGGTGCGCGCAACGATGAGAACCGCATCAGCCTGATCGACACCCGAGATGTAAATCTTGTTCCCGCTCAGGATCCAGTCTTCTCCGTCACGCCGAGCAGTCGTCGTGATCTGATGCGAGTTGGAACCAGCGTCCGCCTCGGTGATTCCGAACGCCATGATCTTGGATCCGTCGGCGAGGCTGGGTAGCCATTGCTGCTTCTGCTCCGCCGTGCCGTACTTGCCGATGATGGTGCCGCAGATGGCCGGCGAGACGACAACCAGGAGCAGACCGGCACCCTGTGCCGCCAATTCCTCCTGCACCAGCGCGAGTTCGTAGATCCCCGCACCGCCGCCGCCGTATTCCTCCGGCAGGTTGACGCCGAGGAATCCGAGTTTGCCCGCCTCGTTCCACAATTCGGTGAGCGGCTCACCCTTTCGTGCCTTGGGCAGCACGTAGTCGACGTAGTTGAAGCGCTCACCCAGTTTGGAAACGGATGCCCGCAGTTCCTTCTGCTCTTCGGTTTCGATGAAACTCATCATGCTTCCTCTTCTGTAGCGGGTTCTTCCACACGTGCGAGTACCGATCCGACCTCGACCTGCTGGCCGACGGCAACCGGAAGTTCCACCAGGACACCGGCAGTCGGCGCGGTGACGGTGTGTTCCATCTTCATGGCCTCGAGCCACAGAATCGGCTGGCCGGCAGTGACGGTGTCACCGAGGGCGGCGCCGAGGCGGATGACCGAGCCCGGCATCGGAGCGAGCAACGAACCGGCGGCGACCTCCGCCGACGGATCCACGAAGCGCGGTGCTGCCGACAACGCGACGGGCCCGAGCGAGGAGTCGACGAAAATCTCACTCCCGTAGACCGCCACGTCGAACGAACGCCGTACTCCGCTTTCCTCGAGCACTACCCGGGACGCAGTAGCCGACACCAGACTCACGTCGTCGAAGCCTTCTGCACTCAGCACGCCGCTTCGGCTCAGGAAGTAGCGGACGTCGTAGTCGCCCGACGCAGTGGAATAACTCTTGCTCTGCGGCTGCGACGGCAGGTTGCGCCACCCGCTGGGCAAGCGGCCGATGACGCGGGCCGACGCCCGGTTGTGCGCGGCATCGGCAAGTGCGGCCGCCAGCGCCGAAAGTCTTTCGGCGTCAGTGTCGGCCAGAGGCGTTGACAGTTTCTCGAGGTCGTGGGTCTCGAAGAACGCCGTGTCGGTGTCTCCCGCAATGAAGGCCGGGTGGCTCAGGACGTTGACGAGCAGGTTCCGGTTGGTGCGCAGGCCGTGAATCCTGGTGCGCGCCAGCGTCGATCCGAGCAGCCGCGCAGCTGCCGTTCTGGTCGGCGCGTACGAGATGACTTTGGCCAACATCGGGTCGTAGTGGACGCCGACAACACTGCCGTCGACGACGCCGGAATCGAGGCGAACACCCTGCTCGCGCAGAACACTGAATTCTGCCACGTTACCGGGCAACTCGATGTGGTGAACGGTTCCGCTCTGCGGCTGCCAGTTCTTGGCGGGATCCTCGGCGTACAGACGCACCTCGATGGAATGCCCGCGGATCTCCGGCTGCTCGTCCGGCAGCGTGTCACCCGAAGCCACCTGCAATTGCAGCTCCACCAGGTCGAGCCCCGTGGTGCACTCGGTGACCGGGTGCTCCACCTGCAAACGAGTGTTCATCTCGAGGAAGAAGAAGTCGCCCTTTTCGTCGGCGAGGAACTCGACGGTTCCCGCCCCTTCGTAGCCGATGGCATTGGCGGCGAGCCGCGAGGCGTCGAAAAGCTTGTCGCGCATGGCTGGGATGCGCTGTACGAGCGGAGACGGCGCCTCTTCGACGACCTTCTGGTGTCGACGCTGGATCGAGCACTCGCGCTCTCCCACCGCCCACACGCCGCCGTGGCGGTCGGCCATGACCTGAACCTCGATGTGCCGACCGGTTTCGAGGTAGCGCTCGCAGAAGACCGTCGGGTCACCGAAAGCGGACTGCGCCTCACGCCGCGCCGCTTCCAGTTCGCCGTCCAGCGCCGACAATTCACGAACGACACGCATCCCGCGTCCGCCTCCGCCCGCCGACGCCTTGATGAGCACCGGCAGATGCGCTTCGGTCACCGCAGCGGGATCCAGTTCGGACAGCACCGGCACTCCGGCGGCATCCATGATCTTCTTGGACTCGACCTTCGACCCCATGAGCTCGATGGATTCGACGGGTGGGCCGATCCACGTCAGCCCCGCGTCGATGACGCTGCGCGCGAACTCCGCGTTCTCGGACAGGAACCCGTAGCCGGGGTGAATGGCGTCGGCGCCCGAAGCCTTTGCAGCGGCGATGATCAGCTCACCCCGTAGGTAGGTCTCGGCGGGCGTGTTACCCGGCAGCCGAACGGATGCGTCGGCTTCGGCGACGTGCGGGCTGTCGGCATCTGCGTCGGAAAATACCGCGACCGTGCCGATTCCGTTCTTGCGGCAGGTTGCAAAGACACGGCGGGCGATTTCGCCACGATTGGCGACCAGTACAGAAGTGATTGTCACGGCGTGCCTCACATACGGAAGACGCCGAAGTTCTCGGTGCCTTCGATCGGGGCGGTGGCAATGGCCGACAGGCACATTCCCACCACGGTGCGGGTGTCTCGGGGATCGATGACGCCGTCGTCGTACAGACGTCCGGACAGGAACATCGGAAGTGACTCGGCCTCGATCTGGTTCTCGATCATCGCGCGCATACCGGCATCAGCCTGCTCGTCGAACACCTGGCCGCGGGCCTCGGCAGCAGCGCGTCCCACGATGGAGATGACGCCGGCGAGCTGCGCACCGCCCATGACGGCGGACTTGGAACTGGGCCAGGCAAAGAGGAATCGCGGATCGAACGCCCGTCCGCACATACCGTAGTGACCGGCGCCGTACGACGCTCCGAGCAGGATCGAGATGTGCGGAACCTTGGAGTTGGCAACCGCATTGATCATCATCGATCCGTGCTTGATCATGCCGCCCTCCTCGTATTCCTTGCCCACCATGTAGCCGGTGGTGTTGTGCAGGAACAGCAACGGCGTGTTGGAACGGTTGGCGAGCTGGATGAACTGCGTGGCCTTCTGGGATTCCTCGCTGAAGAGCACTCCACGGGCGTTGGCCAGGATTCCGATCGGGTAGCCGTTCAGCTCCGCCCAG
Source organism: Rhodococcus baikonurensis (assembly GCF_040489275.1). Taxonomy (NCBI): domain Bacteria; kingdom Bacillati; phylum Actinomycetota; class Actinomycetes; order Mycobacteriales; family Nocardiaceae; genus Rhodococcus; species Rhodococcus baikonurensis. The sequence continues at coordinate 565,305 of NZ_JBEUOQ010000003.1, read as the reverse complement.
CCGGTCACGAGAGAGGAACCGTAGAGCGGCTTGAACTCGTCGAAGTCGGAACCGTCGACGATGCGGGCGATGACCTCACGCGGATCGAACGGGATCTTCAGATCGGCGGGAACGATGCCGAGCAACTCTTCCGGATCCTCGAGCGGTTCGATGATCTCGGTGCGAGGCGCCGGCCCCTTCTTGGTCCAGTTGAGCCGCTTGACGATCGAGCGCCCGATGCGGATCGCGTCCTGCTCGTCGGCGGCGAAGTAGTCGGCCAGACCGGACTTACGAGCGTGCATTTCGGCGCCGCCGAGTGCCTCGTCGTCGGATTCCTCACCGGTGGCCATCTTGACCAGCGGCGGGCCTGCGAGGAACACCTTGGAGCGTTCCTTGATCATCACGACGTGGTCGGACATGCCCGGGATGTACGCGCCGCCGGCCGTCGAGTTACCGAAGACCAGTGCAATGGTGGGGATTCCGGCTGCGGACAGCTGAGTGAGGTCACGGAACATCCGGCCACCGGGAATGAACACCTCTTTCTGCGTCGGCAAGTCTGCGCCACCGGACTCGACGAGCGAGATCACCGGAAGGCGATTCTGCATCGCGATGTCGTTCGCGCGAAATCCCTTACGCAGCGTCCAGGGATTGCTGGTGCCGCCGCGCACGGTGGGATCGTTGGCGACGATCAGGCATTCGACGCCTTCGACGACGCCGATACCGACCACGGTGCTGGCGCCGACCGGAAAGTCACTCCCCCACGCAGCGAGGGGGCACAGTTCGAGAAACGGTGAATCCTGATCGAGCAGAAGCTCGATCCGCTCGCGTGCCAGGAGCTTTCCCCGCTTGTGGTGACGCTCGGTGTACTTCTCGCCACCGCCCGCCAACGCCTTGGCGTGCTCGACCTCGATCTCGGCGAGCTTGGTGTTCATGGTCGATGTTGCGGTCTGGTACACCTCGGAGTTGGTGTCCAGTGTTGACCGAATGACACTCATGACTGATACCCCAATCGCTTGGCCGCGAGGCCGGTGAGGATTTCGGTGGTTCCGCCACCGATTCCCAGAATTCGCATGTCGCGGTACTGCCTCTCCACTTCACTTTCCTGCATGTATCCGAGGCCGCCGAACAGCTGAACGGCTTGGTTGGCAACCCATTCACCCGTTTCGACCGCCGTGTTCTTGGCGAAGCACACCTCGGCGATCAGATCGCCGTCACCGGCCATGTACCGCTCGATCACCGAGTGCGTGTACACCTTGGCGACGTCGATCTTGCGGGCCATCTCGGTGACGGTGTTCTGCACTGCCTGCCGACTGATCAGTGGGCGTCCGAAAGTCTCGCGGGCGCGGCACCATTCGAGGGTCAACTCGAGGCATCGCTCGGCGCTGGCATACGCCTGCGCAGCGAGGGCGACGCGCTCGGAAACGAAGGCCTGCGCGATCTGCGCGAAGCCGCTGTTCTCTGCCCCGACCAGATTCTCCACCGGAACACGGGCGTCGACGAAGGACAGCTCCGCGGTATCCGATGCGCGCCAGCCCATCTTGTCGAGTTTGCGCGAGACCGTGAATCCCGGTGTGCCCTTCTCGATCACGAGCAGAGAGACGCCACCCGCGCCGGGGCCACCGGTACGCACGGCAGTGACGACGAAGTCTGCGCGAACACCGGAGGTGATGAACGTCTTGGCGCCGTTGACTACGTAATGGTCGCCGTCGCGCTTGGCTGTGGTTGTCAGGTGCCCGACGTCGCTGCCTCCGCCGGGTTCCGTGATGGCGAGCGAGCCGATCTTGTCGCCGCGCAGGGTCGGCTTGACCCACTTCTCGATCTGCGCCTCGTCGCCGGCCGCAATCAGGTGCGGCACTGCGATGCCGCAGGTGAACAGCGAGGCGAACAGCCCGCCCGACGCACCTGCCTGGTGCATCTCCTCACAGATCACGATGGAGTCGACGGCGTCGCCGCCCTCACCGCCCGCCGATTCGGGTGCACTGGCCCCGAGGAGGCCGAGAGCGCCTGCCTTGTGGTGCAATTCGCGCGGAATCTCGCCGTCGCGCTCCCACTGCGTCAGATGCGGCAGAATCTCCTGGTTCACGAATCCGCGTACGGTCTCGCGAAGCGCAAGCCTTTCCGGTGTGGTCCACACGGTCACCGTGAATCCTCTTTCTCGTCAGTTGCGGGGAGTAGCGAAATCGGGATGTCGATGTGGCGCGAGCGCAGCCATTCACCAATTCCCTTGGCCTGCGGATCGAACCGCGCCTGCGAGGCCACACCCTGACCGAGGATTCCCTCGATCACGAAGTTGACGGCACGAAGGTGCGGAAGCTGGTAGCGAGTGACGTTCAGGTCTGCTGCTTCCGGTAGCAGTTCCTTGAGCATTTCGACGGTCAGAGTGTGCGCCAACCACTTCCACTGCTCGTCGGTGCGAACCCAGACTCCGACGTTGGCGTTTCCACCCTTGTCTCCACTGCGCGCACCGGCGATAGTGCCGAGCGGCACCGAGATCGAGGACTGTGGCGGCAAGGGCTGCGGACGCTCGGGTTCGTCGACCGGTTCGAGGTCCAGCGTCAGCGTCGACGGAGCGATGTCCACGCGCGTGCCGTCGGGAAGTACGGCGACGTGAGGCACCGATCCCGCGTCGACGTAGCCGGGGGTGAACACTCCGTACGGCTGGCCGTTGCTCGGCGGCGCGGTCAGCGAGAAGCCGGGGTAACTGGCGAGTGCCATTTCCACCGCAACCGCGGAGAAGGGACGACCGATCACCTTGGGGTCGGCGTCACGAACCACGCAGCGCAGCAACGCACTCGCTGTTTCCTCGGTGTCGGAATCCGGATGATCCGTGCGGGCGAGAGTCCAGACCAGTTCGGCCGGCTTCTTCGTCAGCCAGGATTCGAGTTGAGTCTTCGCCAGATCGGCCTTGGCCTCGATGTCGAGACCGGTCAGGATGAAGGTGGCCTCGTTGCGGAACCCGGCCAGCGTGTTCAGCGAGACCTTGTACTGCGGCGGCGGGGCCTCTCCCGTGACGCCGCTGATCAGCACCCGATCCGGGCCTTCCTGGGTGAGCACCGCATTGTCGATGCGGGTGGTCACGTCCGGTCCCGCGTAGCGTCCACCCGTGATCTCGTACAGCAGCTGCGCCGTCACGGTGCCGACGCTCACCTCGCCGTCCGTTCCGGCATGTTTGGTGATGACCGAAGATCCGTCCGCGTTGATCTCGGCGATCGGGAATCCCGGCCTACCCAAGTTGGGAATCTCTGTGAAGAACGCGTAGTTGCCGCCGGTGGCCTGAGTTCCGCACTCGATGACGTGGCCCGCCGCAACAGCACCGGCCAGCTGATCGAAATCATCTCGCTTCCAACCGAAATGGTGAGCGGCCGGACCGACGATCACCGAGGCATCGGTGACACGTCCGGTGACCACGACATCGGCGTCGGCCGACAATGCTTCGACGATGCCCCAGGCACCGAGGTACGCATTGGCCGTCAGCGGGGAGCCGAGTCCGAGTTCGTCTGCACGAGAGATCAAATCGTCGCCCTCGACGTGGGCGATCTTCGCGTTCAACCCCAGCTTGGTGTTGACCTCGCGCAGCGCATCGGCCAGGCCGGCGGGATTGAGACCGCCTGCATTCGCGACGATCTTCACCCCCTTGTCGAGCGCGAGGCCGAGAGTGTCCTCCACCTGCCGCAGGAACGTCTTCGCGTAGCCGAGCGACGGGTCCTTCATCCGATCCCGGCCGAGGATCAACATCGTCAATTCGGCCAGGTAGTCGCCGGTCAGGTAGTCGAGTTCGCCACCCTCGAGCATCTCGCGCATCGCCGAGACGCGGTCGCCGTAGAAACCCGAACAGTTACCGATCCGTACCGAACTCATTTGCCCACCTCCGCTTCTCGTCCCTCGCCGCTGGATCCGATGGCAGCTCGTCCCTCGCCGCTGGGACCCGCGAACGCCTGCGCGAACCCGAGCCACTCGTCTGCGTCGGCACCGACGGCGACCAGGTCGAGATCAGCACGATTGGCCCGCTGAGTGACCAGCAAGCAGAAGTCCAACGCCGGCCCGGTCACCTTCTGCGGCGCATCTTCCGGCCCCCAGGTCCAGAGCGAGCCGTCGGGCGCGGTCAACTCAACCCGGAAATCGTCGGCGGGCGGCGTCTTCTCGTTGACCGAGTACGCGAAGTTCCGCGTCCGCACACCCAGGTGAGCGATGTTCTTGATGCGCGCCGTCGGGGCGCGTTCGACGCCAAGGGCATCAGCGACGTCCTGTCCGTGTGCCCACGTCTCCATCAACCGAGCGGTTGCCATGGAGACTCCGCCCATGGGCGGGCCGTACCAGGGAAACTTGGTGCCGGCCGGCGCTGCGGTCAGCGCCTCGACGAGAGCGGTGCGCCCCGCTCGCCAATCGGCGAGCAACTCCGCAGGCGGGCGGGCAGCCTGCTCGGCGGCACCGTCGTCGACGAACCCCGCCGGATTCACGAACGCCGCCTTCAACTGCTCCGCGAACCCGTCCGGGTCGGTGATCGCCAGGATCGCGGCACTGTCCGTCCAGTGCAGGTGTCCGATCTGATGCGCGATGGTCCACCCTTCCGCAGGTGTCAGTGTCGCCCACTTCTCCTCGGGCAGATCTGCAACCAGGGCGTCGAGGCTCTCGCCTTCGGCCCGCAAGTCATCGATGAACGTCTGAAGTTCGGCCATGCGACCAGCATCACACTCACTCCCATAAAAATCAAGCACGAATGATTGTTATTGCGAAATCTTGTGGTGAGAGACTGAGCTCAACTGCCATCGACTACCAGGAGCAACCCATGAGCGACGCCGTACTGATCTCGCGAACCGTCGATGTGGTCACGTGGACCCTCAATCGCCCGGACACCCGCAACGCGATCTCCGAGGTCGACATGATCGAAGCTCTCGAAGACGCGGTCACCGCGGTGAACCGAGATCAGAGTGTGCGCGCGGTCATCCTCACGGGAGCCGGGTCAGCCTTCTCCTCCGGTGGCAACGTCAAACACATGCGAGACAAGGAAGGCATGTTCGGTGGCGCGCCCGGCGAGATCCGCCAGGGCTACCGGCACGGCATCCAGCGCATTCCACTCGCGCTGTATACGTGTGAGGTGCCGACCATCGCAGCCGTCAACGGCCCGGCCATCGGAGCGGGCTGCGATCTCTCGCTCATGTGTGACCTCCGCATCGCCTCGACGGCGGCGGTCTTCGCCGAGAGCTTCGTCAAGGTGGGACTCATCCCCGGCGACGGCGGAGCGTGGCTGCTCCCCCGCGCGATCGGTAACGCCCGCGCCGCCGAGATGGCGTTCACCGGCGAACCGATCGATGCTGCGAAGGCACTCGACTGGGGGCTGGTCTCGCAGCTCACCGAGCCCGAGGAATTGCTCTCCGCAGCGCATGCCCTGGCAGCGCGGGTAGCGGCCAATCCCCCGCAGGTACTCCGGATGACCAAGAAACTGCTTCGCGAGGGCCAGCACCAAAGCCTCGAGAGCCTGCTCGAACTCTCGGCCGCCATGCAGTCGATCGCCCATCACACCCGCGATCACCACGAAGCCGTCGCTGCCATGCTCGAACGTCGTAGTCCTGAGTTCACCGGAGAATGAAGACCGGCAGTCAGCTACTGCCGGTCGGCGCGGTCCTCACCTCGATACTGTCGCTCCAGTTCGGAGCGGCATTCGCGACGACACTGTTCTCGCAGATCGGACCTGCCGGTGCCACGACGCTGAGACTGACGATCGCCGCGATCATCCTCGGCGTCATCGTCCGCCCGCGTTGGAGCCGGTGGTCGAACCGACAGCGCAAGGGCATCTTCGCGCTGGGCATCGCCCTGGCCGTGATGAACGGTGCCTTCTACCTCGCTCTCGAGACCGTGCCCATCGGCACCGCCGTCACCATCGAGTTCCTCGGACCGCTCACCCTGGCCGCAGTTCTGTCTCGTCGGTGGGCCGACGGGGCATGGGTGCTGCTCGCCTTCGGCGGAGTGTTGCTGCTGGGGTTGGGCGATCACGGCGAATCCGGTTTGGACCCGATCGGGGTGATGTTCGCGTTGATCGCCGCTGCCGCGTGGGCCGGCTACATCGTGGCCGGTTCCCACCTGGCCGCGACGCTCCCGAGCGCCGACGGGTTGGCGGGCGCAAGCATCGTCGCGGCAGTTTTGACGCTTCCCTTCGGCGCCGTCTCCGGCGGGAGTGAACTGCTGGATCCGAAGATGCTCGCCGCCGGCGCGGCCGTCGCCATCCTCTCGTCCGTCATCCCGTACAGCTTGGAAATGTGGGCGTTGCGATCATTGGCCAAGAAGGTCTTTGCCGTCCTCATCGCCCTCGAACCCGCTGCGGCCGCACTGGCCGGAGTCCTCGTGATCGGGCAGACGCTCGACGCGTTCACACTCGTGGCCATCGGGCTGGTGGTGACCGCGGGCGTCGGCACAGTCGTCATGAATCGAAAGCCCACACCGAAATAGTCCAGGTACCGTCAGAGCACGTCATTCCAACGCACAGGAGAACCATGACCAACCCGATCATCGCCACCGTACTCGGACGCACCCCGCAGATCGACGAAAGTGCGTTCATCGCACCCAACGCCACCGTTGTCGGCGCGGTGACCATCGCTGCGGGCGCCAGTATCTGGTACGGCGCAGTCCTGCGCGGCGACGCCGAATCGATCTCCATCGGCGCGGACACCAACATTCAGGACAACTGCACGGTGCACGCCGACCCCACGTTCCCCGCGGTACTGGGCGAACGAATCTCGGTCGGCCACAACGCGGTGCTACACGGGTGCACCGTCGAAGACGACGTGCTCGTCGGCATGGGCGCCGTGGTGCTCAACGGCGCGCACATCGGTTCGGGATCGCTGATCGCCGCCGGTGCGGTCGTGTCCCAGGGGATGCAGATCCCGCCTGGATCACTGGTCGCCGGCGTGCCCGCCAAGGTCAAACGTGAACTCTCCGAAGGTGAAAAGGCCGGTATCACCGCCAACGGCGCCGGCTACATCATGCTCGCGAAGGCTCACCAGGACATCGAGCACGCTTGATCGAGACGACGCTCGCGGCCGGTAGCAGCAAGGCCGGCGACTAGCCCCGGGGCCGCAACGTACTGTTCGGCAACTCGGGCGCCGGGAGCGCCGGACCGTCGTATCCCGGCACGACGCCGAAACGCTGGTCCGGGACGCTGCCGTCGAATCCGGAGGCAAGCTCAGCCTGCCACTTGCGTCGATACTCGACGACCTCTTCATGTGTACGGCCCATGAAGTTCCACCACATGACGACCTGCTCGCCCAACGGTTTTCCGCCGAGAAGTAGCAGTCGAGCCGGTTCGGATCCCGGATTACGCAAAGTCAGTTTTCCGAAACCCGGTGCTTGGTAACCCAACTCGGCCCAGCCGACGGTGGTACCACGCAGAACAACCGATCCTCGATCGACGATCACGCCGTGCTCATGTGAACGATCGACATCGAGGGCGATCTCGGCCCCAGGATCGAGAATCACCTCGGCACCGAGTAATTCGGTGAAGGTAGACACCGGAGACGTGTCACCGGCGAGCGAACCGAGGAACACACTGAGCGTGGCACCATCGGTGGTCACCGGCTCCGGTCGATAGTGAACGAACGCGGGTGCGGTATCGCGCGCCGCATCCGGCAGCGCCACCCACAACTGCATCCCGTGCAGAACCTTGGTGTTCGGCGTCGACACCTCGGAGTGCGCGATCCCACTCCCGGCCGTCATCAAATTCAGTTCACCCGGCCGCACCATCGCATGGGAACCGATGCTGTCACGGTGCTCGATCTCTCCGGTGAACAGCCAACTCACCGTTTGCAATCCGGTATGCGGATGCGGCGGCACATGCATGCCCGGTCCTGAGCCGACGTCATCCGGACCGTAATGATCGGCAAAACACCATGCCCCGATCAACGAACGCTCGCGTTGCGGAAGGGTGCGACGCACTCGCATCGCCCGCGGGCCACCGAGCGGAACGTCGCGCGGGGTGAGAATCTGAATCTCGCTCTCGGCCGGATGGCCTTCGCATTCCTGCTCGACGGGTTGCGCTTCGAGGTTGCTCATACTTCCATCCTGCCTCTAGTCATGACTGCGCGAGACGCAGACGCGTGCACAATTCCGCTAGTTGCCGGAGTTCATCGGCGTCCAACGCTGGTCCGACGTGGCGCCGAATGCTCGCTGCATGGCGGCGGCCCACTGATTTCTGCAGCGCTGCACCCGCTTCGGTGAGTTGCACGACCGTGCCGCGGCGATCGCGCGGATCAACACTCCTCGATACCAGACCTTCGCCCTCCAGCCGCTCCACCAAGCGACTGAGCGACGGTTGGCTCAACAGAATCTCCCGATTCAGGTCATGCAGGCGCAGGCAGTTCCGCGGCGCGAGACTGAGAGTGAACAGCACGTCGTACTCGCGCATCGTCACCTGATCCCAGACGTCATCGGCGGCCAGCCGCCGCAGCACCGACACCTGGGCGCGAAACAGTGCTTCCCAGGCGTCGGTGGCGAGTTCGGTGGTACTGACCGGAACGTCAAGCGGTTGCTCGTCAGGCAGTGACACTGCTTGCCTCACGAGCTGCCTTCATCGACGCGTGAGTGGGCGGGTTGTCCGGCACATGTGCGGGCCGCCTGGCCGCGAACTCACGGCGCAGAACCGGAACAACTTCCTCACCGAGCAGATCGAGCTGCTCGAGCACGGTCTTCAGCGGCAGCCCGGCGTGATCCATCAGGAACAGCTGGCGCTGATAGTCACCGAAGAAATCGGCGAACGCCAACGTCTTCTCGATGACCTGCTTAGGGGAACCGACGGTCAGCGGCGTCTGCTCGGTGAACTCTTCGAGTGAGGGGCCGTGTCCGTACACCGGAGCATTGTCGAAATACGGACGGAATTCCTTGACCGCGTCCTGACTGTTCTTGCGCATGAAGACCTGACCACCGAGTCCGACGATCGCCTGATCCGCCGACCCATGGCCGTAATGCTCGTAACGCCGGCGGTAGAGATTGATCAGCTCGATGTAGTGCTCTTTCGGCCAGAAGATGTTGTTGGCGAAGAATCCGTCGCCGTGATAAGCCGCGATCTCGGCGATCTCGGGGCTACGGATCGAACCGTGCCACACGAACGGCGCGATGCCGTCCAGCGGGCGCGGCGTCGACGTGAATCCCTGGAGCGGAGTGCGGTACTCCCCCTGCCAGTTCACGACCTCCTCGTCCCACAGCCGGCGCAGAAGTTGATAGTTCTCGAGCGCCAACGGGATGCCGGCGCGAATGTCCTTGCCGAACCACGGGTAGACCGGCGCGGTGTTCCCGCGTCCCATCATCAGATCGACGCGCCCCTCGGCGAGGTGTTGAAGCATCGCGTAGTCCTCGGCGATCTTCACCGGGTCGTTGGTGGTGATCAGCGTCGTGGACGTGGAAAGGGTGATCTTCTCGGTCTGGGCCGCGATGTATCCGAGCATCGTGGTCGGCGATGACGGCACGAACGGCTTGTTGTGATGCTCGCCGGTCGCGAAGACGTCGAGGCCGACTTCCTCGGCGTGCTTGGCGATGGTCGTCATGGCCTTGATGCGCTCGTGCTCTGTCGGGGTCGTCCCCGTCGTGGGATCAGTGGTGACGTCACCGACCGTGAAGATTCCGAACTGCATGGTTGCTCCTCCGCGAACTAGATCCATGCGTTTGCATGTAACTGATCAAACATTCAACCATCAAGCTCTATTCCACGGCAAAAGGTGAGGGCGGCACACAAGATGTGTGCCGCCCTCACCGGACGAACGATCTATCGAAAAGCGGTCAGTGCATGACGATCGGCGTTGCCGTCTCGCCCTCGGCCACCGGCCTGGTGGTCTTGCTCCGCGGCAGGAAGAACGCCGGGATGAGGGTCAGGACGATCAGCACAGTGGCAACGAGGAAGGTGTTACCGAAGGCATCCGACGCCGCGCTGAGAATCGAATCTGCAGCGGACTCCTGCGGACTTCCCGGTTCGGTCGGAATGTGCGACGCCGCTCCGACCATCGTCGTATCGAGTCCACGATCGAGAAGCTGGTTGGTCAAGACCACCGACATCACGGCGGTACCGATCGAACCTGCGGTCTGCTGAACGATGTTCATCAGGGTGGAGCCGCGAGCGATCTGCTCGTTGGAAAGCGTCACGATAGCTGCGGTCATCAGCGGCATCATGGTGCAACCCATACCGAGGCCCATGACGAACAGTGCGCCCATCAACAGCCACGTCGGCGAGTCGGAAGCGACCTGCGTGAACACACCCAAACCGATGAGAATCAACGGCAAACCGGTCAGGACGATCTTGCCCGGGCCGATCTTGTCGACCAGTCGACCGGCGATGGGCATGGTCACCATGGCGCCCAGACCCTGCGGAGCCATGAGCAACCCGGCAGCGAGCGTGGTGTGACCGCCGACCTGAATGAAGTAGCTCGGGAACAGCAACCCGGCTCCCATGAACGCGACGATGAACAGCGACGTCGTGATGACGGCGGTGGTCAGCTGACGGTTCTTGAACAGGTGCAGGTCGATCAGCGGGTGATCCTTGTTGAGCGCGTGGAACACGAAGGCGATGATCAGCGCCAGACCGATACCGGCCGACACCAGAACCCGAGCCGACGCAACGGTTCCCACCTCGGGAATGGACGACACACCGAACAAGAACAGCGCGAGGCCGGGCGAAAGCAGGATCATGCCGAGGAAGTCGAAGGACTCCGAAGGCTTCGCCTTGTCCGACGGCAAGATGATGAATGCCGCTGCCAACGCGATGATGCCGATCGGCAGGTTGATGAGGAAGATCCAGTGCCAGCTCGCGGCCTCGATCAGCCAACCACCGAGGATCGGGCCACCGATGGGGCCGAGCAGCATCGGGATACCGAGAACTGCCATGACGCGACCGACGCGGTCCGGACCGGCAGCCCGGGTCATGATCGTCATACCGAGCGGCATCAACATGCCGCCGCCGAGGCCCTGAAGCACGCGGAAGCCGATGAGCGAGGTGATGTCCCACGCCATCGCACAGGCGACCGAACCGAGCACGAACAGCACCAGGGCCGTCATGTACAGGCGCTTGGTACCGAAACGGTCGGCAGCCCAGCCGGTAACCGGAATGACCGTCGCCAAAGCGAGGGTGTACGCCGTCATCGTCCACGCGACGGTGGCGTACGAAGTTTCGAAGTCCTCGGCAAAAGTGGTGAGCGCGACGCTCACCACGGTTACGTCGAGAATCGACATGATGGCGCCGAGCACCACCACGGAAGCGATCTTGAGGACCGCCCCGTCAAGTTTGTCGGACGCCGGTGCCGGCGCGTTCGGCGATGTCATCGCGAAGTCTCCTGGTTAAGTGCTCGCAGATAGTCACCCGCGAGAATGGGCTTGAGAGCCTCGAACAGACGAATCCGCTCTGGCTCAGGAACACGCGACGCGAATTCACGAAGCTGGCCGCGCTTGCACTCGATGTGGTTGGTCGTCACCTTACGACCGGCCTCCGACAAGGAAACCCGCTTGACGCGTCGGTCCCGCTCGTCTTCACGGCGATCGACCAGACCCATGTTCACGAGCTGATCGATGTTCCGCCCCGTCGCTGCCACCGAGAGCCGAAGCTCGTCGGCAACCTCGTTGATCGGGATCGCCGCATCACGTTGCGCAAGCACGAACAGCACACGCACCTGAGAGAACGAGAGATCCAGCTCGATCAACGCATCGATCGACTCCGAATCACCGGCGCTCATCAGGCGAGTGAACAACTCGTCGAGTGCTCCATACAGGTCATCAGAATCGGAAGCGATCACCTGGCAAATGGTAGTGCGGTTGCAACTATTGCCCAAATGAAAACATGTTGCAACTTATTATTTGGTGACCACCATCACGTTGCGAAGAATCATTCCTGCAGCAAGATGGCCTTTCCGAGAACTTTGCCGCTTTCGAGATCAGCCAGGGCAACTGCTGCATCAGCAAGGGGATACCGTGCCTTGACCAGGGGTCGCAAGCCGTTTCGGACGTGTTCTACCAGCGATGCGTGCACCTCGGCTACCGCTTCGGGATTGGTGCGTGTGAACTCGCCCCACGCGGCTCCGACAATGCTGATGTTGCGGAACAGCACCCGGTTCACCTTGACCTCGGGGATGCCGCCACCGGCAAATCCGATCACCACAAGACGGCCCTCCGGCGCCAGAACACGCACCGCGTCGTCGAACGCGTCGCCGCCCACCGGATCCACGACGATCTGCGCGCCGACGCCGTCGGTCAGTTCCCGAATACGCTCGCCCCATCCCTGGGCAAGCGGGACCACCTCGTCGGCGCCGAGCTCACGAAGGAAGTCCTCGACGCCCTCGCGTCGTACCACCGCGATCACCCGGGCACCGTGTGCCTTGGCCAGCTGGATGGTTGCCGTTCCGACACCGCCCGCAGCGCCGAGTACAACGACCGTCTCCCCCGCGACGATCTTCGCGCGACGAGCGAGCGCAAACTCCATCGTCTGATAATTGATGATCAGCGACGCCGCCTCGTCGAAAGCGAGTCCGTCCGGAATTCGAAGCACCTGCGCCGGGTTGACGGCAATCCGCTCTGCATACCCACCCAGATACGCGGCCGCGAGAACACGATCACCCGGAGCGAAACCCGATCCCTCCGGCGCGGAGACCACGACGCCCGAGATCTCCGCTCCGGGAATGAACGGCGGTTCCGGGCGGATCTGGTACTTGCCGTAGGTGATCAGCAGATCCGGAAAGCAGACACCGCTGGCCTTCACATCGATGAGGACGAGACCTTCGGCGGCGGGCTCGGGAACCTCCTGCGCGACAATTCCTTCGGGACCGGACAGTTCCGTAACCACCATGGCGCGCACAGAAAGCTCCTCTTCGGGACATCTGAAGTCTGGACCGGTAACCCGGTTTTCTCGACTTTAACCCGGTACACACGTCAGATCATCGTTCACTCCCGATGTGCAGACGGTCGAGACCGTCGAGAATCAGATCCAGACCGAAAGCGAATTCGGCGGCATAGCTGTATCCGGGCGCCAGGACATGCTCGGTGGTCAACTCGGCCAGGTGCGGATACTGACCGCTCTCGAACGACCCCATGATCGCGTTCGCCAGTTCCGTCGTTTCCTGCGCGGTTTCGAACGGCAGACTCACCTCTTGGAGCACAAAGCCGTAGATGTACGCATCCATGATCGAAAAGGCGTGCGCAGCAAGGGCAACCGGAAATTCTGCGGCGCGTAGTGTTCCGATGACGGCGTCGTGGTGGCGCAGGGTCGCGGGACCAGGCGTCGTTCGGGACTCCATCAACGGAGTTGCCCACGGGTGCCTCCCCAACACTTCCCGCGTCGATACCGCTCGCGCGTGGAGTTCCGTGCGCCACGGGTGTCCCGGCGTCGGCAGATCGATCTCCGCGAAGACCGCATCGACCATTCTGTCGAGCAGATCCCCCTTGTCGGAAACATGGTTGTACAGAGACATCGCCTCGACGCCCAGTTCGGTCCCCAGCTTGCGCATGGTCATCGAATCGATTCCGACGGAATCGGCAAGCGCGACAGCAGCGCGTACAACGTCGTCTCGGGTCAATCTTGCGCGCTTTTCCACGTTGACAGAACTTACACCGTAAGTGCAATACTTACGACGTAAGTATTCGACGAACGGAGACTCGCATGGCGAAGGAACTGATGACGGCCGTCGTACAGGATCGCTACGGCGAGGCCGACGTTCTCTACGTCGACCGCATTCCGCGGCCCGCTGTCGCCGACAACGAAGTGCTGATACGCGTCGAGGCCGCGTCCGTCGACCGCGGGGCATGGCATCTCATGGCCGGACTGCCATATCCGTTGCGCCTAGCCGGTTTCGGACTGCGCGCACCCAAAAATCGGGTCCGCGGGCTGGACGTGTCCGGCCGCGTCGAGGCCGTCGGCAGCTCGGTTACCCGCGTGGCAGTCGGCCAGGAGGTGTACGGGATCGCGGTCGGTTCGTTTGCGGAATACGCACGCGCACTCGAAACCAAGATTGCCGCAAAACCTGCCCGGTTGTCGTTCGCACAAGCAGCAGCGGTGCCGGTCTCCGCCCTTACAGCGCTGCAAGCCGTACGCGACCACGGCCGCGTGCAGGCGGGGCAATCCGTCCTCGTACTCGGCGCATCCGGTGGCGTCGGGATCTACGCGGTGCAGGTGGCACAAGCCATGGGCGCTCACGTCACCGGCGTATGCAGCACCTCGAAAACCGACACCGTCCGCTCCCTCGGAGTCGACGAGGTTCTCGACTACCGCGTCGACGACGCCACCGACGGATCACATCGATACGACGTCATCATCGACACCGGCGGCAACCGCCGACTGCGAGACCTACGACGAGCGCTCACACGCACTGGAACGCTGGTAATCGTCGGCGGCGAGAACGGCGGACGGTGGCTCGGCGGAATCGATCGCCAGATCCGCGCACACTGCTTGTCTCCGTTCATATCTCAGAAAATGGGCACCCTCATCGCTTCGGAGAACGCCGAAGATCTGGAGGTCCTGACGCAGATGATCGACGCCGGAGACATCACCCCGGTGATCGACTCCGTTCATCCCCTTGCCGACACCGCCGTCGCCGTGGCACGAATGGTCGACGGTTCCGGCTGCGGAAAGCAGATAATCGCCACTCGCTGAAAAGCCTGACAGAATCGGCTCACTCCAGCGAACAGGAATCTCACGTGAACCCAGATCTCACGCTCGCGCAGCAGCCCGACAGAGGACCGATCTTCGTCAAGTCCCGCCCGGTCCGCACCGGCGACATCGACGTCGCCAAGCAGGTCAGGCTCGACGCCGTCGCCCGCTACCTGCAGGACATCGGCAACGACAACATCGAAGCCGCGGGCGCCATCGACACCCATCCGCTCTGGATCGTGCGTCGTACGGTCGTCGATGTCGTACGCCCGGCGATCTGGCCGGAAGAGTTGACGATGACTCGCTGGTGCTCCGGCTTCTCCACGAGATGGGCGAACATGCGCGTGCGCTTCGACGGCAGCAACGGCGCCCTGATGGAGACCGAAGGTTTCTGGATCAACATCAGCGCCGAGTCAGGCATGCCCACCCGGATGAGCGACGACTTCATGCGGCCGTTGGAAGAATCCACCGACGAGCATCGTCTGAAGTGGAAGCGTGTCCTTGCCGAGAACGCACCGGAGGCGGACGACGCTGGTGTTCTCGACACGCCGTTCGCTCTGCGCGCCACCGACATCGACCCGTTCGACCACGTCAACAACGCCGTCTACTGGCAGGCGGTCGAAGAGGTCCTCAGCGCTCGCACCGAACTGCGTACGGTTCCGCATCGAGCACTGATCGAGTACCTCTCCCCCATCGTCTCCAGCGACGACGTCGTCCTGCGCAGCCGCGTCGACGACAAGACCGTCACGGTCTGGTTCCTGGTCGGCGAAGCGCTCCGCGCAGTTGCGCAGGTGAGCGCCCTCTAACGCAGTTTCTGGGTCGCGACAGCCGCGACACCGAACACCAACGCGAGAAGAATCGCGGCCCAGAAACCGAAGAGCCACCACACCACGCCGAACACGACCACTGCCGGGGCAACGGTGATGAAAGCGATGGTGGGGCTTTCGCGTACAAACTCGAGTGCAGTTCGGGCATTAGTTCGATCGAGCTTCTTACCGGCCATCGAAAACCTCCTTCAAGGTCCTGACCATCCAGAGTAACCGGACTGGCGGGCATAAAGCGGATACCGTGAACGCATGGCCGACCACCGCACCCTCGTCCTCATGCGACACGGCAAGTCCAGCTACCCCGAGGGCATCCGTGATCACGAGCGTCCGCTCGCCGAACGGGGCCTGCGCGAGGCCCGCATCGGCGGCGAATGGATCCGCGAAAACGTCCCGCCCGTCGACGCCGTCCTGTGCTCCACCTCCCGGCGGACCGTCGAAACTCTTGCCTCGACGGGAATCGAAGCTCCCGCCGGATTCGAGAAGTCCATCTACGGCGGCTCACCCGCAGACGTCATTGCAGCTGCGCGAACCACGTCCGACCACGTCAAGACGCTCCTGATCGTCGGACACGAACCCGGAATTCCCTGGACTGCACTCGATCTCGCATCGAACGAAAACTCCGAAGCGGCCCAACGTATCCGCGACAAGTTCCCGACTTCGGCGATCGCCGTCCTCTCCGTACCGGTGCCGTGGACCGACCTCGACGACTCCGTCGCGACGCTGCTCGAGTTTCACGTGCCTCGTTAGATCAACCACACCGCTAGAGCACCTCACGTAGCATGCGGTCCGAAAGTGCAAGCGCGTCACGGTCGTACGTCGACGTCGACGCCAACACTTCGTCGGCACCGGTCCGCTCGGCCAGATCGTGAAGTTGCTGCTTCACCTCGACGGGCGTCCCGTGGAGCGCCGACGCCATGAACGACTCGATCCGCCTGGCGTTTCGGTCACTGCGCGGGGCGTGCCTGATCTCGTCCGGTGACACCAGCGGCGGAAACTCCCCTGTCCGTGACGATTCTGCGAGTGCGTATGCCTCCGGGATCAGCAACTCACGCGCCGCGTCGGTGGTATCGGCAACCGCCACCTCGAGAGAGACCACCACATAGGGTTCGGGATGAGCGTCGGTGGCCCGGAAAGCCCGGCGGTACTCGTCCAGTGCATCCACCCGGCCGGTACCCCCGATTCCGAGTATCGGCCCACCCACGACCACCGGAAGCCCCAGTTGCGCTGCCACTTCCAGGCCCGTGCGCGTCGCGAGCACGAAGATCGGCACCCCGGTCTCCGACGCCGGCCGTGCCGTCACAGGCGCGGATCCGTCAAGGTAGCGCCGCACCTCTTCCAGATCCGACGCAAACGTGTCCGGAGCATCCTTGCTGCGTCGTAATGCCTGACGAACAGGCTCCGTGAATCCCAGCGATCGACCGAGGCCGAGATCGATTCGTCCCGGGTACAGAGCCTCCAGCATCAAGAACTGCTCGGCGACGATCAGTGGTTGGTGATTCGGCAGCATGACCCCACCGCTCCCGAGTCTGATCTCGCGCGTCTGCGCGCCGATCGCGGCGAGCAGTACTGCCGGCGACCCGCTCCCGATCCCGGGCACTGCGTGATGCTCGGCCACCCAGAACCGGTGGTAGCCGAGCGCGTCGGCGTGCGCGGCGCGTTCGACGGAATGCGTCAGAGCTGCGGAGTCGGGGTATCCGCTCCTGGTTCGGGATCGGTCGAGCAGTGAGAGAAGCACTCTCGGAGCAACAAGGAATTCGGAAACTTTCATCCGGGCGCCGAACGAGGACCGTTTCTGACCGCAATACCCGCAACACTGGACCTGTCGCCGGAATTCACCATCACATGAAGGGCACGTCATGGACATCAAGCTCGAACTGGTCGCCATTCCCGTCACCGACATCGACCGCGCCAAGGACTTCTACGTCCGCCTCGGCTTCAATGCCGACCACGATCACACGGTCAGCGAGGACCTGCGATTCGTCCAGCTGACACCACCCGGCTCCGCCTGCTCGATCTGCATCGGCAAGGGAATCACCGACGCCGAGCCCGGTTCCGTCGTCGGCATGCAGGTAGTGGTCAAAGACATCGAAGAGGCCGAGCGCGAGTTCAAGAGCCGCGGCATCGACATCAGCCCGATCGACGACCAGGCCTGGGGACGGTTCATCTACTTCGCCGACCCCGACGGCAACAAGTGGGCTGTCCAGGAGATCGTCATCCCGGACCTCAGCGGCAATAACTCCTGAACACGAACGACTCCTGCCATGAAAAATCCCCCCGCCTCTTTCGAGGTGGGGGGATTTTCTACGAACTAACCGCTAGCGGTAGTCGTTGCTGAAGCCGTAGTCGTCCAGCGGAACTGCAGCACCGGTGTTCTGGCCGAAGCCGTCCGGGCTGTAGTACTGGTCGTCGTACGACGGCACTGCGTAAGCAGCGGCGCGTGCCTCTTCGGTGGGCTGAACCTGGATGTTGCGGTAACGGTTGATACCGGTACCGGCAGGGATCAGCTTGCCGATGATGACATTTTCCTTCAGACCGATCAGCTTGTCCGAACGGCAGTTGATAGCCGCGTCGGTCAAGACACGAGTGGTCTCCTGGAACGATGCCGCGGACAGCCACGAATCCGTCGCGAGCGACGCCTTCGTGATACCCATGAGCACCGGACGGCCGGCTGCGGGCTCGCCACCCTCGGCGACAACGCGGCGGTTTGCCGACTCGAACTCGGCGCGCTCGGTGAGCGAACCGGGCAGGAACTCGGTGGCACCGGAATCGATGATCGTCACGCGACGAAGCATCTGGCGCACGATGACCTCGATGTGCTTGTCGTGGATCGACACACCCTGGCTCCGGTACACCTCCTGGACCTCGTTGACCAAGTGGATCTGAACCTGACGCGGACCCATGACTCGCAGGACCTCGTGGGGATCGGCAGCACCTTCCATGAGCTGCTGTCCGACCTCGACGTGGTCACCGTCAGCCAAGAGGCTTTCGCGACCGTCGGCGTGCTTGAAGACGCGCAGACGCTGACGCTTGCTGAGCTTGTCGTAGACAACCTCTTCGCCGCCGTCGTCCGGAACGATGGTGATCTTGTAGAAACGATCGCCGTCTTCGAGCTGTACCCGACCGGTGACGTCCGCGATAGGAGCCTTGCCCTTGGGCACACGTGCCTCGAACAGCTCCTGGACACGCGGCAGACCGCCGGTGATGTCATCTCCTGCGACACCACCCTGGTGGAAGGTACGCATGGTCAGCTGGGTACCGGGCTCACCGATCGACTGAGCGGCGACGATACCGACAGCCTCACCGATGTCGACCAGCTTGCCGGTGGCCATCGAGCGGCCGTAGCAAGTGGCGCAAACGCCGGTGCCGGTGGTGCAGGTCAGGACCGAGCGGACCTTGACCGTCGTGATGCCGGCTTCGAGCAGAGCATCGATCGCGGGGTCACCGAGATCGTGGCCACGCTCGACGATGACGGTGCCGTTCGCGTCGACTGCATCGGCCGCCAAGGTACGGGCGTACGTGCTGGTCTCCACGTGAGCATCGCGGATCATCGTGCCGTCGGCCTGCTTCTCGGCGATCGTGGTGACGATGCCGCGCTCTGTTCCACAGTCGACCTCGCGGACGATGACGTCCTGCGAAACGTCCACCAGACGACGGGTCAGGTAACCCGAGTCGGCGGTGCGGAGTGCGGTATCGGCCAGACCCTTGCGAGCACCGTGCGTGTTGATGAAGTACTCGAGAACGGTCAGGCCTTCCTTGAAGGAAGACTTGATCGGACGCGGGATGAACTCACCCTTCGGGTTTGTCACCAGACCCTTCATACCGGCGAGCGAGCGAACCTGAGTCATGTTGCCGGCTGCGCCGGACTTCACGATCATCGGGATCGGGTTGCTGTCGGGGAAATGAGCCTCCATGGCCTTGCCGACCTTGTCGGTCGCTTCCTGCCAAATGGTGACCAGAGCGCTGTTGCGC
Source organism: Rhodococcus baikonurensis (assembly GCF_040489275.1). Classification (NCBI taxonomy): domain Bacteria; kingdom Bacillati; phylum Actinomycetota; class Actinomycetes; order Mycobacteriales; family Nocardiaceae; genus Rhodococcus; species Rhodococcus baikonurensis. The sequence continues at coordinate 545,925 of NZ_JBEUOQ010000003.1, read as the reverse complement.
TCCTTCTTGTCCAGAGCACCACGCTGGTACTGCTTCTCGATCTTGTCGGCCTGAGCCTCGAAGTCCTCGATGATGGCAGGCTTCTCCGGCGGCACGAGCACGTCGGAAATCGAGACCGTGACACCCGAACGGGTGGCCCAGTAGAACCCGACGTCCTTGAGCTTGTCGACGGTCTGAGCAACCACGATCATCGGGTACCGCTCGGCGAGATCGTTGATGATCGTCGCCTGGCGCTTCTTCGGCATCTGCTCGTTGACGAACGGGTAGTCCGCCGGAAGCAGCTCGTTGAAGAGCACACGGCCGAGTGTCGTGGTGGCGGTCCAGCCGTCACCGTAGTTCCAGCCCTCGGGGAACAGTTCGTTCTCGAGGTCGCGCGGCGGACGCTGCTGCGTCAGACGCACCTTGATCTGAGCCTGAACCGAGAGCGCGCCGCGGTCGACTGCCATCTGAGCCTCGGCGGGCGAGGAGTACACGCCCTGCTCTGCCTCGTCGTTGGTCGGAGCAACGAGCTCACCGGTGACACCCTCGTCGAGACGGGTCAGGTGGAACAGACCCGTGACCATGTCCAGACGCGGCATGGCGAGCGGGCGACCCGAAGCAGGCGAGAGGATGTTGTTCGAGGACAGCATCAAGATGCGTGCCTCGGCCTGAGCCTCTGCCGACAGCGGGAGGTGAACAGCCATCTGGTCACCGTCGAAGTCGGCGTTGAAGGCCTCACACACCAGCGGGTGGAGCTGAATGGCCTTGCCCTCGACGAGCTGCGGCTCGAATGCCTGGATACCCAGACGGTGCAGCGTAGGTGCACGGTTGAGCAGCACGGGGTGCTCGGCGATGACCTCTTCGAGGACGTCCCACACCTGGACGCGCTTGCGCTCGACCATGCGCTTTGCAGACTTGATGTTCTGCGCGTGGTTGAGATCGACCAGACGCTTCATCACGAACGGCTTGAACAGCTCGAGAGCCATCAGCTTGGGCAGGCCACACTGGTGCAGCTTGAGCTGAGGACCGACGACGATCACGGAACGACCCGAGTAGTCGACGCGCTTACCGAGCAGGTTCTGACGGAAACGACCCTGCTTGCCCTTGAGCAGATCGCTCAGGGACTTCAGCGGGCGGTTACCCGGTCCGGTGACCGGACGTCCACGACGGCCGTTGTCGAACAGGGCGTCGACGGACTCCTGCAGCATCCGCTTCTCGTTGTTGACGATGATCTCGGGAGCACCGAGGTCGATCAGTCGCTTGAGGCGGTTGTTGCGGTTGATGACGCGGCGGTACAGGTCGTTGAGGTCGGACGTCGCGAAACGTCCACCGTCGAGCTGAACCATCGGGCGAAGCTCCGGCGGGATCACCGGAACAGCGTTGAGGACCATGCCCATCGGCGAGTTGCCGTTGGTCTGGAAAGCCGCAACCACCTTGAGGCGCTTGAGTGCACGCAGCTTCTTCTGGCCCTTGCCGCTGCGGATGGTCTCGCGGAGAGACTCTGCCTCGGCGTCGAGGTCGAAGTTCTGCATCAGGATCTGGATGGACTCTGCGCCCATCGCACCCGTGAAGTACTCGCCGTAACGGTCGACCAGCTCGCGGTACAGGAGCTCGTCGATGATGAGCTGCTTGACGCTCAGCTTGGTGAAGGTGGTCCAGATCTCGTCGAGACGATCCAGCTCACGCTGCGCGCGGTCACGGAGCTGACGCATTTCGCGCTCGCCGCCGTCCTTGACCTTGCGGCGGACATCGGACTTCGCGCCCTCTGCCTCCAGCTCGGCAATGTCGGCTTCGAGCTTCTGCGCACGTGCCTCGAGATCGGCGTCACGCTGATCTGCGACGGTCTTCTTCTCGACCTGCATCTCGGCTTCGAGGGTGGACAGCTCGTTGTGACGGAGCTCCTCGTCGACGCCGACGATGACGTAGGCAGCGAAGTAGATGATCTTTTCGAGATCCTTCGGAGCCAGGTCGAGCAGGTAACCGAGACGGCTCGGAACACCCTTGAAGTACCAGATGTGCGTGACCGGTGCGGCCAGTTCGATGTGACCCATGCGCTCACGACGAACCTTGGCGCGAGTGACCTCGACGCCACAGCGCTCACAGATGATGCCCTTGAAGCGGACACGCTTGTACTTACCGCAGTAGCACTCCCAGTCCCGGGTGGGGCCGAAGATCTTCTCGCAGAAGAGGCCGTCCTTCTCGGGCTTGAGCGTGCGGTAGTTGATGGTCTCCGGCTTCTTGACCTCGCCGTAGGACCAATTGCGGATGTCCTCTGCACTGGCCAAGCCAATGCGGAGTTCATCGAAGAAGTTGACGTCGAGCACGTAACTTCCTTTCCCCGTTGGGGTTACGGTTGCCGGTCACCCGGCAACCTGACTGCCAATTCAAATGTGAACTACGCCCCCGGGCCGCTCTTTCAAGAGCAACCCGGGGACCGAAACCTAGTTCGCGAGGTCGTCGACCGTCGCAGCTTCGTTCCTGGACAGGTTGATGCCCAGGTTCGCTGCGGCCCGCTCCAAGTCCTCGTCGTCGCCGTCCGCCATCGTGATGGCCGCGCCGTCCGAGGACAGCACCTCCACGTTGAGACAGAGCGACTGGAGCTCCTTGAGGAGCACCTTGAACGACTCGGGGATGCCGGGTTCGGGGATGTTCTCGCCCTTGACGATGGCTTCGTACACCTTGACTCGACCGACCACGTCGTCAGACTTGATGGTCAGCAGTTCCTGCAGCGTGTAAGCCGCGCCGTAGGCCTGCATCGCCCAGCACTCCATCTCACCGAAGCGCTGGCCACCGAACTGGGCCTTACCACCGAGAGGCTGCTGCGTGATCATCGAGTACGGACCGGTCGAACGAGCGTGGATCTTGTCGTCGACCAAGTGGTGCAGCTTGATGATGTACATGTAACCGACCGAGACCGGGTACGGGAACGGCTCGCCGGAGCGGCCGTCGAACAAGGTGGCCTTTCCGTCGGGTCCGACCATCTGCTCGCCGTCACGGTTAGGCAGCGTCGCGCCGAGGAGACCGGTGAGCTCGTCTTCCTTCGCACCGTCGAACACCGGGGTGGCGATGTTCGAGTCGGCCGGAGCGGACAGCATCTCTTCCGGCAGGGTCGCAGCCCAGTCGGGACGAGAGCCGTCGGACGCGATCTGAACGTTCCAGCCGGTCTTGCCGATCCACCCGAGGTGGGTCTCCAAGACCTGGCCGATGTTCATACGACGCGGGACGCCGTGCGTGTTCAAGATGATGTCGACAGGCGTGCCGTCCGAGAGGAACGGCATGTCTTCCTGCGGCAGGATCTTGCCGATGACGCCCTTGTTGCCGTGGCGGCCGGCGAGCTTGTCGCCGTCCTGGATCTTGCGCTTCTGTGCCACGTAGACGCGGACCAACTCGTTGACACCGGGAGGCAGATCGTCGTCTTCGTCACGCGAGAACACGCGGATTCCGATGACCTTGCCGGTCTCACCGTGAGGAACCTTGAGGGACGTGTCACGAACCTCGCGAGCCTTCTCACCGAAGATGGCGCGAAGGAGGCGCTCTTCGGGGGTCAGCTCGGTCTCGCCCTTCGGCGTGACCTTTCCGACCAGCACGTCGCCGTCACGAACCTCGGCACCGATACGGATGATGCCGCGCTCGTCGAGGTCAGCGAGGACCTCGTCGGAGACGTTCGGGATGTCGCGAGTGATTTCCTCGGCACCGAGCTTGGTGTCGCGGGCATCGATCTCGTGCTCCTCGATGTGAATCGAGGTCAGGACGTCCTCTTCCACGAGACGCTGCGACAGAATGATCGCGTCCTCGTAGTTGTGGCCTTCCCACGGCATGATCGCGACGAGCAAGTTCTTGCCCAGCGCCATCTCACCGTTCTCGGTGCAAGGGCCGTCGGCCAGAACCTGGCCGGCCTCGACACGCTGTCCCTCGTCCACGATCGGACGCTGGTTGGCGCAGGTGCCCTGGTTGGAACGCGCGAACTTGCGCATCCGGTACGTCTTGCGGCTTCCGTCGTCAGCCATCACCGTGACGTAGTCCGCGGAGATCTCCTCCACGACACCGGTCTTCTCGGTGATGATGACGTCGCCGGCATCCACAGCTGCACGCAGCTCCATGCCGGTTCCGACGAGAGGTGCCTCGCTGCGAACCAGCGGGACAGCCTGACGCTGCATGTTCGCGCCCATCAGGGCACGGTTTGCATCGTCGTGCTCGAGGAACGGAATCATCGCGGTTGCGACCGACACCATCTGACGCGGCGAAACGTCCATGTAGTCGATGTCGGAGGACGCGACGAACTCGACCTCGCCACCCTTACGGCGGACGAGAATCTTCGAGTCGGTGAAGCGACCCTCGCGGTCGATGGCCGAGTTGGCCTGCGCGACCACGTGGCGGTCTTCTTCGTCAGCGGTCAGGTAGTCGACCTCGTCGGTCACCTGTCCGTCGACGACGCGACGGTACGGGGTCTCGATGAAACCGAACGGGTTGACGCGTGCGTAGACCGACAGCGAACCGATCAGGCCGATGTTCGGGCCTTCCGGGGTCTCGATCGGGCACATGCGGCCGTAGTGCGACGGGTGAACGTCGCGAACCTCGAGGCCGGCGCGCTCACGGGACAGACCACCCGGGCCGAGGGCGGACAGACGACGCTTGTGCGTCAGCCCCGACAGCGGGTTGTTCTGGTCCATGAACTGCGACAGCTGGGAGGTTCCGAAGAACTCCCTGATCGCAGCGACGACGGGACGGATGTTGATCAGCGTCTGAGGCGTGATTGCCTCGACGTCCTGCGTGGTCATGCGCTCACGAACCACACGCTCCATGCGGGACAAGCCCACGCGGATCTGGTTCTGGATGAGCTCGCCGACCGTACGCAGACGACGGTTGCCGAAGTGGTCGATGTCGTCGACCTCGACGGGAACCTCGACGCCGCCCGGAGCCGTCATCGAGGTGTCACCTGCGTGCAGACGCACGAGGTACTCGACGGTGGCGACGATGTCTTCTTCGGTGAGAGTGGATGCAACGATCGGCTGACCCGCGTTCAGGCCGAGCTTCTTGTTGATCTTGTAACGACCCACGCGAGCGAGGTCGTAGCGCTTGTCCTTGAAGAACAGGTTCTCCAGCAGGGTCTGCGCGCTCTCCTTGGTGGGGGGCTCGCCCGGACGCAGCTTGCGGTAGATGTCGAGCAACGCCTCATCGGTGCCGGCGGTGTTGTCCTTCTCCAGCGTGGCCATGAGGATCTCGGAGAAGCCGAAGCGCTCCGTGATCTGCTCGGTGGTCCAGCCGAGTGCCTTGAGCAGGACGGTGACAGGCTGACGACGCTTGCGGTCGATACGGACACCAACGGTGTCGCGCTTGTCGACGTCGAACTCGAGCCATGCGCCGCGACCCGGGATCACCTTGACGCTGTGCAGATCCTTCTCGGTGCTCTTGTCGACGCTCATGTCGAAGTACACACCGGGGGAACGCACGAGCTGCGAGACGACCACGCGCTCGGTGCCGTTGATGATGAAGGTGCCCTTGTCGGTCATCATCGGGAAATCTCCCATGAAGACCGTCTGGCTCTTGATCTCACCAGTGTTGTTGTTGATGAACTCCGCGGTGACGAACAAAGGCGCCGCGTAGGTCATGTCCTTGTCTTTGCACTCGTCCGTCGAGGCCTTGACCTCGTCGAATCGAGGGTCGGAGAAGGACAGCGACATAGTGCCGTTGAAATCCTCGATCGGAGAAAGCTCCGCGAGGATGTCCTCGAGACCACCGGACACTGCATTGTCGCCGAGTGCCGCTGCTCGTTCGCGCCAACTCTGCGCGCCGATCAGCCACTCGAACGAATCTGTCTGTACGTCAAGAAGCCCGGGAACTTCGAGGGGTTCGCGAACTTTCGCGAACGAAACCCTCTTCGGGGCTCCGGGGATTCCGGAAACTGCCTTGGTCTGGCTAGAGACTGCCAAGATGCGTCCTTCCAGCACCTCACGCGGGCCGCTCCGTGCTGTTGCGACCGCCGCTGTATCTGCTTCGAATTTCGCTGGTTACAACCCGAACGAAACCCGTCGCAGAAAGCAAGAAGTACTTGACTTCGCAGCGGTTGAGACGAGGGGTGGACAGGAGGCAGCCAGCGCAACGTCCAAAAGTACACCCTTACTCTGGAAATGTCGAGTCGGGTGTAACTGAGGGTCGAATTCAGAAACTGACGTGAGACTGCCGATCACTCGTCCGTGCATGTTCACCGATCAGAGTGGACCTTGCGGACCGCTCCGTCAAGGGCGAGAGCGCGTGTCGCAGCATTCGAACATTCGTGACGCGCATTCGAACACTGCCACCGGAAGTGTAGCCAGCAACGGCGTCACATACGAAAAATCTGGACCGAGATCGTGCGTCGGTCCAGATCCTCGTCGTGGTACGCAGGTGCTACTGGTCGCGAATCTCCGAGATCAGCCAGTTTCCGTCTTGTTTCTCCAGGCTCACGATGACCATTCCGGAGCGAGAGTCTGCCGCCACGCCGTTCTGCGTCGAACTGACGTTCAGTTGGGCGAGCAACTGTGCCCGGTCCTTCTCGAGTCGTGTGATCCCGATCAGCGGGACATCAGCGGTCGTTGCCGTCTGAGTTTGTTCGACACCGGCCTTCTGCGTGTCCTTGTACTGCGTCAGCTGGTCACGCATCGACTGATTCAGTCCCTGGACACCCTTGTCGAAATCGGCGTCGAACGTGTCGGGAGAAAACGTGAAGACTGCCGCCAACGCCGACGGCGTCACGCGAAGAACCTCGGCCGTGGCGCCTTCGTCCACCCAGGCGATGTCGTCCGTCTTCGCGCCGACTTTGAAGAAGGCGATGCCGGCGACGATCGCGACGATCACCGCCGCGGCCCCCAGGATCGCAACCAGGCGCCAGCTGCCCTTCGGCTGTGTGGATGTTGCCGGCGACTCCCCCGCGTCGGCCTGCGGGGCAGTGGGGGCGGCGCCCTCCGCTTCTCCCGCGGCTACCTTCGGTTCGTCTGCGGCTGTCTTCACCGGCTTGGTGAGATCGGGGACCGGGGTGGATTCCGGAGCGTCGGTTTCCGGCTTCGGCGGCTCGGCGTCTCCGGATTCTGCCTTCGCGAGCGTCGGCTTCGCAGCCTCCGATGTCACAGCCTCCTGTGTTTCTTCTTCCGGCTTTTCGATCGTGGGCTCGACCGAATCCGAATCGGACGTCCCCGCGGGGACGTTGAGTGAACGAGCGCTTCCGGCGATCTTCGGCCGACGGTTCTGCGGGGAGGACGGTCCGCCGGTACGACGTTTGGGTGGCATTACGCGCTTCTCCTTCGAGGGATGTCGGTGTGCAGATTCGACGAACTACTGGCCACCGGAATCACCACCCTCGGTTGTCGGTGCAGGAGCACCGGACGCAGGTGCCTCGGTCCCCGAACCAGGGGCAGGCGTTGCATCAGGTGCAGGCGTGGAGCCGTCGGCCGCCGGCAGAGTGCCGGAGCCGAGATCGAGTCGCGATCCGATCGGATCAGCTGACTGCGCCTTCCAGACCCCGTCGACCTCGACCATGCCCAGCCGCATGCCGAGCTGATTCTTGACGAACTGATTGCCCTGCGTCGTGGTCACTCGAACGACGACCAGAGCCGTGGCGGTCCGGTCATCGGTGTTGAGTTCGGTGAGCGCGGACTGAACGACTTCGGTGTCAGCCTTCGAGCCCGAGTTACGCAACTCGTCGGTGATGGAATCCTGAACGGTCTGCAGGTACGTCGTCATCTCGTCACCGGTCACCGAAGAACGCATGTTCTCGATCGACTGGTCGAGATTCGCCGAATCCGCGTTGTTGAGGTTGATCGCGACTTGCTGCGCACCGACCAGCGCGTCGTCACGCATCTCGGCGGTAGTGCGGTCGGTGGTGAGCGCCCGGACGTACGGGACGCCGAACACACCGAGCGCAACCACTGCCGCCAGAAGCAAGACACCGACCGCAATCAGAGACGCTGTCAGCCCCTTCGGTCTACCGGTTGTCGGCGCTCCCGATTCGACTTGCTCGGGCCCGCTGGACTGCGGGGAACTGTTTCTCTGAATCACACTCACTACCCTACTTACCTGTTTTGCCCAGCCTCTGGCCGCGAATCGTCAACTGCCACAACTCAGTAGCCTGAACTGCACAAACTCGATCACATTCGGATCGGTCTACTTCGGTGTCACTCCGAGCAACGGCGCCAACTGCGTCGCGATCGGGTTGAGGTTCAACTTGTCCGGATCGACCTTCGGCTTGAAGTCCCAAGGCTGGATCGTGTCGGGATCGGCGTACACCACGCGGTTGGCACTGCGGACGCCCGTCTCGCTGCCCAGCGGCGTCTCACACGACGCCGCGGTGTTGAGTGGGAAATCCTGCTGCGTGTCGTCGAAATTGGGGTTCTGACGCTTCATCTCGTCCAGGATTGCCATGGTGCCTTCGTGACCAACCGTGCACGAGAGCGGATTGTTGGTCTCCAGCACCAAGCCCTGATGGACCGTTCCGTCGCCGGGAGCAACCGTCGGTGCGGCAGCGGCGAGGCCGGGAAGGAAGATCAGGAACGGCTGCAACGCGATCGTTCGCGGTGCAAGCGTTTTGGTGGTGGCCGCCAGGTTTGTCAGGTCGGTCGTCAGGCTCGGACCACCCTCGTTGATCAGGGCGCCGATCTGATCGCTCGCCGGGATGCCGTTGTCGATCAAGCGTCGGATATCCGGATCACTGGTCCGCAACTGCGCCGTCACGGCATCGAGATCGGTGCTGAACTGCTTGATCGCGGAGGACTGATCCGACTGTGTCGTCAGTACCGTCTCACTGTTCCGAATCAGCGCGAGCGTCTGAGGCAGAGTGTCGAGCCCGGACTGCGAAAGACCGGACAGTGAATCGGCCAGGACCTGAATGTCCTCGCCCTTGCCGTTGAACGCTGCACCGAGTTCGACGGCGACGGTGTGGAGTGCGTCGACCGGCACGGACTTGACCAAGCCGTTGGCACTGGTCAGCACATCCTCGATCGGGATCGGAGTTGTGGTGTCCCCCACCGCGATCACCGAGCCGTCCTCGAGGAACGGTCCCTGATCGGTATCGGGCTGGAGGTCGACATACTGCTCACCGATGGCGGAGCGGTTAGCCACGACGGCACGGGCCGATGCAGGAATCTCCGGAGCACTGTTGTCGATTTTCAGGTCGACCTGAATTCCGTCCTCGGTCAACGACATGTCGCCCACTCGCCCGACCGGCACGCCGCGATACGTCACTTCGGCGTTGGTGAAAATTCCACCGGACGTGGCCAATTCGGTCTTGACCGTGTACTGCCCGAACCCCATGAGGTTGTCCAGGCGCACGTACTTGGCGCCGACGTAGATGAGACCCAGGAGCGCTACCACGACAAAGCCGACGAGCTGCCATCTGACCAGAGCTGATCTCACTGTCCATCACCGCCGATTCCGAACTGTTCCAGCATTCCCTGGATGGGGTTGAGTGGGTTCGCCGCAGGCGCCGGCGTTGCCGGATCACCCGCTGTTGTGGCGGGAAGACCGGCGACAACGGGAACCTGCGGCAGAATCGGAGCGATCGGCAGCAGTGACACCGTCGGCCAACCCGGACGCGGGCCGTTTCCGTTGTAGTACGGGTTCGACGGATCGACTACCGGCTTGGGATTGCCGAACTTCGGCTGACGGTATTCCGGTTCGCCTTGTCCGACACCGAGACCCGAGAGAGTATTGCCGATCTGCAGGTCGACACTCAGGAAGAGATTCACGGAACCACCCTGTGCAATTTTCTCGACACCGTCCGGGAACGGGAACGTCGGCAGGAACGGAAGTGCCCCGACGAAGTCGTCACCGGAGTCTGCGAGCGCCTGCAGCGTCGGACGCAGAGCCTGAAGATCGGCGATCAGGTCGTCCTTGGACTGTGTGAGGACGTCGGTTCCCACTGTTCCGAGTCGATCCACCTGAGCGAGCATCTGAGTCAACTGCGGACGCTGCTCGTTGAGAACCTGTGTCGCAACGGGGAGTTCCTCGAGAATCTTCCCGATCTTCTCGTTCTGATCGTTGACGCGGGTCGAGAGCACATCCAGGCCGTCGAGCGCTCGTGTGATGTCGTCACGCTGCTCGTTGAGTCCGCCGATGAGTGTGTTCGCCTGCTCCAGAAGGCTTCTCGTCTTGCCTTCGCGACCGTCGAACGCGGCACCGAGTTCTTCGACGATGGGTTGCAACTGGCCCACACCGCCGCCGTTGAGCAGCAGCGACAATGCGCCGAGAACCTGCTCGATCTCGGTGGCGTGGCGAGTGCGATCCAACGGAATCAGGTCTCCGTCGGCCAGCTTCGCAGAGTCCGGTCCGGACGGCGGGGCCGACAACTGGATGAACTTCTCGCCGAGCAGGTTGGTCTGCTCGACCGCGGCAATTGCGTTGGCGGGTAGATCAACCGACGAGTCGAGGATGATACCGACGTCCGCGGTCCATCCGTCCGGTCCGACGGACACGTCGTCGACGCGCCCGACGGGAACTCCGTCGACCTTCACAGCGGACTGCGGAACCAAGTCGAGCACGTCGTCGAACTGAATGGTCAAGTGCATCGGATCGGAACCCACATCGGGACCGCCGGGAAGCGGGACCGCGTAGATGCCCTCGGACGAGCAGGCGGTTGCCGAGATCAGGACGGCGCACAGTCCGGCGCCGACAATCAATGAACGCTTCACTCGCCCTCCCCGTTTCCACTGTTGAGTCGCGGTGACACGACGCCAGGCACAGTGCCCGGAACTACCTGCATCTGACGTTCGGATCCGGCGAGGATGCCGAAGGGAAGATTCAGTCCTGCGGCCTGATTCGCTGCATCGGTCATCGCGGCGACATTTGCACACTGGTCGATGGCCGGTTGCATCTGCCGTCCCAGCGCCTCGAATCGCGGATCACCGGGCAACAGCTTGCCGAGGTCCATCAACTTGCAGAGCACCCCGGCCGGGTTCTGCAGATCGGGGAACGCCAGACGTGAAGCCAGCACACCTGATTCGGCGTCGTAGGAGTTGACGAGGTTGGAGATCGCCAGCGGAAGCATGGTGAGCGTGTTGGCCAGCGCTTCCTTGTTGTTCGCCAGTGTCTGTGTCGGTTCGACGAGTCCCTCGGTTGTCTGGACCAATTGATCACGGTTGTCGGCCACGAACTTCGCGACGTCGCCGAGAGCAATCGACAGCTGATTCAGGGCGGCGCCGAGGTCGTCGCGTTCACCCGCCAAGAACCCGGTCAGATCCGACAGCTGAGTGTTGAACTGACGCACCTGCTGATCGTTGGCCGCGAGTGCGCCCACGAAAGTATCCAGGTTCTTGATGGTCAGCGAGATGTTGTCACGCGAATCGTTCAGCGTCCGAGCAGCATCCGAGAGGTTGGTGATGCTGTCCCCCAACGCTTCGCCGTTGCCCTCGAGGTTGGCCGCACCGGTCTCGACGAAATCGGACAGCGCGCCGTTCTTGTTGGCGCCCTCGGGACCGAGCGCCGACGCGAGTTCGTCGATGCTGGAGTACAACTGGTCGACCTCGACGGGCGTCGCCGTCTTCTCGATCGGAATTACTGCACCGCTGGCCATCTTGTCGCCACCGGTGAAGACCGGGGTCAGCTGGATGTAGCGGTCGGCAACCACCGACGGCGTGATCTGAGCGGCGCTGGCACCGGCGGGGATGTCGATCCCACGATCGACACGCAACTCGACCTTGACCTGGTCTCCCTGAGGTTCGACCGATTCGACGGTGCCGACCTTCACTCCGAGAACACGAACGTCGGACCCGTCGTAGATACCCACCGACTTGTCGAAGTAGGCGGTGATCTTGGTGGTACCGGCGCGAGTGAACGCCCACCACAGCGCACCACCGATCACGAGTAATCCGATCAGAACAGCAGCGATGATCGCGATCGAGCGCTTCTTGGAGCCGCTTCCGGCTTCGGCGGTATCAGCCATCAGTTGCCTCCCAACGTACGAACGGGGTCACGGTAGCCCGGAATATCCGGCAGACCCGGCGGAAGGAGGTTCACGACGACCTGGTCGAACCAACGGCCGTTGCCGACCACGTTGGCGTACAAGCGAATGAAGGGTTCGTAGAGCTTCAGTGCCTTGTCCAAGTTCTCGTTGTTGGCCTTCAGGATGTCGATGACGCCGTTGAGCTGCGTCAGCGCCGGCCCGATTGCCGCCTCGTTGTCACGAACGAGACCGGTGAGCTGCTGAGAGACGCGCTGAGTTCCGGTGAGCAGCTGCGAAATCGCCTGCTGGCGATTGTTGAGCTCCTGCACCAGCAGTCCGCCGTCCCGGATCAGCTGGGTGAATTCCTTGTTGCGGTCAGCAAGAATCTGCGACGTCTTCCCGGTGGCGGCGAAGAGCTTCTGCAGGTCCTGATCACGGCTCGCGATCGTCTGCGACAGCCGACTGACACCGTCGAGCGACGCGCGGACATCGCCAGGTGTCTCGGAGAATGCCTGGGACAACGTCTCCATGCTCTTCGCCAACTGGTCGGTGTCGATGTCGCCGACCGTGTCCGCTGCGGCCGAGAAGGCCTGAACGACGTCGTACGGAGACGTGGTGCGCTCGAGCGGAATCCGGTCCTTGGGATCGAGGTTGTCGGTTCCACGCGGATCGAGTGCGAGGTACTTCTGTCCCAGAATCGTCTTGATCTGAATGGACGCAGAGGTTTGATCTCCCACCCACGCGTCGCTGACCTTGAAGTCGACCAGAACACGGTCACCGTCGAGATCGACGGAAGTGACCTTGCCGACCTTCACGCCGGCGATACGAACCTCGTTACCAGGCTTGAGTCCCGCAGCTTCGGAGAACTCGGCCGAATAGGACGAGCCTGCTCCCACGAACGGAAGCGAATCGAGGAAGAACGCGGACAAAGTGGCCAACAGCACCACGAAGATACCGATGGCTCCGGCCATTGCCGGACTGCGACGTTTGCTCATCGACCTTGCAACTCCCTCATACCGTCTTGAGTGCATCGCGTGGCCGCGTTGGTGTAAATCGGCTGATTGACCGTCGGCAGGCCGGTGGGCAGATTCAGCGACGCAGACTGTCCTGGACCGGCAACGATGTCGATTCCGCACAGGTAGAACTGGAACCAGGAACCGTAACTCGCTACGCGAGCAAGCTTCTCGAGCTTGACCGGCAAGGTTTCGAGCACCGCGTTCACGTCGTCACTCCGACGGTTGAGTGTGGTCGCCAACGTGTTGAGAGCCGTGATCGAACCCTGAATGGACGGCCTTGTCGGCTCGAGCAGGTCGGCCGTCGCGTCGGTCAGGCCCGCAAGTGAGGTGACGGCCGAACCGACCACGCCACGCTCGTTGGCCAACCCGGTGACGAGTTGCTGGGTGTTGACGATCAGTGAATCGAGGTTCTTGTCGTTCGCGTTGACGGTGTCGAGAACGTCGTTGAGGTTCTTGATCACCGCCCCGATGACGGCGTCCTTGTCCGCGACGGTGTTGGTCAGGCTCGCGGTGTTGCGCACGAGCTCGCTGATGGTGCCCGATTCGCCTTGGAAGACCTGGATGATCTGGTACGACAGCTTGTTGACGTCGTCCGCGCTCAGGGTGGTGAACAGCGGCTTGAAGCCGTTGAAGAGCGTCGTGAGATTGACTGCCGGGCGCGTCTGGGACAGCGGCAGGGTATCGCCGCCGGTGATCTTCTTGCCCTGGCTGCCTTCACCTTGCGAGAGCGAGATGTATCGCTGCCCCACCAGGTTGCGGAACCGGATGGTGGCAATGGAACTGGCCGGCAACCAATCACGGTCGGATACCGAGAACTGAACCTCGGCCTGGTTGTCGTTGACGATGGCGATCTTCTCGACCTGGCCGACACGAACACCGGCAATGCGGACCTCGTCGCCCTCGTTCAACGACGTGACGTCGGAGAAGACGGCGTTGAACTTGGTACCGCCACCACCGCCGAGGTTGGCGATGCTGGCTGCCAGCAGTCCTGTCGCCAGGACCGTCACCACCACGAAGATGATGAGCTTTGTCAGCGGAGCTGCGAGTCCTCTCATTGGACGCTCACCTCCGCACCTGCGAATGCCGGAGCGCTGACCATCGTGGTCCACGCCGGAACATCGTCCGGCGCAACACCGTTGGCCTGTCCGTAGATCACCTTCAACGTATCCTCTTCGAGTTTCGAGCCCGCGTAGCCGGCCTGCTGAGCAGGACCGCTGTTGTTGGTCGAGAACAACTGAGGTCCGGAGCCCTCGGGTGCAGGCAGGAATTCCATGGTGGCGGGACCTGGATTGCGGGAAGGAACCTGGTAGGAACCGTCACCGTACGAACCGCCGGGGTACTGCGGGAACGGACGACCGGGCTCGGTGACGTTGTCGTAGCAAACCGGGCCGCGGTTGTCGACGAGTCGTGGCTCGTCCTGGTTGGGCAGGTAGCGACCCTTGGGGTTCACGATCTGAATACTCGCACGCACACCAGGATTGGGCGCGTCGGTGGACAGGATCTTGGCAGCTTCCGGAGCGGTGTCCGAGAAGCCCTTGAACGTGCACCCGAAGGTCGGTGAGTACTGAGCCAGAAGCTGGAGAGCTTCCTTCGAATCCGCAGCGAGCGTGATGATCGAGGACGAGTTCGCTTCGAGGAAGGCTGCGGTGTCCGACGATGTCACGGTGAGCGACGCCAGCAGTGTCCGCAACTGGTCCTGCTTCTGCACCACCGTGTTACCCGTGGTCCGCAGATTGTCGAGAGCGTTGATCAGATCGGGCGCTGCGTCCGAGTACGTCTGGGAGAAGTCCGCGAACTTGCGCAGATCCTCTTGCACCGCGGGCAGCTCGGTGTTGACGCCGCGGAAGATCTCCTCGAGACGATCGACCGTCAGACCGAGCTCGGCGCCGCGCCCCGTCAGACCCTGCGCGAGAGAACCGAGAGTGTTCGCCAGATCCTGCGGCGGAATGGCCTGCAGAAGTGGGAGCAGCCCGTCCAGAACGTCGCCGACCTCGACAGCATTGCCGCTCTTGTCCTGGTGGATCACCGTTCCCGCGGAAATCGGGGTCGCGGTGGTTCCCTCCGGAATGATCAAGGAGACGTATCGCTCACCGAATAGCGTCTTCGGAAGCAGACGCGCCGTGACATTGGACGGAATCAGATCGGCCTTGTCCGGCTCGATCGCGAGGACCGACGTGACCTGGCCGTCTTTCGTCGACGCGGACCGCACCTCGCCCACAAGCAGCCCACGAACCTTGACGTCAGCGTTGGGTGGCAAGGCATTTCCGACGGTATCGGTCACGAGGTCGATCTTCACGACGTCCTTGAACGTCTTGTTGAAGGTCCCGATGGTGAAGGCCAGGAACAAGGCCAACACCACGAAGAACACGAGTCCGAGCACACGGCGGCGCAGGACTGACGGAGCCTCGATCATCCGGCCACCCTCACAGTCGTCGTGGTTCCCCAGATAGCAAGGCTGAGGAAGAAGTCGAGAACGGCGATCGTCACGATTGCGGCGCGAACAGCGCGGCCGACGGCCACACCCACGCCTGCGGGACCACCCGAGGCGTGGAAACCGTAGTAGCAGTGGATCAGGATCAGCACGAAGGCGAAGACCAGGACTTTCGCGAACGAATACAGCACGTCCTGCGGTGGCAGGAACAGATTGAAGTAGTGGTCGTACGAGCCAGTCGACTGCCCGTTGAACACCGTACTGATCACTCTCGAGGCGAGGTACGCCGCGAGCAGACCCACGATGTACAGCGGGATGACGGCGACGAAGCCGGCGATCATGCGCGTCGTGACCAGGAACGGCACCGACGGAACTGCCATGACCTCCAGTGCGTCGATCTCTTCGGAGATTCGCATGGCACCGAGTTGCGCGGTGAAACCACAACCCACCGTGGCCGAGAGCGCAAGAGCCGCAACGATCGGAGCGATCTCACGGGTGTTGACGTAGGCGGAGAGGAAGCCCGTCAGAACCGAGCTTCCCAACTGCTCGAGAGCTGCGAAGCCCTGCAGACCGACGACGACACCGGTGAATCCCGACATCATCGCGATGACGCCGATCGTTCCGCCGATGACTGCGAGCGCACCGCTACCGAACGTCACCTCGGCGAGTAGCCGAAGCGTCTCCTTCCGATACCGGTGCAGGGTGCGCGGAGTCCACGCGATGGCGCGCGCGTAGAACGACATCTGCTCGCCTGCGCGGTCCAACGCGTTCACTGGAATTCTGGCAACTTTGCGGCTCTTCAGCAGGAACTGATCGCCGCGGCCTCGTGCGATGGTCATTTAGGTCAAGATCCCTTCGCCGGCACGATCTGGAGGTACACCATCGTCAGAATCAGATTGGCGAAGAACAACAGCAGGAACGTGATGACGACGGCCTGGTTCACCGCCTCACCGACGCCCTTCGGGCCACCGGACGGGTGGAGTCCCTTGTACGCGGAGATCACACCAGCGATGACACCGAACACCGCGGCTTTGATCTCACCGCTCCAAATGTCCGGTAGCTGGGCAAAAGCTGAGAACGACGAGATGTAAGCACCGGGGTTACCGCCCTGCAGGATGACGTTGAAGAAGTAACCACCCGCGATACCGACCACGGACACCAGTCCGTTGAGCAGCACAGCGATCAGCACCATCGCGAGTACACGCGGAACCACCAGGCGCTGAATCGGATTGATTCCGAGGACTTCCATCGCGTCGATCTCTTCGCGAATGGTTCGCGAACCGAGGTCGGCCGTCACGGCCGATCCGGCCGCACCGGCGACCAGCAACGCTGTCACCAGAGGGCTACCCTGCTGGATCACCGCCAGGACGCTGGCAGCGCCGGTGAACGATTCTGCACCCAACTGCTTGATCAGCGAACCGGTCTGCAGTGAGACGACGGCGCCGAAAGGGATGGCTACCAATGCCGTCGGCAAAATTGTCACGCTGGCGATGAACCAGGCCTGCTCGATGAACTCACGGAACTGAAACGGACGCCGGAACGTATTCCTGACGACGTCGACGAACAGTTCGACGATGTTTCCGGCCTGAGTTAATGCTCCGTTGACCGGACTCAGAACCGAGTTGCGGGTAACCCCCATCCGATATGCCTACCCTTGCCCGTGTGTCGTGTTTCCGTAGGGATCGCCCTCGTATGCAGGAATGACCTGCGTGTCTTGCGAGTTGTCGTTCCACTCCCCCTGATAGCCGCTCGCTTCGGCGTACTGGGGATCGTACTGCCCAGTTCCGTCAACCTCGTCCAGGCTGTCCTGAATTGCCGCCTGAGCGTTAGCTGGGAGGGTGTGCATGATCTGGCGGACGCGCTCCTGGCGACGACGAACAGCCTGACGCTCGGGGTTTCCGGGGGTGGCCTTCATCTGCGGCACGATGCCCTCGACGTCGTCGACACCACCAGCGTGGTGACCGGCGTCGACGAGCGCCTGCTCGTGCGCCATCTGAGCCTCGTCCTTCTCCTCCGACATACCGATCGGACCGATCATCGTTCCGTTCAGGAACTGCTTGACGACGGGCTCGTCCGAGGTGAGCAGCACCTCGCGAGGACCGAACATCACCAACTGACGACGGAAGAGCATGCCGATGTTGTCCGGCACCGTACGTGCGAGGTTGATGTTGTGCGAGACGATCAGAATCGTGGCGTCGGACTGGGCGTTGATGTCGATCAGCGTCTGGCTGATGTACGTCGTACGCACCGGGTCCAGACCGGAGTCAGGCTCGTCGACGAGGATGATTTCGGGATCGAGCACGAGTGCACGCGCCAGACCGGCACGCTTGCGCATACCGCCGGAGATCTCACCGGGAAGCTTGTCCTCGGCGCCGACCAGACCCGTGAGGTCCAACTTCTCCATCACGATCTTGCGGATATCGGATTCCGACTTCTTGGTGTGCTCACGAAGGGGAAAGGCGATGTTGTCGTACAAGTTCATCGAGCCGAACAGCGCGCCGTCCTGGAAGAGAACGCCGAACAGCTTACGGATCTCGTAGAGCTCCTTGGAGGAGCACTGCAGGATGTCCGTGCCGTCGATGACGATGGAGCCTTGTTCAGGGCGGAGCAGTCCGATCAGGGACTTCAGGAACACCGACTTACCGGTACCCGAAGGCCCGAGCAGTGCGCTGACCTCACCCGCGGGAAGTGTCAACGACACGTCCTGCCAAATCCTCTGCGACCCGAAAGACTTTGTCAGTCCTTGTACCGCTACCTCGACTCCCACCATTACCTCCGCGACGTCCGTTGCATGCATGCACCCGTGTGGGTTGGGTCACTCTATCGCATGGGAGTGGTACCCGTGACTGCGAATACTACTAACGAGTAGGGAAGAAGCATAATTCAGGTCACAGCCTAGTTCGGACACCCCTCCCACCTGCATGGATTCCGACATATCACCCGCGAAAAAAGTTCAAAAAAAGAGGGCCACTCCCCGTGGGGAGTGGCCCTCTTCGTTACTACTCGCGAGGAGCAGCGGAAAAACCGTCTTACTTGATGACGATCTTTGCGCCGGCAGCTTCGAGCTTTTCCTTGGCAGCCTCTGCGGCGTCCTTGGCAACCTTCTCGAGGATGGCCTTCGGAGCGCTCTCGACGAGGTCCTTGGCTTCCTTCAGGCCGAGGCCGGAAACGACCTCACGGACGACCTTGATGACCTGGATCTTCTTGTCGCCAGCCGACTCGAGGACGACGTCGAACTCGTCCTGCTCTTCAGCAGCTTCTGCGCCGGCAGCCGGTGCGCCTGCAGCGGCGACGGCGACGGGAGCAGCAGCGGTGACCTCGAAGGTCTCCTCGAATGCCTTAACGAACTCCGAGAGCTCGAGGAGGGTGAGCTCCTTGAACTGGTCCAACAACTCTTCGGTGCTGAGCTTCGCCATTGTGGCGGTCCTTCCTGTAAGTCCCATGTCGCTGATCCGCGACCGGGCGGGGTTATAGCAGTGATGCGCGGGTGCGGATCAGCTTTCGGCTTCGGCCTCGGCCGGAGCCTCGGTGGCAGCCTCTGCGGGGGCCTCTGCGGCTCCGCCTTCTGCAGCCTTCTTCTCCTGCAGGGCAGCGGCCAAACGGGCCATCTGCGAAGCGGGAGCATTGAACAGGCCTGCGGCCTTTGCCAAGTTGCCCTTCATCGCGCCGGCAAGCTTTGCCAACAGGATTTCGCGGGATTCGAGATCCGCGATCTTGTTGACCTCTTCCACGGACAGCGCAGCGCCGTCCATGTAGCCGCCCTTGATGATGAGCGCCTTGTTGTCCTTAGCGAAGTTCTTCAGAGCCTTCGCAGCGTCGACCGGTTCGCCCTTGATGAATGCAATGGCGGTCGGACCAACGAACAGGTCATCAAGGCCCTCGATGCCAGCCTCTGCGGCGGCACGCTTGACCAGGGTGTTCTTGGCGACGGAGTAGGTGGCACCTTCTCCGAGAGCGCGTCGCAGTGTCGTGATGTTGCCAACCGAAAGGCCACGGTATTCCGTGACCACAGCGGCGGTCGAACCCTTGAACTGCTCGGTGATTTCCGCAACTGCGGAAACCTTCTCAGGCTTTGCCATACTTCGCCTCCTCTCGTGACAGTCGTTGTCCCACTCAGGAACCGCTGCACCTCATCGGGGTGAACCCGAGAAGACACAGTCCGCGACATGCAAAACGCCCCGGCGCAAGCGCACGGGGCGTACAGAGGAAACATGAAGAAGAGGCTTACGAATCAGCGTAACGATGCAACGCAAAGCAGTGCATAACCAGGCAAACTGTAGAACCACTACATCAAGCTATCCCCCTACCTCGTTCACCTACGTGGGCCGCCGGGCACTCCCGGACTTTCAACCACACTCATCACTGAGTGCAATCACCAACGGTCTTGGGTAGAACATGATTTTGGGGTGAAGTTCATATCCAGCACTGAACTCCGCCTCGAAGACTACCTGACTGCTCGCTGCAGAACCAAATCGGGTCCGTCACGCGCCTATAGCCCTGGCGATCTTGTGTTCGATCTCTGCCCGAGCTCGGTCCGGCAACACCAGCAGCCCATCGAGTTCCTTGTGGGCCTTCCGATACGCACTCTGACGTTCCTGTGGCGTCGCGCCCTCGTCCATGGCCAGTCGCAGCAGACGCTGCGCCCGTACCAGGCGCTCTTGTTCGTCGAGGGTGAATCCGCTCCGTCGGCGACGCTTCGCCTCCGCTTCCGCGATCTCGAAGGCGATCGAGTACGCGTGCACCGCCTCGCGATACTCGGTTTGTGCCTGCTGGTTGCCGATCATCGTCTCCGGATTGCCTGGACGGAGCAGATCGGCACGATATTTGGCTCGATGAAAATCGGCCGTCAAAGGCTCACGCATGTCCGTCATCATCGGGGTGTCGAGCAGTGTGACCGGATCGAGCTCGTATGAGAACCATCGGTCGTCGACCGCATCGTGCTGCTCGATTACCTTGGCCAGCTCTCGGCGCTGTGTTTCTTCGTCGGCGTGATGTTGTGCGTTGGCCTGCGCGATGGCGACCTTGGTCTGCTGCTTGAGCCGGAAGCGCTCTTGCCGGCGCTCGATCCGCCTTTCGTTGGCAACCGCGACACCTTTCAGCGCCCCACCGATGGTGCCGCCGAAAACGAAGATCAGCCACCAAAAGTTTCCGAGGAACTGGAACGCTTCGTGCATACCCCGATGATGCCACCGTTGGACCGATACCACCGGCAGGGATCACTCCCTCCCGAAACAGACAAGAAGGCCGGCAGGGAGTTGATCCCTGCCGGCCTTCTTGTTCGTATGCGGACTGCTTACGCGTCTGCAGCATCCTCGAGGAGGTTGCGAGTACGGTTCGGATCCACCGGGATGCCCGGACCGGTGGTGGTCGAGACCGTGATCTTCTTCACGTAGCGTCCCTTGGCCGACGAGGGCTTCGCACGCAGGATCTCGTCCAGGGCTGCGCCGTAGTTCTCCACCAGCTTCTCATCGTCGAACGATGCCTTGCCGATGACGAAGTGCAGGTTGGCCTGCTTGTCGACGCGGAAGTTGATCTTTCCGCCCTTGATGTCGTTGACAGCCTTGGTGACATCCGCCGTGACGGTGCCCGTCTTCGGGTTCGGCATCAGGCCACGCGGTCCGAGGACACGGGCGATGCGGCCGACCTTGGCCATCTGATCAGGAGTCGCGATTGCGGCGTCGAAATCGACCCATCCACCCTGGATGCGCTCGATCAGGTCTTCTGCACCGACTACGTCAGCGCCTGCAGCCTCGGCTTCTGCTGCCTTCTCGCCAACAGCGAACACGATGACGCGAGCGGTCTTACCGGTGCCGTGGGGCAGGTTGACCGTTCCGCGGACCATCTGGTCAGCCTTACGGGGGTCGACGCCCAGACGAACTGCAACCTCAACGGTTGCATCCATCTTGGTGGACGACGTCTCCTTGGCGAGCTTTGCAGCCTGAAGCGGGCTGTAGAGCTTGTCTGCGTCGATCTTCTCAGCGGCGGCGAGGTACGCCTTGCTGCGCTTTGCCATTTGTTCTGTCCTTACTTATCACTGCAGCGAATTACCTGTGCAGTGGTGAATGGTTCAGTTGTGGTCGGGGCCTGGCCGGCCCTCCCACGTAATGCTGTGGAGCGGACTACTAGCCCTGGACCGTGATGCCCATGGAACGAGCGGTGCCGGCGATGATCTTCGCGGCCTGCTCGATGTCATTGGCATTGAGGTCTTCAGCCTTGGTCTTCGCGATTTCGCGCACCTGATCCATGGTCACCGAGGCGACCTTGGTCTTGTGCGGTTCGCCGGAGCCCTTGGCGACGCCGGCTGCCTTGAGGAGCAGCTTGGCGGCGGGAGGGGTCTTCAGCTTGAAATCGAAGGTCCGGTCTTCGTAGACCGAGATCTCGACCGGCACAACGTTGCCGCGCTGGGACTCAGTCGCCGCGTTGTAGGCCTTGCAGAACTCCATGATGTTCACGCCGTGCTGACCGAGCGCGGGACCCACGGGAGGTGCAGGGTTAGCCTGACCTGCCTGGATCTGCAGCTTGATGAGCCCGGCGAGCTTCTTCTTCTTTGGGGGCATCTCTAGTTCCTAGTTTCTAGCTTGGGTGTGTGTCTTGCGTCGAACAATTTGCAAGTTTTGGGGTGGTCAGATCTTCGCGACCTGGTTGAAGTTGAGCTCAACCGGGGTTTCACGACCGAAGATCGACACGAGAACCTTGAGCTTCTGCTGCTCGCCGTTGACCTCGCTGATGCTGGCCGGAAGGGTTGCGAACGGGCCGTCCATGACGGTGACCGACTCGCCGACCTCGAAGTCGACCTCGATGAGGGGCTTGCCGAAGGACTCGGACGGTGCCTCGCCTGCTGCGACGGCGGCCGCTGCAGCCTGCTGCTTCTTCTGCTCCTGCTGCGGGAGCAGGAACTTGACGACCTCGTTGAGGGTCAGCGGCGAGGGACGCGACGTGGCACCGACAAAACCGGTGACGCCAGGCGTGTTGCGCACGGCGCCCCACGACTCGTCGTTGAGCTCCATGCGAACGAGGATGTATCCGGGCAGAACCTTGCGGTTGACCTGCTTGCGCTGGCCGTTCTTGATCTCGGTGACCTCTTCGGTGGGAACTTCCACCTGGAAGATGTAGTCACCGACGTCGAGGTTCTGAACGCGAGTCTCGAGGTTGGTCTTGACCTTGTTCTCGTAACCGGCGTACGAGTGGATGACGTACCAGTCGCCCGGGGCGCGACGAAGCGCAGCCTTGAGTTCGGCAACGGGATCCTCGACCTCGAGCTCGGCGGCGGGAGCGGCCTCGTCGGAGTTCTCGGCATCGTCGGAGATGACGTCCTCGGTCGCTGCAGCGTCTGCGTCGGTGCCTTCAGCAACGTCCACATCGGTGCCTTCGGCAACCACGACGTCTACTTCGGCTGCCGCCTCGGCAGAAACACGCTCTTCGGCCAAAGCCTCATTCGTGTCGTTCTCGGGGGTGCTCACTGGGGCACTCGCTTCCTCTCGTTACTCGGACCCGGGTCGGGTCTTGTCGCGCTCGCAGGCAAAGACGCCCGGCTGCTACGGCGATCAGCCGAACAGCCAGGTGACACCCTTGATCACAGCGATATCGACGCCGCTGATGAAAGCGACCATGAAGACCACGAACGTCAGCACGACGCTGGTGTAGGTGATCATCTGCTTGCGGTTCGGCCA
The DNA here is from genome assembly GCF_040489275.1 of Rhodococcus baikonurensis. Lineage (NCBI taxonomy): Bacteria > Bacillati > Actinomycetota > Actinomycetes > Mycobacteriales > Nocardiaceae > Rhodococcus > Rhodococcus baikonurensis. The sequence goes on along the minus strand of NZ_JBEUOQ010000003.1, from coordinate 522,921 downwards.
GATGACCTTACGGAGTTCTGCGATGACCTCGCGGAAGAACTTGCGCAGGCGCTTGAAGATGTTGTCTTTCTTCGCCTTGGGCTTCTTGCCGGGGTTCGTTGCAGTCGGCTTGGCCGAAGATGTCCGGGATGCCGTCCGGGCCGGAGTCTTCACGGTGGACGCGCTGACCGAGGCGCCGCGTGCAGCGCGCTTGCCGGTCGGCTTGTTGGAAACCCCACTAGGTGCGGAGGGTGCCTTCTCGGCGCCGTCCTTGTCCAGCGACAGATCGGAACGCGTAGTCGCGTCAGCTGCAGTGTCGTCGACACCGGTCGAATCGGCAGACGTTGAAGTCTCCGCATCCGAAGTGTCGGCGTCGCGCTTGGCGCGCTCCTCGCTCACGTCGTTCCTCTCAGTCGCTGGCATCCGGGGGCAGGGGCGACAGGACTTGAACCTGCAACCTGCGGTTTTGGAGACCGCTGCTCTGCCAGTTGAGCTACGCCCCTTTGGTTGACCTCGACAGGTAGACCCTGCCTGAATCAACCGTTCTGCGATCACACAACATACGCGCTACCCGAGGTGAATGCCTTGCAACATTCAGGGCAGCGCGCAGCGCTGAGGAATCCCAGAAATCTCAGTGTACTTCAAAGCCCCGGAACAAACACAATCCGCCCTGCGATCAGGCTAGACGGACCGTGGCGGTGGCCCGACCGAAGATTTTCTTACCTTCGGACTTGGCCACGATTGCCAGTACTGCGGTCTTGCTTTCTTCGTCGACCGACTTCACCTTGGCGGTGAACTCGATCTCGGCCGCCTTGTCGGCTGCCACGATCACCGGGCTCGTGAACCGTACGTTGTACTCGGTCACTGCGCCCGGATCTCCCAGCCATTCGGTGACGTAGCCGGCACCGATGCCCATGGAGAGCATGCCGTGCGCGACGACGTCCGGCAAGCCGGCAAGTCGAGCGACCTCGTCACTGAAGTGAATCGGATTGGGATCTCCCGAAACACCCGCGTAGTTGGCGAGGTTTCCACGCGTCAGGGTGACGGACTTCTCGGGGAGAAGTTCGCCGACACTGACGTCGGAAAATTTACGAAGCGACATGCATCATCACGTCCTTGACTGCGTGGGCGATGTTCTCGTCCACTTCCCCACCCGTACGAGCAACGAGCGTCGTCCACGTGGTGACAACTGCTTCGTCGTTCTGATCGGTGATGATGTTCTTGGTCACGATGATGTCGCTACCTGCGGCCTGCCTGAACGAATCCAGGAAAACGTCGCAGAAGAGTCGGTCACCGACCTGCATGGGCTTGTGCAGCACCAGTCGCTGATCGGTCTGAAGAATCTGACTCAGGTCGTAGCCTGTGACGATCTCTTCGAACAGACGTCGCTGAGCAATGGCACCCACGATGGCGACGAACGTGATGGGAGCGATCAGGCCGTCGTATCCGAGGCCTTTGGCTGCCGACTCGTCGTAGTGCGCGGGATGAGCGTCCTGGACGGCGCGAGCGAACTCGCGCACCTTCTCGCGTCCGACCTCGTAGAAGTCTTCGACACGATAGTGGTGACCGACCATCTGGACGGCATGAGCGGCCGGGTCCGTAGGGACCTCGGCCGCTGCCTGGTTCTCTTGCAAATCTGTCACGCGGTGAGACTCTCTTCTAGCTAGGACCCGAAGACGCAGGCCCAGAGAGGGTCTTCCGCGAAAATCGTCGTCCTGTTAAGGACTTACTACTTCGACTCGCGATGCGACTGGTGGGTTCCGCAGTTGGGGCAGAACTTCTTGAGCTCCAGGCGATCGGGGTCGTTGCGCCGATTCTTCTTGGTGATGTAGTTGCGGTGCTTGCATACCTCGCAGGCCAAGGTGATCTTGGGCCGAACGTCGGTCGAGGAGGCCACGGGATGCCTTCTTTCGGGTGTATCTGATTACGAGCAATCAGGGTGGATCATGCATATTGTGTAGCGGTGACCGGACTTGAACCGGCGACGCAACGATTATGAGTCGTTTGCTCTACCAACTGAGCTACACCGCCTCGGTGTCGAGTGTCGCGCGGAAAGCACGGCACCACAATCCAGCGAGCCCCCTAACGGAATCGAACCGTTGACCTTTTCCTTACCATGGAAACGCTCTACCGACTGAGCTAAGGGGGCGTGGCTCAGGAGTGCGTTGCCGCTCTCTTGAAGCCTCCGAAAGATTACACACGAACGAGCGCCAGCACCAAATCCGCTGGTCATCGGGGCAAAAATGGTGCCGGAGCCCATTGTTGCACCGATCGGGGCCGCTGGCGAGGGCTTTGCGGGAACCCGCTTGACCCTGCACTCCCCCGAAACCCTCCCCCGGCGCCCCTGAGCCGCGGCCGGCGTCGGCGTCACCAGCGCGCCCGACCTCTGAACACGCACAAAAAAGTCAGCCCCGACTCTCGTGAAGAGAATCGGGGCTGACTTGGTGTGGCAGATGTAGGATTCGAACCTACGTAGGCATAAGCCGACGGATTTACAGTCCGCTCCCATTGGCCGCTCGGGCAATCTGCCGTGCTTGCACCAGGCTTCGATCCGGCGCACTCGCAAGTATATCGCGACGTGCGGCGGCCGAAAACGGCTTCCTCGGTGCGGTGAGAAGAATACAACGAACACACCCCCATTTTGCAAACCGGGTGGTAACGGGCGGTGCCGACCCGATAACGTCGAGGTGTCCACCGGTATGGAAGGTGGGCGGAACTCGATGTTCGTGAACTACCGGAAAGCGGGAGTGTGAAGTGGCTGATTCGTCCTTCGACGTGGTGAGCAAGGTTGACCGTCAAGAGGTGGACAACGCCCTACATCAGGCTGCCAAGGAGTTGACCACGCGTTTCGACTTCCGAAACACGGGAGCGTCGATCGAGTGGTCTGGTGAAGAGACGATCACGTTGAACGCCGACACCGAGGAGCGACTGCTGGCCGCCCTCGACGTGTTCAAGGAGAAGTTGATCCGTCGTGACATCTCGCTGAAGGCATTCGATGCCGGCGAGCCGGCGCAGTCCGGAAAGATCTACAAGCTGTCCGGAACCTTGGTCCAGGGCATCAGCAGCGAGAACGCGAAGAAGATCACCAAGAAGATCCGCGACGAGGGCCCCAAGGGCGTCAAGGCGCAGATCCAGGGTGAGGAACTTCGAGTGAGCAGCAAGAAGCGCGACGACCTCCAGGGCGTCATCTCCCTGCTCAAGGGTGAGGACTTCGGGATCGCCCTGCAGTTCGTGAACTACCGGTAGTAGGGGCTACGCCCCTGTGCGCGGTTAAGGAGTCCTGGGACTGCCTAACCGCGCACAGGGGCCGAAGGCCCTACATCCCGGCCATCTTCTCCAAACGCTCGATCCGGTCCGCCATGGGCGGATGCGTGGAGAACAGCTTGCTCACCTTGTCCCCCGCTCTGAAGGGGTTGGCAATCATCAGGTGAGACTGCGCGGCGAGCTTCGGTTCGGGCGGCAACGGCGCGGCCGCGACGCCCGACTCGAGCTTCCGTAGCGCCGACGCCAACGCCAACGGGTCACCGGTGAGCTCGGCTCCCGATTGATCGGCCTGATACTCGCGAGAGCGCGAGACGGCCAGCTTGACCACGGTTGCCGCGATCGGTCCCAATAGGGAGACGAGCAGCAGCGCGATCGGATTACTTCCCTGCCCGTTCCCTCGGCCACCGAAGATGCTCGCGTACATAGCGAAGTTGGCCAGACCCGAGATGACGCTGGCCATCGCGCCGGCAACGGACGAAATCAGTATGTCCCGGTTGTAGACGTGGGAGAGTTCGTGCCCGAGCACGGCCCGCAATTCGCGTTCGTTCAGAATCTGCATAATGCCGCTGGTCACGCATACCGCGGCGTGGCGAGGGCTACGACCGGTGGCAAACGCGTTCGGGGCGTTCGTGGGACTGATGTACAGCCGAGGCATCGGTTGGTGCGCTGTCGTGGCGAGTTCGCGCACGATCCGGTAGATCGCCGGTGCCTCGACCTCGGTGATGGGCTGCGCGCGCATCGATCGGAGCGCCAGTTTGTCGCTGTTGAAGTAGACGTAGGCATTCATGCCGACGGCAAACAGAACGGATCCCCACAGAAGGAACGGGCTGTTGAACAGCGAGCCGATGAAGACGATCAGCGCCGACATCCCCACCAACAACCCGAATGTCTTCGCACCGTTCGCGTAGCCGTGCAAACTGCTCACCTCTTGCCTCGCCGGAGCCGAAGGCTCACCCGAACTGCCCGGCGTGTGCACCGGGTCTGTTCAGTCAACGAAGGACAGGGTCATCAGGGTTCCCACCCAGGGTCGTCAGGGATTCACCCCAGGGACTATCGGGGTTTCCACCCGGGAACCCCGATTCGTCGAGTGTCAGCCGACTCGTTCGATCGTGTAGTCCACGAGACGCACCAGTGCTTCGTTCGCCGGCCCCTGGGGCAGTTCGGCCAACTGAGCCTTTGCCGCGACGGCGTACTCGCCGAGCTTTGCCTTTGCCTTGACCATGCCCGGCGAACGCTCGAGCAGTTCGAGTGCCTCGTCTACCAGTGCATCTTCGGTGACCGGGCCCGCGAGCAGCTCCCGCAGGCGATCTGCGTCGGCTCCTTCTTCGCGGAACGCGTACAGAACAGGCAGGGTGTGCACGCCCTCGCGCAGGTCGGTGCCCGGCGTCTTGCCGGACTGCGCCGACACGGACGAGATGTCGATGATGTCGTCGGAGATCTGGAACGCGGTGCCGACGGCGTCACCCAGGCGCTCGAGGCGCTCGATGTGGGCTGCGTCGGCGCCGGAGAAGGTACCGCCGAATCGTCCCGAGGCAGCGATCAGCGAACCGGTCTTCTCCCACACGACCTTCAGGTAATGCTCGACCGGATCCTGCTCCTTCTTGACGCCGATCGTCTCGCGCATCTGGCCGGTGACCAGTTCGGCGAAGGTTTCGGCGATGATCCGAACGGCTTCGGGTCCGAGCGTCGAGACCAGGCGTGATGCGTGTGCGAACAGGTAGTCGCCGGCCAGGATCGCCACGCTGTTGCCCCAGCGAGCGTTTGCGCTGGGTGCCCCGCGCCGCATGGACGCCTCGTCCATGACGTCGTCGTGATAGAGCGTTGCAAGGTGAACGAGTTCGGTGACGGTCGCTGCGGTGATGATCGACGGATCGTTCGGCACCGGTCCGAGCTGCGCGGTCAGGATCGTGAACAACGGACGGAAGCGCTTTCCCCCGGCGCGCGCGAGGTGCAGCGCTGCCTCGGTGAGGAAGTCTTCTCCGTCGGACAGCTCGCTGACCAACAACTCCTCGACATCGGAGAGTCCACCACGCACTACTGCGGCGAGCTGTTCGTCGCCGAGGTCGATGCCTGCAACGACGGTGCTCGATGCGGTTGCGTCGGCAGCAGTCTTTTCGGTGCTCACGATGTCAGTACCCATTCCTGTCGTCAGTGACGGCTCGGTTCCCACGGTAGTGAACCTAGCGGTTCGCACTCGGGACGGCCTCGCCACGGTGGCGATCGCGGGCCTGGGAAGATGTGAGTGTGTCCGTAGAAGAGCAGTCCCCCGTCGTCGATTCGCTTCCGACCGAAACCGACATTGTGGTCATCGGCGCAGGTCCCGCGGGTTCTTCGGCCGCTGCATGGGCCGCCCGCAGCGGCCGAGACGTCGTGCTCGTAGACGCCGCCGTGTTCCCGCGAGACAAGACTTGTGGTGATGGACTCACTCCGCGCGCCGTAGCCGAACTGGATCTCCTCGGCCTCGGCGAGTGGGTTCGGTCACATACGACAAACAAGGGCCTGCGGTTGTCCGGTTTCGGACAAGAACTCGAACTCGAGTGGCCGGGGACGTCGTTCCCGCCGATCGGCAGTGCCATCCCCCGCACCGAACTCGACGACGCCATTCGCCGGTGCGCAGTCGAATCCGGCGCGGTCATGGTCGAGGGCACCAAAGCAGTGGACGTCGAACTCGACGGTGATCGAGTAGCCGCCGTCGTACTCGCCGGCCCCTCGGGACGCAGCACCCTTCGTTGTCGGACGCTGATCATCGCCGACGGCGTTCGCTCGACGTTCGGCAAGAAGCTGGGACGGCAGTGGCACCGGGACACCGCGTACGGCGTCGCGGCACGCGCGTATGTCGCGACGCCGCGCAGCGCCGATCCGTGGATCACCTCGCATCTGGAACTGCGGGACGGCGAGGGCACGTTGCAGGCGGGGTACGGCTGGATCTTCCCGCTCGGCACCGGCGAGGTGAACATCGGAGTCGGGACACTGGCGACGTCCAAGCGTCCGGCACCAGGTGCCCTGCGACCCTTGCTCGACCTCTACACCGATCAGCGCCGAGGCGAGTGGCAGTGGAGCAGCGAAATACATTCCGTCGCTTCGGCTTTGCTACCCATGGGTGGAGCAGTTTCGAACATCGCCGGACGCAACTGGGCCGTGATCGGTGACGCCGCGGCGTGCGTGAACCCGCTCAACGGTGAGGGTATCGACTACGGCCTCGAAGGCGGACGTTTGGTGGTCGAACAGCTCGGCGCCGACGATCTGACGCAACTGTGGCCGAGCGTGCTTCGGGAGCATTACGGGCAGGCGTTCTCGGTCGCGCGCCGGCTCGCAGGCCTGCTGACGGTTCCGCAGTTCCTGCCGGCATCGGGTCCGATCGCGATGCGCTCACGTGCGCTGATGACGGTCGCCGTGCGGGTCATGGGGAACCTCGTCACCGATGCCGACGCCGATCTGACGGCGAAGGCCTGGCGCGCGTCGGGGGCCGCGTCGAGAAAGATCGACTCCCGACCGCTGTTCGGTTGAGCAAGTGCTGTGCGCCTTTATTAACCGCCGGGGGTTAATAAAGGCGCACAGCAGGTTCAGGCAGTGGCGTAATGCAGCGCCACGATTCCGCCGGTGAGGTTGCGCCACTTGACGTTCTTCCACCCGGCCGCCTCGATCTTGCGGGCCAACTCTTCCTGGGTCGGCCAGGCACGGATCGATTCGGCGAGGTAGACGTAGGCGTCGGGGTTACTGCTGACAGTGCGTGCGACCCGCGGGAGCGCCTTCATGAGGTATTCCATGTAGACCGTGCGGAAGGGTCCGAAGACGGGCGTCGAGAACTCGCTGACGACGAGACGACCGCCCGGCTTGGTGACGCGGGCGATCTCGCGCAGTCCGGCCTCGAAGTCGGAGACGTTGCGCAGGCCGAAGGAGATCGTCGCGGCATCGAAGACGTTGTCGGCATAGGGCAGGTACATCGCGTCACCTGCGACCATCGGGACCTTGCGCGAGATTCCGGCCTTCAGCATTCCCTTGGAGAAGTCGGTGGCGACGCACCACGCACCGGAGCGTCCCAGTTCGACGGTCGAGACACCGGTTCCGGCGGCGAGGTCGAGTACCTTCTCGCCCGGCTTGAGGTCGAGGGCTTCGCGGGTGGCCTTGCGCCAACCCTTGTCCTGGCCGAAGGACAGCACGGTGTTGGTGAGGTCGTATCGCTCCGCGACGTCGTCGAACATCGACGCGACTTCGTGCGGTTGCTTCTCGAGAGTTGCTCGGGTTCCGTGTGTAGTGGCCACACCCGAAACGCTACCAACCCTCGAGCAGCGAGGGCGTTCAGGCTGCTCTGACACCTGTTCGCCGCCCGAGGCCCTGCACGTCCTCGTAGTGGCGGAGCAACTCTTCGCAGATTGCCGGCCAGGTCCGGTGCAGCACCGAGCGCCTTGCCGCGGAGCCGAACTGCACCCGCAGATCCCGCTGACGAAGTGCGTCGACGGCGCTTGGCAGGAGTTCGGTGAACCTGTCGGTCGGCAGGAGGTAGCCGTTGCGGCAATGCGAGATCAGGTCACGCGGGCCGCCGGCGTCCGGTCCCACGACGGGGACACCGCTGGCGAGAGCTTCCTGGACCGCCTGGCAGAAGGTCTCGTGCTCGCCGGGGTGAACGAATACGTCCAGGCTCGCGTACGCATCGGCCAGGTCGGTACCGCCGAGTTGTCCGGTGAAGATCGCGTCCGGCATCAGTCGCTGCAGATTCTGCCGGTCCGGGCCGTCGCCGACGACGACGATCTGCACACTGGGATCGGCGGCCAGCACGGCCAGTCGCTCGACGTGCTTTTCGGGCGCGAGGCGACCGACGAAACCGACCACCAACCGGTCGCTGTCACCGATCCAGGACTGCCGCAACACCGAACTACGACGCGAAGGCGCGAATCGTTGTGCGTCGACGCCCCGGGCCCATCGGTGCACACGCGGAATGCCGTGCTCTTCGAGCGCGTCGACTGCCGACGTGGAGGGCGCGAGGGTCCTGTTGCAGCTCTTGTGGATTCGACGGGTCCACGCCCACGCGGCGCGGCTCGTGACGCCGAGCCCGTAGCTTTCGGCAAATCCGGCGACATCGGTTTGGTACACCGCGACGGTGGGGATCCCGAGCCTCTTGGCGACGGCCACTCCCCCGGCGCCGAGCAGGAACGGCGATGCCAGATGGACGACGTCGGGCGCGAAGGTCCGCACGGCTGTGGTCAGGCGTGGTTGCGGCAGACCGACGGGAAGTGAACTGACTTTGGGAACCATGACGGCCGGCACCCGAACTACCTGCACGCCGTCGTGTTCGGTGGCGGCAGAGGTGTCGGATCCGACGGTGTCTGGCGCAATGACCATGGCGTCGTGGCCAGTGCGATCGAGGTGTTCGAGCACGCGTAGTACCGAGTTGGTGACGCCGTTCATGTTGGGCAGGAATGACTCCGCAACGATGGCTACTCTCACATCGAGAACGGTGACAGGGCCAGGAAAAGTCCACGTCATGTTCGTGTGAAGTTCGGGCGAAGCGCGAACTAACTCGAGGCGACCGGCGCCGAACCTGCCGCCTGCGCTTCCCGCTTGCGCAGGTACCAGATCGACGGTCCTGCCAGGAGCCATGTCACGACGATCACGGATCCGGCCGGGATCAGCGCCACCGTCGCGTTGCGTCCCGCTACCCGGACCAAATCGGGGTCGACCTTGGAGTACTCGACTTCGATACGTTGTCCCACAGTCAGATTGGTGGGATAGAGCACGCCCAGTTCAGGGTTGTGATTCGCGCCGTCCGGAGTCACGAAGCTGATCGCCGACCGTAGCGAGCCCGCCGAGAGCACCTCGGCGGTTGCGGTCCCCATGTTCGATTCGATGGTCCGATCGTTGCGCCAGGCGCCGAGAACCAGGATCACCGCGAGCACCGAAATGCCTACCGCAACCACCAGTACGCCGATGCGGAGGCGACGCAGAACCGTTTGCGTCACAGCTGTGCCCGCACGGAAGCGTGGAGTTCGCGCAGTCCACTGCGATCCGTCGCGACCTCGAGAACCCGAATGCCGTTGGCCGGTTGCGCGAGCGTCGTTGCCAGGGCGTCGACGGTGACCGCTGCGTGCGGCACGCGGTAGGCGGCGCACAGCGCAGCGAGGTCCATGCCGTGGGGTGTTCCGAACACTCGCTCGAAGACGCCGGCGTACTGCGGGTCGCCTTGTTCGAGGAGCTCGAAGATACCGCCGCCGTCGTCGTTGGCTACGACGATGGTGAGGTCGCTCGGCCTCGGCTCACCGGTCCCGATCAGCAGCCCGGACGCGTCGTGCAGGAAGGTCAGGTCGCCCATGAGAGCGACGGTCCGTCCGCCCTCGTACGCCAATGCGGCACCGACCGCCGCCGAGACGGTGCCGTCGATACCTGCGACGCCGCGATTCGACAGCACCCGCACGGCGGGCTTGGGATAGCTCACGAGTGCCGCATCGCGAACAGGGTTGGATGCGCCGAGCAGAAGCTGGTCGCCGTCCGCGAGAGCATCCATCACAGCAGCTGCCACGTGTAGGCCGGTGGCCTTGGGGTGGGCGTCGAGTTGTTTGCGGACGGCAGTTTCGGCGTGTTCGGTCAGCGCGGCGCAGCGAGCAATCCAGGCGGGATCGGGCGTCCCGGTGACCACTGCCCTGGTTCCGGTGGCGAGTACGTTGCCGGACACGTCGGGCCAGCGCGGCCCGGTTGTCAGCGCATAGACGTCGACGCTCGGGTCGGCCAGCACCTTCGAGACCTGACGATGCAACGTCGGGCGGCCGGTGATGATCGCCTGCTTGGGCTTGAGTTGCGAGAGCGCGAGTGGATGCAGTGCGATCCCGTGCATCGGAGCCGTCGGCTCGGCCACCGTCGGCAGGCCGGCCAGCTCGGGTCGAAGTGCGCTGCCGTGTCCGGAAATGACCACCGTATCTGCGGTGAGGTCCAGATCGACCGGAACATCGAGCGTCGCGTTCTGGGTGGTGGTCCAGGCTGCACCGCCGGGACGGCCTTCCGGAACCGGTCCCTGGACGTGCACGTCCGGCACCAGCGGCTCACGGAGTGGGATGTCGAAATGCACCGGACCTGCGTTTCCGGATCGGGTTCCGCGGGCAGCGGCGAGGACCCGGCAAACCGCCGAGCGCCATTGGCTGTTCTGCGTCGAATCGTCCTCGGCCAAGCCCAGGCTGATGGTTGCGCGGACCTGACTGCCGAAGAGCCCGAGTTGCTCGACGGTCTGGTTGGCTCCGGTGCCGAGCATCTCGTACGGCCGGTTAGCGCTCAGGACCACCAACGGCACTCGCGCGTAGTTGGCCTCGAGGACCGCAGGTCCGAGATTCGCGACCGCGGTCCCGGAGGTCATCACGATGGGGACCGGACGTTTACCGGCGATTGCCAGTCCGAGTGCCAGAAAGCCGGCCGTCCGCTCGTCGATCCGCATGTGCAGACGCAACCGGCCGTCGAGATCGGCAGCCTGGAGGGCAAATGCGAGGGGCGCGTTGCGAGAGCCTGGACACAGCACGACTTCACGCACGCCACCACGAACCAGTTCGTCGACGACGGCTGTGGCTTGTGCAGTGGACGGATTCACGCCTTCAAGAGTGTCAGATGTTCAGGTGCAGGCGTGCCGAGGGGCAGCGAGGAGCGGCATTATGTGCGGGTGCGCACACTCTTCGATCCAGCCGAGCTCGAACCCCGCCGGTTCTATCAGTTACTCACCGCTTCGGTGGTTCCCCGGCCGATTGCGTGGGTGTCCACGGTGTCGGCCGACGGCGTCGGCAATCTGGCTCCGTACAGCTTCTTCACCGTGGCCAGTTCGGCGCCGCCGATCGTGCAGTTCACGTCGGTCGGACGCAAGGACAGTCTGCGCAACATCGAAGCGACCGGCGAATTCGTGATCAACCTGGCGACCGCCGCGCTCGCCGACGTGGTGAACGAGAGTTCCGCCTTCTACGACGCCGAGGCTGACGAATTTCTCGAGTTGAACATTCGCAGCGAGCCGAGCGAGCGGGTTCGCCCCGTCCGGGTCGCCGACTCCCCGATCGCCATCGAATGCACGCTCCACCAGGTCATCGAGGTCGGTAATTCCTTTGTCGTGATGGGAAACGTGGTCGCGGTCGCAGTACGTCCCGAGGCCGTCGCCGACGACGGGCTACCGGACTTCGCGGCAATCGCACCGATGAGCCGACTCGGCCGAGCGCAATGGGGTCTTCCGCCCGAAGTCGTCGAAAAGGACAGACCCACCACTCCACAGCGACCCTAAATCAGGTTAGGGTTACCTGATTAGGTACGAGTAACAGATAATCAGGGAGCAACCAGTCATGGCCAAGCGCGCCAAGTTCGTGAAACCGGCCTCACGCAGCATCGTGTCGGCGCAGGTCGTGGCGAACAAACGTATAAGCCCCAGCTTCATCCGAGTGACCATCGCCGGCGAAGAACTGTCCACCATCGCACCGATGGGTGCCGATCAGTGGTTCCGCATGTTCATTCCACAGGTCGGCCAGAGTGAACTCCGATTGCCGAGCGCGGCAAGCAATCTCTGGTACGCGCAGTACCTGTTGATGTCCAAGGACACGCGACCCGTCGTGCGCAACTACACGATTCGCGCCTACCGTGCTGCCGGAGCAGGCCTCTTCGGCGAGACCACGGAGATCGACATCGACTTCGCCTACCACGGCGACATCGGCCCGGCATCCGCGTGGGCGGACACCGCGTCGGCCGGCGACAAGGTCGCGCTGCTGGACGAAGGCTGCATCTACAACCCCACACCCGAGGCCAAGTGGCAACTGCTCGTCGGCGACGAGAGTGCGCTCCCAGCGATCATCGGCATTCTGGAAACCGCGCCCGCAGATCTGCGTGCCGAGGTCTTCGTCGAGATTCCGAACATCGAAGACAAGCAAGACATTCCGGAGCTGGCGAACGTCAACGTTCACTGGCTCGTTCGCGAGGACGAACATGCGACGCCGGGTGTTCTCACGCTCGAAACCGTCCGCGCTGCCGAGCTGCCCGAGGGGCCGTCGTACACGTTTGTCGCCGGCGAACAGGCTCTCACCACAGGGCTGCGTCGACATCTCGTGAACGACCGAAAGTTCGCCAAAACCGACATCACCTTCACCGGTTTCTGGCGTCACGGACATTCGGCTCACTGACAAAAGCACCGACAACGACGAGTGGCCCAGGAGAAACTCCCGGGCCACTCGTTGTTTTACGTTCGCTTATGCAGCGTGCTTCTGGATCACATCGCCCAGACGCGGCAGAGCTGCAGTCACATGCTTCTTGGCCGAACCGCGCAGCTTCGAGTACATCGACTTGACGACAGCCTTGTCGCTACCCTCGATGCGCTCGTCCGTCACCTCGAGGAGGGAATCGGCGACCGCGTCGCCGCGGGCACTGATGAAATCGGCGAAGCTGCCTTCACCGGAAGCCGAGAATTCCTGCCAGTACGGCTCGAGCTTTGCCACGAAAGCCGGCAGAAGCGCGGTGACGGCGTCCGGCACGATGGACGGACTCACCTTCTTGACCGCACCGTAGCCACCCTTGAGAGCCAGCCCTGAGGCCCCCGACTTATCCGAAACCTCTGCGTCGATCAAGGTCTGCACGTCCGCGACGACCGCGGGAACCCGTGATTCCTCGAGCAGGGTTTCGTTCAGAGCTGCAACCACTTTCGATCCCTTCATTCTTCACTGATGTTCATCAGGTCGCGCCCGAGACTATACGAAATTCGGCTGGTCTCTACTGCCGAGTATCCGATGGCAGCGCCTGGCGCGCTCCAACCACCAGTCGCGCCGGTCGGCGGGCGCCGCCAACGTCTCGAGCAGAACCGGATCAGGCTCGACGGCACCAACGGACAAAGCGCCGTCGGCGGCTGCTTCGGTGACCGCGACATCCCGGACGAACAAGCCACCCGTGCCGAGACCACAGGCAAACGGAAGCGAGGGCAAGGCTGCCGCGGCCGCCAGTCCCGCGGACATCCCCACAGCCGTGTCCAGCGCACTCGAGACCACCACCGGTACCCCGTAGTCCGCCAGCTGCGCCGACAGCGCCACCACAGCACGCATCCCGCCCAGCGGCGGCACCTTCACGACGGCGACGTCCGCTCCTCCGGCTCGTACGACACGCAGCGGGTCCTCGGCACGGCGAATGCTCTCGTCGGCAGCGATCCGCACACCGGTCCCCGCCGCGCGGACTCTGACCAGTTCCTCGACGCTTGCACACGGCTGCTCGGCGTATTCGAGTTCACCGTCTTCGGTGATGGCACGCAAAGCCGTGATCGCCTCGTCCACGTTCCAACCGCCGTTGGCGTCGACGCGCACGTTCGGGATGTGCCGACGCACCTCGTTCACCCGGGCGACGTCCTGCGCCAACGACTGTCCCTTCTCGGCGACCTTGACCTTGGCGGTCCGGGCCCCGGGGAAACGCTCCAACAATTGCGGAACGGCAGACGCGTCGATCGCCGGAACAGTGGCGTTCACGGGCACTGCCGGACGAAGCGCAGGCGGTGGCCCCAGCCACGCCGCCTCGATCCCGGCGAGTAACCACTGCGACGCCTCGCCGTCGTCGTACTCTACGAAGGGGGCGAATTCTCCCCACCCGGCCGGGCCACGAACGAGCAGAGCCTCACGAGTCGTGATGCCGCGAAAGCGAACTCGCATCGGCAGCGCGAGTACCACGGCGTCCGCGATCAGATCGTCGAACGAGGGGAACATGTCAGGGCTGTCCTGGAAGCAGTTCGATCATGAGCGCATCACCGTCGGCGAGGAGCTTGCCGTCGAGGTCGGTCAGGCGCGCGCTGACGAAGGTCTTGCGCCCCTCGACCCGATCCACCTTCCCTTCGATCACCAGTTGCGTGTTGAGCGGAGTGATCGCGCGGTAGTTGATGTGGAGGTAACCGGTCCGGGAGATCGGACGGCCACCCGCGTGGACCGTCATCCCGAAGATGTCGTCGAACAACAGGGGCAGTACACCGCCGTGAGCGGCGCCGTTGCCACCCAGGTGGTAGCGGCGGAAGACGCCGGTACTGCGGACACCTTCGGTGTCGAACTTCTCGACCATCCACGGGAGCATGAGGAGGCTGCCGCGTCCGGGCAGTTGGATGTTGGAGCCCGCAGGTGACTTGCCCTCCGGCACCTCGTACGGCGTCAGCCGATCGGCAAGCTCTTCGGCTTGCGTGGCGATGTCAGCGAGTACGTCGTCGGGAACGTTGGTCGAGACCGCAAGGTCCTGCAACCTGCGCATAGCCTCGACGAAACGCCCGAAGTCCGGACCTGCGGGAGTGTGCCGGAACCGCGGAAATCCGCCCCGGTTCTCACCGTCTGTGACGATCTCCGTGCCATCTGCGGTTTGTTCGCTCATGACCTGCACGTTAGCGCGCCCGGGAACGTGTTCTACCTCAGGTATCCGTTAGACGCGCGACGCTTGCCTCTATCGTGGCTCAGGTGACCTTCAACCCGCAGCTCTGGCGCCCTGTCCCCGGATTCGAGAACCTCACCGACATCACGTACCACCGGCACGTCAGCCAAGGCACCGTTCGCGTTGCCTTCGACCGACCGGAAGTACGTAATGCGTTCCGCCCGCACACCGTCGACGAGTTGTACCGGGCCCTCGATCACGCACGTATGACCTCCGACGTAGGCGCAGTGCTCCTCACCGGCAACGGACCGAGCGAGAAGGACGGCGGCTGGGCGTTCTGCTCCGGCGGAGACCAGCGCATCCGTGGTCGCAGCGGTTACCAGTACGCCGAAGGTGAAACGGCGGACACCGTCGACAAAGCACGCGCGGGACGCCTGCACATCCTCGAGGTCCAGCGACTGATCCGCTTCATGCCGAAGGTAGTCATCTGTCTGGTCAACGGCTGGGCCGCGGGCGGCGGCCACAGCCTGCACGTGGTGTGCGACCTGACGCTCGCCAGCCGCGAGCATGCGCGCTTCAAGCAGACCGACGCCGACGTCGGAAGCTTCGACGGCGGATACGGCAGCGCCTACCTGGCAAAGATGGTGGGCCAGAAGTTCGCCCGCGAGATCTTCTTCCTGGGTGAGACGTACACCGCCGAGGAAATGCACCAGATGGGCGCCGTCAACAAGGTTGTCGACCACGCGGAACTCGAGAACGTCGCGATCGACTGGGCCGGCAAGATCAACGGCAAGTCGCCGCAGGCGCAGAGGATGCTCAAGTACGCATTCAACCTGCAGGACGACGGATTGGTCGGTCAGCAGCTGTTCGCCGGTGAGGCAACACGTTTGGCGTACATGACCGACGAGGCCGTCGAGGGTCGCGACTCGTTCCTCGAAAAGCGTGACCCCGACTGGTCACCATATCCCTGGTACTTCTGAGACAGTAGGTGTGAGACGGGAGGCCGGACGTGGAGATTCTGAGTAGCCGTACCATATTGCGCCCGAGCGAGTACGAACGAACGCTGAGCTTCTACCGAGACACCCTCGGTCTGGCGATCGCTCGTGAATACCCCGGCGGCACAGTCTTCTTCGCCGGCCAAGGGCTGATCGAAGTCGCCGCTCACGGTGGCACCGGCGAGGGTGGGTTTCGCGGCGCGATCTGGCTGCAGGTCCGTGATCTCACTGCGGTGCAGACCGAACTGGTTCTCGCCGGAGTCAAGATCGCCCGCGAGGCGAGGCAGGAACCGTGGGGTCTGCACGAGATGTGGATCGCCGACCCCGACGGGACGCCGATCGTGATGGTGCAGATTCCCGAGGATCATCCGATCCGAAAAGATTCCCGGCCGCCGGCGGACTAGTCGAGCAGCGACAGATGCCCGCCACGAACTTCCGTGGCGGGCATCTGTCGGTTCTTCGCAGAGATCAGTTGCGCGTGCTCAGCGCCTGCGAGATCTGATCTGTCTGGGCCTGGCCCTCGAGCAGTTGGCGAACCAACCACAGCCGCAGCACCTTTGCCACCGATGCGGCCAGGAAGAGCGCAGCACCGACCACTGTCAGGGCGAGGAAAACCACGGTGAGAATCTGGTACGACACCAGATCCCGTAGGTCCGAGAGCGTCAGCGAAGAGATGTAGACGACGAAGGCGCCGACCACTCCGACGACCATGAGCACCAGGCCTGCGATGCGCGTCGCCGCGTCGCCGCCTGCCTGCTTCTTGTCCAGCTTCAACTCTGCGATGTTCTTCTTGAATTCCTCACGGCGATCTTCGGCGAGAGTAGTCATCGTCATCCTCCTAGATAACTGGTAGAAAGTTCGTTTTCGATGTCGTGTGGATCGCCGGTCTTCACGACGCGTCCCTGCAACATCAGTGCGGCCGAGGTCGCGATGGGGAGCACCGCTCGTGCGAACTGCTCGGCAACCAGAATGGAAATGCCTTCGGCTGCAAGCGAGCCGACGACGTCGTACATCTGCGAGACGATTCGAGGTGCGAGACCCATCGACAGCTCGTCGAGCAGGAGCACCGTCGGGTGAGTGCCGAGTGCCCGAGACAGCGCCAGCATCTGCTGCTCGCCACCGGACATCGATCCCGCCAACTGACCACGCCGCTCCCCCAGGATCGGGAACCTGCCGTACGCAACCTCTTCGAGTTCGGCCAAGCCGACGCCGGTTCCGGTCGCGATCCACAGATTTTCCCGCACAGTGAGGTTGGCAAAGATCCCGCGTCCCTCGGGGATGGAGCAGACCCCCAGCCGAGCCAACTCCGAAGGCTCGACGCCGTTCACGACCTGGCCCGCGAGCCGGAACTCGCCGCGGGTGACCGGAAGGACACCCGAGCAGATCTTGAGCGTCGACGTCTTGCCACCACCGTTGGGTCCGAGTAGCGCCACCACGGCGCCGGGTTCGAGAACCAGATCGACCCCGTGCAGAACCTCGATGGATCCGTAACCGGCACGGACACCGGAGAGT
This sequence comes from Rhodococcus baikonurensis, assembly GCF_040489275.1. NCBI lineage: Bacteria > Bacillati > Actinomycetota > Actinomycetes > Mycobacteriales > Nocardiaceae > Rhodococcus > Rhodococcus baikonurensis. The sequence goes on along the minus strand of NZ_JBEUOQ010000003.1, from coordinate 505,846 downwards.
TCGAGCAGCGGTTCGGGGCGGTCGGCGCCGCGTAATCCCTCGTCGATTTTCACCGCGCCAATTTTCGCTGAAGTCATACTGCCTCCTCCTCGGTCCCGATGTAGGCCGCGATCACTTCCGGATCCGTCCGGATCTTCTCCGGATCACCCGAGGCGAGGACTGCGCCGTAGTCCAGTACGTGGATGGTCGAGCACACCTTCATCACCAGTGGAATGTCGTGCTCGACCAGACAGATTCCGAGTCCCCCCGCTGCCAGTTCGGTGAGCATCTCGGCAAAGACCTCGGTTTCCTGCTCGGTCTGACCCGAGGCCGGTTCGTCGAGCAGAAGCACTCGCGGGTCGGTCATGAGGGCTCGCGCAACTTCGACGACGCGAGCGCGTCCGGTGGGGATGTCTGCGACATCCTTGTCCGCGACATCCGTCAGCCCGGTCAGCTCCAGCAGACGATCGGTCTCGCTGTCCACGTCGATCTTGTTGCGGCCGTTCGCCTTGTGGATGTCGCCGGCGACGCGCAGATTGTCACGCACCGACAGCGAGACGAACAACTCGAGCCGCTGGAAGGTACGTGCCAGCCCGCGACCTGCCCGCTTGTGCGGGGGCAGCTTCGTCACGTCGACGCCGCCGAGAAACACCTGACCGGAGGTGGGTTTCTGCAGCCCGGTGATGGTGTTGAAGAGCGTCGTCTTGCCGGCGCCGTTCGGTCCGATCAGTCCGGTCACGGTTCCGGGTTGAACGGTGAGCGAAACGTCTTTGACCGCGACGTGCCCGCCGAAACGAACACTCACACCGCGTGTTTCGAGTAGTGGTGCATCAGACATGGGCGGTCAACTCCTTCCGCGAGCTGCCCTGGTACTGAGGAAGCCCCAGTTCGCGGTCGATCTCGTCACGGATCTCGGGACTGTACGGGACGTCGATCCCGACGTCCTCGGAGACGACTGTTGCCTTGGCGGCCAGTTCTTCCGTGGTGAGAACCGCACGGGGCATCACCATCTCACCGATCACCGGCAGCATGAACACCACTGCGATCGTGATGGACGCGAACCACCAGTTGCCCAAAACGCCGGTCAGAGCAAGGACGTAGGTCAGCAGAACGACCGCGGCGCCGCCGATCAGAACCGGCTTGGCATCGGCGAGCCGTCGGTAGCCCTCGATCACGCTGTGCACGGTGCCACTGGGGTTCGCGCCGACACCGATACCGATCAGCGCCGGGCTCACCGCGGCGATGTTGCCGAAGAGCAGCCACATTCCCTCCAGCTCCGGTTGCGCCGAAGCCAGATTGGTGAACGAGACCATGATGACGGCAAAACCGATTCCGGCCATGAGCCCACCGAACAGTGCGCCGGTGACGTATCCGATTCCTGCGACGACGGTCAGCATGAGCAGCGAGAGGCTGACCATGATGGCAAAGCTCTCGCCCGAGACGGACCCCATGGCGCTCGACATCAGAATGCCGCCGAGTCCGGCGATCCCCGAAGAGATCATGAAGACGCTCAGCTTGAGCCGAACCAGGCTCTGACCGAGCATGGCCGAACCGGCCGGGCTGTCCTTCATCGCAGCGAGTCGGCGCCCGTAACCGCTGTTACGCAACGCGATGACGCCGACGCCGAGTACCGAGAACAGGGCGGTCACGGTCATCAGGAACACCGTCTCGTTGCTCAGATCGAGCGGGCCGATTTTCAGCGGCGGGAGGGCGATGTTGCCGTCCTTGAACAGCGAGTACTTCATGCCGAACATCTCGTGTTCGGTGGTGTCACGAAGAACCATGTTGGAGAGGAACACTCCGAAGGCCATGGTTGCAAGCGCAAGATACAGCCCTCTCAGCCGCAGCGCCGGCAGGGCGACGAGGCCGCCGATGACTGCGGTGACCAGGACTCCGACGACGATGCCCCACAGGTTGAGGTGCGCAGCCAACCCGGAACCGGAGATCCCGAAGTGAAAGGCCACGATGGTGGCGATAGCACCGAAAGATACCGGCGCCAAGTTCAATTCACCCGCGTAGCCGGTGAGGAGTGTGAGCGAGAGCGCGATGATCGCGAACGTCATTCCGATGGTCAGTGTCGTGACGGCGGACGTCACCATCAGCAGACGGATCAGGTACACGATGACGATCAGCGCCACGCCCCAGACGACGGCCTTGCGGACGCTCGGCACGTGGTAGCGCTCACGAGTGCGAGTGACCGCACCGCGCAACCGGTCCTGAGGTAGGACGATGAGCACGACGAACAGCGCGATCATCGGCAGGGAGACACGGAAGTTCGACGTCCAACTCCAACTGGTCGGGAAGTACGCCAACACGTACGTACCGGCAAGGCCGAGAACCACGGCGCCGACAAACGTGCGCGGAATGCTGCGCAACCGGCCGAACATGGCCGCGGCAAACGCGTCGATCACCAAGAGCGTCAACATGTTCGCCTCGAGTGTGCCGCCGCTGATCGGGGTGATCAGGATGCCGGCCAGCACTGCGAGCGTCGAACCCATCGCCCAGGACAGTGCCGCGAGACGCTCCGGGTTGTGGCCGTTGAGGCGCAGTAGTTCCGGATCGTCGACGACGCCGCGCATCGCAACACCGGCGCGGGTGCGTGTGAAAAGAACACGCAGGCCGACTGCGATTGCGATCGCAACGAGGATGCAGATCAACTCGTGGTAGCGGATGCTCGCTCCGAACACCGTGATCTTGGACTGATCCCCGAAGAACATCTGCATCGTTCGGGCGGTCTCGGGATGCCAGAACCAGTGCGAAATCGAGAGCATTCCGAGCAGGATCGACACCGTCACAACGATTTTTGTGACCTCGGCAGTATCGCGCAGGCCCTTCATGATCAGGACGTAGAGCCCGAGACCCATCAGTGGACCGACGAGGACCAGTGAAATCAGCAAGGCGACGACGGTGGGAAGTTCCCAGCCGTAGCGCAACTGCCAGTAGATGAACGCACCGAGCATTGCCTGTGCACCGTGCGCGAAGTTGAAGATGCCTGACGTGTTGTACGTGAGCACCAACCCGGAGGCGGCGATCGCGTACACCGACCCCAGGACCAGGCCCAGGATCGTGAAAGTGACAAAAGTGTTCATGGCTGAACCCTCGTTAGGGACTCGGGCGGCGGTTGGCGCGCGCCGCCCGAGTCGGAAGAATCAGGACTGCGGCTTGATGACGTTGGCGTTCTGGTACTTCGTCGACACGCGGTCAGCGCCGAGTTCGGTTCCCCAGGTGCTCTTGTCGGTCGCGACGAGGTACTTGGGGTCGCACTTGAATTCGCCCACGGTGGACGGGAACGCCTGCGCGTAGGTATTGCCCTTCAGCGAGGTCATGAGGCCGCAGGTGGCCGGCATGTTCTTGCCGGGATCGGTGACGGCATGCAATCCGCCGCCGTCCCACTCGTGAATGTTCGAGAGTTCGTCGACCATGCACTGGCGCGTCAGATCGCTGCCGCACTCGTCCGCGGCGGCGGCCCACAACAGGAACGACGACGCCGCCTGCATCCCGAGGAGCGCCGTCTTGCCGCCCTGCTCGGAGACCAGATCCACGTACTTCTTCACTGCGGGCACCTTGTCCGCGTTCTCGAGCATCTGGAAGGTCATGCCCGCGTTGAGGTTGTCGAGCAGTCCGGTGTCCTTGTTCCAATCCGAGACGGTCGCGCCGTACCAGGTGGCTTCGCCGAAGAAGACGGGGTCGATCCCGACCTGGTCGAGGGCCTTCACGAAGTTCAGCTCCGACGGGCTCGCCGATCGTGACGTCCAGATACCCTTCGCGCCGCACTCCTTGTACTTCTCGGCAAACGGCACGTAGCTCGATTCGCCCTCGTAGTTGAGTGTGACGCCGCAATCCTTGAGCTTGAAGCCCGCGGCCTCGGCAATCGAACGAATCTTCGTGGTGGAGCTGATGATCGTGGGCATCGTGCTGTTGACGACGTCGAAGTCGTTCACCAGATCGGGGTGCATCTCGGCCATCTGGAACCACTGCGAACCGTTCGCGTAGTCGACGGGGAACGGAACTCCCTGGAAGGTCATGGGTCCGTTCGCGGCGTCCGGCGAGACGGTGAAGCCCGGTACGGACACCAGGTTGCAGGCGACACGCGTCTGCTCGGCGGTCTGATCCATGGCGAAGCCGTACCCGACCATCATGAACTGACTCGCGCACGCTTCCTGCATGACCGAGTTGGCCTGCGTCATCGCGGCGTCGTAGTCGGTACCGACGACCTTGCGGCCGTTGATGCCGCCCTGATCGTTGCACCAAGAGATGAGCGCGTTGACGGCATCGCTCATTTCCTTGTTCAGCCCCGGTGACTTCACGTACCCGCGGTCGTCACCGAACCCGATCTTGATCTCGGTGTCGCTGACGCCTTGATCGGTTGCGCCGGTGGCGTCGCCTTCGCCACACGGCGAATCGAGGGTGCCGAACTTCGCATCGGAGGTGCTCGACGCGAGGTCGGCGCCGACGCCGGATCCGCCGACAGCGACGGCGTAGGGATCGTCACCACGATTCGATGCGCAGGCTGACGCCAGAACGGCGGTCGCGGCGAGTGCCACGATCAGCTTCGTGGACTTGTTGGGCTTCACGGTCGGAGCTCTCCTTCTCACTGACAGACACCGAGAAACAGGGGTGAAACCCCTGTTCCGGTGCGCTCGGTGCCCGTAGGTAATCAGCGTTTAAAACGGTCCGAATGTGCCTTCCCGGTGAGTGAGACCAAAAAGTGAGGTCCCACACAGGGTTCCGATTTCGTGGCGCTGAACACATCGCGAACGGCAGCGCCGCAGCCCACGCACGGGGACGTACTCCACGGAGCCCCTGTTCGCATCCCGTTCGCTGTACTTTTACGCGTTCGATACGCACAATTCACGTTGTGACCGCAGAGCTCGTAATCCTCCTGGTGGTAGTTGTCACCGCCCTCGCGTTCGATTTCACGAATGGTTTTCACGACACCGGTAACGCAATGGCCACCTCCATCGCGACCGGTGCACTCAAGCCCAAAGTTGCGGTCACACTTTCCGCGATCCTGAACCTGGTCGGTGCGTTCCTGTCCGTCGAGGTGGCAGCGACGGTGGCCAAAGGTGTCGTCAACCTCGGCGCGGTCAGCGGGCAGGATCTGCTGCTGATCGTGTTCGCCGGTCTTGTCGGCGGAATCATCTGGAACCTGGCGACGTGGCTTCTCGGATTGCCGTCGAGCTCCTCGCACGCACTGTTCGGCGGATTGATCGGCGCCGCAATCGCCTCCATCGGTATGGGCGGAGTCGAGTGGGGTGGAGTTCTGACCAAGGTCGTCGTCCCCGCAATCCTCGCGCCGGTCGTCGCGGCACTGGTCGCCGGCGTCGGCACCAAGCTCGTGTACCGCATCACCGCATCCGTGAAGGAAGACGAGCGCGAGCGCGGTTTCCGTTTCGGACAGATCGGCACCGCCTCACTGATCTCACTTGCACACGGCACCAATGACGCCCAGAAGACGATGGGCGTCATCTTTTTGGCCCTCGTCGCTCACGGCACCATCACCGCCGAGACCGAGATGCCGTTCTGGGTGAAGTTCACCTGTGCCGTCGCGATCGCCCTCGGGACCTACCTCGGCGGTTGGCGCATCATCCGCACCCTGGGCAAGGGCCTCGTCGAGATCGCCGCTCCGCAGGGACTTGCTGCCGAAGCGTCGTCCGCCGCCATCATCCTCACGTCGAGCCACCTCGGACTCCCCCTGTCGACCACTCACGTCGCCACCGGATCCATCCTCGGTACCGGCATCGGCCGCAAGGGCGCCGAGGTCCGCTGGGGCGTCGCGGGCCGGATGGCCGCTGCCTGGCTGATCACGTTGCCGTCGGCCGCGGTCGTCGGCGCCATTTGTTGGGCACTCGCGCATCTGATCGGCGGACTGGCCGGCGTGCTCGTCGTCTTCGCTGCACTCATCGCCTTCGCGATCTTCATGTACATACGCTCGCGTAAGGAACCCGTAGACGCGGCGAACGTGACTGCCGAATGGGACGAGAATTCAGATGCGGCAGTTGCCGAGATCCCGGCAGCCGAACCCACTCCGTCCACCGAAGCCACCCGCAACTCCTGAAAGGGGCGCAAGAGAATGCATCTACTGACCGATACCCTCGATTCGCTCTGGCAGGTAGTGGCAGTCGGACTGCTCTTCGGAGCGGGACTTCCGGCGATCTTCGCCTTCGGCCTCAAGTCGCTGAGCCTGCCGAACGCCGACGGCACCGAAGGACCGTCCACCCTGGGTAAAATGGGTGCGTACCTCTGTTTTGCGGTCGTGCTCGTCACGATCTTCGCCGGAATACTGTTGTTGATGAAGAACTTCTTGGCCAGCACGTTCGGAATACACGTCTTCTGAGTGGTCGTCGCGCTACACCACTGAAACCACCGAAACGAAAATGAGGCCGAGGATTTGAGCAAGTATTCATTGCGCAGCGTGCTCGACTGGCTGCGTGCCGGGTACCCCGAGGGCATCCCGGACAAGGATCATTTCGCGCTGCTCGCGGTTCTCCGTCGTCGCCTGACCGACGAGGAGATCGAGCAGGTCGTTTCGATGTCCGTCGAGTCCGCACACGAGGTACCGGACCGGCACGTCGACTACGACACCATCCGCGCCATCATCGAGGGAATCCTCAACGAGGAGCCCTCCGAGGACGACGTCGATCGTGTCACCGAAAGACTGCGCGCAGGTGGATGGCCGGTTATCGAAGACGCGGACGCCGACAACGAAGTTCGAGACGTGAGCTGACGTCATGGCCCTTCCGCCCTTCCTCACGTCGATAGTCGGCTGGTTGCGGGCCGGCTATCCCAACGGCGTCCCCGAGCAGGACTACATCCCGCTCTTCGCCCTCCTCACCCGCAGACTCTCCGAATCCGAGGTCGACGCCGTCGCCGACGCGTTGATCGAGGACGGCGATCTGCCCATCGAGAAGACCGACATCCAGGTCCTCATCACGAAGATCACCAACGAGATGCCTCTCGAAACCGACGTCGACCGCGTGCGAAGCCATCTGGCTGACGGTGGTTGGCCGCTTGCCGGGCCGGACATCCGGTGAACGTTCTTCGCACGCTCGCGGTTCCGCAGGGCGAGGCGGTCTTCGAGGTATTGCCGCGCATCGCGCAGATCCTGGGCGGCGAGCAGGACGCCGTGCTCCCCGTCCCGGCGGCCGACGCACGCGAGACAGCTCGCCTGAGCGACGCTCTGCACCCCGATCAGCCCATCGACGACGGTATTTCGCTGGTGGTCGCCACGTCGGGAACCACCGGCACTCCCAAAGGGGCAATGCTCACCGCAGCTGCACTGCGAGCCAGCGGCGACGCGACCCACGAACGCCTCGGCGGCACCGGATCCTGGTTGCTGGTCCTGCCCCCGCACCACATCGCCGGTATGCAGGTTCTGTTGCGCAGTGTGCTCGCCGGAACACAGCCGGTGATCGTCGACGTCAGTGCGGGTTTCGACCCGGCAGCGCTTCCGGGCGCCGTCGCCGCGATGAGCGGACCGCGTCGCTACACCTCGTTGGTGCCGACGCAGTTGGTCAAGGCGCTCGGTGATCGCGCTGCGGTCGAGGCGTTGGCTTCGCTCGACGCCGTTCTGCTCGGCGGCGCTGCGACGCCTGCGCCGGTGCTCGCGCAGGCCACCGAAGCGGGCATCACCGTCGTCCGCACCTATGGGATGAGCGAGACCTCCGGCGGCTGCGTGTACGACGGAATCCCGTTGTCCGGGGCAAGGATTCGCATCGACGACGGCCGGGTTCTACTGGGTGGACCGATGCTCGCGTCCGGGTATCGTGGGCTTCCCGACCACCCCGCGTTCGCCGAACCCGGATGGTTCCGGACCGACGACGCCGGATCAGTGGTCGACGGAGTTCTGCGCATCAGCGGCCGGTTGGACGAGGCAATCTCCACCGGCGGACTGACCGTCGTACCGCAGGTCGTCGAGGCCGCGCTGGCCGATCACCCCGCCGTTCGCGAGTGCGCGGTGATCGGCATCGAAGACCCGCGACTCGGGCAGCGGGTGGTGGCCGTCGTCGTAGCCGAGGGCGAAGCTCCGACGCTCGAGGAGTTGCGCACACATGCTCAGCGGACACTCGACGTGACCGCAGCGCCGCGCGAGTTGTTCGTCGTGGACGCGCTCCCCCTCCGTGGCCCGGGCAAGCTCGATCGCGCCGCCCTGGTTGCTCGGTTCAGCTAGCAGCCGCAGCACGTTTCTTCAGCCGCAGGCCTGATCAGCGCCGCGGCTGCACAATCAGCGCGCGGCTCCGCGGAGGCAAGCCCGCTCGAACCTTTCCCGCACGCGTTCGAAGTCGCGCAGATCCGCCCATACCCACCGGAACACCTCGAACCCCGCGTCCCGAATCGCGTCCTCGCGCAGTTTCTCGCGCTCGACCGCCCTACCCGGATCGTCGCCGCGGTACTTGACCATCCCGTCGAACTCGCCCACCACACCGTGCTCTTTCCAGAAGAAGTCGACCCTTCCGACAAACCGTCCACCGTGACGGATCTCGTGCTGCAAAGTCGGCTTCGGCCAACCGTCGTCGCGCATCCGTACGCGGCTGATGGACTCCCCGGGACTCTCGGCACCCGGTTCGACGAACTCGGCCACGACCCGCGCCCGGCTCATCCCCAGCCGTCCGCGCGCATGATCGAGAGAGGCGTCGACGTCCTCACGTCTCATCCCACGTCGCAGGGCGCAATCACCGATCACCACGGCGTTCTCGAACGACGTCGTCCGCGCGAGGTCTACGAACGTTCGCGCCAACGACGTCGTTGCGACACCGTCGATCAGCACGACTTCCTCGGGCGGGACCACCGCCGGGTGAAGATGCAAGGTCTGACCCTTCCGCCCACCCGAGGGTCGGCTACGCGTCATGTGTACGGTGTCCAATCGCAATCCGCCGCAATCCAATCCGTGCATGACAGCTGCCGAAGCATGGCTCACGATTGCGCCGGGTCCACAGGTTTCGGCGGCTGCCATGACAGCGCAGCGATGGCGTGCTCTCGCATCGAGTTCGCGGAAGTGATCGGCCCGCATGTAGATCCCCGCCGCAATTCGGTGCAGCTCACCTCGCTTGACCGCTCGTTGCAACTGTTCGTCGCTGGTGCCGTCGCGGTGTGCCTGTGCCCGCGTGAGAATTTCCATGCAGCGAGCCTGATGCCACCGCGCCCGCGGACCGACGAGCAAGATCCGTCTGGGGAGTGTTTGCCGGTTGTGGAGCACCGACCTCGCGCGCTGTGCAAGTAACCGCAAGTTCCACGCAAGGTCCATGCAAGATCGATCTGCCAAGCTTCACTCCATGAACCACACAGCTTCGCCTCTTGCCATCGAGGCCGACGGACTCGTCAAGAAGTTCGGCGAGCACCGCGCGGTCGACGGCGTCAGCCTGACCGTCCCCACCGGCTCGGTGTTCGGCGTCCTCGGGCCGAACGGTGCCGGCAAGACCACCACCGTCCGCATGCTCGCGACCCTCCTACGCCCCGACGGCGGTGAGGCACGCATCTTCGGCCACGACGTCAGCCGTGAACCCACCGCGGTCCGCTCCCTGATCGGGGTCACCGGGCAGTACGCCTCCGTCGACGAGGACCTCACTGCAACCGAAAACCTCGTGATCTTCTCGCGGCTGCTCGGTCTGAGCCGCCGCGACGCACGCAGCAAGTCCCTCGAACTCCTCGAGGAGTTCGACCTGGTCGAGGCCGCGACCAAACCGCTGAAGAACTTCTCCGGCGGTATGCGTCGACGCCTGGATCTGGCGGCCAGCCTGATCGCTCGCCCGCCGCTGCTGTTCCTCGACGAGCCCACCACCGGCCTCGATCCGCGCACCCGCGCCCAGATGTGGGTGACCATCCGGCGACTCGTCGCCGAGGGTTCGACGGTGTTGCTCACCACGCAGTACCTCGACGAGGCCGATCAGTTGGCCGATCGCATCGCGGTGATCGACCGCGGCCGCGTGATCGCCAACGGCACCGCCGACGAACTCAAGGCGTCGGTCGGGATCTCTTCGCTACAGCTCAAGTTGGTCGATCGTGATCGAACCGAGGAAGCTCGCTCGCTCATCGCCGCTGCGCTGAGCGTCGAGGTGGGTGTCACGCCCGAGGTCGGTCGGATCACCGCCCCGCTGAGCGACCCGTCGATCACTGCGGACCTGTTGATCCGCCTGCGCGAGCAAGGTATCGCCGTCGACGAGATCAACGTACAGAAACCCAGCCTGGACGAAGTGTTCCTGACCATCACCGGGCACCAGCCCGAAGACGGTGGACGCAACGACGCCCAGTCCGACAACGACTCCGATCGGAGCGTCGCATGACAACCACCCTCACCAAACCCCGGTCGCCGATTGCGCAACCGGACTCTGCGCCCCGCCGGATCAGTCTGCAGCAGAGCTTCGCGAACACGTTCACGATGGCGTACCGCGGAATTCTCAAGATCAAGCACAACCCCGAGCAACTGTTCGACGTCGTCATCCAGCCGATCATCTTCACGTTGATGTTCACCTACATCTTCGGCGGCGCGATCGCCGGTGACGTGACTGCCTACCTGCCGACGATCATCCCCGGCATTCTCGTTCAGACCGTCATCACCGGTTCCATCGTCACGGGCACCCAGCTTCGTGAAGACATGGACAAGGGTGTGTTCGACCGCTTCAAGTCCCTTCCTATCGCGCGCATCGCCCCGCTGTCCGGTGCATTGCTCGCCGACGTCGTGCGTTACGGCATCGCCACGACGATCACGTTCATCGTCGGTTTCGCGATGGGATACCGCCCGGCAGGCGGCGTGGTCGGCATCCTGTCCGCTGCGATCCTGGTCATGGTGTGTGCGTTCTCCATCAGCTGGATCTTCGCCCTCATGGGCGTGCTGATGAACAAAGCGTCCACGGTGCAGGGCGTTTCGATGCTCGTGCTGTTCCCGCTGACATTCCTGTCGAATGCGTTCGTCGATCCTGCCACCATGCCGAGTTGGCTTCAGAAGTTCGTCAACGTCAATCCGGTCTCGCACTTGGTGACCGCGGTTCGCGAGCTGGCCAACGACGGCCATTTCGGCATCCACGTGGTCTGGTCCTTGGTCGGCGCCGCGGTGATCGTTGCCGTCATGGCACCTCTGACCGTCCGGATGTACATGCGCAAGACGTAAGTCCCGCAACATCGTCCAGCTCTAGTCCAGCACCGGTCCGCGAAGCGCAGCCAACACTGCTTCGCGGACCGCTCTGCGCGAGTAGCCCGACACCTTCTCGGTTTCCACAGACCACCTGTCGGACCCGACCACACCGACAGCGAAGTCGGACAGGCGCGCATGGTGGAGCGAGACGAAGTCCTGTCTCCCCGGCATTTTCAACGACAGTGCCATCAGTTCGACCCCGCGATCGATGTTGCCCGTCACAAGATCGAACGACCCGATCGCCGACGCCAACGAGCCCGCGAGCGGCAGGTCCGCGTAACCGTTGGGATCGAGCTTGAGAGCACTCGACTCCTTCATCTGCAGAACGCGACCCGCCACGAGTTCGTGCCGGCCGTGAACCGCGTGAGCGCACACGGCCGCGGCACCGAGCAGAACGACGAAGGGATCACCGAAGATGTTCTCGATCGCAGAACCCAACAGCTCCAGCGCTTCTCGATACCGAGCCAGGCCGTCCTCGATACGGCCGTCCGCGAGATCCGCCTCGGCGATACTCGCCATGAGCGCCGCGCGCCGTTGATCGGTTTCGATGGCTCCGGTCCCACCCGAGTGGGCCAAGGCCGGGCGTGCCCGATCGAGAAGTACCCGACCACCAGCGGTGTCACCGGCCGCGATCATCGCTCCGGCTTGAAAGCAGATGAGCTGCATCGCCTCGTCACGCGCACCGAGACGTTCCATCGACGCCGCCGCGATCGCGTAGAACTCGATGGCCTCGCCGTAACGGGCGGATTGGCTGTGAACCGACCCGACATGTTGGGCCGCCATCGCCAGACCCCACTCGTCACCGATGCTGGTGGCGTAGTCGAACAACGCCTCGCCGTCCAGCAATGCACCGCGCAGATCCCCGATGTTCTCCCGCATGTTCGAACGCGCCGACAGCGCCGCCATTCGGGTCTCGGGATCGGAACTGCGAACGCCTTCGGCCACCAACCGCGCAAGTTTGTGGTTGGCGATCCCACTCGTGGTCAGCTTGATCAGAAATGCGAACAACGGACCGAGATCATCGCGCTCGCGCAACAGCTTTCGAAGGCGGACCCGCGCACGGGCATGGTTTCGATCGGCCTCCCCGAAGAAGAGATGCATCGCCACCAGGATGAACGTCGCGCCCACCAACTCCGCATTCACGTCGCGCAGATCGTTGTCCGCGGTCGCCCCCACGATCTTCGACGCCCAGTTCGAGATTTCCGAGTTCGATCCTCGTACGGCCCACAGAATCGCGAGGACGGGAAAGACGTTGGCCACCGTAACCGCGTCGCCGCGCTCCACGGCCCAGCGAAGAACAGCGAGAAGGTTGTCGTGCTCGGCGTCCAAGTCGGCAATCAGGCGAAGCTGGTCCGTTCGTGATCGCACGACGGCGTCCTCGGCGATCGCGATCGCCCAGTCGTCTAGGCGCCGAATCACTTCCGGCCCCTCCCCGGACGCGGCGAGTTGCTCCTCGCCGTATTCACGGACCGTCTCGAGCATGTAGTACCGAAGATCGCCCTGTCCGTCGCTGACGGAAAGAAGCGACTGATTGACCAGAGCTTCGACGGCGCCCGCCACATCGGTCAGCTCGCCCCACCCTGCAACTGCCTGCGCCGAAGAAAGCGTGAAGCCTGCCGGGAATCGGCACAGCCGACGCAGCGCGATCTGATCCCCGCTGCCCAGCAGATTCCAACTCCAGTCGATCACCGCGTGCAGCGTCCGATGCCGGTCCGGAGACGTCGGATCGTCGGAGCGCAACAACGCGAACCGATCTCGCAGTCTCGAACCGATTTCGTCGACGCTCATCGTGCGGACCCGAGCGGCAGCGAGCTCGATCGCCAGCGGGAGTCCGTCGAGCGTCGTACACAGCTTGACGACCGCGTCGACGTCCAGATGAACGGACGGCCGCACCGCGCGGGCTCTCGCCGAGAAGAGTTCGACTGCCGACCCGGTTCCGTCGTCGATCGCCAACGGCGGCAACGGGTACACCGCCTCGGCACTGATCATGAGCGGCGAACGACTGGTGGTCAGTACCGTCAGCTGACGACCGGCCGCGATCATCTCGGCCACGATCTCCGAACACGCGCCGATCACGTGCTCGCAGTTGTCGAGGATGAGCAACATCGGACCGGCCGACAGCGCCTCTTTGAGTCGCTCTCGCGCCGAATGCGTCCGGCCGACGGTCAATTTGCCTGGCGCCAGATCGGATTCGCTGATTCCGAGGGTGCCGCCGATGGCTGCGATCACGTCTTCGCTGCTGCGCAACGACGCCAGCTCCACGAGTACCACCGAGACGCCAGGCCGGTTCACGGATGCGCGCAGGCCCAATTCGTGTGCGAGACGGGTTTTTCCGGCACCGCCGGGTCCGAGAATCGTGACGACGCGAGAGCGGGCGAGTAAGGATTCGATCTGGTCGATGTCGCCATCGCGACCGAGCAAGGTGTTGGGGGCAGCGCGTAGACCGATCGCACGCGCAGCCCGTGGTGTAGCTGCCGGCGCGCCCAGAAGTTCTGCGTTCAGAGTCACCAGCGCAGGTGACGGATCAGCGCCCAGACGGTTGGCGAGGTGGTTTCGAAACTCCGCGAACACCTCGAGTGCCTCGTTGACGCGGCCGGCTCCGGCGAGCGCGCGCATCAGTGCTTCGGCTGCCGTGTCGTCGAATGGACTCGCCAGGTGCCGTCCTCGCACCAGTGGAATGGCTGCCGCGTACTCCCCCGACGTGAGCAACGCGTCGATCTGCGCCGACTCCAGTTCGTCGTACACGCGGCCCGCGTCGAGCGCGAGGCGATCTGCGACGTCGCCGACGACGTCGCTTCCGGGGGTACCGCGCCACAGGCGCAGCGCGTCGGTCGTGACGGCAAGCGCCTCGGACGCGTCGGCGCCGCCCGAGCGCAACCGACGGGCCGCGTCCGCTGCCCTGGCCAGGTCGACACGCTCCCGAGCGAGAGTGAGCCGGTATCCGGCCGCCGTCACCTCGAGGGCCCCGTCCGGGAGTGCAGATCGCAGGCGCGAGACCTGAGTGTGGAGCGCGTTCATCGGTGAGCGCGGCGGCTCCAGCCCCCAGACGTCGTCGATCAGGCTCTGCGCGGTACGTGGCTCACCGGGATTGCGAGCCAGCGCCACCAGGAGAGTTCGAGCTCGCGGCCCCGGGAGGGGCACCAGACGATCGCCCACTTTGGTCGAAACGGGTCCGAGCAAGGCAATGTCTGCCAGGTCTGCGCCCGACTGCGCGTACCTGGCGCGCTCACTCACGTCTCGAGTCATGTGCTGATCCACCGCGTTCGATCGTATTGCACAGTGCAAAGATCGTCGTATGGCAACAGCTGCTCAATGGATCGAAGGCGCGAGGCCGCGCACACTCCCGAACGCGATTGCGCCCGTGTTGGTCGGCACCGGAGCCGCGGCGTCACTGGACCTCGCAGTGTGGTGGAAGGCGCTCCTGGCACTGATCGTCTCCTTGGCCTTGATCGTCGGGGTGAATTTCGCGAACGACTACTCCGACGGAATCCGCGGAACGGACGACGACCGCGTCGGGCCACTGCGCTTGGTCGGATCGAAGTTGGTCAGTCCCGGAGCGGTGAAGGCCGCCGCGATCAGCTGCTTCGCCGTTGCCGCGGTAGCCGGTTTCGTTCTGGCTGCGACCACGGCCTGGTGGCTGGTCGCGGTCGGAGTGTTCTGCATCATCGGTGCGTGGTTCTACACCGGCGGCACGAAGCCGTACGGATACAGCGGGTTCGGCGAGATCGCCGTGTTCATCTTCTTCGGGTTGATTGCGGTGCTGGGAACTCAGTTCGTGCAGGCCGAGCGGGTGGACCTGGCCGGACTGGCCGGAGCGATCGCCATCGGTTCGTTCTCGAGCGCAGTGCTTGTCGCCAACAATCTTCGGGACATCCCGACCGACACCGAGTCCGGAAAGATCACTCTCGCAGTCCGACTCGGCGACGCGAAGACCCGCACGCTGCACGTGATCCTGCTGGCCGTCCCGTTCGTCGCGACCCTGCTGCTGATCCTGCGTACTCCGTGGGCATTGCTCGGATTGCTCGCGTTGCCACTCGCAATCCGAGCCAACGCCCCGCTGCGTTCAGGGGGCCAGGGAATGGCTCTGATCCCCGCGTTGCGCGACACCGGACTCGCCATGCTCGTCTGGGGCGCCGCGACCGCAGTTGCGCTCAGTCTCGCCTGAACTTCGCCGTACTCAACGGTTGTCGGGGACGAACGCGCTGAGCAGAAAGTTCACGATCGAGATGATCAGCGCGCCCCAGACTGCCGTCCAGAAGCCGTCGACCGTCAAGCCGTAGGACGTTCCGGACGAGATCCACGCCGTCAGCATCAGCATCAGGGCATTGATCACGAGTGTGAACAGTCCGAGAGTCAGGATGAGCAGCGGTAGCGAGAGAAGCTGCACTACCGGCTTGATGAAGGCGTTGACCACCGTGAAGATCAAGGCGATCACCGCGATCACGAGCACCGTGCCCCAGGTGCCGTTGTCGTGGTTGGCGATCGTGATGCCGGTGACCCACGCCGACGCCAGCCAGATGGCTATGCCGTTGATGATGAGACGTGCCAGAAATGTCATGTCTGAATGCTGGCACATCCCGCCCCGTGCATGCGGAGCCGTGCCGAATCTAGGCGGCGCGATTCATCTTCGCTTCCAATCGCTCACGGATCACCGACATGGTGACCTGCGTTTCGAGGGCCTGACGGGTGGGCCCGTCGGCGACACGCAGGATGCCGAGCAGGATGTGTTCGGCACCGATTCGGTTGTCCTTGTGCGCGAGCGCTTCACGGAGCGAGAGTTCCAACACCTTCTTGGAGTCCTTCTCGAATCGCGATCGAGGAAACCCGAATCGGCCTTTCCGCGAAGTATCGACACCGTCCGGCACGGGAGTCTCGTCCAGCACACCTTCACCGAACGACTGCTCCAGACTTTCCCGCACCGCATCGAGATCGATGCCGATCGATTTGAGTATCTCGGCGTCGTCGTCGAGGTTGTGCGAGTCACCGCCTTTCGAGTCACCGCCCTTCGAGTCACCGCCCTTCGAGCCGGCGCCGGCGCGGCGGATCGCGTCGAGGGTGACACCCGACTCGGTGAGCACCTCGGTGGCGATGCCCCGATCAGCGGTGAGCAGGGCGGTCAGAAGTTCCGTCGGCGTGACAGGACCGGATCCGGCGACAGCATCGACGACTACTCCCCTCGCCTGCGCGGAGAACCTTTCGAACATGGCACTTACCTGCCCTTCTCGCGCAGTGAACGCAGCATCGATTCCGACTGCGCGGACGCATATTTCTTGTGGACGGCTTGACGGCTGACCTCGAGAGCTTCCGCGATCGCCTGCCAGGACCATCCGTGCCGGCGCGCATTGGCGACCTGAATGGCCTCGAGTTTGTCGAGCAGACGTCGCAGCGCTCGAACGGCACGCAATCCCTCGGTGGGATCCGGGCTGCCGGCGGCAGCGGCTAGAGAGGTTGCTTCGGTCATGTTTGTCAATTTAGGTTGACACACGGAATCTGTCAACCAAAATTGACAACATGCCTCAGTACCCTGCGACTGCCCCGTTCACTGCCACCTGCAAATCAGCCTGCACAGTTCGGGCGATATCCATCGGCTTGTCCGGAAGTTCGGTCACCGGCATTCCGACAAAGACACTCGCCGCCTTGACGTCTCCGGAAACCGGGCCGTAGTTGATGCCGATCGACACCAGAGCCGGCGAGCACCCCAACTTCTCGGCCCGGGCCACGATGTGGCCGATTCCGCTGTTGACGTGCTGCAACTGCGTCGGATCTTCGGTATTGCACGTCCCCTCGGGGAAAATCGCCAGACAATCCCCATTGCCCAGACGCTCCGCCGCGACGTCCATCATCACTCGGCCGGCATCCGAAACAGCGCGAAGGCCGTAGTTCTTGCTGCGAAAAACCGGGATACTGCCCATCATGTCGATCTTCTTGCGCTGCGAGGGATCAACGAAGAGTTCGTCTTTGGCGAGGACCCGGGTCCGTCCGATCACTCGGCGCAACGGAGTGCGCCACGCGGTCGCGGCGAGCGTGAACTGGTCGCTCTCCGTCAGATGATTGACCGCCACGACCAACTGCGTCTTGCGCTCGAGCAGGGTCTTCAGCGCAGCCTCCGCCCCCGGCGCGTATCGCACTCGCGGGCGGTACTTCAGCGCCAAGGCGGCGTAGGCGAGCTTCGCCACAAACCGGTTCTGCTGATGACTGCGGTAGTACTCGTACACCGCTTCGTAATTGTCGAGTGAAACTTCAGGATTGCCCATGATCCGCCCTCGCTGGAGAAGTGCCCCTTGGACAAACGATACACAACCTACGGTTGCGTAGGTTTGTGTTTCACACGGCGTAGCGCTGGGCGAAACTCCACTCTCGAGGTAAAACGGTTTCTGTGATCCGCTCGGCCATATCCACCGACCTACCCGCACTGCAACAGATCGAGATCGCCGCGGGCGAACCGTTCCGAGACATCGGGATGGGCGCCATCGCAGACGATCCACCGCCCACGCTCGACGAGTTGAACGATTTCCTCGCGGCCGAGCACATCTGGGTTCAGACCGACGCGAACGACGTACCCGTGGCGTACGCGCTCGTCGAAATCGTGGACGGCGGCGCACACATCGAGCAGGTTTCCGTTCACCCCGATCATGCCCGCCAAGGCCTCGGAGCCCAGCTGATCGACGCCGTCACCGAATGGGCGGCGGACCATCACCACGATCTCGTGACTCTGACGACGTTCGTCGACGTCCCGTGGAACGCGCCGTACTACGAGCGACTCGGGTTCGTGCGCCTGGCCGAGAACAGGCTCTCCCCCGGACTGATCCGCATCAGAACCGACGAGCAATCGTCCGGGCTGGATGCCTGGCCACGCGTGACGATGAGCCGCCCCGCCCGTGGTCACGTGTCACCAGCGCAGAAGTACGCGGCTCAGGAATTAGCCGTCCACACACCCGACCGTACAAACTCGTCCAGCACGGCCGTCGGACCGAGCAGGTCGATCCCTTCCGACGTCACCCATTCGTCGTTGTAGTACGTGCCCGAATAGCGCTCTCCGCCGTCGCACAGCAGCGTGACGACGCTGCCGCTGCGTCCGGCCGCCATCATCTCCGCGATCAACGCAAAGGCGCCCCACAGGTTCGTACCCGTCGAGCCGCCGACTTTGCGCACCAGGGCGGCGCTGGCGTGCCGTGCAGCCGCGATCGAGCCTGCATCAGGGACCTTGATCATTCGGTCGACCACCTGACCGACAAACGACGGTTCGACGCGCGGACGGCCGATGCCCTCGATCCGGGAACCCCGAGTACCGACGATCGACGGATCGCCGGCCCGCCACGCGTCGAAGAACACGGAGTGCTCCGGGTCCACGACGCACAGTCCGGTGTCGAATTTCCGGTAGCGAAGGAAGCGGCCGATCGTGGCGCCGGTTCCGCCGGTCCCGGCTCCGACGACGACCCAGTCGGGAATCGGGTTTTCCTCGTGCTCGAGCTGAGTGAAGATGGATTCGGCGATGTTGTTGTTTCCGCGCCAGTCCGTTGCCCGCTCGGCATGGGTGAACTGGTCCATGTAGTGGCCGTTCGACTCACTCGCGAGCCGATGCGATTCCGAATAGATCGACGACGGATCGCTCACGAAATGACAACGTCCACCCTGCGCCTCGATCAAGGCGATCTTGGCGGGACTCGTACTCGCGGGCATCACCGCGACAAAATCCAGGCCGAGCAACTTCGCGAAATACGCCTCGCTGACAGCCGTCGAACCGGACGACGCCTCGATGACGGTGGTCTCTTCGGTAACCCAGCCGTTGCAGATTGCGTACAGGAAAAGCGACCGTGCGAGTCGATGCTTGAGACTCCCAGTGATGTGGGTCGACTCGTCCTTCAGATAGAGCTGGACGGTCCAGTTACTCGGCAGCGGATACCGCAGCAGGTGAGTGTCCGCGCTGCGTTGCGCGTCGGCTTCGATCAACCGCACCGCGTTGTCGACCCACTGGCGTGACGTCCGACGGTCGACGTCGAGCGACCCCGTGGTCACCGCCCGTCCCCGCGCAGCTTGGAGCGAAGATCGTCACGATCGGACCGGCGCTGGGCGTCGACGGCCGCGATGCCCGCATTGACACGCTTGCGGAGTTTCGCGAAGAGCAGCAGCGACAGTGGCAGCGCGATCAGAACTGCGAACAGTGCCGCGACGATCAGGGGAACGTCAGTGCCGGCGAGCTTTCCACCGCCGATGATGACGGCACCGATCACGACGACCAAGAGCAGTCGAGCGACCGAGTACAGCACCACGTCGCGGGCCAGTTGACCCTTGGTCACCGGCCCGGCAGTCGACTTTGCCTGTGCAGAGTTTGCGGAGGGTTTACTGGCTTTGACCGGCTCGGAAGGAACATTTTCGGGGTTTTCAGACAACTGGCTCACCCTCTCAGGTTACCCATTCCGAATGCGGGTGGGATCAAGCCCGCTATATCCATTTTGTCCTTTACTTAAACATTACTTTGTCTTGAAAGATCGACTACCCGGCTATATCTGTGCAAACATTGCGCTACCACTCAGAAAACGGTCGAATGTGAGCGAAGGACTTCGAAACAAACTCGACGCAGGTTTTTGGCAACTGCTCGACACACCGGTTCGGTATCACTGTTCAGAGTCACTGCTCGTCAACGTTCGACATCAACATGGAGGACCTCACAATGAGCGCACCAACCTTCAATACCGCCGCAGACGCACTCATGACGCCAGGACAGGTAGCGGCATTGTTTCATGTCGATCCCAAGACCGTGACCCGCTGGGCACACGCAGGACGTCTGGGCTCGCTTCGCACGCCAGGGGGGCATCGTCGATTCCGTGAGACCGAGGTCATGCAGCTTCTGCGCTCACTGACCACCGAAGCGGACAACAACTGAGCAACTTCAGCTCACTTCGAAGTACTTGTAGCACCCGACAGATCTTGCAGTACCCGACAGATCTTGCAGTACCCGACAGATACAGCACTGACGCACTGAACCGAAACCTTCTCCACACCGCTTCTGGTGAAGCGGGCCGGAGACTGAGTAGGCTCGACCTCAGTTCCCTGAGGAGGTGCGCCGTGTTGTATCTGTTGGCGTTGGTGGGTTTGGTGACATTGATCGTTCTGATGTGGAAGGCATTCGGGCCCGATCCGTCGACGCGTACCCCGGTGAGCGGCGTGCGCGGGCCGGACGACGATCCCGAATTCCTGTGGAATGTGAACCAGCAAACACGACGCAAGCGCACGGAAGGTCCGGACGTACCGCCGACTGACACGTCGACGTAGCGTCCGGGCTCACCCGGCTACCGCTTACCGCCCCGGAAAGTTACCGCCCCGGAAAGCCGAACGGGGAGGTCGGAAAGTCCTGTGCAACCACCGCGGCCAATTCCAACACCGCTTGGCGGGTGCCTGGACGCAGCCGGTCCAGATCGATTTCGGCACCTTCTTCCAGATGCGGATCGAACGGAATAAGTCTCACCGCTCGACAGCGCTGCTCGAAATGCTCGACGACCCGTGGTAGATCAACCTTGCCCGAGCGAGGGCGTACCGCATTGATGACGGCTACGGACGTGGCGACCAACCTGCTGTAACCGTGAGCATCGAGCCAGTCCAGTGTTGCGGAGGCGCTACGTGCACCGTCGACGGATCCGGAACTGACGACGATCAACGAGTCCGCACCTTCGAGAATGGCCTGCATCGCCGAGTGCATCAATCCGGTACCGCAGTCGGTCAGAACGATGCTGTAGAACTTTTCGAGCATGTCGACAGTACGCGTGTAGTCCCCGCCGCTGAAGGCCTCTGAAACTGCTGGATCACTGTCGGATGCAAGCACTTCGAGCCGGTGGCGATTTTGTGATGTGTAACCACGGACGTCGCTGTACTTCTCGATGCTGTTCTCGTCGCGCAGCAGGTTCCGCACTGTTGCCGGAGTCTCGAGCGGGATCTTCTGGCTCAAGGTTCCTCTGTCGGGGTTTGCATCGACTGCGACGACGCGATCACCGCGAATCGACGCGAACATCGATCCCAGCGTCGCGGTGGTCGTGGTCTTACCGACGCCACCTTTGAGGCTGAGCACCGCAACCTTGTAGCAGCCCTGCAGGGGCTGGTTGATCTGGCGCGTCAACTCGACGACATGCTGATCCTTTGCACCGTTTCCAAGGTTCACCGATCGGCCGGACATCGTGTACAACGCCTTGCGCCAACCACCGGCCGGGGCGGGTCGGACGGGCTTGACGAGCAGCGCGGCCGAAAGGTCTTGTGCCGTCATGGGGAGAGCCTGCTCAGGGAGATTGCCGGGAGCGGAGTTGAATCCGCTCTGCTGCATCTTAGGGTGAACCGGCGCCGCCGGAGCAACTGGCAGCCCCTGTCCGTTCGGCAGCGCCTGTCGGTTCGGTATCGCCTGTCCGTTCGGTATCGCCTGCCCGTTCTGCAGCGGTTGACCGTATTGCAGGGTGTGGCCGTTCTGCACCGGCGCAGCGCCGGGGTGGCCGAACTGCCGAATCTTGGGGTTGGGTGGCTGCGCGCCAGGCGAAGAAAGTGCCTGTGGTTGCTGGGGTGGTCCCGCGGACGGTCGCGCGGTCGGACCGGGCTGGTTCTGGAGGGGCGGCGCGCTCTGGACGGGCTGTGGGTGCTGAAAAGACTGTGGAGCGCCAGTTCGTGAATCCGGAACCGACCCTGCACGATTCGTGGGTTCATAGGTCTGCATCGGCATCGCTGGCGAGGTCGAGAACTGGCCGTTGACGGGGCCTGGTTGTGCTTCCGGATATTGGATGACCGGGGTCTTGGGGCCTGGCGCAGGAGCTGCCGGCGTCGTCAGCGGTGGCTGAGCGGCGGGTGCACTGGGCCCCGGGCCGGCGACCTGCTGGAGCGGACCGGAGTCGACCGGGGCCACGAAGAGACTACGAACATCGCTGGGAACCGAGTCGGATGACGTCTCGGGTGCGGATGTGCGCAACTCGCTCCGCGTCGGCTCGGCAGGGCGCACCGGCTCCCACAATCCTGCTCCGGCGTCTTCGATCTTGTCGGCCATCTCGCCGTTCCCCCTCGTCGATCCGACAGCTACCAAGCAGCTAGTAACTCACCGAGCTGCATCGTAACTGTTGCCGCCCCTGACCTACCTACCGGTAATACCTACAGACCGGTCGGCAGCCACCCACGGTACCTCGAGAGGATCAGTTGAGTCCCGCGTAGGAGTGCAGGCCGGACACGACCATGTTGATGATGAAGAGGTTGAACAACATCGCGACGAATCCGGCGATGTTGATCCAGGCCGCCTTCGTCTCCCGCCAACCGGACGTTGCTCGCGCATGGAGGTAAGCGGCGTAAATCACCCAGGCGATGAAGGACATCGTCTCCTTGGGATCCCAACCCCAGAAGCGTCCCCACGCAGCTTCCGCCCAGATGGCACCGAGGATCACACCGGCGCCGAACAGCGGAAAGGCAATGATCGTGCTCTTGTAGGCCAAGCGGTCGAGGGTCTGGGCGTCCGGCAGTCGCTCC
Source organism: Rhodococcus baikonurensis (assembly GCF_040489275.1). Lineage (NCBI taxonomy): Bacteria > Bacillati > Actinomycetota > Actinomycetes > Mycobacteriales > Nocardiaceae > Rhodococcus > Rhodococcus baikonurensis. Next base: position 483,252 of record NZ_JBEUOQ010000003.1, on the reverse strand, counting down.
GCGATCCGGCCACCGATGCTCGAGCCTTCGTCACCGGGCGGGAACTTCAGTCGGAGCAGGAACAAGAGGGAAGCGATACCGCCGATCATGAAAATGCCGGAGCCGACGCTGACGATCGTCACGTGAATCGGCAGCCAGTACGAGCGCAGCGCCGGAACCACGGGAGCCGCGTCGGCGTAGAGAACCGTGCCGGCGAGGAACATCAGAATCAGGACGGGAACCAGCAGGAAGACCCACATCGGACGGTACGCCGGCTTGATCAGCAGGACGTGCCCGACCAGCAACGACGCCGCACACGCCATCGCCACGAACTCGTACATGTTGCCGAGAGGGAACCGTTCCGTCGCAAATCCGCGGAGCACGATCGACGCGATGATCAGAACCGTTCCGACAACCAGGACAGCTCGGCCCATTCCGCCGAACCGCTCCGAGAGCGACTTGGTCGGAGTCTCCGCGACCCTGCCCGGCACGGAAGCGTCGACTCCGCCGGCCGAGACCAGTTCCTTGTCCTGAACCGCCTTGGCTCTGGCCGACGCGTACTGCACGATAAGCAGCACGAACGCCAGAACGAGCACGGTGAAGGCGGACTTGAAGGCCCAGTCGCTGTACTGCGCGAGTGTCTCGTTGGTTGTCATCGGGCGTTCTCCTGCGCGTGCGGTTGGTTCACCGCGGTGGTCGGATTGCTTTTCAGCAAGCGGTCGGCGAGGCGGTCGAACTCGTCGCCCCAGCCTGCGTGGTCGGTGCGGGCAAGCCCACCAAGTTCTACTACAGTACGTCGTTCGTCATCGGGATAGATACGTGCCCAGACGCGGCGACGCTTGATCACGAGCGAGACGAGCAGACCCGCCATCATCGTCAACGCCGAAACCAACACCCACACCTGAGCGGGATCGTGGGACACCTGAAGGTTCACGAAGTCGACGGCACCATCGAATCGCACCTGGGTGCCGTCGGCAAGCGTCGCGCTCTCCCCTGGGAAGAGATTGACTCGATCCTGCTTGACCAGTCGACCCTGATTGATCAGTTCGGTGTTGAGTTCGAACAGCGATTGCGGGTTGCCGGTGTCGAGTCCGGTATCGCCCTTGTAGATGTCGATGGCGACTGCCGGGTCGTTCATCGCCGGGTAGCTCGACGACAGAAGGTTGCCGTGGAACAGCGCGGTGGGCGCGAACAATCCTTCGATGGCAATCTGATTCTTCCGACGCTCGTCCGCATCGGGATACATGCCGCCCGGCGGGTCGAAACGCATCGCGCCACTGCTCAGGAACGTCGTGGCGTCGTCGGGACGCCACTGGAGCGTCTCGGTGCGGGTCTCGCCGTTCGGGAAGGTGACGGTGAATGTCGGCGCGTATCCGTGTCCCTGCAGGTACACACGATCGCCGGCGATCCGCAGCGGGTGGTTCACCTGGATGGTCGTGTCCCGCCAAGTATCGGACTCGAGGTCGTCGCCTGCCTGATACGAGATGTCCGAGGTGAACATCTCGGCCTGACCGGTCTCGAGGTAGTCGGCCTGGAAATTTTTCACACGAACACACAGCGGGGTCATGCCGGTGCCGTCGAGGCTCAAACCGGCGACGAAGGAGTCGAACACGGCCGGCGAGGTGGTGCAGAAGCCAGGTCCGTCGTTGGCGATGACGATGCGGTTGCCCTCGTATCCGAACAACTTGCCCGCGGCGATCGCGATCAACAATCCGACCAACGACAGGTGGAACACGAGGTTGCCGAATTCGCGGAGGTATCCCTTTTCCGCCGAGATGGTGATCTCGCCTTCACGGCGCGATTTCGTATCGCCGCGACGCGTTTCGACGCGCCACCCACGCAGTTCTTTCGACACCCGGGCAGCGAGTTCGTCGGGAGTCTCGCCGTCGACGACGCTCTTGGTGTGGTGCGGCAGGCGAGCAAGATTGCGCGGCGCATTCACCGGACGGGTACGCAGCGCCTTCGCGTGCTCCACGCAACGCGGCAGGATGCAGCCGACCAGCGAGATGAAGAGCAATGCGTAGATCGCGGTGAACCAGAAGCTGCTGAACACGTCGAACAGTTCGAGGCGGTCCATCCACGGGCCGAGCGTCGGACGCGCGGCGATGTAGTCGGCGACCTTGCCCTCGTTGAGGGTTCGCTGTGGCAACAGAGCGCCGGGGATAGCAGCCAGCGCGAGGAGGAACAGCAGAACCAACGCGGTCCGCATCGAGGTGAGTCCGCGCCAGGTGTTGCGCCCGAGTGCAACGACTCGACCGATCACCGACTGCTTCGGGAGCACGGGTTTCGGGTTGTCGTTATTGTCGTCAGCTGTCATATCGGCAGCGTCACCTCCGAGATAAATGCGTCGCGAACCCAGCCGACGAACTGGTCCCACGCGCCTGTGACGAGGGCGATTCCCACTGCCACCAACATGATTCCGCCGAAAATTTGAATGGTGCGTGCATTACGACGCAACCAGCCGACGCCGGTCAGCGCACGCGCCGATCCCAGCGCCAAGATGATGAACGGCAGGCCGAGTCCGATGCAGTACGCGACGATCAACGTGACACCACGCGCGGCGGTCATCCCGTCGGTTCCCGCGGCTACGGACATCACGCCTGCCAGCGTGGGTCCGAGGCACGGCGTCCAGCCCAGCGCGAACACTCCCCCGAGCAACGGGGCGCCCACCAGTGACGAGACACGACGGGGTTCGAAACGAACGTCTTTCTGGAGGGCGGGGATCAGTCCGATGAACACGAGGCCCATCGCGATCGTGATCACGCCGCCGACACGCATCAGGACCTCGCGGTTGACGAGCAGAGTCGAGATGACACCGAACACCGACGCAGTCGCGAGAACGAAGACAACGGTGAAGCCGGCGACGAACAGTCCGGCCGCACCGGCCACCCTCAGGCGACTGCTGCGGGTGATCGTTCGCGTCTTCGCCTCTTCGGCTGTGATCGCGGGAGCGTCGGCACCGACGACGCCGGCGAGGTAGGACAGGTAGCCGGGAACGAGCGGAACGACGCACGGCGAAGCGAACGACACCAGACCGGCGAGCACGCAGGCGCCGAGGGCCAGCAGAAGCGGACCCGAAGACGCCGCGTTCTGAAATGCCTCGCCTACACCGGCACTCAGTGTTTCGCTGCCGGCCAGCAGCGTGGTGGTCGTGGTTGTCATGTCTACTGCGCGTCTTCCTGAGCTATTCGCTGGACGACGGGCAGCAAATCCTCGGCGAGTAGTTCTTGGAGGAACACCGCGGCGACGCGGTGTTGGCGGTCCAGGACGATCGTCGTCGGAATGACCGACGTGGGGTAGCCCTTACCGAGGGCGATCAGCGAACGCATCGACGGGTCGTAGATCGACGGGTACGAGACCTTGTTGTCGACCACGAAGTCCTGCGCCTTGTTCTTGGTGTCGTCGCGGACATTGATGCCGAGGAACTGCACGCCCGAATCCTTGGTCTGCTCGTAGACCTGTTCCAGGTCGTCGGCTTCGGCCCGGCACGGTCCGCACCACTGACCCCAGACGTTGAGGACGACGACTTTGCCCTCGAAGTCGTCGACGCCGACCTTCTGGCCTTCGTTCATCAGGTCTGGCCCGGAGAGCTTGCCGATGGTGCCTCGGTCGGACGGCGGATCGTAGAAGATCTTGGTTTGTCCGCCCGGTGAGACGAAGTCGAAAGTTCCGCCCTGTGCGACGGCGTCGTCGCCGGTCGCGCAGGACGAGAGGAAAAGCATCGCGGACGCAGCGGCTCCGAGTGCTGCGGCGATGCGGCGCGAAATCATGCTCCTGTCACTCTCGGGTCGGAGGCGCCGGCGGGTTCGGAGTAGACGATGTCAACCAGGGTGTCGCCCTCGTAGACCAGTGAAGTCAACGAGGCCAGGCCGCACTGACGATGACGAGGGTCGTGCCAGAGTCGCTCGCCCTGCAGGAATCGGCGCAGGGTCCAGACCGGAAGCTGATGGCTGACGACGACGGCTTCGTGTCCGACTGCCGCGACGCGTGCGGCGTTGACGGCTGCGAGCATGCGATGCGCGATCTGCAGGTAGGGCTCGCCCCAGGACGGGGTGAACGGGTCACGCAGTTTCCACCAGTGACGCGGACGTGAGAGCGCACCGTCCCCGACGGCAACCTTGAGACCTTCGAACTCGTTGCCTGCCTCGATGAGGTTTTCGTCCGTGACGATGTCGAGCTTGTGTGCCTCGGCGATCGGCGTTGCAGTTTCCTGTGCTCGCTGCAGCGGCGACGCGACCACGTGGGTGATGTCGTGATCGGCGAGCACTGACGCGACCGCACGCGCCTGGGCTTCGCCCGCCACCGACAACCGGAAGCCCGGGAGCCGTCCGTAGAGGATCCCGCGCGGGTTGTGAACTTCGCCGTGGCGAAGGACGTGGACGATGGTGCGGGTGGACGTGTGGTCGGGGTGATCGGCGTCGGTCACAGTCGAGGGTCCTCGCTGAAGAAGATGGATGTCGGAAGCGTGCGGTTGTTGCTCGAGCTTGAACGTGTCAGGACTTGACGGCAGCGGCTGCGGCCTTGGCAGCGTGGGGCATGGCGTCGGCGATGATCGAGAATGCTCGATCGTCGAGTGCTGCGGAGACGAACCACGCTTCGAACGCGCTCGGCGGCGGGTACACGCCGCGGGAGAGCAGCGCATGGAAGAAGGCGGGGAATCGCCAGGTCTGCGCGGCTTTGGCTTCGTCGTAGTTGGTCACTGTGTTCTCGGTGAAGAACACGCTCACCAAGGTGCCTGCGTACTGCACTCGGTGCTCGACGCCTTCGGCGGTGAGTGCTTGGGTCATGAGGTCGCCGAGGGCGGTCGCGTTCCGGCCGAGCTTGGCGTACACCTCGGCGTCGGCGGCGCGCAGACTTGCGAGTCCGGCGGCGACAGCTACGGGGTTACCCGAAAGGGTGCCGGCCTGGTAGACGGGACCGTCGGGCGCGAGGTGGCCCATGATGTCGGCGCGGCCGCCGAATGCTGCGGCGGGCAGTCCGCCGCTCATGACCTTGCCGAAGGTGTAGAGGTCGCCGGCGACGTTGTCGATGCCGTACCAACCCGAGGCGCTGACGCGGAATCCCGTCATCACCTCGTCCATGATCAGGAGCGCGCCGTGCTCACGGGTGAGACGACGCAGACCCTCGTTGAAACCGGGAAGCGGCGCGACGGCGCCCATGTTTCCGGCGGCAGCTTCGGTGATGACGCACGCGATGGCGCCCGGATTGGCGGCGAACGCCGCGGCCACTGCATCGAGATCGTTGTAGCGGACGACGATGGTGTCTTCGGCTTGAGCGCCGGTCACACCAGGAGAGGTCGGCAGCCCGAACGTCGCGAGGCCCGATCCGGCATCGGTGAGAAGGGCGTCGACATGGCCGTGGTAGCAACCGGAGAACTTGATGATCTTGGTGCGTCCGGTGAATCCACGGGCGAGGCGGACTGCGCTCATCGTGGCTTCGGTTCCGGAGTTGACCAGGCGAACCTTTTCCACGGGCGCGACGCGGGCGACGATTTCCTCGGCGAGTGCGACTTCGCCTTCGGTCGGCGCACCGAAGGAGAGACCACCGAGGGCTGCTTCGCGAACTGCTTCGACGACTGCCGGGTGAGCGTGCCCGAGAATCATCGGACCCCAGGACGACACCAGGTCGACGTAATCGTTCCCGTCGACGTCGGTGAGGGTGTAACCGGACGCCTCGCGGATGAACCGCGGTGTTCCGCCGACCGAACCGAACGCGCGGACGGGCGAGTTGACGCCACCCGGAATCACGTTGCCGGCACGTTCGAAGAGCCGAGCGGAGTTCGTTGCATGCACGTCGGGATCACCGGAAGACACAGTCACGGCTTCCAGTGTCCCAGTTCTGTCGAATCTGACAACGACAGGGTGTAGGACTTCGGTGCTCGAGGCGAGTTTTCCGGTCGAACCGGGCCTCGCGTGAGACGATTTCCGGCATGAAGCGACTGTTGACGACGCTGATGGTCTCGGCTGCGATTCTTCTCACATCGTGTGGTTCGGACGCTTCGAACGACGACAAGGCGACAACGTCGTCGCCGCCGAGCGCCACCGACTCGGCTCGAACCACCGCGGCAACGAGCACCGACCCGGCGTTTCTCGGAGGGTGTTCAGCAGTGTCCGTCTACGTTCAGCAGCGTGTTCAGAGCGGCGAGACGTCGACGCAGACAGCGGGCGCCGACTTCCTGAAGATCGTCGAGAACGACCCTTCGTACCAGGCTATGTCCGAGAGCGAGAAGGAACTCTTCCGCCAAGGAATCGAAGCGGGTGCCGCGGGCTCCTGCTGAATGTGAGGGTTGGGATCGAACCGGGTTGCCCGCGGTGCGCTACGCGCTATCGTCGGTTCCATGGCCACCACAGCGGACCACCTCAGGACAACACTCGACGGACGCTGGCGGGAGGTGCGTGAGCGCGTTCGCGGCGAATTGAACGACGAACGTTTTGCTCCGCACTACACACCCAACACCGCCATTGCGCGCTCCAAGGCTCTCGAACAGATGCGCGTCCTCGCCGATCTCGGCTACGCCGCAAACGGTTTCGCGGTCTCTCACGGCGGAACGGGCGACGCGGGTGGCGCCGTCACCAGCATCGAGATGCTCGCGATGTCCGACCTCTCACTGATGGTCAAGGCCGGTGTCCAGTGGGGTCTGTTCGGCGGCGCCATCGAAAACCTCGGCACCGAGCGTCACCACCAGGCATACGTCAAGCCGCTGATCGATCTGGACCTGCTCGGTTGCTTTGCGATGACCGAGACCGGTCACGGCAGCGACGTCCAGGAACTCGAAACCACGGCAACCTACGACGTCGAGACGGGTGAGTTCGTCGTCAACTCCCCCACTCCGTCCTCTCGCAAGGACTACATCGGCGGCGCTGCCCAGCACGCGACCGTCGCGGCGGTGTTCGCACAGCTGATCACCGGTGGCGAAAGTCAGGGCGTCCACTGCTTTGTCGTGCCGATTCGTGACGACGCCGGCAACGACCTCCCCGGTGTCACGACGTCCGACTGCGGGCTCAAGGGTGGACTACCCGGAGTCGACAACGGCCGCATCGTCTTCGACCAGGTCCGCATCCCGCGTGAGAATCTGCTCAACCGTTACGCCGACGTCGCCGAGGACGGCACGTACAGTTCGGCGATCGAGAACCCGAACCGTCGTTTCTTCACGATGGTCGGCACGTTGGTTCGCGGACGTGTGACCGTCGGTGGTTCGGCGGCAGCGGCCGCCCGCGTCGGATTGGCCATTGCCGGTCGATATGCCCTGCAGCGCAGACAGTTCAGTGCCCCGAAGAGCGACGACGAGGTCCTGATCATGGACTACCTCGTCCACCAGAAGCGTCTGCTGCCGTTGATCGCCCGCTCGTATGCTCTGCAGTTCGCACAGAACGAGCTTGTTGCCGCGATGCACGACATCCAGAGCAGCGACGACCCGGATCCGCAGGAGCAGCGCGAACTCGAGGGTCGCGCCGCCGGACTCAAGGCCGCCAACACGTGGCACGCCACTCGGGCCATCCAGGAGGCACGCGAAGCCTGCGGTGGCGCAGGCTATCTCGCCGAGAACCGCCTCACCGCGCTCAAGGCTGACACCGACGTCTTCACCACGTTCGAGGGTGACAACCACGTTCTGACTCAGTTGGTTGCCAAGGAACTACTCACCTCCTACGCCGACGAAGTTCGCGGCATGAGCCCGGTCGACTGGATGCGCTTCGCCGCTACGACGGTCTCCGACGTGGTCAAGAAGCGCACGGCAGCGCAGCAGATCCTGCAGACGATCGTCGACACCCGCCAGGACAACGAAGAGGACGGCAGCCTCTTCAACCGCGGCACCCAGATGAAGATGTTCGAAGATCGCGAAGAGTACCTACTCTCCACTGCGGCAAGGCGATTGCAGGCAGCACAGAAGCGCGAGGAAAACCCGTTCGACGCGTTCAACTTCGTGCAGGACCACGTGCTCAAAGCCGCTCAGGCGCACATCGAGCGCGTCATTTTGGAAGCATTCGTCGCGGGCATCGACTCGTGTGAGGACGAGACCGCAAAGGAACTCTTCGGCGAGGTGTGCGATCTCTACGCACTGTCCGTCATCGAGGAGGACAAGGCCTGGTTCATGGAGCACCGGCACCTGTCGGTGGAGCGTTCGAAGGCCGTGACGCGCGGAATCAACGAGCGGTGCCGCACCCTGCGTCCGCACGTCGAGACGCTGATCGACGGCTTCGGCATTCCGGAGATCCTGCTGGGGTCGGCGATGCTGGACGGGCCGGGCACCGACGCGGTACGGCTGAAGTAAACAGTTCGGGTGGGGTCGGCAATCGCCGGCCCCACCACGCTCAGTGCGCTGCTGCCTTCTTCGACTGCCGAGAGGCGAGCAGTCCGGTCAGGCCGAGTGCCGCGACCAGCCAGATCCCCAGAACGAGCAGGTGCGGTCCGGCGCCGTTCCCACCGAAGTAGATGACGGAGCGGATGGGCTCCATGGCCGCTGATCCGAGCCAGAACGAATGGATGTGCTGCCAGAATCCGGGCAGGAACGACACCGGGATGGCACCGCCCGAACTCGGGAAGTTGATGAAGACGAGCACCGTCAGCACCGCGAAGATCGCGGCCTGCCCGAGCAGTCGATTGAGCAGGATGCTCACCGCACCGACGGTGAACGTGTAGAGCATCGAGATCCCCAGCAGTTGCACGATCTGACCGACCGACGCCCCGAAGGCGTGCATGAAGATGCTGGTGATTCCGAAGGCGATGAGCGGGGTGAGTACCGCCGCACCGGCCAGGATCGAATACTGCTCTCGCAGCCGCATTCTCGGCGCAACCTGACTGAGCACCGTGATGGTCAGGTAGCCACCGAGGGTGCAGACGATCAAGAAGTAGAAGAGCCCGACGGTCGAGGAGTCGCGCGCCGTGACGGGCGCCGAGTCGATCACCGTGACCTGCTGCCCCGTCTGCTCCGCGACGGAATGCGCCAAGCTGCTCACCACGGAAACCGTCGAGGCGCCCGCGCCGGTGGCGATACGTGCGGTCACGGTGTCACCGATCTCGATGGCGCCGATCGCGTCGCGGTTGTCGATCCGAGAGAGAGCGTCGGCGGCGTTGGCGGTGGCAACGATGTCGAACTTGTCACCCGACGACGCCTGGATTCCGTCGATCAGCGGGGCCGTGACGGACGACGGACCGACCACCACGATCGGGGCCTGATTCGGCGTCGGTGAGTGGAACGCGCTGACGTAACACAGGCAGAACATGATGACGAAGAACAACGGAAATGCGAGTCCACTGCCCACCATCTTCCAATTGGTCGGCGGATCGACAACCTCTTCGCTGGGAACCCGGACGTCGGCATCTGTCATATTCCACGCTCTCTTCACTCACCGCATCTAGCTGTCAACACCGTTGACAGACTCAACAGTCAACACCGTTGACACGCTATAGTCAACGCCGTTGACAACGAAGTCGGCACGCGAACACAGAGGTCGATGTCGTGACACCCACGAAGCACACGCCAGAGCAGGAACAGCCCTCGACGTCCGAGACGATTCGCGCTGCAGCATTCCAACTATTCGGTGAGCACGGATTCGGTGGCACGTCGGTTCGCGCCATCGCCAAAGTTGCCGGAATCGATCCGGCCCTGGTGATCCGGCATTTCGGGTCGAAGGAAGCGCTGTTCCTGGAAACCACGCCGGTTGCGGACTACTTCGAAGGCCAGTTCGACGGCCCACTCGACACCCTCGGTGAGCGGATCGCAGCATTCGTCCTGGGCAAGGCCGACGCCCGGATGCTGTCGGTGTACACAGCGCTCATGCGGGCGTCGGACAGTCCACGGATCCGGGAGCGGCTGCGCGAGATGACCGGTACGTTTGCCACCAATCTCGCCGCTCGCCTCGACGGCGAAGACGCGTACACCCGAGCACTCCTGGTCTCCGCCCAGGTGTCCGGCTTGTTGAGCGTCCTCAGCGACGAGAGCATCCCCCAGTCGGCAGATCGCGACGAGTTGGCAAAACTCTACGGCCGGGCGATGCAGACGCTGATCGATCAGTACTGAGCGATGACCTCGTCGGCAAACCGTCGAATCGAGTCGAGTCGCGCCTGACGATCACCGACATCAACTCCGTAGCGATACCACGGCAACACTCTGATTTCCGTGACTCCGAGAGTCTCGAGTTCCCGATATCCGTCCAGATCGCGAACATCCGTCGGCGAGACGTTGACGCCGAAGGGGGCATCGGCACGACCGTACTCGTCCCGCAATTCCGTGAGACGATCGATGGCGGAGGCCAATTCGGCCTTGGTCGTGTTCACCGACATCCAACCGTCAGCCAACCTGGCTGCGCGCCGCAATCCCGGTTCACTGTGCCCACCGATGTAGATCGGAACAGGAATCTCCGGAGCAGGACTGATCATCAGCGCGTCGAAATCGTAGTGCTTGCCATGGAATTCGACCCATTCGGGTCCACGTCCCGCACACACGGCCTTGATGATCTCGATGGCTTCGTCGGTACGCGCACCGCGGGTTCGCATCTCGGTACCGGTGAAAGTGAATTCCTCGGGAATCCAGGACAAACCGACGCCGAGAGCGACGCGGTTCCGCGACATCACCGCCATGGTCGATACCTGCTTGGCCGTCAACAGCGGATCACGCAGTGGGAGTTTGAACACGTTGGTGTAAAACCGAATTCGCGACGTGACGGCCGCCATTGCGGCCATGGCAATGAAGGGATCTGGCATCGGTGTCTCGGGCGACCACATCCGCTTCCCGTCAGCGGTGTACGGATACGGCGCCGACACCCGCTCTGGATAGAACACGGAATCCGGCATCGCGATTCCGTCGAAACCCACCTCTTCTGCGACCTGCGCCAACTCGCACAACTCCAGGGCGCCGATCATCGCGCCCGCCAAGGACCACTTCATCGTTCCACCATTTCGCCGCTACACCATTTCGTCAATCGCACGTCGAAAACCCTTCCATCTGCAGGAACTCACGCCGGCGACATCCAAGCATCGCCGAAGAACATGATGTCGGTGATAGTGCGTACGACGCCGTGAATGTTGCCGTCCCAAGCAGTCAACACCGATGCGGGACCCCAGATCACATAAGGCACAGTCACATTGGCGTACTCCTGCACCCTGCTGATCGCCTCACGGACAGCATCGTCCGTCGATGCAGTCTGCACAGCCGTGATCAGCGCGTCCATCTCCGGGTCCGCGAAGCCGGACGGGTTGTTCTTCGAATCACTGGCCATACTGTTGTACACATTGAGGTACGGCGCTTCTTCTCCGACCGGAGCGCCACCTCTGGTCATGTCGAAATCGTGGTCCCTGTATACCCGTCGAACCAGATCGGTCACATCGGTGGCGTAGTCGATGGTGACGTCGAAACCGATCGCGTTCAGCGACGCCTGAACCGTCAGTGCCGTCGCTTGTTGGCTCGGCTCCGAGGTGGTGAGATAACGGAGTTTCCCGTCGTACCCGTCGGACTTCGCTTGATCGAGCAGCGCCTTTGCCTTCGCCGGGTCGAACGGAATGCCTGCTGTGTTGTTGTACCAACGTGATGTCCGCGGGACCAGTTCGGAACTGGCGGTGCCCAATCCGTTGTTCGCACGGGTATTGACTGCCGCCGGATCCACCCCGGAGGCGATCGCCTGACGAATACGCACATCGGCCCCGGGCTTGCCCTCGCGATTGTTGATCGTGCCGATCCCGTTCTGTCCGGTCGGACTGAGGTAACCCGAGTATCCGTCGTCGAGAGCTTGTTTGATGACGGCCTCGTCTCGCAGAATGTACGTCATGTCGATCTGACCGCTCTTCAGCGATTCGTACTGAGACTGTGCGCCCGAAGTAGGAACGAACCGCAGTGTGTCCAGTGAAGGTTTACCGCCCTGATAATCCGTACGTGCGGCGAGTACCAGTTCTTCGTGCGGCGCGAACTTGGCCAAGGTGAACGGGCCCGCCCCGATCGGCGTGAACGCTCCGTCCCCGGTTCCTGAAACAGACCCTGCCTCTCCGCCTGAACTTCGCGCAACGATCATTCCGGGGCCGAGCGACAACAGCGCCGGGAATTGACTCCAGGGCCGCTCGAGGATGAATTCGACAGTGGTGGCGTCGGGCGTCTCGATCCGATCCACGATGTTGAGCCAGGTCTGCGATACATCGCCCTTACCTGCCACGAATCGATCGATACTCCACTTCACCGCTTCCGCGTCGAGCGGGCTCCCGTCACTGAAGGTGAGACCATCAGCCAAAGTGACTGTGTACGAGGTGAAGTCGCTGTTGTTCGACAGAGTCTTCGCGAGTTGCGGTACGAAGCCCCCGCTTGTGGAATCGCTGCGTACCAGCGTGTCGTAAATTGCGGCCATTTCGGTTCCGCCGGTCGAACCGGCGGCTTGCGTTCTGGCGGGGTCCAACGAGGAAGGGAACGAATAGGACCCGAAGGTGAGAACACCTCCGTCGACCCGTTCCCCAGTATCCCGAGCTCCCACGAAACCCGCTGCGCCACTACTGCTCGGTGAATCCGATCCCGCGGTGCCCCCACTACTGGAGGCACACCCGGTCAACCACAATGCACCGGCAAGCCCGAGCGCGACAAACCGAGGTACGAACCGAATCTTTCTGGTGTACATACGTTCCCAATCTCGTCCGCTGATCAGATCTTGACTACCGTCGACGTCGGGATCGGATGCGAGTCCGCCTTGATCCAGCGCAGCGCCCATGTCCCCTCGGTGTGCGAATCGGTGTCGATCCAGTTGCCGTAGCCGGGATCCTTCGCCGCCACGACGATCGTCATGGTGCCGTCGTCGTTGAGCTTCGCGGTGTGATTGTTGATGTAGATGTTCGTGCGGTTGTAGTCGAGAGACTCGACCCAGAAGTTCTGCAGCACGAAGTTGAAGTACTCGCAGTTCGGGACCTCGGTCTCGATGACCCACGCCTCGTCCTCGGCGAGCTTCCAGTAACCGTGGAAGTAGAAGATCGTCGGATCACCGCCGGCGTCCTGGAAGTAGTCCTGTCCCCAGTCGAAGATCTCGTTGGCGCGGGGCTGGAATTTGCGCGACCACTCCAGGAAGGTCTCCGCCATCCCTTTCACGATCCCGACGGACTTGGTGAGGCGCTCGCCGATCTCTTCCGGAGTCAGCGGGACGAACTCCCCGTCCGGGTTCAGGCATTCGATGGTCAGATCACCGACGACCTCGTTGCGCCGATCCTTGTGGGTTTGCCGAACGGAGATGAGGTTACTTTCGGGCGCCAAAGGCAGCCAGGCACCCTCGGCGGGCTTGTCCACACTCGCGATGAACTCGAAACGGCCGTTCTCGTCGACCTCGAGGTCGTGGATGTGCAGATCGCCGGTCTGCAGCATGGTGCCGTCGATGTGGTACCGATTGACACGCGAGCCGAAGGTGATCAGCGGGACGGTGCCTCGGGTGCCGATGATCCGGTAGTTGTACTTACCGGAGATGTTTGCACGCATGTAAACGTTGTCCGGGTTGTCGGCACCGATCTTCGTCATCATGTTCGGGTTCGGAGCGGACGAGAACTGCGGCCACCGTGGATCGGTGTACTCGACACAGTTGATCGTGCCGTACCGAAGCAACCGGCTCAGGTAGCGAACGCCCTCGGCTCGAGTCAGCGGATCCTGAGGGACGATCTCGTCTTCCAGGACCTTTCCGACCTCGAGCAGATCTGCGCAAAACTTTTCCCAAACAGCGTTCATGTAAATCTCCTTGTTGTAGTGGGGCTAGGTCTGGGTCGATCAGGGTGTGGTGGCGAACTTCGCTTCGACGTCGGCAGCGCTCACGCCGAACTCCTCGAGCGAATAGCGGTGAGACGGACGACGGTGCTCGGCAAGGCTCGCCTGATGCGACGCCTCCACCGCGGCGCGGGCGTCGTCTGTGAAGGGCAGATCGAATTGTGCGTAGATCTTCTCGACTGTGCCGACCGCGTCGGAGATGAAGTCCTTGTAGTCGACGTCGATGAACTGATCCGGGTTGTAGCGGCTACGGGCACTGTTGAAGTTCGCATTCCCTCTTGCCCACAGGTCCAGTTGCGTGCGCCCGATGGCCGGACGGTCGAAGGCTTTCGACATGTCGTGTCCGCCCTGCTCGGCAAGGCTGAAGGTGGACGCCATCGACGTCAACGGGTCCCGGAAGGTCCGGACGAACAGCGCATCCGGATAGACCGACATGATCTCGTCGATCGCGAAGACATGACTCGGGCTTTTGAGCACCCACCGTCGGTCCTGGTCGTGCAGCCCGATCAACTGCAGGTTCTTCTTGTGCCGCGCATATGTTTCGGTCCAGTCCTGCTTCGCCAGCCACCGGGTGTAACTCGGTACGTACGCCACGGTCTCGAACGCTGTCGAGAGCATCGTCTGCTGCAGCAGACGCCAACATTCCTCGACCTCCTCTGCCCCCATGAAATGCACCTTCATCAGGTCCGCCTCGTTGCGCTGGCGCGCACGATAGAAAGTGTCGGAGCGAACGTAGTCTGCGTTCTCCGACCACTTGTCGCGCTCGGGGCGCGGCTGCGGCGTCTCGGCGAGCCACATCTCGGCGCCCTGATGCGCTGGGTCGGCACCGAGCAAGCGGTGCAGCGCGGTGCTGCCGGTGCGGGTCAACCCAACCACGAAGATCGGGCGCTCGATCGGAACGTCCACGTGCTCTGGATATTTCGCAAATCCGGCCTCACTGGTCAGGCGACCCGCGAGCGCTCCGATGATCATCTTGCGAGCGATCACCTTGCCGTGCGGAGTGAGGTCGGCCTCGTTCTGGAACGACTCGAGGAGAACTCGAAGCCCTTCGAGATAGCTGTCGCTGCCGAAGTTTTCGTACCCGGTCTCCTCACGCGCGACCTGGTGCAAGTCGTCGACGGAACCGATGCCGTCGTAATCCTGTGTCATCTGTAATTCCTTGTGGGGTGGGTTCAGTGGTGGGTGTGACCGCAGTTGACGTCGAGACATTGCCCCGCGATGGCCCTGGCCGAATCGGACAGGAGGAAGACCACAGCATTGGCAATGTCGTCCGGCTCCGGTAGCCGGCGTAGATCGGTGCCCGCCGCGATTTCGTCGTAAATGGCCTTGGGGTCGACTCCTGCTGCCGCTGCCTTCTTCTCGAACATGTTCTTCACCGAGTCCGCCCAGATATAGCCGGGAGCAACCGAATTGACTCGAACGCCTTTGGGGCCGAGATCGATCGACAAACTGCGTGCCATTGCCAGGAGCCCGGATTTCATGATGCGGTAGGCCCCGAAACCGGGAAGTTGGTTGCGCAGCACCATGGACGTGACCATCACGACAGACCCGTGCGACTCGATCAATGCCGGAGCAAATTCCCTGGTCACGTTCAACGCCGCGAGCAAGTTGATGTCGATGCCCGACTGGATGGACGCCACGTCGGCGTCCAGGAGTGGCACCTGCGCGGGTTGAACAAACGCATTGTTCACCAGGCAATGCACCGCACCGAACTCAGCGACAGTTGTCTCCGCCAACGAAGCGATCGAATCGACGTCGGTGAGGTTCGTCGGTACGGCCAACGCAATTCCGCCGCGGTCTCGGATCTCCCTTGCCACTGATTCCAAGCGCTCGGGTGTGCGGGCAGCCAGAACAACTTTCGCTCCGGACGCCGCACTCTGCAGCGCAATCGAACGACCCAGCGCCGGGCCCACTCCCGAGACGACGACAACCTTGCCTGCCAACAGGCCCGGATGGGTCAGCACTGTGCCTGCGGATCGAGAACAACACTGAGAGAAACGATCTTGCAGTCATCGTCGAACTCGAACAGGTCGGTGGCGGCGAAGTCGGGCATCCCGACCCGCTGAACCCGAAGCTGCATGGCTGCGTACTTTCCCGTCACCGAAATCGGCCCGAGCAGGCTGACGGTGAAGTCGACCTGGGCGCACGCCGTGTCGAATGCGCGAATCTCGTCGATCCCGCGGTAAGTCGTGACACCCAGCGGCTCATGTTGAACTGCGTCGGGCGCAAACAACGCAACCAGGCCGTCGACGTCGTGACTTGCGAGACAATTGACGTAATCTTCTACAGCAGAAACTATTTCAGCCCTGTCAGGCATGGATGCTCCTCGAGTTCAGACGGATCGAGAAATGGTTCCGCGGGCGCGGAGATAGTCGATGATCGCGATCGCAGCGTCCTCGGTCGTCGTGACACTGGTGTCGATGTGGATATCGGGGTGCTGAGGTGGTTCGTACGGCGAATCGATGCCGGTGAAGTTCACCAATTCCCCACGTCGAGCTTTCTTGTACAGCCCCTTGGGATCTCGCTCCTCTGCGACGGCAAGAGCGGTGTCGACGAAGATTTCGACGAACTGTTGGTCGCCGATCAATTCACGAGCGGCATGACGCTCGGCCTCGAACGGTGAAATGAAGGACGCGAGCACGATCAGGCCGGCATCCGCCATCAGGCGGGTGACTTCCGTGACGCGGCGGATGTTCTCGACGCGGTCGGCTTCGGTGAATCCGAGGTCTCGATTCAGCCCGTGACGGACGTTGTCTCCGTCGAGGAGGTAGGTGTGCGCGCCGAGTGCGTGCAGTTGACGCTCGACATCGTTGGCGATGGTCGACTTTCCCGAACCGGAGAGGCCCGTGAACCACAGAACTGCGGGTTGGTGACCCTTGAGCCTGGTGTGCGCGGCCTCGTCGACGTCGACGGATTGCCAGTGAATGTTGTCCGATCGACGCAGCGAGTGCGTGATCATGCCCGCACCGACAGTGCTGTTGGTCAGGCGGTCGATGAGGATGAAGCTACCGGTGTCACGGTTGCCGACGTACGGGTCGAACGGGACGGGCCGATCGAAACTGAGGTTGCACACTCCGATTTCGTTGAGCGCGAGAGTAGTCGTTGCAGTCTTCTCGAGAGTGTTGACGTTGATCTTGTGTTTGGGTTTCGTGATGCGCGCAGTGACGGTGACGGTACCGATCTGGCACAGGAACGGCCGCTCAGGCAGCATAAGAGCCTCACCCATCCAGACGATGCAGGCCTCGAACTGATCGGCGACGGCCGGCGGGTTGTCGCCGATGGACAGCACATCACCGCGGCTGATGTCGATCTCGTCGGCGAGCGTGATGGTGACCGAGCGGCCCGCGCCGGCAACGTCGAGGTCGCCACCCATGGTCACGATGCGCTCGACCGTGGACGTCTTTCCACTGGGGAGTACGCGGATGGGATCTCCGGGAGATACGGTGCCGGAGACGATCTGGCCGGAGAATCCCCGGAAGTCGAGGTCCGGTCGGTTGACCCACTGCACCGGCATCCGGAACGGAGCCGCAGCGGCAGCATCGTCGATGTCCACGCTTTCGAGATGTTCGATCAGGCTGGGTCCGGAGTACCACGGGGTATTCGCGCTGCGCTCGGTGAGATTGTCACCCATGTATGCCGACATCGGAATGGCGACGAACCCGTCGAGACCGATCTCGTGAGCGAACTCTGCGTAATCCGCGGTGATGGCATCGAAGACCTCTTGCGAGTAGTCGACGAGGTCTAGCTTGTTCACGGCCAGCACCACGTGCTTGATCCCGAGCAAGGACACGAGATACGAGTGCCGACGGGTCTGAGTCAGTATGCCCTTGCGGGAATCGACAAGGATCACAGCAAGATCGGCCGTCGATGCGCCCGTCACCATGTTCCGGGTGTACTGCTCATGCCCCGGAGTATCAGCGACGACGAACTTGCGTCGCTCGGTCGTGAAGTAGCGGTAGGCGACGTCGATCGTGATGCCCTGCTCACGTTCGGCGGCGAGACCGTCGACCAGGAGAGCGAAATCGAGCCCCTCCCCCTGCGTTCCGCTCTTGCGCGAATCGGCTTCGAGCGCCGTGAGCTGGTCGTCGAAGACGAGTTTCGATTCGTAGAGCAGACGGCCGATCAAGGTGCTCTTGCCGTCGTCGACGCTGCCGCAGGTGATGAATCGCAGCATGCTCTTGTTCGCATGACGTTCGAGGTACGCCTCGATGTCGTCAGCGATCAATTCAGAGGAAACAGTCATCAGAAGTACCCCTCTTGCTTCTTCTTTTCCATCGACGCACTCGAGTCGTGGTCGATGACCCGTCCCTGGCGTTCGGAAGTGGTGGTGAGCAACATTTCCGAGATGATCTCGGTCAGACTCGTTGCGGCCGATTCGACGGCACCGGTCAGCGGGTAACAGCCGAGGGTGCGGAAACGAACGCTCTTGAGTTCCGGAGTCTCGCCCGGCAGCAACGGCATCCGGTCGTCGTCGACCATGATCAGCGCACCGTCCCGCTCGACGACGGGCCGCTTGTCGGCAAAATACAGCGGAACGATCGGAATCTCTTCCTGGCGTATGTATTCCCACACATCCAGCTCGGTCCAGTTCGAGAGCGGGAAGACGCGCAGGCTTTCGCCCGGCGCTTTGCGGACGTTGTACATCCGCCACAACTCTGGTCGCTGCTGCTTGGGATCCCAGCGGTGCGCAGCTGATCGGATCGAGAAGATCCGTTCCTTGGCACGGGATTTTTCTTCGTCGCGCCGGGCACCACCGAACGCCGCGTCGAATTTGTAGTGATCGAGGGCTTGTTTGAGACCTTCTGTTTTCCACATGTCGGTATGGACAGCGCTGCCGTGAGTGAACGGGTTGATCCCCTGCTTCACGCAGTCCGGATTGGTGTGGACGATGAGATCGAGATCGCCTGCAGCAGCGGTACTGTCACGAAGTTTGTACATCTCGCGAAACTTCCACGTGGTGTCGACGTGCAACAGCGGAAACGGCAGCTTCGACGGATAGAAGGCCTTGCGCGCCAGATGCAGCATCACCGCGGAATCTTTGCCCACCGAGTACAGCATCACCGGGTTCTCACTCTGCGAGGCAGCTTCACGCATGATGTGAATACTCTCGGCTTCGAGTCGTTCGAGGTGCGTCAGTGTCGCGGTCATCGGCCCAGTTCCTCCAGTGCTTTCGGGGCGAGTTCGGGCAAGCAGATGAGGAGATCCGGCAACCACGGTTTTTCCTGGTTGTAGCAAAGCTCACTGCCGTCGATACGTGAAACATGCAGTCCTGCAGCACGTGCGACAGCAACGGGCGCCGCCGAATCCCACTCGTACTGTCCGCCCGCATGCGCATAGATGTCTGCGTCACCCGAGACGACCGCCATTGCTTTGGCTCCGGCGGATCCCATTTCGATCAACTCCGCGCCCATGGAGTCGGCCATGCGCATGACCGGTTCCGGACGCCGCGTCCGCGATACGACGACACGAACCGGCGTCGCGGAATCCCGCCCGGTTCGATCATCACCGCTGCAATAGGTGACGCCGAGGGCAGGCATTGCGACCGCACCTGTTGTGAGGACGCCGTTTTCGGTCAGTGCAACATGCACGGCCCAGTCCGATCGGCCGGCCTCGCCGTACTCACGGGTGCCGTCGAGAGGGTCGACGATCCACACCCGATCCGCAGCCAGCCTCGCGAGGTCGTCAACACCTTCCTCCGACAGCACTGCATCCGCAGGGAAGCGTCGGGCAAGTTCGGCGACGATGAATTCATGACTGAGTCGATCGGCCGCGTTCTTGAAAGTCGCGGCATCACCGTCGTTTTCGCCGAGGGATTTGCGGTGTTCGAGCAGAAGTTCTCCAGCCGCGGTGGCGATGTCGATCGCCGCGCGTTCATCGTTAGTGCGTGTCATAGGTACTCCACAACTGTGTAGACCTCCCGATCGATACGGGAAGAAAGGTCAGGCCGACCGCAGAGTGTCCAGCGCGATGCACTGGTCTCGATGTGGTCTGCGCCATACCGTAACACCAGAATGAACGATGTTCATTCTATTTCGAACAATGTTCATTCTATGATCTGTATCACATTTTATTCTGGGTGGCGTTCAACAACGAACGGTGTTCGATGTGAATTGAGGATGCCGACCACCGCGACTACGGTGATCAAATGAGCAGTACCAGCAGCAAGTCGATCTACGGCGACGCCGAAGTGCGTCGACGCCGAACGCTCGACGCGGCGATTTCGCTTCTGGACGAGGGCGGCTACTCCGCGCTCACCATCCGCGCGGTCGCCAAACGAGCCGGCACCAGCACCGGACTGATCTACCAGTACTTCGTCGACAAGCAGGACATCTTCGCCGCCCTCCTCAGCGAGAGTCAGCTGGAAATGGCCGATTTCGTGAACTCGCTCCCCCGCGAGCAGGGGCTGAGCGCATTACTCGAGTCCGTGATCTCCGAGTTTGCTCGGCACTGGGCACGGGTGGGCCGACTCACCACCACCTGGCGCGACATCGAAGGCATGGCCGGCTCCGACCGAGAGAGCATGCGGGAACTTCACGCATCCGTAGCGGTCTTCAACTCGGCGTTGGTTCGAGCGCTCACGGAATCTGCTGCAGCCGAAGGAAACCGGTTGATCGACGACCCCGCGCTTGTCCATGTGGTGCTCTCCGGGCTCAAAGGCCTGTCGGACACCATCGTCATCAACGTCGCCAAAGAGATCACACCCGAGCATTTCGTGAACTTCTCCGCCCGGGCGCTCGCGCGGTCCATCACGCAGTGACGGACCGGCACCTTACGAACGAACGAGACGAGCGATGGCCGCCTGAGCTTCCTTGATCTTGACGTCCGCTTCCGGACCACCCTGCTTGGCAGCTTCGACGACGCAACCAGCAAGGTGGGCGTCGAGAAGCTTCAGGGATACGGACTGCAACGCGCTCGTCGCGGCGGACACCTGGGTGAGCACGTCGATGCAGTAACGGTCGTCTGCGACCATGCGCGAGATTCCGGCTACCTGACCTTCGATACGACGAAGGCGCTTGAGCAGATCGTCCTGCTCGGGGCTGTAACTACTCATACCGCAACTATACCCCCTACCCGTATGAGGGCTACCGGGATGCGACGAAGCCCACCCGGACGCGGCGCACGACATCGATGGCCATCAGCCCCGCCACCAGAATCGACAGCCCGGCACCCGAGATCCAGAGCCCGTCGTAGTGTGTGCTCTCGAACGGCGGAGCGCCCTCGAGTATCGGCCCGAAGTCGGACGTCGTGGTACCCGCTCGCCAGCACACGACCGCCAGAATCGTGGCGGCGACGATCCCGAGGACACCGATCCACGTCTTCACGTCGACGAATGGAGACGGCTGCGGCTCACTCATCGGCAGACCCGTCCGGTTCTACACCAACCGTGACAACCTGGCTCAACGCCTCGCGAAGTGCCCGATCGTCCTTCGCCCACGCACGCACCAATCCTCCGGTGGTCAGACGCAAGCCGATCCCGTGCCGTCGCCGGGGCACTCCGGACAACTCACCGAGCGCGCGAGCCGTTTCCCACGGCTCCATTTCGTCCTCGTAGGCGGCGTCGTCGGACTCCGGGAACACCTCGGCGATCTCGGTGATCGGTACCTCTTCGGTTCCCTGACGCAACGTGGTCGCGGTCAGAAGCACGCTCGCATGCCGGCGCGCGGCAATCACCTGCACGTACACCAATCCGGTGAGAATCACGGCGAACATCGCCAGACCGAACCAGTGCACCACCGGGCCGGTGAACAGCTCGATGACCAGGGCGATCAGGCAGAAGATCGGACCGAACGCGATGGCCCACCACCGAGAACCCGGTTCGTAGTACAGAACGTCCGGGCCGCTTTCGGGAGCACGGTCAACCACGGGCGAACCAACTTCGGGTGGTGTCGCGATAGATCGCGACGCAGGCACAGATCAGCATGACGGGAACGACAAGCGCGAGCACGGTACTGATCCCCGCGACGACCAGCGCGATTTGCAGCACCGCGAACACCCCGGACACGATCACCAGGATCCGTCGGCACAGAGGTTTGCCGGCGCGAGTGGGACCGGCGAGGCCGCCGATCGCGAGGCCGGTCAACAGCAGAACCAGTCCGGACACCCGCACGAAGGTGACGTAGATGTCGATGTTTCCGGCCGAAACGCCTTGATCGGTGAACTGCTCACGCAGCGAATACGACGCGCTGGTGACATTGATCAAGCCGAAGAGTATGAGCAGGAACGCGCTGGCGATCCACAGCCAGAATGCTGCCTCGACGGCCGTCGGGCGCCTGACCTTCGTAGAGATACTCACGGGTTCAAGTGTGCGCTATCCGCTGACGATGCCCGGAATCATGAGCATCAGGAGTGTCACCAGAACAGAGGCTCCGAGGATCGCGAACAAGATCACTTCGGTGCGTGAACCACGTTGGCGCAGTGGCGCGTCGTGGGTGCTTTCCGTACGCAGGGCTTCCTGAGAACTCATCGCGTCCGACCTCTCCCCTACTACTTCAGTGACCCGTTTCACAGTACCCCGAGCTACCTACCGGTTCCCCGCCGGGGGGAAACGAAGAAAGTACGGATTGGACTCTTTTCGGTGCATCATCACGATCGCCCCGACAGCCGCAACTGCCTGCAGGATTTCCGCTCCGCCGAACAGCAGAGTGGCCGCACCGCCGTCGCCGCCGAGCCCGAAGATCACCGGGATCGCGGAGACCAGCATGAAGACGCCACAGAACGTCAGCAACATTCGAGCCCAGTTCTTGCCGCGACTCATCGCGCGCACGAACAGGAGGAACACCGCGGTGACGATCACGACCAGAACCGCAGAGAACACGATGACCAGTGGGAACATGCCCTCCACGTCGGAACGCGTCAGGCCGGCGTCGACAGCTGCTTGGTTTCTGAGCATCTCGTCGACGAACATCGACTTCTGCCCGAGCAGCATCCAGATCATCGCGCCGCCCTGGACCAACCCCAGAGCCGTCACGGCCCACCACAGCTGAATCGCAGTCACGACGTCCGTCGGCGGCTCGAGCTTCGGCTGGGGCCCCGGGTATCCGTTGTAACCGGGGCCGTATCCCGGGATCTGACCCGTCGGCATCGGTCCGAGTTCGCGGTACGGCTGATTCTCGAACGGCTGGTTGTCGTAGGGAGGTTCCCGGCGGGGCGGTTCCTGGCGCGACGGCGGCCACTGCTCGGTCATGACACCAGCGTATCGGTCGACGCCGGCACAGCCACCATGCGTGACTCCGTCACAGCCACCATGTGTGACTCCGTCACAGCCATCCGGCAACTTCCGACGCCCAGTACGTGAGGACCACGTCGGCACCGGCGCGGCGAATGCTGGTGAGCGATTCGAGAATCGCCGCATCCCGATCGATCCACCCGTTCTGCGCGGCGGCGGTGATCATCGAGTACTCCCCCGAGATCTGGTACGCAGCGACCGGAACCGGAGACCGGTCGGCGGTCTCACGCAGAATGTCGAGGTAGGACATTGCCGGCTTGACCATCACCATGTCGGCGCCCTCGGCGATGTCGAGGTCTACCTCGCGCATCGACTCGCGGCGATTGGCCCCGTCCTGCTGATAAGTACGACGGTCGCCTTGCAGTGAGGACCCGACGGCTTCACGGAACGGCCCGTAGAACGCCGACGCGTACTTCGCGGCATAGGCGAGCTGGCCGACCTCCACATACCCGGATGCATCGAGTGCGCCGCGGATCGCGGCCACCTGACCGTCCATCATGCCACTGGGACCGAGCAGATGCGCACCCGATTCAGCTTGCGCGAGAGCCATTTCGACGTATCGGATCAAGGTTGCGTCGTTGTCGACGGTGCCGCCTGCAGTCAACACGCCGCAGTGGCCGTGATCGGTGAACTCGTCGAGGCAGGTATCGGCCATGATGACCGTCGAATCGCCGAGTTCGTCTGCCAGAGCACGCAATCCGACGTTGAGGATGCCGTCGGGATCGGAGGCGCCGGACCCCTGCGGGTCCTTGTCCTCCGCCTTCGGTACACCGAAGAGCATCAGGCCACCGACTCCGGCTTCCACCGCTTCCACCGCGGCGGACCGCAGCGAATCGAGGGTGTGCTGGAAAACGCCTGGCATGGAACTGATCTCACGCGGGGCGTCGATGCCGTCTGCAACGAACATCGGCAGAACGAGGTGCCGGGGTTCGAGCGAGGTCTCAGCCACGAGTCGCCGGAGCGCAGGGGTGCGCCGGAGCCGGCGAGGGCGATGAGTGGGAAACACGAGAAGTAGCCCTCCTTCGTCGGGACCTGTGAGCGGTTGAGGAGTCCACAGACTCCTCAACCACTCACGGGTGCGCTAGCGCCTTCGAGACTTCTTGCGCGGGGGCGGCAGAGCACCTTCGGCACGCAAGCGAGCTGCGTGCTCGGCGAGAGCCTCCACCAGCGGTCCCACCTGCGAGGTCTCGGGCTGCACGTCGACGCGCAGACCGAACTCGATAGCGGTTTCAGCCGTCTTCGGGCCGATGCACGCGACCAACGTGCGGGCGTGCGGCTTGCCGGCGATGCCGACGAGGTTGCGCACGGTCGAGGACGAGGTGAAGCAGACGGCGTCGAAGCCACCGGTCTTGATCATCTCGCGGGTCTCGGCCGGCGGCGGCGCTGCCCGGACGGTGCGGTAGGCGGTGACGTCGTCGATCTCCCAACCACGTTCACGTAGGCCCTCGGCGAGGGTTTCGGTTGCAATGTCCGCGCGCGGCAACAGAACCCGGTTGACCGGATCGAAAACGTCGTCGTACGGAGCGAATTCGGCCAACAGGCCTTCGCTGGACTGCTCACCGGTCGGGATCAGCTCGGGGTTGATACCGAACGAGCGAACCTTGGCAGCGGTTGCTTCGCCGATGCAGGCGATCTTCACACCGGAGAAGGCGCGAGCGTCGAGACCGAACTCCTCGAACTTCTCCCACACTGCGCGAACGGCATTGGTGGAAGTGAAGACGACCCACTGGTAGCGACCGTCGACGAGACCCTTGACCGAACGCTCCATCTGAGCCGGGCTGCGGGGCGGCTCGACGGCGATGGTCGGAACCTCGATCGGGATGGCTCCGTGAGTGACCAGACGGTCGCTCATCTCGCCGGCCTGATCCTTTGTGCGCGGCACGAGGACGGTCCAGCCGTACAGTGCGCGCGATTCCCACCACGACATCTTGTTGCGCTGCGCGACAACCTTGCCGACCGTGACGATGAGCGAGCCCACCAGTTCGGATCCGGCTTCGTTGAGAGTGGCGAGAGTTGCCTCGACGGTTCGCTGCTGACGAGTGGTGCCGCGGACGGTGATGGCAGCGGGCGTCTGCGGAGCCAAGCCGTTCTCGACCAGCGCGCTGGCGGTCTCGGCGAGATGTCCTGACGTTGCATGCAGGACAAGCGGTCCCGGTGCAGCGGCCAGAGCAGCCCAGTCCACTTCACCGCGAACGTCGGCCTCGGTGTGACCCGAGCCGAGCGCCATGCCTGCGTAACTCGGCACAGCCGAACCGGAAGGCAGACCCGGGAGAACCTCGAACTGAACCTGCGTGCGGGCGACTGCGGTGACCTCCGCGATCACGGAATCGGTGGTCAGCGGGTCGCCGGAGACCAGACGCACGACGTCGTGGCCGTTTTTGGCCTCGTGAACCAATGTCTTTGCAACCTCGGCAGGTTCACCGAGTGCCGGACGCACGTCCGCGATCAGCTCGCCGGTCTCCTCGTCGCGGCCCATGTCGATGCCGACGAGCGCGACGACGCCCTTGTCGACGTCCGGATCGGTGAATGCCATTGCGGCGCCGGTGAGGACGTCACGTGCGCGAACGGTGAGCAGGGCGGGGTCGCCCGGTCCCGATCCCACGAACAGGATCCGTCCGGGAGTGTTCTTTCGGACTCGGGTCATCGGTGATTCTCCAGTGCGCTGTATCGAAATGGGAACTTGGTGCAAGTGCAAAGTGGGGCGTCAAACATCGGCTGCCTCGCCTGTAGTCACGTTCATCAACTCACGGGCGCCGAGTTCGAGTAACTCGCGCGCTACCGCTCGGCCGAGTTCCTCGGCCTTGTCCGGCGCACCCACTGCGCCGGTACGGATGACGTCCGAACCGTCGATGGCGGCTGCGCAGCCGCGTACCGACAGTTCGTCGAAGATTCTGCCGTCGTCGTCGAGAGATTCGACGATCTCCGCGATCGCACCGACCGGCGCGGTGCAGCCGGCTTCCAACTCGGCGAGCAGGGCACGCTCGGCAGTGACTGCCGCGCGGGTACCGGCGTCGTCGTGCTCGGCCAAGATCGCCGCCAATTCCGTATTGGCAGAAAGGCATTCGACGGCCAGAGCACCCTGGGCCGGAGCGGGGAGCATCTGTACGGGCTCGATGTTCTCGGTGATGAGGTCGAGCAGACCGATCCGGGACAGGCCGGCGCGAGCGAGGATCACGGCGTCGAGTTCACCGGATTCGACCTTGCCGAGACGGCGTTGCAGGTTGCCCCGCAACGGCACGATGTCGAGGCCGAGCCCGAGTGCCTTGAGCTGCGAAACACGGCGGGGCGCCGAGGTTCCCACCTTGGAACCGGCCGGAAGCTCCCCGAGGACCAGACCGTCGCGGGCGACGAGCGCGTCACGCGGATCCTCACGAGGCGGAATCGCAGCAATGACGAAGCGCGGATCCTGAGCGGTCGGCAAGTCCTTGTAGGAATGCACAGCAACGTCGACGCGGTTGTCCAGCAAGGCTTCCCGAAGCTCTGCGGTGAACACTCCGACGCCGATCTTCTGGACGGGATCGGTGGACTGGTCGCCCTTGGTCTTGATGATGACCAACTCGGCGGGATGTCCCGCTGCAATGAGGGCATCGCGCACGGTGCCGGCCTGCGTGGTCGCGAGAAGACTTCCGCGAGTGCCGATCCGCAGCGGGCTCCCCGATCGAGGGGTGGTGACGCTCATGCCTGCAGGTCCCTTCCAGTGCGGTCGCCGTCCACCAGATCGGTGGGTGTGGCCACGGCCGCGGGAGATCCGGGGCTGAGTTCGAAGAGTTCGCGCAGCGCTGCTGCGTAGGAGTCGCCGCCGGGGGCCGACGCCAGTTGCTTGACGCGCACGGTCGGGGCGTGGAGAAGCTTGTCCACGACGCGTCGCACGGTGCGTGCAACCTCGTCGCGCTGCGGATCGTCCAGGCCGGGCAGACGCGAATCGAGACGCATCAGTTCGGCTTCGACGACGTCGGCGGCGCGCTGACGCAAAGCCGTCACGGTCGGAGTGACCTCGGCGAGGCGTTGTCCGGCGAGGTAGGTCGCAAGTTCGCCGGCGACGATGGTGCGTGCGGCATCTGCATCGGACGCGGCTGCGCCTGCCGCCGGATCACGCTGCAGCGTCTCCATGTCGAGAACGGTGACACCCGGCAGGCCGGCGACGGCGGGATCGATGTCGCGCGGCAACCCGAGGTCGCAGATGACCAGGTGCTTGGTGTTGTCGCGATCGGGCTCGGCGAGTGCGCGGTGCACATCCGCCAGGGTGACCACTGCCCCGACCGCGCCGGTACAGGTGACCATGACATCTGCCTGCGCCATCGCGGCCGAAAGCTGGTCGAAGGCAACACCGTCGGCGTCGACGCCGTTGGATCGTGCCGTCTCGGCGAGGTGCTCGGCGCGTTCCTGGGTCCGGTTGACGACGACGATGCGTGCGATTCCGGCGCGGGTGAGATGCGCAACCGACAGACCGCCCATCGAACCTGCCCCGACGACCACGGCAGTGCGGCCGACCAGGCCGCCCTCGCCGATGATGCCGGCTGCACGATCGAGAGCCACGGACACGACAGATGCTCCGGCGGAGTCGATTCCGGTTTCGGAATGCACTCGCTTGCCGACGCGCAATGCCTGCTGAGCCAGTTCGTGGACGACGCGTCCGGCGGCCTGCTGCGCATCGGAAGATGCGTAGGCCGAACGGATCTGGCCGAGAATCTGCTGTTCGCCGATCACCATCGAGTCGAGGCCACTGGCCACGGCGAAGAGATGTTCGACCGCTGCTTCGCTGTATCGGACGTACGCGTGAGCGTGCAGCGCCGTCAGATCGAGACCCGAATGGTCGGCCAGGATTTCACCGACCTCGGTGAGTGCACCGTGGAACGCGTCCACCACCGCGTAGACCTCCACCCGGTTGCAGGTGGAGACGATCATCGCTTCGGAGATGTGCGAAGACGCCAGAAGCTTGTCGATCAGCTTCGGACGATCGGTGTCGGTAACAGCCACTCGCTCGAGCACCGGGACGGGCGCGGTTCGATGCGAGACCCCGACAAGCAGAACACTCACGGCGCGATCACTGATCCGTTTCTTGTCGAACCTGCTCCGACCGGAGCGGGTGAACTGGTGGATGGGACTGACGAAGCGGATGCGGCGTGAGCCACGCGTACTCGCGGCGCACTGGATGCCTGATCGGCATTGCGTGCGCTGTTGAAGGAAAGAACCTGCATCTCGACGGCAAGATCTACGCGTCGCAGTTCCACGTGATCGGGAACGTCGAGGGCGATCGGCGAGAAACTCATGATGCAACGCAACCCGGCGCTGACGAACTGGTCGCACACGCCCTGCGCTGCCTCGTCCGGAGTGGAGATGACGCCGATGGTGGCGTTCAGTTCGCGGCAGGCGACGGTCAGTTCCTCGGTGCTACGCACGACCAGGTCGCCGACTCGGCTTCCGATTCGATCTGCGTCACTGTCGAAGAGTCCGACCATCTCGAAACCTCGGCGACTGAATCCGCCGTACCCGACAAGCGCCTTGCCGAGATTTCCGACTCCGACGAGAACGACCTTGTGCCCACGATCGAGTCCGAGTGCACGCTCGATGCGAATGCGGAGCCTGTTGACGTCGTACCCGACACCGCGGACGCCGTTGGGTCCGAGGAACGAGAGATCCTTGCGCAATTTCGCTGATCCGACGCCCGACGCCTGGGCGAGCTCCTCGCTCGAGACGATGGAGGTACCGCGATCGGACATCACTCCGAGGACCCGCAGGTATGCGGCCAAGCGCGTCACCGTAGCCTGGGGGATGACGCGATCCTGAGTGATCGAGTCGGTAACCGAGGCGCTGGCAGCGTCGGTGACGGAAGAGCCCGCAGCGCCGGTGACGCGCTGAGCCACAGGCTCATGCGTCTGGTGCGGTTCGGTCACGTCGCTGGCTCCTCGTCCGGTCGACACGACTGTCGACCTCCACGATGCTCCGGGGGAATGTTCACACCACGGTAACCGCTTGTGAACCCATGCACAAAGTTGCTCGAGACGGGTTCGATGTGCCGTTCACCTGCAAAGCGGCTCCGCGGACAACTTTGAGGGTTGCCTTACTTGCGTAAATCGTCACGAAGGCGCTCTTCGTCAACTTCCCAATAACCGTGCTCGCGTCCGTCGAGAAGAATCACCGGCAACCGGTCTCCGTATTCCGCTCTCAGCTCCGGATCCGTCGCAGCAGCTTCGTCCACGTCGATGCACGTCAATTCGAGCTGGAACTCGGAACAGACCCGTCGTAGTACCTCCGCCGCGCCGACACAGGACGCGCATCCTGCGCGTGTCAACAGGGTTACTTCATGCGTAGCTGTAGTCATCGACGCATACCTTTCTTCTACTGGGACGCCATCTA
Organism: Rhodococcus baikonurensis; assembly: GCF_040489275.1. NCBI lineage: Bacteria > Bacillati > Actinomycetota > Actinomycetes > Mycobacteriales > Nocardiaceae > Rhodococcus > Rhodococcus baikonurensis. Next base: position 453,976 of record NZ_JBEUOQ010000003.1, on the reverse strand, counting down.
CTTGATCGGTCGAGTGTGCCTCCGGAGCCCCACTCGGTACCAAATCAGCGGAGAGGAACGTCACACACCACAGGGAAGGTCGCCATCCAACCCATCGGGCCTCATCGCGGAGGATAGGCTGACTCGAAGAGTTCTCTGCTCGAGAGTGCAACACGGGAGGTGCGGGTGCCTGCGCGATCACTACCGAACGGCTCCGGATTCGGATCAGGGCTGGCCGGGGTCATTCTCCCCGGACGTCGACATGTGAAGAATCCGCTGGGCCCGAGTGAGTCGGAAGTTCGAGCCAATCTCGCCGGCGAGGCGAGCGCTGACGCAGCTCTGGCATTGCACGAAGCTGCCAACCCCTCCGAACCGGAAACCGGCGAAGAGCCCCCGGCCGTTCCGCGCGACCTCACGGCCGCCGCATTCTTCGACGTCGACAACACCATGGTGCAGGGTGCCTCGATCATCCACTTCGCCCGTGGTCTCGCCGCACGCAAGTATCTCAAGACCTCGGATCTGGTGGATTTCGCGTGGAAGCAGATCAAGTTCCGAGTCACCGGCCGAGAAAGCAGTGACGACGTCGCGGAAGGCCGCGAGAAAGCACTGTCCTTCGTGGCCGGTCGATCCACCGCCGAACTCGCCCGCCTCGGCGAGGAGATCTACGACGAGGTCATCGCCGACAAGATCTGGCCAGGCACGAGGGCGTTGGCCCAGATGCACCTCGATGCAGGGCAACAGGTGTGGTTGGTGACGGCCACTCCGGTCGAACTGGCTCAGGTGATCGCCGAGAAACTCGGACTGACCGGTGCGTTGGGCACCGTCGCCGAGAGTGAGGACGGCGTCTTCACCGGTCGACTCGTCGGCGACATCCTGCACGGCATGGGCAAGGCGCACGCCGTGCGGACGTTGGCGGTGCGTGAAGGACTCAATCTCAAGCGCTGTTCCGCTTACTCGGACAGCCACAACGACGTACCGATGCTCTCGCTGGTGGGAACGCCGGTGGCGATCAATCCCGACGCAGATCTTCGTGAACTCGCCAAGAACCGCGGCTGGGAAGTTCGCGATTTTCGCACCGGACGAAAGGCCGCCAAGATCGGCGTGCCGACGGCACTGGTGCTCGGGGCGGTCGGCGGTGCGCTCGCGGCAATTCTCGCCCGGCGCAAAGAACAGAACGCCTGAGCGGGTTCGGTCCGGATCGATTCTCGCTCCGGACCGAACTCAGCCGAGAAAGACGTTGCGCCGCTTGGCCAACAACCGATACAGCGTCTGCTGAATCGTTTCCCGAACGTGGTCCGTGACCTCGAACAGGACCATCGGATCGTCGGCGGCACCGCTCTCGAACGTGTCGGTGACGATGGGCTTTCCGAATTCGATGTACCACTTCGACGGCAACGGCACCAGGCCGAGCGGCCCGAAGTGCGGAAACAGTGGTGTCACCGGGAAATACGGAAGACCGAGAACTCGTGCGAGAGTGGTCAGATCACCGATCTTGGGATAGATCTCCTCCGAACCCACGATCGAGCACGGAATGATCGGGACGCCGGTACGCATCGCGGCCGACACGAATCCACCACGCCCGAACCGCTGCAACTTGTACCGCTCGCTGAACGGTTTCCCGATGCCCTTGAATCCTTCCGGGAACACGGCTGCGACTTCACCGTCGTTGAGCAGACGCTCGGCGTCGGGGTTGCACGCGAGCGTGTGACCGGCCTTGCGCGCCAGTCCGCCCACCACCGGCATCTCGAATGCCATGTCCGCAGCCAGCATTCGCAGTGGACGATGCGCCGGATGATGATCGTGCACGGCAACCGACGTCATCAGTCCGTCGATCGGGATCACACCGGCGTGATTGGCGACCACCAGCGCTCCCCCGGTGAGGGGAATGTTCTCGATCCCACTGACCTCGACGCGAAACCATTTCTCGAACAACGGCCGCAACATCGGCATGACGACGTTGTCCGCGAAATGCGGGTCGAATCCGAACTCGTCGACCTCGTAGTCGCCGGAGACCCGACGTCGGAAGAATTCTGCTGCCGAGGCGATCTGGTCGACGAGCGCAGACCGGGCCGCATCGACGAACGTGTTCTCGCCGCCGTGGTCGGCTGCCGACGACGCTCCGGACGGATGCCGACGCTCACTTTGTTCACGGATGTCACGCTCCGCGCCGGTGACGGACTCACGCGAACGAGAAGTTGCCGACTTTCCGGCGTGAGTTGCGCTGGGCCGCAGGGGAATTACTTTCGCCACGTCAGTCACCCCTTCACCGCACTTCGTCCCGACAACGGCATGTGCATCACGTCTGCACTTGCTGTCGCCGCCGCGGAGTCACCGCCGAGGATGGTGGTCAACGCATTCTCCGCCCGATCGATCCACTCGGACTTGATGATCCGGCGGGTCTGCGTCGCGCGCATGAAATCGTCGAGTGCTTGCATGGTGGTCCATCGCGGCTCGAACCCCAGTTCGCTGCGCATGCGAGTGGTGTCGAGTCCGCAGCCGAATCGGAAGTACTCGAGTTGCTCGTCGGTGTAGAGCCTCATGGACGATCCCACCAATGCGCTCCCGACGCTGCGGAACAGAGCGAGCGGCATGGGAACTTCCACGCGTCCTGCCCGGCGGATCGCCTGCGACATCATCACCACTCCGTCGCCGGCGATGTTGTACGTACCCGAGGCGTGGCCGATGGTCGCCTTCTCCAACGCTGCGAGCGCATCCTCGACGTGGAGCAATTGCAGGCGCGCGTTACGGCCGACGATGGTCGGCACGAGCGGGGCGGTGACGTAGTGGCCGACGGTCGCAGTCAGCTGAGGTCCGATCAACGGCGCCAACCGCAAAATCCCGACCGAGATGTCCGGGCGCCGACGCCCCATTCCGCGAAGGTATCCCTCGATCTCGAGACTGTCGCGGGCATATCCGCCCGGCGGCCGGCGGCGCGCACTCATTTCTTCGGTGAACTGAGCGGGATCCTTCGCACTGCACCCGTAGACGACCGAAGCCGAGCGCAGGACCACCTTGCGAACCGTCGGAGCTTTCTGGCAGACCGCGAACAGTTGCATGGCGCCGATGACGTTCATGTCCTTCATCGCGGCGCGGCTGCCGGCTTTGGGGGCTTTCTGAAGCGTCGACGCGTGCACGACGGTGTCGACCTCGGCGTTTCGGATCACTTTGCCGATCAGCGGATTGCGGATGTCTGCTCGCACGAATTCCGCGCGGCCCATCCTGCGCAACATGTCCTTGCTCGGACTGACGGCGTCGACGGCGATGACACGCTCGATCGACGGATTCTGCGCAAGCCTGGTCACCAGGTACCCGCCGAGGAATCTGCTCGCCCCGGTCACCAGTACGACGCGAGGCGTCGTGCCCCCTGAAGTGTTGTCACCTTCAACCACCAAGTACCCCCATATCCAGTAGAAACGCGCTCTGCCGAAGCGTCCCTCCCGCGATTTTCCCCCACTTTACGGGCAGAGGGGGTCCCGCGCTGACTACCCAAAATTCGGCCATTCAAGACAAACCGCCCAGCCGATGAGACGCGGCACACATCGCTTCCCCCCGAATATGCTGATGCCCGCCACCCCGGAAGGGGCGGCGGGCATCAACAGGTACTGCTTATTTACCGAGTTTCCTGCGCTGTACTCGGGTACGACGAAGCAGCTTGCGGTGCTTCTTCTTCGACATGCGCTTGCGACGCTTCTTGATCACTGAACCCATAGCGGGTGTCCCTCACGTTCTTCTCTAGCGTTCCTGCGCACGCCGGTCACGTACGCCTGCGCCAAGCAATTGGCGCCTGGCCCTCGTTTTAACTAGCTCAGCGCCTTACGACACCAGCTTGCTGGTACGACAGTGACTCATCGTACCGGTGTGGAGTCACTCGGCATAAACCGAGCCTCCGGCACAGCAACCGCTGTGCCCGCGACTCGGCTCACGCCGAGCTCATCCTCCTCGAACCGGCTGGTCAGCCGGCATCGAAGTACGAGGTTTCGAGGTAATCGTGCACTGCCTTCGCATGTACACGGAACGAACGACCCACTCGTACAGCGGGCAATTCGCCACTGTGTACCAAACGGTACACAGTCATTTTCGACACCCTCATCAAAGTTGCTACCTCAGCAACAGTGAGGAATTGCGTGCCGGCCACTGCCGGCTTTCCGTCGTGGGACGAACCCATGGACGGCTTGTTTGCAGACACCATTAATCCACATACCTCCAGCACGACTCGCGCCGCCGGCTTCCCCTCCGGCGGAACAGACACGTACGTACTAAGTCGAGCTTAGCTGTACTGGTGGGGTTAAAGCGACGGGTGTGGCTAAACGGACGACTATTCCGCAGCTGCACCCATCGCGGCCGAACGCGACTTCGCGGCATCCAAGGCATCGAAGAACGCCGTCCGCAGGCCGCCCGCTTCGAGCTGACGCAATGCTGCAGCCGTCGTTCCGCCCGGTGACGTCACCGCGGCGCGAAGATCCGTCGCACTGTCGCCGGTGCGATCGAGCATCGCTGCGGAACCGACCATCGTCTGCACCACCAATTCGGTGGCGACCGGGCGTGTCAGGCCGAGACCGACTCCCGCGTCGATCATCGCTTCGGCGACGAGGAAGAAGTAGGCCGGGCCGGAACCGGAGACAGCAGTGACCGCGTCGATCTGCGATTCGGGAACCGTCACCACCTTGCCGACGCTGCCGAGGATGCCGCGTACGAGCTCGAGATGCTCGGCCTTGACGTGGCGTCCGGGTGACAGGACGCTCACGCCCTCTCCCACCAACATGGGGGTGTTCGGCATGACCCGGACGACCGGAAAGCCTGCGGGCAGACGAGTTTCGAAGAACCCGGTGGGGATTCCCGCCGCGAGAGAAACGATCAGCTGCTCGAGGTCACCGTCCAGATCGACCTTCGTCAACGCGGTGAGGGCTGATTCGACGTCGTTCGGCTTGACCGCGATGACGATGACGTCTGCACCCTCGGCTGCGTCCGCGACCGAACTGACTCGGATCGAGTATTCGGCAATCAATTCGTCTGCGCGAGGCTGATACTGCTCCGCGACAACCAGATCCTTGATGGCGTGGCCGGCCTGCAACAGCCCGGAAATCAGCGCCTCGCCGATCTTGCCGCCACCGATAATCGCAATTCTTGTCATGGCGAACAGCCTGCCACGACCGCAGCGATCGACCCTAGCGGGGCATCATCGCCAATTGACGACTCTGTACGACGACTGCGCCCGCCGAATCGAGAACAGCATGATCCTCTTCGAACCACGTGCTGCCCAGAACATCCGAGCTTGCCCGCACGCGAAGCCATCCCGGCGTCGGTAGTCGGCGCAGGTACGTCGTCAACTGCACCGTCGGCGCCCACCCGAACAGGCCACGGTTCATCGTCACCGGCGCGCTGATGTCACCGGCCATGATCGCGAACAGCACGGCGGTGTCGAGGTCGTTTTCGTCCTCGGGTCGAGGACGAACCCACATCCTGACCTCGGCCTCGCCTTGGCTCCCGGTGAGGAAGTGCGCCGAGGTGGTGTCGATCCTCATGTCGCAGCCCTGCCCGACGTGCACGACCTGCGCCATCGGGTGATCGCCGATCACTGCCACCGCACTCTCCGGCGGTTCCGGTGACATGTCGTCGATCGACGAGGCCGTGACGAAGGTGGGATCGCCGTCATCGGGGAATCCGAGCGTGACCGCCGCGCGAACAGCGCTGCGGCCCGCCTGGCTCAACTCGACGTCGAACAACGCGACCTGGCGCCCCTGCTTTCGGACGATCACCTCCAGTTCGACTTCACCCGGATCGGGCGCTGACAGATAGTTGGCGCTCACCGCGAGTGGCTGCATCTTCACCAGCGAGTCGGTCTCACCTGCGCCGTCTCGCAGACATTGACGCGCGGCAGCGGCGCACACAGCCATCATGGAGCCGCCGTGCACTTTCGGCCCGATGGTCCAGATCGGATCGATCGTTGCGGTGTATCGCCCGTCGCCGAGCGAGGTGAGGCGATTGAGATCTTGAAAGGGGCTGGTGCTCATCAATTTTCCTGTTCGGTGCTGTCTCGGTGTTGCGAGAAATGTCGTGCGGCCAAGTCTTGGTGCGCCAAGCGTCGTAAAGCTGTCAGAACGGGTTCGTACATGGCGGTTCCGAGGACGGCATATCGGATGCCGTCCTCCGTCGTGCTGGTGGGCATCAGTTCGATTTCCACCTCGGCAATCCCTCGGATGTGGTCACCGTAGGCGCGCAGACGCTCGTCCGAGAGACTCAGTCCTGCGTCCTCGAGGCCGATCAGTGCCCGCTCGAGGTGAGCGACCGCCACGTACCTCGGCTCGAAGACTTGACCGAGAAACTCCAGAACCTTGCGAGCTCTGGGGAACTCTGGATCCGGTTCAGGTTCGACGTACGGCGGTAGTTGCGCGATTGCGCGGCCGAACGTCTCGAATTCGGATCGCTCGTCACTGTCCACCAGTTCGAGCACCGCGCGAATCCTCGGAATCGCGAGTCCCGCCCCGGCCAGGGCTCTGATCAACGCGAGTCGCCGCACGTGCTGTTCGCCGTACCTCGCTCCCGTTGCGCTGGTCGGCTCACCAGGCATCAGCAGACCTTCACGGAGGTAGTACTTGATCGTGGCCAGCGCGACGCCTGACTGCGCGGCCAGTTCGGAAACCTTCACCGCTCCTCCGTCCATCCGACTCGCTTCGGCCCACTACTGGATAGTGATGCTATCCAATGGCGGCCGAGCACCGATGAGGAGGACGTGCCTTGCGCTAGGGTTGAACCTTCTTTGCGCACACCACCAGAAATTTCCGAACGGAGCGAACAGGCGGAATGACGGATTTGCAGTCGGAGGCTCAGCCCGACGAACAGTGGCGCATCGTCGAACCACTGACGCTGACTCCCCTGCTCACCGCCGCACTCGAGGTCTTCCACGAACTCGGTTACCACGGAGCGTCGGTTCGTGACATCGCAAAACGCGCCGGCGTCACCGTGCCGACGCTGTATTACCACCACGGCAACAAACAGGGCATCCTCGTCGCGCTGATGGAACCGGGCATCGAGAACGTCACCGCACGCGCGAGCGCTGCGGTCGACGCTGCCGGACCGTCGCCGACGGCGCAGTTCGGCAATCTCATCGAGGCGTGTGTTCTGCACATGACCAGTCGCTCCGACATAGCCTTCCTCGATTCCGAACTGCGGTACCTCGAGGAAGCGGAACGAAAGAGCTACGCCGCCAAACGAAAGAAGCTCGAGAACCTACTCGTCGACGTACTGACGGCCGGCGTCCAGAGCGGTGAGTTCACGGTCCCCGACATCACCGGAACGGGCCGCGCACTGCTGGGCATGTGTCAGTCCGTCGTCCTCTGGTATCGACTCGACGGACCGCAGACTCCGCGCGAAGTCAGTGTTCTCTATCGCGAGATAGCTCTGAAAGCCGTCGGTGTCACTGCGTGAGCGCTGGTCGAATTTCCAGTCATGTCCGATTAGCCCTTAACTGACGAACGTCACACCTGTCGGCTGACACCGAAACCGGGACGCGCCCACGGTCACGGGTCCACACTGAGAAGCAGAGATGCGCGGGGTGGATCCGCAGACCGAGGGAGTTCTTGACGTATGGCCAACAGCAATCCATTTGTTCCTCCGAGCGCGGTCGACGTCGACCTTTCCGCGGTTGCCTGGGGGGCGAACCGCACGATGTCCGACTTCGAGACGGGAATGTGGCGGATGGAAGAGGCGCAGCCGCAACTGCGCTCACCGATCGTTGCGGTCGAGGTTCTCGATCGTGCCCCGGATTGGGACCGGCTGCTCGACGCAGTCGAGTGGGCATCGCACGTGGTTCCGCGTATTCGTATGCGCGCGGTGGAACCGGCGATGCAACTGGGCAATCCGGTGTGGTCGGTTGATCCCGAGTTCGACATCGGCTACCACCTACGACGCGTCCGCTTGCCCGCACCGGCGGACTTCGATCACGCGCTGCGCATGTGTCGTCACCTTGCGACCGAACCTTTCGACAAGGCTCGACCGCCGTGGAGCGCGCTGCTCATCGAAGGTCTCGACGACGGTCGTGCCGTGTTCGTGGTCAAGACTCACCACTCCATCACCGACGGCATGGGCGGCATCCAGATGATGACGCTCCTGCACAGCCGTCGCCCGGACCCCACCCCGAACAAGCCCGACCGCACGCCGCCTGCTCCTGAGCACCTGTCGTCGGTAGGCGCCTTCGGCGAGGAGGTCGTCAGCGAGATCCGGCGTGCGCCCTCCCGTATCGCCAAGCTGGTCCGCGGCGCCACCAATGTTGCGACCACGGCGATCTCGAGTCCGTTCAGCACCGCTTCCGAGGTCCTCGGCTACGCCAATTCACTCCGCAAGATCGTCACTCCCCCAGCTCGTTCCGGTTCCCCTCTTCTTCACGATCGTGGTCTCGGACGGTGGTTCGGAACTCTCGAAGTGGGTGTTCCCGAACTCAAGGCCGGAGCGAAGGCTGCCGGTGGTTCACTCAACGACGCCTACGTCGCCGCCCTGCTCGGCGGTTTCCGTCGCTACCACGAGTCGTTCGGACAATCCGTCGAGAGCATCCCGATGGGTATGCCCATCAGCATGCGCACCGGCGCGGACGCCAACGGCGGCAACCGGTTTGCAGCCGTTCGCTTCAACGGTCCGGTCGCCGAGACGGATCCCGCCAAACGCATCAGGCAGGTGCGGGAAATCGTTCTGGGTCTGCGTGAGGAACCGGCGTTGGACGCTCTCGACGTCGCCGCCCCGATCCTCGCCCGCCTGCCGAATTATCTACTCGCGAACTGGTATCTGTCCCAGTCGACAGGACTGGACCTGCAGGCAAGCAATGTCGCCGGCGTACCGGTACCGGTGTATCTCGCCGGAGCGAAGATCGAACGGATGTTCCCGTTCGGCCCGGCCCCCGGTTGCGCAGCAATGGCAACGCTGGTCTCCCACGTCGGAGTGTGCTGCATCGGAATCAATCTCGACACCGCCGCGGTCACGAAGCCCGCACTGCTCATGCAGTGCTTGCAGGAGAGCCTCGACGAGATCGTGGCTCTCGGAGTCACAACGGAAGGTGCGTGAGTCATGAGCGAAAACACGACCAACCCGCGCGTGTACCTCACCGAAACCATGACAGAGGCCGAAGCCGGAGTGCTGCGAAAGTGGCTCGCCGACAAGGCGACCGCATCCGAAACTCGGCCGGTCACCGTCAACATCACCGACAAGACTCTGGCCGAACTGGCGGCACGGACCGACGACCCGATGCTCGCGCCGCTTCGCGTGGTGTGGATTCCGGACACCCATACCAAGCACAACGTCGCGGTGCGACTGCGTGACGCACTGGCACCACGCGATCCTCTCCACCCCGGACGCGGCGCACAACGCAGAACTCTGCGCACCGACCCGTCACGGTGCCAGGTCATCGAAGGCGAGCCGGCGCCACTGAGCGATCTCGAGCGTCGTCTCGAAAAGAGCGGTGGCGGTTCGCTACCCGAGTTCATCCGACGGCAGGCCGCCCTGGCGCTCGAGCGTGCCGAATTGGGCCTTCTGGGTGGCCAGTACAAGGTGTCGCGGTTCGTCGTCGACGAGATCACCGACACCCGCCGGTTCGCCACCGAGGTCATGGCTCTGGCCGACCGCTTGAACATCGCCGTCGCCGAAGTCGACCGCCGCGCGCGTGAAGCTCTCGAAGAAATGGTTGCCACCCAGAGTCGCCAAGCCATCGCGGTGTGGGATCGTCTGGGGCGCTATTTCGCTCGCGCCTACAAGCTCGACGTGGACACGAGCCGGTTCGAGGAACTCCGTGAGCTGAACAAGGAACACTCACTGGTCTTCCTCCCCAGTCACCGTTCGTACCTCGATCCCCTCGTCCTGCGCCCGGCGTTGATCGCGAACGGCTTGCCGCTCAATCACGTCATGGGCGGCCTCAACATCAGCTTCTGGCCCATGGGCTCGATCCTCAAGCGCAGCGGCACCGTCTTCATTCGTCGAAGCATCGGCAACGACGAGGTCTACAAGTGGTCGATGCACGAGTACATGCGCTACCTGCTGACCAAGCGCTTCAATCTGGAGTGGTACATCGAAGGTGGGCGCGGGCGTACCGGGAAATTACGCCCGCCGCGCTTCGGTCTCCTGACCTACCTGACCAAGGCCTTTCAGGTCAGCGGCGCATCCGACGTGTATCTCGTCCCGGTCGCGCTGAGCTACGACCAGCTCTACGAGGTCGGGGCCATGGCTGCGGAGGCTCTCGGCGCCGAGAAGACACCGGAAGGCCTGCGCTGGATGGTGGGTTACGTACGCGCACAGGGAAAACGGAACGGTGTCGCACACGTGACCATCGGCCGGCCGCTCTCACTTGCGGACGCACTCAGCCAGGAAACCGATCAGCGCCTCGCCATTCAAAAGGCCGGCATCGAGGTGTGTCACCGCATCAACGAGGTCACACCGGTGACCGTGTCTTCGCTTGCGATGCTGGCGTTCCTCGGAATCGAAGACCGGGCGTTGACCGTTCGTGAGCTCACCGCGATCCTCACGCCGCTGTTCGGGTACATCACCGCGCGAAATCTTCCGATCGCCGGCGACGTCGAACTGCCCGATCCGCGCGTCATCGAGAAGGCGTTGCAGACACACGTCGATTCCGGTGTCCTCGAGCGCTTCGATCGCGGCGGCGAGCAGGTCTTCTACCTCGGCAAGGACCAGCACCTTGTCGCTGCCTTCTACCGCAACAACACAATTCACTTTCTCGTCGTGCGTGCCATCACCGAACTCGTACTGCAGGCAGCCGTCGAAGAACGGTTCGAGGATCCCATCGGGGACGGTTGGGCCGAGGCCAAGCGCATCCGCGATCTGTTGAAATTCGAGTTCTTCTTCAGCGATCGGGACACCTTCGAGCAGGAGATGCGGACCGAGCTGACCCTGATCGATCCCGAGTGGGAAACCGTCATGGCCGACGACAAACGAACCGAGCACATGATCGAGTCGGTGCGGCCGTACCTCGCGCACCGTGTGCTCCAACCGTTTCTCGAGGCGTACCAGGTTGTCGCCGATCAGCTTGTGCTTGCCCCGATTTCGACGTCGTTCGACGAGAAGTCCTTCGTCAGCAACTGCATCGACGTCGCACATCAGCGTCGCCTACGACAGCAGATCGCCAGCAACGAATCGGTTTCCGGTGAATTGTTCGCCACTGCACTGAATTTGGCGCGCAACCGGAACTTGATCGAAGTCGACGACGACGGCGTCCGGGCCAGGCGCCTGGCATTCGCCGCGGAAATCAAGGTTCAGGTCGAGCGTCTGCGCCACCTCCGAGCGCTCGCGCATGCACGGCTCGATCAGGTGGCCATGCCGGTGCCCGACGCCGCTGCAGTAGTCACCATTCCCGAAGCAAACCGAGCGCCCGCCGCGAACGAGGAAGTAGGACTGTGACCGGACTCGAGCGTCTGCACTCCGCCATCGAAGCCGCCCCTCCCGGGCCCGGAACGATCGCCGCCTTCGACCTCGACGGCACCTTGATCAGTGGATATTCGGCCAGCGTCGTCTATCGAGACCGCCTGCGACGCTTGGATATCAGCGTCGGCGAATTGTTGCGCACCACCGGTGCCGCGATCGACACCCAGTTCCGCGGCGCTGATGTCGGAGCGTTGATGGACATCGGCGTGCGCGCCCTGGGCGGCCGTACCGTCGAGGAACTGAACGACTGGGGCCGACGGTTGTTCAAGCAGGAGATCGCCGCGATGATCTACCCGGAAGCCCGTGGGCTATTGGCGGCGCACCGGCGAGCAGGCCACACGATCGTGATGGCCACGTCGGCGACTCCGTTCCAAGCCAAGTACGTCGCCGAAGATCTCGATATCGAAGATGTGCTGTGCACCGAGCCCGAAGTCGTCGACGGCATGCTCACCGGCGAACTGTCCTCGCCCGCTCTGTGGGGGCCGGCCAAGGCCGATGCCCTTGCGGGCTATGCCGAGAAGATGGGCGCCGACTTGAAGAACGCGTTTGCGTACTCCAACGGTGTCGAAGACGTGTTCATGCTCGAGGCCGTCGGGCGACCTGTCGCGTTGAACCCCGATCGTGGTCTGGCCAAGATCGCGTTGCGCAATCACTGGCCTTCGGTCAGCCTGCGTAAACCGCAACGAGGTGCAACACCGATCTCGACGATCCGAACGGCGACGGCCATGGGCGCGCTTGCTGCTACCGCCGCCCTCGGTGCGTCGGCAGGCATCGTCACCGGCAACCGTCAACTGGGTGCGAACCTGGTGGGCACGTACGGCCCCGACATCTCACTCTCACTGCTCGGCATCGACGTCGAGATCGACGGCGAGCACAACGTGTGGGATCACCGCCCGGCGGTGTTCATGTTCAATCATCAAAGTTCCCTGGACATGTTGGTCCTCGGCACCGTCATCAAGCGGGACGTGACCGGCGTCGCGAAGAAGGAAGCGGCAAGCGATCCACGGTTCATGCCCGTCGGTGCACTGCTCGACGTCGCCTACATCGACCGCACCGACACCACAAAGGCGAAGGCTGCGCTGCAACCGGCAGTCGACAAGCTGAAGAATGGCGTCTCGATAGTCATAGCTCCGGAGGGCACCCGTTCTCCGACGCCACGCCTGGGCCCGTTCAAGAAGGGCGGCTTCCACTTGGCGATCCAGGCCGGTGTGCCGATCGTGCCCGTGGTGATTCACAACGCGGGCGAACGGATGTGGCGCAATTCGCTTGTCGCCCATCCCGGTCCGGTCTACGTCTCGGTGCTCGATCCCATCTCCACCGAAGGCTGGGAGACCAAAGACCTCGACGCACACGTCGAGAAGGTGCGCGCGCAGTTCGAAGCTGCGCTACTTGCCGGCCACCGCTGAGCGTGCCAGGTGCTCGCGTGCAAACGCGAGCGCCTGCGCCAGCATCGACGACCGCTCCCGACGGGTACGCGCATTTTGAGTGTTGATCTCGATGACAGCCTGGCCGCTGAAGTCGCTCGCAGCCAATTGCCGACACAACTCCGCGCACGGCTGTGAACCGTGTCCAGGAATCAGGTGCTCGTCCATCGACGCGCCGCGGCCGTCGGCCAGGTGCAGGTGCTCGAGGCCCTTGCCCATCCGGGAGGCCAACTCCAAAGCGTCCATTCCCGCCGTCGCGGTGTGCGACAGATCGAGTGTGTAGTGAGCGTGATCGGAATCGGTCGGGTCGTACGACGGGCTGAACGCGGACAACGCTGCCCCCGGACCGCCACGTTTACGCAGACGCTCCGCGGACTTGTCCTTGCCACCGAAGAAGCTGTCGGCGCGCATGGGGAACATATTCTCCACCGCCACCACGACGCTGCTCTTCGACTCGAGATCGACAACTTGTTCCGCGAAGCCTTCGGCGTACTTGCGCTGCCACCGGAACGGCGGGTGCACGACCACCGTCGTCGCGCCCAAGGTTTCGGCCGTGCGTACCGAACGCTCGAGCTTCTCGACCGGATCGGAACCCCACACGCGCTGCGAAATCAGCAGACACGGCGCATGCACGGCCTGCACCGGAATCGCGTACTTGCGAACGAGGGCAGCAACAGCACCGATGTCCTGACTGACGGATTCGGCCCACACCATCAGCTCGACACCGTCGTATCCGAGATCGGCGGCGTAGCGAAATGCTGCTTCCGTGTTCTCCGGATACACCGAGGCCGTCGACAAACCGACGGCTATCGGCCGACGAACCATGCGCTGCGATCCCCCGATCATCGTCCGATCAACCCGAGGTCAACAAGAACGCCAGTGGACCGAGCGTCACGATCATGCCGACAACCACCGCGATCACGAAACTCGTGATGTCGTCCGTCTTGCGTAGAACCCGCACGACGGCCACCAAGCCGACGATCACGATCAGCGCGAGCACCAACGCCACCCACGGCAGCATGTCCCACAGCTTCTCGAAGCCCTTGAACATCGCGCCGCCGACGATCAGTGCAACAACCACCTGACCGGCAAGCACTGCCCATTCACGGATCGAGTTACGCTCGCCGGCCTCTTCCGCTGCCGGTTGGGCTTCCACGTCGGTCTCGGACTCGGCGACGGCAGTGGACTTTGTCGCACCGTCAGCGACCACCGGCGCCTTGACCAGATCGACCACGGCGGTCGATTCGGCCTCGCCGGCATCCGCGTCTGCGATCTTGTCGATCAGTTCGGTGCTCTCTTCCGGCGCGGCCGGAGCAGGAGCAGTCGGTGTGGGTGCCTTGGCGACGGGAGTGGGGACACGCGGCGGCAGGATCGGCGGACGCAACGACGGCGACTGGGTTGCGGCGCGCTCCTGACGCATCAGGTCGCCCGCCAGGGTCTGACCCGACAGCAGGGCTGGTTCCTGCGTTACCTGCGTCGGTGACGAGGAGTTGAGCGGTGCCCGGCTCACCCACTGTCCGGGCGAGGACTTCGAGGTCTGTCCCGGCGAAGGTGTGGAAGTCGGCTTCGGAGTGGTGACCGGCGGCGCGGCAACCGGCTTCGACTCGGCCTTGGGTGCCTGCGGCTCGTCGTCATCGTCATCGTCGTCGTCGAACGAGACGGCGAAGGCTGCGGTGCGGTCGGCGGGAACGTTCGGTGCATGTTCGGCCGACTTGGCGGTTTCCGCGACAGCCTCGGCCGGCGCAGAAGATGCAGCGTTTTCTGGCGCAGGGGCTTCAGGCTGAGAAGCTGCTGATTCGGCTGACTCGGGCTCGGCGGCCGCGCGCGATCCCGACTGGCGAACGATCGGGATCTCACCCGTCAGTTCGGCGACGGAGATGCCACCGGCTACGCCGCGCCGACGTCGTCCACCTCGGGATTCGACGCTCTGACCGTTCCGCTTTAGCAGTTCCGCTACGGAAATCTGCTGACTGTCCTCGGTCATCAAGCACTCACCACCAATTCACCGCCCATTTCTGTGTCGAGCTTTCGCAGAATCAGACCCTCACGCAATGCCCAGGGACAAATTTCCAGTTCGTCCACTCCGAGCGCCCGCATGGTTGCCTCTGCGATGAGCGCGCCGGCCACAATCTGCTGTGACCGATCCGAGCTCACTCCTTCCAATTCTGCACGGTCCGCTGCCGTCATCCTGGATATGAAGGCTATGAGTTGCCTGAGTCCGCTGGAAGTCAGGGTCCGTTTCGCCCGGGGGCCTGCGGCAGAAGGGGCCGCGCCGGTGAGCCGAGCCAACGATCGGAAGGTCTTCGAGGTCCCGACCGTGCGGTCCCAGTCGCCGGCCGCGCGCAGGTCCTTGGCTGGTCCGACCAACTCCGCGTCCAGCCAGTCGCGCAAGACGGCGACTCGGCGCTTGCCCGGCGGATCGGCCTGGAGCCAGTCGCGCGTCAACCGTCCGGCACCGAGTTGCAGTGAGAAGGCGACGTCCGGATCCTCGTCACCACCTGCGGTGAGTTCGAGCGAGCCGCCGCCGATGTCCAGGTTCAGGATGCGTCCGGCGCTCCAGCCGTACCAGCGGCGCACTGCCAGAAAGGTCAGCCGTGCTTCGTCGACCCCGGAGAGAACCTCGAGATTGACTCCGGTCTCGGCGCGCACGCGGGCGAGCACGGCTTCGGAATTGTTGGCGTCACGGACGGCGGACGTGGCAAAAGCCATCATTTCCTCGCATCCGGACGTCTTGGCGATACCGGCGAATTCGGAGACCGTCGACACCAAGCGATCGGCTCCTGACGTGGTGATATCGCCGCGGTCGTCGGTGTTCTCTGCCAGCCTCAACGTGGACTTGGTCGAGCTCATGGGTGTTGGGTGGCCGCCCCGATGGGCGTCCACAACCAATAGATGGACGGTATTGCTTCCGACGTCGAGTACCCCTAGTCGCACATCGCCACGTTACTGGGTCTACGGTCGGCCCTTGTGACAGCAGGTAACCCAGACCGGTCCCACAAGATGACTCCGAGCCCCGAGGTCGATCTCGATTTCCCGCGCGAATGGGTCGAATTTGTCGATCCGGATAACTCCGAACACCTCATTTCCGCTGATATGACGTGGTTGCTCTCGCATTGGACCTGCGTGTTCGGCACGCCGGCGTGTCAGGGCATCATCGGCGACCGCCCGGACGACGGTTGCTGCTCGCACGGCGCTTTCCTCTCCGATCAGGAAGATCAGGACAAGCTCGACGCGTCAGTGAAAATGCTCACAGCCGAAGACTGGCAGTTCATGGAAAAGGGTCTCGGCAAGAAGGGATACGTCGAAGAAGACGACCTCGAGGACGAGCCCGCGCTGCGCACCCGCCGCTACAAAGGTGCGTGCATCTTCCTCAACCGGCCCGGTTTCGCCGGCGGCGAGGGCTGCGCCTTGCATTCCATGGCGCTCAAGAAGGGCATCGAGCCGCTCGAGGTGAAGCCGGACGTGTGCTGGCAGCTACCGATCCGCCGCACCCAGGACTGGGTCGACCGACCGGACGGCGTCCAGATCCTCAAGACCACGATCACCGAGTACGACCGCCGGGGCTGGGGTGAGGGCGGCGACGACCTCGCCTGGTACTGCTCCGGCTCCCCTGACGCTCATGTCGGGGAACGGCAGGTCTGGCAGTCCTACGGGCCGGAACTGACGGAGCTTCTCGGAAAGCGTGCGTACGACGAGCTGGCTCGCCTCTGCAGGCGTCGTGCCGGCCTCGGCCTCATAGCAGTCCATCCGGCGACCACGATCGCTCAGAACAAAGCTCAGGGCTGACTCCGCAAGAACAAATAAATTCAGCCGCTCACACGATCGTGTGAGCGGCTGAATTCTTCTCGACGAACTTAGATCACGCTTCGAGCTTGTAACCCAATCCACGGACCGTGACCAGATGTTCCGGCTTGGCCGGATCCGATTCGATCTTCGAACGCAGCCGCTTCACGTGTACGTCAAGGGTTTTGGTGTCACCGACGTAGTCGGCGCCCCAGACGCGGTCGATCAACTGTCCGCGGGTCAGCACCCGGCCGGAGTTGCGGAGCAAGTACTCGAGGAGGTCGAACTCCTTGAGCGGCAACGTCACCGGGTTTCCAGCTACCTGCACGACGTGGCGCTCGACGTCCATCCGTACCGGTCCGGCCTCGAGCACCCCGTTGTCGGAGGCGAGGTCCGCCTCGTTCTCCACCCCGCGGCGCAGCACCGCACGGATACGGGCGATCAGCTCACGCGCCGAATACGGTTTGGTCACATAGTCGTCCGCACCCAGTTCCAGGCCGACGACCTTGTCGATCTCGCTGTCACGCGCCGTCACCATGATGACGGGAACGCCCGAACGCGATCGCAACGCCTTGCAGACGTCCGTACCGCTCATGCCGGGCAGCATGAGGTCGAGCAGGACGATGTCCGCTCCGGAGCGATCGAATTCCGCCAACGCCGACGGTCCGTCGTTGACGATGGTGGTCTCGAAGCCTTCCTTGCGGAGCAGGAACGCCAGCGGGTCCGCCAAGGACTCCTCGTCCTCCACGATCAGCACACTCGTCATCGTTTGGCCTCCATGCCGTTTTCTCTACTGCCTTGTTCTCGTCTGCCGATCCGCGTGGAACCGGCGGTTCCCGCGTCGTCAGAGTCGATGTCGTCGTCCGACTCCACGTGTGCCGGTATCTGCAACGTGAAGGTAGACCCTGTTCCCGGTTTGCTCCACAGTTCGATGGAGCCGTTGTGATTGGCCGCGACGTGCTTGACGATCGCCAGCCCCAGACCCGTTCCGCCGGTCTGCCGTGACCGTGCCTTGTCCACGCGGAAGAATCTCTCGAACACTCGCTCCTGATCCGCTTTCGCGATGCCCTCTCCTCGGTCGGTGACCGCGATCGCGACATTGTCGCCGCGTACCGACCGACTGACTGACACCGGAGAACCCTTGGGCGAGTAAGCAATAGCGTTCTCGATGAGGTTGGACAGTGCCGTCACGAGAAGAGTCTGATCCCCGAGCACCTCCAGCCCACTCGGATGGTCGGTGGTGACGGTGATCCCGGCGGCCTCGGCCGACAGATTCGACCTCGACAGCGCCTCGGACACCACGGTGTCGACGTCGACCACGTCGAGATCGGGCAGCTTCTCGGCACCTTGCAGGCGAGAGAGTGCGATCAACTCGGTGACCATCTTGCCCAGACGAATCGACTCGCCCAGCACCCGTTCACCGAAGTGGCGCACGGATTCCGGATCGTCAGCGGACTCGAGCAGCGCCTCCGCGAGCAAACTCATCGCGCCGACCGGCGTCTTCAGTTCGTGGCTGACGTTCGCGACGAAATCGCGTCGCGTCGCCTCCATGCGGACCTGCTCGGAATCGTCGTCGGCGAACAGGACCACGAAGTTGCGATCGTCCTTGCTGAGCAATCGGGCCGTCCCACGTACCGCGATCTTGTCGCGGCCGCGCTGCGCGGTCTGTGCCGTCAGATCGACCTCGACGGGCTGACCTGTCCGCAGGACTTCCTGCGCCGCCCGCCACGCCCGCTCGTCGACCAGACGATTCTTGACGAGGCCGAGTTCTTCGGCGCGAGGGTTGAAGAGCACGACGTCGTGGAAACCGTCGACGACGGCGATGCCGCTTTCCGACGCCAACACGATCAGGTCCAGAACCTGGGACATCGTGAGCCCGGTCTGTTCGTCGGAGCGCTGACTCTGACGCGACGACAGCCTGGGGACCAGCACCCCGCCGACGAGGTAGCCGACCAAGCCGGCGACCACGACCAGCAGCACTGCAATCACGACACTCACGGCGCAATCGTACGTTCGCGCGAAGTGTCGGTTACGGCGGGTTCGGACGTTCCCGCCCGCGTAATCCGCCAGGTGGACGGCGTTGGTTCGTCGTTCATCTGTTGTTGGCCGAGGCCCCCCGAAAACACTGTTCGGGGGGCCTCGACGCACATCATCGGGTTGCTACTTTCCGCCCTGATTCGCCACCGCGGCGGCGCCGGCGGCTGCGGCCTCCGGGTCCAGGTAGGTGCCGCCGGGATTGAGCGGCTTCAGGTTCTCGTCGAGGTCGTAACGCAGCGGGATTCCGGTCGGGATGTTCAGGCCCGCGATGTCCTCGTCCGAGATGCCGTCGAGGTGCTTGACCAATGCACGCAGCGAGTTGCCGTGCGCCGTGACCAGTACGTTCCGGCCGGCGAGCAGCTCCTGCGAGATGGTGTCCTCCCAGTACGGGATCAGGCGCTTGACGACGTCGAGCAGGCACTCGGTCAAGGGAACCTCGTCGAGGTTCGCGTACCGGGGATCGGTGTCCTGGCTGTACTCGCTGCCGGCTTCGATGGCGGGCGGCGGGGTGTCGTAGCTACGACGCCAGAGCATGAACTGCTCGTTTCCGTACTCTTCCTTGGTCTGAGCCTTGTTCTTGCCCTGCAGAGCGCCGTAGTGGCGCTCGTTGAGACGCCAGTCGCGGACCACCGGGATCCAGTGGCGATCGGCGGCGTCGAGTGCGAGGTTGGCCGTGCTGATCGCGCGGCGGAGCAGAGATGTGTAGAGAACGTCAGGCAAGAGGTTGTGCTCGGCGAGCAGTTCGCCGGCGCGCTTGCCTTCGGCCATGCCCTTGTCTGTCAGGTGGACGTCCACCCAGCCGGTGAACAGATTGAGTGCATTCCATTCGCTCTCGCCGTGGCGGAGCAGGACCAGGGTTCCGATACTCATGGCGTTCATCCTGGCACGAGTACCGGAACCCTTCTTGATCAACCCTGTCTGGAAATCAGCTCGGAGCTACTTCCGCTGTTCGCAGATCCTTGCGGAGGATCTTTCCGGCCGCGGATTTCGGCACGGTGCTGATGAACGAAACCTGGCGAACCTTCTTGTGCGGTGAGACGCGCTCGGCGACGAACGAGATCACGTCGTCTTCGGTCAATTCGGCGCCGTCCTGGAGCACGACGAATGCCTTCGGAACCTCTTCGCCTTCGGCGTCGAGCACACCGATCACTGCAGCGTCGGCGATCTGCGGGTGTGTCAGAAGCAAAGCCTCGAGTTCCGCCGGGGGAACCTGGTAGCCCTTGTACTTGATCAATTCCTTGAGGCGGTCGACGATCTTGACGACGCCGTCGCCGTCGACGGTCGCGATGTCACCGGTGTGCAGGTAACCGTCGTCGTCGAGGGTGTCCTTGGTGGCCTGGTCGTTGCCGAGGTAACCGAGCATGATGTTCGGTCCCTTGCACCACAGTTCCCCGGGCTCGCTGACGCCGTCCGAGCCGAGCGCGGGGTACGCGACCTCTTCGCCCGTTCCCGGGTCGACGAGCTTGCATTCCATGTTGGCGATGGTCGGACCGCAGGTGTCGAGTGCGATGTCGTCACGATCGAACGGGATCGCATGCGAGACGGGGCTCATCTCGGACATGCCGTAGCCCTGGCGCACATGGCAGTTCAAACGGTCCGCGACGGCCTTGCCGA
The DNA here is from genome assembly GCF_040489275.1 of Rhodococcus baikonurensis. NCBI lineage: Bacteria > Bacillati > Actinomycetota > Actinomycetes > Mycobacteriales > Nocardiaceae > Rhodococcus > Rhodococcus baikonurensis. The sequence goes on along the minus strand of NZ_JBEUOQ010000003.1, from coordinate 433,724 downwards.
GCGCCGCGTCGAGGGGGGCCGCGCCAGAGAAGATGGTGTGCACGCTCGACAGGTCGTACTGATCGACGAGCGGGTGCTTGGCCAACGCGACGGCAACGGGCGGTGCGACGAAGATGTACGTCGACTTCTGCTCGGCGACGATCCGTAGGAACTCGACGAGATCGAACTTCGGCATCGTGATGAGGCTCGCGCGGCGGTAGAGCGCAGCGTTGAGCAGCACCGTCATGCCGTAGATGTGGAAGAACGGCAGGACCGCGAGGATCTTGTCGTCGGTCTCGATGCCCATCCGCGGAATGATCTGGCAGACGTTGGCCACGAGATTGCGATGGGTGAGCATGACGCCCTTGGGCCGGCCGGTGGTGCCCGACGAGTACGGCAGCACCGCGAGCTGGGTGGCCGGATCGAAGGAAACCTCGGGCGCCGCTGCGCCCTCACCGAGCAGATCTCGCAGCGACAGATGGCCTTCGGCGCCGTCGAGCACGAACACGTTCTCGGTCGGGATACCGACCAGCTCGGCGGCGGCCTTGGCCTGCGGCAGCAGCGGCGAGACGGTGAAGAGGAACTTGGCCTTGGAATCGGTGAGCTGCTTGGCGATGTCCTCGGCGGTGTAGAGCGCGTTGATCGTGGTCGCGACGCCACCGGCACGCAGGATGCCGTGGAAGACGGAACCGAAGGCCGGGACGTTGGGCGAATGGAGCCCGACGACGTCGCCGACGGCGAGTCCACGCGCTGCGAGAGCGCCTGCAACGCCGTTGATCTGCGCGATCAGCGAAGCGTATGTGGTTACGGCGCCCGAACTGCCTTCGACGAATGCCGTCTTGTCGAGGTCTGCGGGGTCGGTGTTTCCGAACAGGAAGTCGTAGACGCTGAGGTTGGGGATTTCAACGTCGGGGAACGGACTCTTGAAGCTCACTGTGCTCCTCGAAAAGTTGCGCGGCGGGGTGGTGTGACCAACTTACTGTGACTCACGGGAACAGTATTATTCCGTGACGACAGTCACAAGTAAAGGCCACTTTACGTGACACATCCGCGATGTGTCTCACCCCGCTCGATCAGCTTTGCGCGGGCTCTTCCTCGATGAGGTGCTTGAACGGCTCGAGATTCGCCAGCGACTCACCACGCGACACCCGCCACGCCCACTCACGCTTGATCGACGAGGAGAAACCGAGTTCGAGGATGACGTTGAAATCGCCGTCGGCGGCCTCGAGAACCTGACCGAGCACTCGGTCCAGTTCGTCGCCGGTCACGGCATGCTCGGCGATCTTGCCGACCAGGTAGATGTCCCCGACCTTGTCGAGTGTGTAGGCCACTCCGTACAGACGACGGTTGCGCTTGAGCAGGAACTTGTAAACGCCTTCGAAGTTCTCGTCCACCTTGCGGCACACGAAGGCCTCGACCCGCACGCCGTGATTACCGACGGTGAGCAGCGTCGACGTCTTGAGTTTGTGTTCGCCGGGAAGTTCGACGACGAAATGCGCGTCGTCTTTTCTGGTGAAGTCGAGTTCACGCTCCGTGAGAGCCTGCTCGATGGTGTCCGAAATGCTGCTCATGTACGCACCCCTCCGGTCCGGCGCAGACGCCACAGACCCCGCGCACGGCGGGGCGAGAAGTCGCTGGGACCGGTTCCGTTGTTGTAGTTGACTGCGGCTTTGCGATAGCTCTCGAGCAAACCGTCCGCGGTGTGTTCCCACGAGAAATTCTCGGCGTGACGCGGTGCCTGCGCGGCGAGTTCGGCCAAGCGTTTCGGCGCTGTCACCAAGGATTCGAGAGCGCCGGCCCAGTCTTCGGTGCGGTGCCCTTGAACCAGCAGGCCGGTCTCACCGTTGCGTACGGCCACTCCCAGTCCGCCGACATCCGCGGCGATCACCGGGGTTCCGCAGGCCTGAGCTTCGATGGCTACCAGTCCGAAGGACTCCGAATAGCTCGGCACCGCAACCAGATCCGATGCGCGGTAGACATCGGCGAGACGCTGCGGCGCCTGCGGCGGCAAGAACGTCACCTGCGCTGTGATGCCCAGTGAGCGTGCCAGTTCGATCAACACGTCCGGCCGCGCGAGACCGGTTCCGGACGGCCCGCCGACAACGAGGATGCGCAGCGGCAACCCCGGGCGACGGCTGATCACCTCGGCTGCTGCGCGCAGCAGAACGTCCGGCGCTTTGAGCGGTTGGATGCGGCCGACGAAGGTCACGACGATCTCGCCCGGGTTCAACCCCAACGACGCGCGGGCGGAATCGCGATCGCCCGGTCGGTAGCGGGTGAGATCGGCGCCCGGAGCCACGACGTCGATACGCGTGGGATCTGCGCCGTACAACTCGTGCAGCGCTTTGGCTTCGTCGGTGGTGTTGGCGACCAGGCGATCGGACTCGGCGACTACTTGTTGCTCACCGATCTGACGTGCTGCGGGCTCGGGGGTGTCCCCCTCGGCCAGCGACAGATTCTTCACCGCCGCGAGGGTGTGGGCGGTATGTACGAGGGGCACGCCCCAGCGGTCGCGGGCCAGCCATCCGACCTGCCCGGACAACCAGTAGTGCGAATGAATCAGGCTGTAGTACCCGGGCTCGTGACGCGCTTCCTCCCGCAGAACTCCCGCGACGAAGGCACACAGTTGAGTCGGCAGATCTGCCTTGTCCAGTCCTTCGAAGGGACCGGCCGCGATGTTCCGAACCCGCACTCCGGGAGCGGCGTCCACCACGGGTGCGTCGGCCGAGGACGTCGCGCGGGTGAATATCTCCACCTCTACGCCACGTTTGGCGAGCTGAATGGCGGATTGCAGAACGTAGACGTTCATCCCACCCGCGTCACCGGTGCCGGGTTGCGCCAATGGCGAGGTGTGGACCGAGAGAACGGCCACCCGGCGAGGGCGCGAAATGTGCATGGGCGTCACCACTCCATACTGCCCCCTCACCGGGCGCGAACTCTAACCGAGGCTCGAGATGAAGGCTCGCACTTCGGACACGAATCGTGTCGGATCCTCCACGAACGGTCCGTGATTGCAGCCTTCCCAGTACGACGCCTGGGACTTGGGAATCAGTTCCTCGGCGTGCTTACCTGCGCTCACGTCGACGACGGAGTCCTCGGTTCCGTGCAGAACGAGGACCGGGATGTCGAGGCTGCGGAGCAACTCGTCGTGACCGACGGCACGATTGAACAGTGCTCCGCGCACCCGCGGACGCGTCGAGAGGCTGTACCCGAACAAGGCCTGCGACGCTGCGCCCTTGCCCTCGGGTGGGCCGGTGAGCGCGTTGCCGAAGGCACCGAGTGCCCGGATCGCCTCGCGGGGATCTTCGGACATCGCGCCGGGAACCGCACTCCGCATCGCCGAGCCGACTTTGCCGCCCTTCTCACCGCGACCGATGCTGGTGATCGCACCGACCAGAACCGCACCCGCCACCGCACCGGTTCCGTGTGCTGCCAGGTAATCGCAGATCACCAGTCCGCCGTACGACCAGCCGAGCAGGATCGCGTTCTCGGTGACGTCTTCTGCCGCGAGAACGGCCGCAACGTCGCCGGCCCAGTTCGCGGAGTCGTCGTATCCGGATTCAGGCGCATCGGAGTAACCGTGGCCGCGCAGATCGACGGCGATCAGGCGGTAGTCCGCGGCGAGGTCCGCGAGGACCTGCTCACCCCAGCACTGCGACGACTGAGCCCAGCCGTGCAGCAGCACCAGCGGGGTCCCAGCCGAATTTCCGGTTACTCGATAGACGATGGACGTGCCGTCGACGCTGACGGCTTCACGAATAGACATGCCGTCACGATAGAGGCTGCGACTGCGGCGCCGACGGCGAGCATGTAGGCCGACGGGACGCCGTAACGATCGATCAGCTGTCCGGCCAGCGCAGACCCGAGCGCCACGCCGACGCCGAGGCCGGTGACCGTCAGGGTCATTCCCTCCGTGAGCTTTTCCGGGGGGACGATCTGCTCGACCAAGGCCGTCGCGATGATGAGGGTCGGAGCAATGGTCGCGCCCGCGAGCACATATGCACCCGCCAGTGCGGCCACGTTGCCGACGAGGAGAAGCGGGACGCTGAGAACGGCGACCGCCGAGGACGCGATCATCAGCTGACCGCGCAGCGATCGCGCCGGGTGCATCGACCCGAAGATCAGTCCCGCGATTCCCGAACCGCCGGCGAACAGCGCAAGGACCAGCGTCGCGGATCCCGGCGAATTCTGTTCCTCGGTGAACGCGATGGCACCGACGTCGATGACGCCGAAGATCGTTCCGAGCATCACCATGATCACGATGACGATCCACATCACGTGGTTACCGAGAACCGATCGTCCGCGGCCGGGTCGACGCGGGTGCACCTTCGGTTCGGTTCCACGTTGAATGACCAACAGCAGGGTCCCGGTCACGAGCAGAATCAGTCCCGCCAGCGGTCCCGCTTCGGGAAAGAGTCCGATGCTCAGGCCCACCGAGATGACCGGACCCGCCACGAAACAGAGTTCGTCCACCACCGATTCGAAGGCGAAGGCGGTGCGCAGCTGAGGTTTTCCGACGTAGATCGCGACCCACCTGGCGCGGATCATCGCCCCGATCGTCGGGGTGGCGCCACCGGGGACGACCAGAACGAAAAGCAGCCAGTCAGGAGCTTCCATCCGTACGGCGAGCAAGAGCGCCCCGATCGCGGTGACGCTCACGGCTGCGGCAATCGGCAGGACCGCTCGCTGCCCGAAGCGGTCGACCGCACGCGAGACGGCGGGCGCGATGATCGCCGACGACAGCGCGAAAACCGCGGCGAGCGCGCCGGCGAGCGCGTAGTCACCACGAAGTTGCGAGATCATCGTCACGATTCCGATGCCGATCATGGCGATCGGCAGCCTTGCGACAAATCCGGCGGCCGAGAAGGCGACCGATCCGGGGGCGGCAAAGATCTCGCGGTAGGCGCTCAACAGGCCTTTGTTGGTGGATTCGCTCATGTCAGCTTCTCGTGCACTGAACAAGGTTCACAGAGCCGAGGCCGACTCGACAAATCGTTTTCACTGTGCGCTCGGGTTGACCTGTCGGTAACTTGCCTTACGATTGCGCGAATGAGTGTCCTGGTGTGTTTCCACGCCCATCCCGATGACGAAGTTTTCACTACGGGCGGCGTGATGAGAATGGCCGCCGACGCAGGTCACCGCGTCGTAGTCGTCACCGCTACCGACGGTGCTCTCGGTGAATTCCCCGACGGCCTGTTGGACGAATACGAGACGTTGGCTCAGCGCCGCAGCCGTGAACTCGAGGCGTCCACCGACGCGTTGGGCGCCAATCGCGTCGTGTCCCTGCACTACCCGGATTCGGGGATGGTGGGTACGCCCGAGAACGAGAATCCGGAAGCGTTCTGCAACGTCGACGTCGAGAAGGCCGCCGAGCGTTTGGCCGAGGTACTTCGTGAAGAGAACGCCGATGTCCTGACCATCTACGACCCCAACGGCGGATACGGGCACCCGGATCACATCCAGGTCCACCACGTCGGCGTCCGGGCGGCAGAACTCGCAGGCACGCCGTTCGTCTACGAGGCGTCCACCAACCGCGATCACATGAAGATGCTGATGCAGGCCAACCCCGAGTGGACCGAGGAGGCGCAGCCGCCGGACATCGAATCGTTCGGGCTTCCGGCAGATCAACTCACCACCGCCGTCGACGTCAGTTCGGTGATCTCGTCCAAGCGCGCGGCCATGTACGCGCACGCAACGCAGGTCGGCGATTTCGGCCCGTTCCTCGAAATGCCGACGGAGCAGCTCGCCGCGGCATTCGGCACCGAGTGGTTCCGTCGCCGCAACGCGCCCGAGGGACTGTCCGAAACCGCCCTCCCCCTCTGAGCCACCTCCCTCGATAAACCGAAGTCCCGACGGAGGTTTCGGCGGCTCGTTACCATCGGTAGGCATGGACCTCGAACAACTTGTCGCGACCATGCCTTTTGCAGTTCACACCGGAATTCAGTTGGACAGCGCGGCACCCGAACAGGTTGTCGGCCATCTGGATTGGGACAGCCACCGCACCACCGCCGGCAACGGAATGCACGGCGGCGCCTTGATGACGCTGGCAGACAGCGTCGGCGCCGTCTGTGCGTTCCTCAATCTTCCGCCCGGTGCAAGCACTTCCACCACCAGTTCGTCAACCGTCTTCACGCGTGGGGTCCGCAAGGGCACGGTCACCGCAACCGCCCGGCCACTGCATGCGGGGCGCAGCACCATCGCGGTCGTGACCGAGATTCGCGACGACGAGGGCCGCCTCGTCGCTCAGGTCACCGCATCACAGGCAGTATTGGGACCGTGAAGCTTCCCGCGTACCGCGCTTCGGGCGCCACCCTGCCGTACGGCAATCTGCTTGCCTCCCATGACGTTGCGATGGAGGGTTACTTCTGGCGATTCACGATGCCAGGCAGCGGACGGGTGGTGATCGCGCTCGCCGGTATCAACAAGTCCGACAGTGGCAGTTGGTCGACGCTCGGTCTCGCGGCGCATCCGGGCGGATTTCTCCGTACCGCCGAGCATCCGCGTGGATCGGCGGATCCCCGCACACTGGGGGCCTACGCCGACAACGTTTTCCGCGGTAACGCCGATCGACTGCAGGTCGATTTCGGCGACAGCCACCTCGACGTGCGCATCAGTAATCAGCGATTCTGGCCGCACCGCCGCTTCGGGGGATCGAGTTACTTCCAATCAGTTCCCGCACTCAATCAGTACTGGCATCCGTGGCTGCTCGGCGGCCGGGTCGAGGGAAGCGCCGTCATCGACGGACAGAGCTGGGATCTCACCGGAGCGCAGGTGTACGGCGAGAAAAACTGGGGAAAGGGAGGATTCCCGGAATCCTGGTGGTGGGGACAGGCACAGGGGTTCACCGATCCTCGAGCCTGCGTGGCGTTTGCCGGCGGACAGGTCAGCGCCGGACCTCTGCGCACCGAAGTCACCGCCGTCGTTGCCGCGCTACCGGACGGAACGGTGTTGCGGCTGGGTAATCCTCTGACGTCACAGGTGGAGACGACGGTGTCCGACGATCGCTGGACGCTTCGGGGTTACAGCCGGAAGTGGAGCATCGACATCGACGGGACCGCACCCATCGCCGACGCACACATACTTCCTGTTCCGATACCCGCCGAGCGCCGAAACGTGCCAGGAGCGCTCGAGCATCTCGGTGGAACGATGTCGGTCAGCGTCCGGCGACGCGGCACCATCGTCTGGAAGGACAGGTCACGGTTGGCTGCTCTCGAGCACGGCGGATTGGATCGGGCGCAGGCCGAACTCACTCGGCGGGAACAGCTCTCGCAAGATCGATGAGAGCGGAGGCCGCCGGATTCTTGCCGCCCGACGAACGCCAGACCAATTCCAGCCGAGATCGCGCCTCCGGTTCGAGATCGATCCGATGCAACTCCCCCACTGCCGACTCGGGAAGCACGGCCATTCCCAACCCCTGCGCTGCCAATGAAACGATGATGCCGAGATTGCTTGCCTCGAGCGCAACCGTCGGCGTGGTGCCGGCCGCGGCGCACGCGAAGTTCAGACACGTCCTGATACCGGTTCCCTCCGGCAGACAGATGACCGATCGCGTGGCGAGCTCGGCAAACGGTAGAGACGACACCTCGGCCAGCGGATGATCCGTTGCCACTCCGGCCACCAGTCGTTCGTCGGTGATCACCCTCGATTCGAGCCCTTCCGGCAGTTCGCCCGCCACCCCGATGACGGCTATGTCGAAGGTTCCGTCCAGCACTCCGGCAAGCAAGCTGCGCGAGTCGTCCTCGGACAGGGAGATGTCCAGACCGGGGTGTTTGTTGTGCAACCGACTGAGCAGGTCGGTCAGGTCGGCAGACGCGCATGCAGTGACCATCCCCACCGCTACCGAGCCCCGCACCAGTCCGTTCAGGGCGTCGACGACATCTCGGGTGCTCTGAACGGACGCAAGCACAGCGTGGGCATGTGGGAGGACAGCTCGCCCGGCCTCGGTCAGACGAACGGTTCGACCACTCCGATCGAGCAATTCCTGACCCAGCTCACGTTCCAGCCTTTTGACCTGCGCACTCACACCCGGCTGCGCTACGTGAAGCCGCTCGGCGGCGCGAGTGAAGTTGGCTTCCTCCACTACCGTGACGAAGTATTCGAGCTGCCGAAGTTCCATAACTGATAATTCTAGCTTCGAGACAAACTAGATCTTGGACTTATCGCCGGCGGACTCGCAAGATGGAGACATGACAACAACACATGAAGCTCAGAAGGCCGAAACCCCGGAAGACATCGCCCGATTGTTCGTCCAGTTCGCGAACGCCGGAGATGCAGACGCCGTCGCCGGACTCTACGAGGAAAACGCCGTGATGGCGTTTCCACCCGGGTCACTCACTGCGGGAAGGACGGCCATCCGAGACGTCATTTCTCAGATGCTGGCCGCAGCACCGACATTCACCGTCGAGGAAGCGCTACCCACGGTAATCAGCGGCGACCTCGCCATGACCTCGACCAAACCTTCCGACGGGACCGGCGGACGTACTCAGGTGGCACGCCGCCAGCCCGACGGTTCGTGGTTGCGGGTGCTCGATCGTCCGGAACTCTGACTGCCCTCTTCGCAGTCAGATGGCCGAAGCACGCCGCATTGCCGCCGCAGGATCGGCGAACAAGGAACTCAGCGACACGACGGTGGACGCGTATTCCTGAACCCGATTGCCGAACCCGGTAATCCGAATGTCCTTACGCTCCAACGAGGATGCCGTCGAGAAGGCCTCGGCGACGTGCGGCACGCCGGCCGGGTAGTCGGTGAAGGCCTGGCCGCCGAGGATCACCCGATCCGGATTGAACAGGTCACGCAACATCGCCACCGTTCGCCCGAGGACGCGTGCTCGATCAACCAGAAGTTCGTGCGCCGGAATGGAACCCGCCGACGCAGCACGGTAGACATCCGCGATCGTCACACGCTCACTGCCCTGGATCACTGCGCCCGAAGACAGTGCCTGCGCGACGACAGCGCGGTCGCTGATCGTCGCTTCCAAGCAACCCACCGCACCGCAGGTGCACCGTGCCGACGAACCGGTGGGGAGGTGTGCGATCGAGCCTGGCCCACTGGACGGCGTGTGCACTCGCCCTTCGAAAGTGATTGCGATACCGGCAGTTTCGCGGGCATAGAAGTAGAGCCCGGTGGTTCCCGGCGTCGGGGCCTCGGCGCGGTCGGTGCTGAGCAGAAGTTCCGACGCCGCCATCGCCTCGACGTGGGCGGCAACCGAAACGGGAAGGTCCAAGCCGGCTCCGATGATGGATCCGACCTTGGCGCCTTTCCACCCCAGGCGCGCGTGGTCGACTACTCCCGTAGCCGAATCGACGCGACCGCCGATGGCCACCCCGACCGCGAGCGGACGACGCTTGTGCCACCGCGAGGCGAACGATTTGGCCGAGCGCGCAATGGTGGCAAGCGCGACAGCGGAATTGGTGGCGGGCGTCGGGATCTCGACGGCGCCGAGCACCTTGCCACGAATGTCGCTGGCGATGATGCTGGTGACGACGGCACCGATGTGGATGCCGACGGTCAGGTACGGCTCGTGATTGACCTCGAACGGAACTCGCGGACGCCCAATGGCGCCGGAAGCTGTCAGGTCTGCGCGTTCGCGCAGGATCCCCAGGTCCAGCAGGCTCGTGACCTGCCGGTTCACGGTGGCAATACTCAGCCCGGACGCTTTGGCCGCGGTATCGCGAGAGAGCGGTCCGCGGGATCGAGCAATGCGCAACACCGTCGCGGACGGACCGTCGGCAATGCGCAGCTCCGGCGCAACTATCTGGGTTCGGGTCCGGCTTCCCGAGAGCGCGGTTCGCGATCGGATGTTCGGAATGGCGGAAATTGTGGGTGTCGACATGGCTGTCCCTTGCAGAAGGAGGAGAAGGCGCACATCTCTGTCGACCGAGAACTCAGCGTTTCCACTGGTCATACGAAGAAATAGACAGAAAAGGCGCAGAAATTAGCTGCAGAAAGAACGGCGGCGACAACACAGCTCTCGCGCCAGAGGCAGACGCGAACCAAGCGCAGCGGTCACATAGGTGACCCGCAAAGCGGCAGGCTGGTCGGTCGACATGGCTCCAAAAGTAGCAGCTTCACCGAGATTCACAAATCAGGTGCGGTAACGATCACACTGAACGCAACCCTGTCGTGGCGAAATCTCGCGTGTTTGGGTGGGCACACTCCCCACGAAAGGTGCACCATGTCTACAGCTTTCGCCAAGCCGACTCTCACGAACACGGCATCAACGAACGGGGTGGCTGCTGACGCCGCTCGCGGCACTGTCACCACCCTCGGCGCGCATATCGGCGCCCGAATCGACGGAATCACTCTCGGCGGGCACCTCGACCCGGCGACGATCTCACTCATCCGACAGGCCCTTCTCGAGCACAAGGTGATCTTCTTCCGCGGGCAGGACCACCTCGACAACGATTCGCAGTACGAGTTCGCCCAGCTACTGGGCACCCCGACCACTGCCCACCCCACGGTGAAGTCGCACGGCGCAAAAGTTCTGCCTATCGATTCGGATCTCGGCAAGGCCAACAGCTGGCACACCGACGTCACCTTCGTCGATCGCATCCCCAAGGCCTCGATCCTGCGCGCGGTGCAGCTCCCCGAGTACGGCGGTTCCACCACGTGGGCGTCGGGGGTAGCCGCGTACAACGGACTGCCGGATCCGCTCAAGGCGCTCGCGGAGAACCTCTGGGCCCGTCACACGAACGTCTACGACTACGCGGCTACCAGCGCCGAGCGGCTCACCGAAGATCGCACGGCCGCCTACCGCGAGGAGTTCCAGTCCACGTACTTCGAGACGGAACACCCGGTGGTGCGTGTACACCCCGAAACCGGAGAGCGCACGCTCGTCCTCGGGCATTTTGTCAAGAACTTCGTCGGGTTGAGCACCGAACAGTCGAACGGTGTGTTCAAACTCTTGCAGGACCACGCCATCAAGCTCGAGTACACGACGCGATGGAACTGGGCGGCGGGTGACGTCGCGATCTGGGACAACCGCGCCACCCAGCATTACGCGATCGCCGATTACGACGACCAGTACCGCCGTCTGGAGCGCATCACACTTGCCGGTGACATTCCGGTCAATATCCACGGGGAACGAAGCCGGAGCATAGCCGGCGACGCTTCCGAATACTCGGTTATCGAAGGTGCAGTTGCGGCAGAAGGTGCCTCGAACAACTCATGACTCACGCAGATTCCGCCCTTCCGCCGCATGCCCGCGGCTACGAAGGCTTCGAAGGTCGAATCGGCCGCACTGCAGCCGATTCGACCCCGTCGTGGCTCACCGCGACGGCCCCGGCCCCCGGCTCACCCAACATCGTCGTGGTTCTGATCGACGACATGGGATACAGCGACATCGGGCCGTTCGGCTCCGAGATCGAGACTCCGACCCTCGATCGCCTTGCTGCGCAGGGTATTCGAATGACCAACTATCACACGACGCCCCTCTGCTCGCCGTCGCGCGCCGCTCTTCTCACCGGCCTCAATCCGCACCGCGCCGGGTACGGTTTCGTCGCCAACGCCGATCCGGGATACCCCGGACTGCGCCTGGAATTGGCCGACGACGTACAGACACTCCCCGAAATCCTCCGCGGCGCAGGCTATGCCACCTATGCGGTGGGCAAGTGGCATCTCGTGCGCGACGCAAACCTCGCCCCGGGACGAAGTCGTGACTCCTGGCCGACTCAGCGCGGATTCGATCGCTACTACGGCTCTCTCGAAGGACTGAACTCCTTCTACTACCCCAATCAACTGATCTCCGACAATTCAGTGGTCGACGTCGACGAGTATCCCGAGGGCTACTACCTCACCGACGATCTGACCGACAAGGCGGTCGGGTACGTCAAGGACCTTCGCGCCCACGATCAGGACAAGCCGTTCTTCCTTTACTTCGCACACGTCGCCATGCACGGACCGTTGCAGGCCAAGCCCGCCGATCAGGCGAAATACCGTGGTCGATACGACGAGGGCTGGGATCGAATCCGCGAGTCGCGGTTCGCCTCTCAACTCCTGCAAGGACTCTTTCCGGAAGGAACACGGCAGGCACCACGAAACTCCGAACCCGGGTTCGACGTGCCCGAATGGGATTCGCTCACGCCGGAGGTGCGGTCTCGGTTCGCCCGCTACATGGAGGTGTACGCGGCGATGGTCGACTCGATCGATCAGAGCGTCGGACGCATCGTCGACACCCTGGACGAACTGGGCGAACTCGACAACACGATCATCGTCTTCACCTCGGACAACGGCGGCACCGCCGAGGGCGGTTCGGACGGGACTCGAAGCTACTTCGCGCAGTTCGCACATATTCAGGATCCGGACTGGGTGGGCGATGTCCCACACGACGAATCCCTCATCGGCGGACCTGAATTGGGCGTGCATTATCCACGTGGATGGGGGCAGACGTCCAACACCCCCTTCCGGTTCTACAAAGGGCAATCCTTTGCCGGTGGGATCCGTGTTCCCTTCCTCCTGTCCTGGCCCGCGGGATTGAAACCCGAAGCCGCTGACAACGGGATCCGCGACCAGTTCGCGTATGTCACCGACCTGACACCGACGCTTCTCGAACTGGCCGGAATCGACACACCTACCGTGCGAAACGGGCTGCCGGTCAAGGAGTTCGACGGTGTGTCGACCGCGCCGGTTCTGCGTTCACCCACCGCGCCGAGTACCCACACCGAGCAGTACACCGAGATGAGCGGAAACCGTGGCTACTACAAGGACGGCTGGAAACTGCTGGCGCTCACCCCCGCGGACATCGACACACCGCACTGGCAGTTGTTCGACGTCCGAACCGACCCGACCGAGCTCGACGACCTCGCATCACGGTTTCCCGACAAGGTTCGCGAACTCGCCGAGGCCTGGGACCACTCGGCGTGGGCGAACACCGTATTTCCACTGCTCGGCAACACCGTCGGCGCGGTCCGCCGTCCAGAGGAAGAGGCGCTCTCACGCCCGGTGCGACTACTTGCCGGAACGCCTCCACTCGAGCGCTACCGCTCATCCAAACTGATCGGGTTCCGTGACTTCGACATCACGATCGAACTCGACGGCTACCGCGAAGACGACGCCGGTGTCCTTGTTGCCCATGGTGATCCGCAGGGTGGATATCTTCTGTACGTCGAGGACGGGCACCTGCATCTCGGGTACAACGCGTTCGGTTCCTACTCCGTGGTCGATGCGGGCCCGTTGGCGGTCGGCACCAAGCGCATCGACGTGTCCGTGACGGTGGTACCGCGGTTGCGCTGGGACCTCCACGTCAGCGTCGACGGCGTCCACGCCGGTCAACTGCTGGGTCAGGTACAGCTGGTCGGGATGGCGCCGTGGACCGGCATCTCGGTCGGGGTCGACGCCCGAGGGCCTGTGTCGTGGGAAGTACGACGACGCCACGGACCGTTCCGGTACAGCGGCGCGCTGCGCGCCGTCACCTACACCCCCGGCCCGGTCAAGGTGCCGCATCGTCACATCGAATCCATCGAACGGGAAGCAGAGTATGCCGCCGACTAGCCCTACGATTGCGTCATGACCATTTCTTCCGATGCCCGCATCGCCGTAGTCACCGGAGCCAGCTCCGGAATCGGTGAGGCCACCGCCCGCACCCTGGCAGCTCAGGGATTCCACGTCGTGATCGGTGCTCGCCGCGTCGATCGTCTCGAGAAGATCGCCGAGGAAATCGGTGGTACCGCGCTCGAACTCGACGTCACCGACGAGGATTCCGTCGACGCATTTGCCGCCGTGGTCCCCCGTGTCGACGTGCTGGTCAACAACGCCGGTGGCGCGAAGGGCCTGGCGACGGTCCTGGACGCCGATCTGGACGACTGGCGATGGATGTGGGAGACCAATGTCCTGGGCACGTTGCGTGTGACGAAAGCACTGCTGCCCAAACTGATCGATTCGGGTGACGGTCTGGTCGTGACCATCACCTCGGTAGCGGCGCTGGAGGCATACGACAACGGGTCGGGCTACACCACGGCCAAGCACGCTCAAGCCGTCCTTCATCGGACATTGCGCGGTGAACTCTTGGGTAAGCCCGTTCGTCTGACCGAAATCGCGCCCGGAGCAGTGGAGACCGAATTCTCACTCGTCAGGTTCGAGGGTGACCAGGACAAGGCCGACAAGGTGTACGAGGGAATCACACCGTTGGTGGCGCAGGACATCGCCGAGATCATCGGTTTCGTCGCGTCCAGGCCGTCACACGTGAACCTCGATCAGATCGTCGTCAAGCCGCGGGATCAGGCAAGCCCCGGTCGGTTCCACCGCACCACCAGCTAGTTCGAACAACTCTGGCTAACCAGTCCGAATCGCCCGGTGCAGGACGAGGCCGAGATTGCGTGCAATCTCGGCCTCCGTCATTTCCGCGGAAGCGCTGCGGGCACTCACGGTTTCACCGGCGGTGATGATGTACCGACCGTCACCGGCATAGTCGTACCAGTGGAAAGTCATGCCGTCGTCGGTCGGCCTGCTGTCGACGGCTGCGCCCGGATATACAGTGACTTCACCGATCGAGGTCCGCTCTCGGCCGAAGAACCTGCTCACTTCCTCACTCGCTCGCGCACCGTCGACACTGCGCAGAAAACCCTGTTTACCATTAGGTTTCGACGTTCCGATGCTCACCCCACGCTCCGATCCGGCGGGACAGGTCGGCAGGTGATCGACGAGCATCCGTGGAATTGCCGATGGCCGTGCCACGGTGAGAACCACGTCGGAGCCACAGTCGACAGTCCTGCCGGGCAGTTGAGCCAGGAGCACACCCAGGTCGCCGGCGACAGCACCGTGCAATCGCGTCGCCGTACTCATTTTCTGTCCGTGAAAACCGGAAACCTCCACGCGAGCATCAGGATTCGCAAGAACACCGAGAACGTGATGCAGCCGATCGTCGAGAACGCACGACAGGTGCGCTCCCGCTCGACGACGCTGCGCTGTCAGCTCGTCCATGGTTTCGGCCGCCGGACGAAATCGCAGCGGGTACGGGAGTCGGTCGCGTCCGATCGCTTCCCAGAGGATCGAGAATTCGAGGCCGGTGAACCGCCACCGCGTGGTCGTCATTCGCCCAACACCGCCGGAGAGACCATGGGCAGGTCGCCGATCAGGGCGTTGCCGTTCTCGACCGTGACGAGGTAGCCGGGGGTGTCGTGAACGTTGTCTTCGTCGTGTCCTTGTCCGCGTCCCGGTGCCATGCCGCCGACGCCACCCATCGCGCCCCGACCGCTCTGCGCGCCCGACGCCGAGGTACCGCCAGTTCCGTTGACGCCCCCACGTCCGCCACCGGCGAGGCCGCCGGAGCCGCCAGAGCCGCCAGGCCCGAGAGCGCCACCTCCGGTTCCGACAGGCCCGAAGCCGCCGGTACCGATTCCACCTGCGGAACCACCACCCGAACCGCTACCCATGAGGCCTGAAGGCACTCCGGAACCGAGCTGAGCACCATTCGGAGTTGGACCTGCCAGGCCACCTGGCAATGCACCGGACGGCAGTGGGCCGGCATGTGCCGCGGCAGTCCCGGCCGGGCCGGAATCGTGTGCGAACCGGGCAGCATCGGCACCCGAATTCCCTTGAGCATCAACGCCGCTACGGTTGTCACCACGTTCGGAAGCGGTGCCGGATGGGTTCTGACCGGAACCGCCTCCGGCCGGGTTTGCACCGCCGGAGTTTCCACCGTCCGCGCCTCCACCAACTCCGCCACCCGGTGTAAATGGCGCGCCGAGTCCGTTCCCCGAACCCGACGTGTTCCCGCCGCCGGAACCACCGCCACCGAATGCGCCGCCCCCAGACCCTCCACTGTCATCCCCTCCACTGCCGGTGACCGGATTGAACGCGGCCGGGAGGATCGGCACCTGGTCGTCCGCACGCTTCATGTACGGCAGATACACGTCCTTCATCACCTGACGCGCTTGACGTTCGGCTTCTTCCGCTTCGTATTGGGCCTGCTTCCACGTAGCCCCGGGAACCATGCTGAGGATCATCTCGACCGTCGAGGCGCTGTCGGGTGCCGGAATCGAGCGTTTGGCCTCGTGGAGTGCGATCTTCGCCTCCTCGATCTTGTTCGAGATCAGGTCGACCCGCACCTTCAGCTCACCCGCATCTGCCGAGTAGGCCAGCACGGCTTCCAACGCCGCCGAGCCGCCGCGCCCCTGCCAGCCTTCGGTGATCGCGCCGTTCACATCGCTCCGGAACTTCCCGATACCGGCTTCCACCCGGCCGGCAATTGCCTTCCAGGCCTCGCCGATTGCGCTCAGGGTTGCCGGATCCATCTCGTTGACGTGATCGAAGATTTCGGAGTGCGACATCGCGTCGAACGGATCGTCGTCCACGATTGCATGTTCGCTGTACTGCAGCGACGAGGTCTGAGCGGAGAGGGCATCGCGCTCGCCCCAGGCCCGTGCGCGCTCCGCATCGGCGTCCGC
Organism: Rhodococcus baikonurensis; assembly: GCF_040489275.1. Classification (NCBI taxonomy): domain Bacteria; kingdom Bacillati; phylum Actinomycetota; class Actinomycetes; order Mycobacteriales; family Nocardiaceae; genus Rhodococcus; species Rhodococcus baikonurensis. Next base: position 417,362 of record NZ_JBEUOQ010000003.1, on the reverse strand, counting down.
AGTGGCGGCAGCCATCTCGTCGTCGAACGCTCCGCGGTCGTCGGTCACGGATTGAACCAGAGCAGATGTAGCGATTGCGCTCGCGATGGGAGTGCCGACAACCGGCAATGCCGCCACGCCGGGAGGCACGGCCCGCGTCGCTTCGGAGATCCTTCCCAGCACGTCTTCCAGAAATGGAATGCCCACCGCTGTCCCCCCTGAAGTCGAAAATCCCCGTCAGACTCCCCCGAGCCGACAGCACTTACCTGTACTGACGGATGCAGAGCCCGGACGGTTCCCTTCGTCCACCGATTTCTCGGTTCACAGCAGGAGAAAGCTAAGCCAGTGCAGACATCGACTTCCAGGTCGGCAGATCGATCGCCCAGTCGTAGATGTCGCCGTCCGCAGGAGACAGGTCGATCGACGTGCCGGTTACCTCGACGGGGTCACCGTAGAGGGCCGTTCCGAAGTACTCCTGCGCGTCGGACGTCGATAGATTGATGCAACCGTTCGTGACGTTCGACGAGCCCTGCACCCCGGTGGTTTCAGGATTGGCGTGGATGAATTCACCGTTGTTGGAGATGCGCACCGCCCAACGCTCACGCACGTTCTCGTAGAACGGCGGATTGGACATCATGAAGTCTTCGTACTTCTCCGTCACCATGTGAATGCCGCTGCGCGTGACGTTTCGAGGTTCGTTTCCCTCGCCGTAGCTGACGGGAATGTCCATGATCGTCTGACCGTCGCGCACGACCTGCATGCGGTGGCTCGGCGCGTTCGCCTTGACGATCTGGCTACGACCGATCGTGAAGTCGAGCGTGAGATCCTGGTCGCCGAAGGCGCCACCGCCGTAGTTCAGGCCGTAGAGCTTGGCGTCCAGATGGACAGTTGTACCCGGCACCCAGTAATCGGCCGGACGCCAATGGGCCCGTGATCCGCCGTTGTCGTCGGCCAGCCATGCCCACGATCCGGCGGTGGGCGGCACGGTGGTCACGACAAGCGCCTTCTCGACGGCCGCCTTGTCGACGACGGAGTTGTCGAACTGCAACGTGATCGGTGCCGCGATACCAACTTCCTGGCCGTCGGCGATGTTGAGGGTGGCGCCGGTGGTCGACTCCGGGGCAACCGTCGTGAAGCTCCCCTGAACCGGCACCGCTTTGCCGTCGGTTCCGGTTGCCGTACCCGACCACGAATACGTGGTGCCGTAGCCGAGTGCCTCACTGACGGTGAAGGTTGTCTTGTCAGGCGACAGTTGCCCGGCGACGGCCTTACCGGCCGCGTTGCTGAGATTGACGTCCGACAGTGTTCCCTGGGTCACCGCTACCGAGACGGGAGCTACCGGGCTGACGTCTTTGGTGCCTGGTGCGGGCGTCGACACCACGGTCGCGACCGGGGCCGGTTCGGCGGCGGCCGCGCCGCCCTGTCCGTCCTTGCCGCCGATCGTGCAGCCGACTACGGCCACCATCACAGCGAGTAAAACAGCTACCAACGCAACAAGACGCGAACGACTTCTCCGACCACCCAGCTCATGCACTTCAACAGGCTACCTGCGGGCTCTGTCAGGAATCAGATGGTGCAGCCCACAGTTACCGGTTCCGGTTCCAGCCGGACGCCGAACGCGGCCTCGACGCCGTCGCGCACTGTCTGCGCGAGCGAGACCACATCCGCACTTGTTGCGGACCCTCTGTTGGTCAACGCCAAGGTGTGTTTGGTCGACAGCCTGGCCGGTGCATCTTCGCCGGGATAACCCTTCGAGAATCCGGCCCGTTCGATCAACCATCCGGCCGAGAGCTTGGTTCCACCACTGCCGGGGAACTGTGGCACGGTGACGTCTCCGAGCTGTTCGGTGATGGCCCCGAGCACAGCAGGCAGCTCCGCGTCCGGCACCACGGGGTTGGTGAAGAAGGAACCCGCGCTCCAGGTGTCGTGGTCGTACGGATCGAGGACCATCGCCTTACCGGTCCGCAACCCCAGAACTGCCTCGCGGACCTGCGACGCAGGCAACCGCGCGCCTTCCTCGGCGCCGAGTGCAGTGAACAGTTCGCGGTACGCGAGCGGGGCGCTCAACCCGTCGGTCGACGCGTCGAATTCGACGGCCAGAACCAGTGCTGCATCCGAATGCTTGAGAACGCTCGACCGATAACCCAATTCGAGTGTCGACGGTTCGACCCACGACACTTCCCCGCTGCGTCGGTCGAGCAATTGAACCTGCCGGAGCCGCGAGCCCACCTCGACGCCGTACGCGCCGACGTTCTGCACCGGCGTCGCACCGGTCGAGCCCGGAATCCCGGACAGACATTCGAGGCCGCCCAGTTCCGCGGCGACGGATTGGCCGACTACTTCGTCCCACACTGCGCCCGCTTCGGCGACGACGCGGTCCGTGTCGAGGCTCACGGTGGTGTTGGCCACACGAACGACAACTCCGTCGAATCCCGCGTCGGAGATCACGAGATTGGACCCGCCGGCGAGAATCAGCGTCGGGATCTGCTCGCGATCGAGCAGCGTCACGACGTCGATCAACGACTGCGTCGTCGGGCATTCGGCGAGCAGCCGCGCCGGTCCCCCGATTCGGAGCGTCGTCAATCCCGACAAGTCAACGTTCTCGGACACGAAAGCGCCTGATTCCACGACGCGTCTGCCAATGGTTACGTCCCACACATCGATAAACGGTAGCCTCCACAATCGTGAGCCGTCGCATCGAGCATTCGTCGAAGTACACAGTCCCCGCCGAGAAGGTCCATGAGGCGGTGACCTCCGAGCAGTACTGGCGCGACCGAATCGTCGCTGTCGGCGGTCCCGGCGCAACGATCGAAGAGCTGACCGTGCGCGACGAGACCGTCGCAGTCACGATGTCGCAGATCATTGCCGCCGAACATCTCCCGAGCATGGTGTCGAAGGTTGTCAACGGCGACATCGTCATCAAACGCAGCGAAACGATGGCGCCGTTCAAGGACGGCAAGGCCACTGGCACCTTCTCCGCCCACGTCGACGGCGTTCCCGCGCGTATCGAGGGCACTCAGGTCCTGACGGGTGACGAGAACTCCGCCACTCTCGAGATCGACGGTGAGGTCGAGGTCAAGATCCCGTTCCTCGGCGGAAAGATCGAAAGCGCGATTGTCGACGAGGTTGTCCGGCTCATCCAGGCCGAGCAGGACTTCACCCGGGAGTGGATCGCAAAGTAATTCGCTGCGGGCGGCGAGAGTTTGTCGATACAGCCAATTTGCCTTGTCACAGCGCGTAACCGGTATTCTTTCCGATCATGGCTCGCCGCATCGACTACTCCGCCCGCTATCAGCACTCCCCCGAGCAGGTCTACGCGGCGCTGGCGGACCGCTCGTACTGGGAGGCCCGCGTCGACGAGATGCGCAAGCATTCCGAGAACCATGTCGAACATTTCGAGGTCACCGACTCCGGAATCGATCTCGTGCTCCACCACATTCTTCCGCGTACCGATTTGCCGGACATCGCACAGACTGTGATGAAGAAGGACCTGGTCATCACTCGTAAGGAGTCGTACGGCGCCTTCGGTGACACCGTGACCGGCACATACGAGGCTTCGATCCCGGCCGGTCCGGGAAGTCTGTCCGGAACCATGGAGTTGTTCGCCACCGATACCGGGTCCACGCTGCGAACCACGTCCGAGGCCAAGGTATTCATACCGTTCATCGGCGCGAAGTTGGAACAGCTCATGCTCATCAACCTCGTCGATCTGTTCCGCACCGAAGCTCAGGTCACGGCGACCTGGCTCGCCGCTCGCTGAAGCCGGCGTGAAGAAGGCTCCACCCCCGAAGATCGAGGGGGTCATCACCCGTGGCACGACGGGGATCAACCGACTACGCCGTAGTGACCGGTGGATCGTCCACAACCGGACGATTGCGCATGCCCTGAACAACGCAGCCGATCCGTTGATCGTCGACCTCGGATACGGAGCGAGGCCGGACACCACCTTCGAGATGGCAAGCCGCCTCACCGCTGTCCGGCGGGATCGACGCGTCATCGGGCTCGAGATCGACCCTGCCCGCGTGGTCGAGAGTCGTGACGGTGTCAGCTTCGCCCGTGGTGGATTCGAACTGGCCGGTCTCACACCCGTTTTCGTACGCGCCTTCAACGTCCTCCGGCAGTACCCGGAGGACGCCGTGGGTTCGGCCTGGTCGCACATCCAGTCCGGCCTTGCACCAGGCGGACTGCTACTCGACGGCACCTGCGACGAACTCGGAAGGCGTTGCGCCTGGGTACTTCTCGACGCCGATCGTCCCTTGACCCTGACACTGGCATGGGATCCCTTCGACATCGATCGCCCTTCCGACATCGCGGAACGTCTCCCGAAGGCCCTCATCCACCGCAACGTTCCGGGCGAGCCGATCCATGCACTGCTCAGCGCTGCCGATCGAGCCTGGGCAACTGCCGCGCCGCACGCCTCCTTCGGCCCTCGCCACCGCTGGGCCGCTGCCTTGGAGATTCTTCGGGCGCAGGGAATTCCCGTTCAACCGGCGCGACGTCGCCTTCGCGACTGCATCTTGACGGTGCCCTGGCATGTGGTGGCGCCGAACCCCTGAAGTCGCCGACTTGAAACGCCCCGCCGCGGAGGTTCTCTCCGCGGCGGGGCGTCTTCGTGCAAGCGTCGGGCTAGGACCCGAAGATGTTTTCCAGGCTTCCGAGCGAACCGGTCGAACTGCCGCCGTTGCCGGGCTCTCCGCCGTCGGACTCTGCCGTGACCTTGACGGTGACTGCAGTCTGGGTCTCGGAACCGAGGTAGCCGTCGGTTCCGCTGAACACCGCGGTGATTCGGCGATCACCGAGTTCGGTGAAGGTATGCGAGAGCGTGGCCTTGCCGTTCACTACCGCAACCGGTCCGCCGATCGGGGTGGTTCCGTCCATGAACTGGACCGTTCCCGCACTGAGCGTAGGAACAACTGCCGCAACAAGATCGACCTTCGCGCCCTTGACCGCTGACGTCGGAGCGCTCACGGTGATGGACGTTTCCTGATCCTCCGCAGCCGGAGCTGTGACCGAAACCGTTTGCGCGGCCGAGGTAGAGGTGAGGAATCCTGCTGCACCCGAGTACACCGCCGTGATGTCGTGAGTGCCAACGCTCGCGAACTCGCGCATGATCGACGCTTTGCCGTCGACGACCGGCACCGCCGAGCCGAGATTGCCCGAGCCGTCCTTGAACTGCACTGTGCCGCCAACCGGCGTCGGCGTGACCGTCACGGAGAGACCCACTGCCGTACCGGTTTTCGCATCCGCCGGAACGGTCAAGACCGTCTCGGTCTGCTGGTCGGTGGGAGCCGGCGCCTTGACGTTCACAGTCTGGGTGTTCGACGTCGACCCCAGGTAGTTGCCCGAACCCGAGAATACTGCGGTGATGCTGTACTCGCCCGCCACGTTGAAGGTCGGCATGGTTGTCGCCTTACCCGCGGCGTCCACTGGAACCGAGGGGCCCAGATCCCTGCCACCTTCCTTGAACTGCACGGTGCCACCTGCAGCACCGGTAGAGACCGAGGCGGTGAACGACAATGCCTCTCCGGTCGAAGCGGTCGACGGACCGACGAGAGTGGTCGTGGTGTTCTCCTCGACCACCACCGGGGCGACCGTCAAAGCATGCGGCGCTGACGTCGAGGTTTGGTAAACGCCGGAACCGGAGTACACCGCCACGATCGAATGTGCGCCTTCTGCATAGGAATTCGCCAGTGACGCCTTGCCGTTGGCGTCGACCGCAACAGCGCCGCCGAGGTCGGTTGCACCGTCCTTGAACTGCACTGTTCCACCCGCCGGGACAGGAGAGACCGAAGCTTCGAGGGTTACGGACTCACCTGCGACCGCACTCGCGGGACCGGTAATCGTGGTGGCGGTGTTCTTGTCGGCTTCGGACACGACGACGTCGATTGCCGACGACGTGGAGGTCGCTACTTTGGCATTACCGAGATATTTGGCCGTCACGCTGTGCGTCCGGACGTCAGCAGCTGTCCAGGCAAGTGTTGCAACACCATTGGCAAGAGCGCCCGCACCGATCTTGGTGGCACCGTCGAAGAACTCCACCGAATCACCGTCGGCACCACCAGTCACCGTCGCGCTCAGCGCAACAGACTGCCCCACCTGAGCGCCACCGACGGGAGCCAATGTCGTCGCCGAAATGTTCTTCTGAACCCTCACCGACGGACCGACACCCTTGAGTTGACCCGAACCCAACGTCCCACTGACATGCAACTCGGTCATCAAATCCACATCACGAGCACACCCCGCACCAACGGTGTAACTGAACTCAACCGTCCTGAACTTCGGATTGATCAAACCGCCGTTCCAGTACACCGCCCAACTGCCCGAGATCTTCGCATAATCAGAACGAACCTCGACGTCGTTGCGACCGATCACCGAGCCGTCAACCTTGGCCGAATCAGTCACGTAGGTAAGACAATCCGGATGAACATCCTTGACCTGCTGAAGGTACTCGAGAGTCCCCGTGCGAGTCAGCACCGACTTCACCGTAATCGTCTCCCCCTCATTGGGGGTTCCGTTCGAGACAGTGCGCACAACCTTGTAGTCATGCACATTTCCCTCCGCCGTCACCGGAGCCGCACCCGCAACCCCGGCACCCGCCACCACCGCGAACCCCGCAGCAACAGCAAACACACTCAAACCTGCAACTGCACGACGTGCAGAACTTACAGACATAGATTTTCCTTCTCGAGAAGTGAGCGATATGGGTGATGCCCCACCACCGAACGCGGGCGGGGCATCACCGGTGTCGATGGCTAGGAGCCGAAGATGTTGCCCAGGCTGCCGAGTGAACCGCTTCCACCGGTTCCGGGTTCTCCACCGGTGCCGGGTGCGGCGATCTGGACGGAGACCTGATCGGACGACGCCGTCACCGTTCCGGCGCCCGAGTACTCCGCTGCGACAACTCGCTGCCCCTGAGTTGACGGCTTCCACGAGATGCTGGCTTTTCCGGAGGAGTCGACCGTCGCCGTGCCGATGACCGACTCACCGTCTTTGAAGGTGACTGTGCCACCGGCATTGGCGGGGCTGATCTGAGCGGAGATGGTCTGCGCTACACCGACCTGCCCTGCTCCCACGCTCAGATCTGTTGTCGAGCTCGTCGTTCCGGCGGGCTGTTCGGCAACTGTCACATTCGCGGTGGTGCTCGATCCGGTGACGCCGGATCGGCCGGCAAACACAGCCTCGACGGTCTGCGCACCTGCAGCCGTCGGAACCCAGGCATACGTTGCTTCACCGTTGCCCGCCACCGGCACCGAAGCGAGCACTGTTCCGCCGACCTTGAACGTGACCGTTCCACCGGTGCCCGACGCGGACACAGTCGCTTTGAGAGTGGTCGACTTGCCGACCTGCGCGCCCGAGATCGGCGCCAGAGTCGTGCTGGACTGAGCATCGGCCTGCGAAACGTTCACGTTCACCGGCGCCGAAGCGGAACCGACGGCACGCGCCGTGTCGGCGAACTTCGCTGTGATCGAGTGGTCTCCACGGGTGGTCGGCGTCCAGGCAAGTGTTGCAACACCATTGGCAAGAGCGCCCGCACCGATCTTGGTGGCACCGTCGAAGAACTCCACCGAATCACCGTCGGCACCACCAGTCACCGTCGCGCTCAGCGCAACAGACTGCCCCACCTGAGCGCCACCGACGGGAGCCAATGTCGTCGCCGAAATGTTCTTCTGAACCCTCACCGACGGACCGACACCCTTGAGTTGACCCGAACCCAACGTCCCACTGACATGCAACTCGGTCATCAAATCCACATCACGAGCACACCCCGCACCAACGGTGTAACTGAACTCAACCGTCCTGAACTTCGGATTGATCAAACCGCCGTTCCAGTACACCGCCCAACTGCCCGAGATCTTCGCATAATCAGAACGAACCTCGACGTCGTTGCGACCGATCACCGAGCCGTCAACCTTGGCCGAATCAGTCACGTAGGTAAGACAATCCGGATGAACATCCTTGACCTGCTGAAGGTACTCGAGAGTCCCCGTGCGAGTCAGCACCGACTTCACCGTAATCGTCTCCCCCTCATTGGGGGTTCCGTTCGAGACAGTGCGCACAACCTTGTAGTCATGCACATTTCCCTCCGCCGTCACCGGAGCCGCACCCGCAACCCCGGCACCCGCCACCACCGCGAACCCCGCAGCAACAGCAAACACACTCAAACCACCGACAACGCGACGAACACCACTCACGGACATCCACATCCCTCTCGACAACGGGGGCAGACAGCCGTCCAGGACAAGCGTCCGTCTGCTTTCGATGCCGTGACGTTATCCCATTGACTGTAAAGTAACTACGCTTTTCGCAGATTTGGTTCATCGGCGACACCACTGAGCAGCCGTGACCCTAGGCCGAAAGTCCTAGACCACTCATCGCGAGGTAGTTCAACCAGCGCAGATGAGAAAATGTTTACCCCGACGTTGCGCGTCTCAAATCTCTGATATCGGCGTCATGTTCGATTTCGGGAGCGATGCCAGAAGGTCGCAGCGACTCAAGGGAGCGACAAAAGTGACTGGCTCGACTACAGGCTTGCGGCGAGCGCCAACTCCACCCGAACGGCAACGTCGACACTCGCGTTCTCACACGAGAGATACAACTCGTGTGCGTCGAGTCGGCCTATCGCTACGGCATCGGCGACTACTTCATTGAGCAGGACTTGAGAGATTCCACCCGAAGCGAGGTCGTGCACGGTACGCAAAGGCGTGGTGATGCGGATGGGTCCGATCTGTTCGCACTCGTCGTCCGCAAGCGGCAGTCGGTGCAGTGCCACCTGACGGGTGGGCGCCGCGAGAGGGTGAGCTATCGAGAGGTGAATGAAACGAGGTTGCAGGTGCCCGAGGCCATGGAGGTCAGCGGCGCTGTAATGCGAGACGGTGGCACTACCGGCGAACCACGTGCACCACTTCGCGAACTCGTCCAAGGCGGTATGCCTGACGCGTTCGAGACGAAAGAGTCCACGGCACTCACATGTCCATGTTCCGGATTCCGTCATTTCTTCCATCAACGCCAGACCGAAACCCAGTTCCGATGCCTGGAGAGCCGTGACAAATCCGCACTGTCGCAGCGCCAGCAGCTCGAGTGACTCGTAGTCCGAAGCCATGACCACCTCCGGTGACCGTCGAAAACGCCGTTTCGAACAGACTACGGGCGACTGTGTCGCGCATCACAGGAATGAGGAAGTGCGTATTCACAGAGTTCGTTCAGACTCGTCGGGAAGAATCTGGCGAATGACTGTCGCAGCGAACAACCCTCGTCCGCGCAACCGAGTGCTCATCATCCTTCTCGTGGTGATCGCCGTACTCGTCGCGGCACTCGTCGGTGGAGAACTGTACGTACGCAACCAGGTGAAGACCTGCATGGCCGATCAGTTCCAGAGCGAACTGGGATCCCAGGTCGACGTCGGGTTGAGCTGGAAGCCCGTACTCCTGCAGGCAGTCGACAAGAAGGTGCCGTACATCAGCATCGACAGTGACGACTCTTCGTTCGGCCCCGCAACGGGAATGCAGGTTCACGCGAAGGTGAACGACATCAACTTGCAGCCCTCGGCGGGTAACAGCGGCACCATCGGCAGCTCCAGCGCCGACGTCACCTGGTCTACCGCAGGCATTCTCGCCACCTTGCAGGAGCAGACCTTCGGTGGCCTCGTCTCCGGCGTCACCGCCGACTCGAGCGCCGGAACACTCGCTTTCGACGTCGGACCGGTCGGGCTCGCGAAGCTGACAGTCAAGCCCACCGTCACCAACGGCGTAGTCGACGTTCAGACCGTCGGCGCCGAAATTCTCGGATTGGGTCTGCCGACCGACCTGGTCGACGGCATCGTTCAGACACTCACCGACAGCCTGCAGACGTACCCGCTGGACATGAAGCCCACGAAGCTGACCGTCACCGACGACGCGATCCAGATCTCACTGGAGGGCGGCGCTTACGCCATGCCCGTCGCCGACGCGAACAACCAGAACACCTCGGCGGTGCCGGACAGCTGCGGCCTGCTGACCTAGTCGGTCAGACCGTCCAATACTGCTCGGGTTCCGGACAATCCGAGGCGGGTGGCGCCGGCCGCAATCATGTCGAGTGCGGCCTGCGTCGTACGTATTCCGCCACTGGCCTTGACTCCCACGCCCGGGCCGACGGTTTGCGCCATCAGTCTGACGGCCTCGACGGTTGCCCCACCTGCAGGGTGGAATCCGGTGGAGGTCTTGACGAAGTTCGCCCCGGCGCGCACGGCTGCGCGGCAGCATTCGACGATGGCCTCGTCGGACAGCGCTGCGGTTTCGAGGATCACCTTGAGGATCGCACTCTCCCCCATCGCCTCACGGACGGTGAGGATGTCTGCGAGCACAGCGCTGTAGTCGCCCGCGACCGCCGCTCCCACGTCGATGACCATGTCGATCTCGGCTGCGCCCTGATCGACGGCCAGTCGCGCCTCGGCACCCTTGACCAGTGAATGATGCTTCCCCGACGGGAATCCGACGACGGCCGCCGTCACCAGTCCGTCGGCGCGAATCGGCAACATCGACGGCGAGACGCAGACAGCCAGCACACCGAGGCTGCGCGCCTCGTCGATCAGGGCGGTCACATCGGCCGCGGTGGCTTCGGGTTTGAGGAGAGTGTGGTCCACCATCGCGGCAACCTGGGAACGAGTGAGTGCAGCTTCAGACATGTTGGAAAGCTTGGCACACCACCACGCGACCGTCGCTGCAGCCGCACCTGAGAGACTAGGCCGCATGACCGCTGCACCTTCGATCGATGATCGTCGCTATGTTCTGTCCCTCGGCTGCCCCGACACCACGGGCATCGTCGCACGCATCTCGACCTTTCTCACCGATGTCGGTGGATGGATCGTGGAGGCCGCGTATCACGCCGATGCCGACACAGGATGGTTCTTCACGCGTCAGGCGGTCCGTGCGTCGTCTGTGAGCATGAGCATCGACGAACTTCGTGAACGGTTCAAAGCTGTTGCGGCCGAGATCGGTCCGGAAACCGAGTGGACTCTTCACGACTCCGGCGCACCCAAGAAGATCGTGTTGCTCGTGAGCAAGGAAGGCCACTGCCTGCATGACCTCCTGGGCCGTGCCGCGGGCGCAGAACTTCCGGCAGAAATCAGCGCCGTCATCGGAAACCACGAAGATCTGCGCAGTGTCACCGAGCGCCACGGGATCGACTTCCACCACGTTCCGTTCGCCAAGGACCCGGCCGAACGCGGACCGTCCTTCGAGAAGGTTCGCGCCCTGGTCGACGCTCACAACCCCGACGCCGTCGTTCTTGCGCGCTTCATGCAAGTGCTGCCGGAATCACTGTGCGAGCACTGGGCCGGACGCGCGATCAACATCCACCACAGCTTCTTGCCATCGTTCATCGGTGCCCGCCCCTATCACCAGGCGTTCGCGCGCGGCGTGAAGTTGATCGGCGCCACCTGCCACTACGTGACCGCCGAACTCGATGCCGGTCCGATCATCGAGCAGGACGTGATCCGCGTCGACCACGCCGACGATGTCGCCGACATGGTCCGGCAGGGCCGAGACATCGAAAAGCTCGTGCTCTCACGCGGACTGCGCTGGCACCTCGAGGATCGGGTTCTGGTCCACGGGCGCAAAACGGTCGTCTTCAGCTAGAGCTGCGTTGCGCTAGAGATTGCGCAGTCGCACGATTTCCTTGTCGAACTCGTCGATGTTCTCGATCGACGACATATGACCGACGCCCGGCAACACGATCAACCGTTCGAGGTTGCCGGCGTCGTCGAGGACCTGCGCAAGCTTGCGCGCATGGACCGGCGGAGTGAGCCGATCGAGCGAACCGACGAGCACGGTGGTCGGCACTTCGAGATTGTCGAGTCCTTCGTGAATGTCGAGGGTGCTCAGCGCTGCTCCCCAACCACCACGGATGCGGGGCTTGCACTCACGAACGATGTTCTCGCAGAACTGAATCTCGGCCTTGGTCGCGTTCGGTGACATCGAGACGTACTGGATCGCCTTCGTCATGGCGCCCGAGGAGACAAATGGAACGGGCGAGCTGAGGATGGCGCGGCCCACGGGGACCGGAACCCGAGGAAAACGATTGGGCAGTGGGATGACCGTGGTCTCGGCGATCAACCTTTCACTCGCCGTACTCGCGAGCATGACCGCCGACGCGTACTTCTTGACCTCGTCGGGGTGACGACCAGCCCAGGCGATGATGCTCATCCCGCCCATGCTGTGACCGACGATGACCGCCTTCTTGTCCTCGCGAACCGTCGCGGCCAGCACGGCAGAGAGGTCGTCGGCAAGGACGTCCGGGCCGAGCGGAAGATTACCGACGGTACTGCGTCCGTGACCGCGCTGATCGTAGGTGATGACGCGATATTCGCCGGCAAGCGCATTGACCTGCGGGTACCAGAATTCGGTTGAGCACGTCCAGCCGTGACTGAGAACGATCGGATCGCCGTCGACGGGACCGTAAGCCCGGACATTGATGATCGCACCGTCGTCGGTGGTCAGTTCGCTGATATCAGCTTTGAGCGTCGGAGTCTTCAGGAGTGCGTTGGGCTCGACGTCGCTCGAAAGAGTCAACCCGCGCGTGGATCGCCGATGACGGATTCCCGCGACGGCCGCGACGAGTGCTCCCACTCCGACGGCGCCTGCCAGTACTCGAAGCTCTGTGGTGCGCGAACGACTGGACATGCATTTACCCCTGACTGCTGCTGACGACAGACGGATGCAATCTATGTGTGACTGCCGTTAACCGACACTATCACTCGAACAACGCCTGTTGTCAGAGTTGGAGCGAAAGAGTGGGGCAACACACGATGGCCGGAAACGGCGTCACAGGATCAGCAGAACCGCGGTACTACCAGCGAGAACCGCCGTGCTGGATGTCGTCAACGCGGGGGCGAACGTCGACGAGATACACGCACACTGCAACGACCGCGATGATGCCCAGGAGACCGACAGGTGACGTCGCCAGAAGGATCAACGCCGCAACGATCAGGATTCCGAGCCAGATCGGCTTGGTCAATTTGTTGACCGCAGTGAAGGCGTCCGGACGCTGCCTGACGGCATGAACGATCGCGTAGACAGCACCCACCAACGCGAGCACCTTGAGTGCGAGAAAGATCAGACCGACTAGCCCATCGACTTGAGTCACAACTACATCCTAAGTTCTCATCCGGTTCCCGACGAACACGAAGGCTCCCACACTCGGCTGAGCGCGGGAGCCTTCGTCAGGTGGAGCTGGGCAAATCAGGCCTTCTTGGCCGGAGCAGCCTTCTTGGCCGGAGCAGCAGCGGTGGCCTTGGCCGGAGCAGCCTTCGCGGGAGCAGCCTTGGCCGGAGCAGCCTTCTTGGCTGCGGTGGTTGCGCGCTCCTGCACGTCGGAGGCTGCAGCGGTCACGCGAGCGGCAGCTTCCTTGGAAGCCTCGTCGGCCTGGTCACCGAGGTCGAGAACCTTCAGTGCAGCCTCGTCGCCTGCGTCGGCGATCTTCTCGCCGGCGTCAGCGATCTTCTCGCCGACCTCTTCTGCGGTGTCGGAGATGCGTCCGGCAGCGCGGCCGGCCAGCTTGGCAGCCTGCTCGCCCACGGCACGAGTCTGACGAGCAACGGTTCCGAGTGCGTCTTCGGTCAGCTCGACGGCGTCGCCGAGTGCCGACTCCGCAGCAGCGATGCCTTCTTCGACTGCGGGCTGCTTGCGGATGCGCTCGACTGCGTCTTCGCCGCGCTCTGCGAGAGAGTTGTACAGATCGCCGGCAACCTTGAGGTATGCCTCGGCGACCTTGCGGAGCTCCTCGGGTGAGAACTTCTCGCGCAGCTCGGCAAGCTCTTCGGGCAGCTCGGACGGCAGGCCGGCGAGACGCTCGCGCAGTGCCTCGACGCTTTCGGCAACGTCACCCTGAACGGAAGCGAGCTTCTCGCGGGCACCGTCGACACGGCCGTTGACGTCACCCTGCGTGTTCTCGGCGCGCTCACGAACCTGAGCAACGACGTCGGCTACGGCCTGGACAACCAGGTCGCCTGCGCCGACGGCGGCGTAGAGCGAGGTCTTGACGCTGTCGATGGCGTTCTTGTCAGTCATCTTGTTCTCCTAGTGAAGTCTCGGTGTCTGGAATTGCGGCCGATTCGGCGAAATCGGGCGCTGCGACTGGTCTCGACGACTCGTTCTCGCGACAGAACGAGTCGTAGATTTCGAGCAGTACTTGCTTCTGCCGTTCGTTGATGGCCGTCTCGGCCAACACCGCGTCCCTGATGGGACTGTGCGGGCGTTGTTCGAGATATCCCGCTTGGACGTACAGGACTTCCGATGAGACTCGAAGGCCCTTGGCAATTTGCGCCAGTACGTCTGCCGACGGTTTGCGCAATCCGCGTTCGATCTGACTCAGATACGGATTGCTGACGCCGGCGAGTTGAGCAAGTTGGCGCATCGAAACTTGGGCGGCTTCCCGCTGTGCACGAATGAACCCCCCGATGTCGTGTGCCGCAGAGCTGACGACGCGAGCTGCCAAGTCGCTTGCTCCGGCTGCGGCACCGGATGATTCACGATCTCCGTCATCGGAGTTCGTCGACTTCGCTGGCATTGCGTCCTCCCTTTCCAGTGGACATTTCCCAGGATAGGAGAGGGTGCTAACTATTGCAAGCACTACTGCTAGCACTCGTGGTGGACGTCACATACCGGACAGCTCAGCCGAAGATGAGCGTCGAAATCGTGTAGATCAGCAGCCCGGCGATAGATCCGACAACGGTGCCGTTGATACGGATGAACTGAAGATCTCGACCGACCTGCAGCTCGATCTTCTGGCTCGCTTCGTCGGCATCCCACCGCTCGACCGTGTCGCTGATGACTCCGGTGATCTCGTCGGTGTAGTTCTCCGCGATGTACTTGGTGCCCTGCACCAGCCAGCCGTCGACCTTCTCACGCATGGATTCGTCGTCTCGCAGCCTGATTCCGAAGCCGGCCACGTTCTCGGCGACCTTGGTCCGCAGGGTGCTGTTCGGATCGTCGACCGACTCCATGATGAGGCGCTTGGCGACCTGCCACGTCGAGGACGCCAGACCCGTCACTTCCTCGCGGCCCATGATCTCCGCCTTGATCCCTTCGGCCTTCTTGATGGTCTCCGGGTCGTTCTGCAGATCATCGGCGAAGTCGATCAGGAAGCGGTTGGCGGCGAGACGTACCTCGTGTTCCGGGTTGGAACGGACCTTCCAGGTGAACTCGACGAGTTCCTTGTAGATCTTCTCCCCCAGCATCGCGTCGACGAATTTCGGCGACCACGCCGGCGAATCGCGAACGATCACACGGTCGATCGTCTCTTGGCTGCCGAGTGCCCACTGATGCGCGCGCTCGGCAAGCAATTCGATGATCGGCAGTTGCTTGTTGTCCTTGAGCAACTCCCCGAGCACTCGGCCGATCGGCGGTCCCCACATGGGCTCGGCCAGCCGCTTCACGATCGTGTTGTCGATGATCTGGGCAATGTCCTCGTCGCGAAGAACCTCGACCATGCCGCGCAAGACCGTCGACGTCTCGGCGGCGACGCGAGCGGCATTGGCAGGTTCGGCCATCCACGTACCGAGGCGGAGCGGAATCTGCGCCTGCTGCACCTTGGCCGACACAACTTCGGGAGCCAGGAAGTTCTGGCCGACGAACGAACTCAGACTGGCGCCGAGTTGGTCCTTCTTTCGCTTGATGATGGCGGTATGCGGGATGGGGAGTCCCATCGGATGACGGAAGAGCGCGGTGACGGCAAACCAGTCGGCCAGGGCGCCGACCATGCCGGCCTCGGACGCGGCGCGGACGTAGCCGACCCACTCTCCGGCACCGCGGGATTCCTGCCACCGACAGAAGATGTAGACCACCGTCGCGAAGCCCAGAAGGCCAGTGGCGAAGACCTTCATCTTGCGAAGGTCCCGACGCTTGGCGGCGTCGTCGAAGGCGGAGAGGCTCAGTTGCTGCACCCTCGCCATTGTGCCGAAAGGTGTGACTCGGCGTAGCGCGAGTGACACGATGTCTGATTCCTCAGGACCTAATCCCCCGAACTGCCGATGTGAGTGCCCGAGATAAAGGCACGGACATTAAGCTGGACCGGAAAGTAGACCGATCGGACGTGGCTCGCACCACAGATATGAGATGACTCGTGGCCAAGAATGCCGTGCAGGACAACGAGCAGGTAGACGGCCCAGTCGTTGCTGATGCGAAGCCCGAGAAATCCGACGGTCGCAAGCGTCGGTGGCGCGAACACAAAATCGCTCGCCGCGAGGAACTCGTCGACGGCACCATCGCCGCTATTCGGGCGCGCGGCCGCGAGATCGGCATGGACGAGATCGCGTCCGAGATCGGTGTCTCCAAGACCGTGCTCTACCGGTACTTCGCCGACAAGAGCGACCTCACCACCGCCACGATGATGCGGTACGTCGAAACCATCCTGTCGCCGCGTATCTACGAAGCGATCAGCGGCGATCTCGACGATTTCGAACTCACCCAGGCCAGCATCACCGCGTACGTCGAGACGGTGGCATCCGACCCGGACATCTATCTCTACGTCATGGCCAACGGCGCCGGCGCCAACCGCGACGTCGTTGCCGATTCCGAGCGCATGATCGCCGAATTGCTTTCCACGGTGTTGGGCAATCGTCTTCGCGAGATGGAGATGGATTCCGGCGGTTCCCTGCCGTGGGCGTTCGGGATCGTCGGCGGAATTCAGCTTGCGACGCACTGGTGGATCTCCAACAAGTCGATGTCTGCAGAATCGTTGATCGACTACCTCACGATGATGACGTGGGGCGGCATCACCGGCATCGCGGCGGTCAACGGATCACCGGCCAAGTTCAAATCGGTACCGCATCCGCTCGTCAAGCCCGCCGAGGACTGACTCGCCCGAGACCGAACTTTCGAGCCACAGTGGTCGATCCTGTGGCACTCTTTCGGCATGGCACAAGACTCGCTGTGGGAAACACCGGCCGCCAAGACTCTGCGGGCAGAGCCCGGGTTCGAACTCGATCAACTCGATCGCAACAGCACACCGGGATTCACCGGAAACAAAGCTGACGGCGAGCGTCTGCTCGAGGAGCGCGGCGCGGTTCTGTCCGACCTGCAGGAGTTGCTGTACGCCAACGGCAGGTCCGGAGACAGCCGTTCGATCCTGCTGGTCCTGCAAGGCATGGACACCGCCGGCAAAGGCGGCATGGTCCGACACGTGATCGGTCACGTGGATCCTTCGGGAGTTCAGCACGCGGCATTCGGCGTGCCGACCGAAGAGGAAAAGCAACACCACTACCTCTGGCGGATCAAGAAGGAACTCCCCCGCGGCGGCTATCTCGGCGTGTTCGATCGCTCCCACTACGAGGACGTCCTGGTCGTGCGCGTCCACGATCTTGTCCCCGAGGATGTCTGGAGCAAGCGCTACGACGAGATCAACCAGTTCGAGAAAGAACTCGTCGACGCCGGAACCACCATCGTCAAGGTGGCGATGTTCGTCTCGCTCGACGAGCAGAAGAAGCGACTCGAAGAGCGTCTCGACCGCCCGGACAAGTACTGGAAGTACAACCCCGGTGACGTGACAGAGCGCGGATTGTGGCCGGCTTACCAGCAGGCATATCAGGCGATGCTCGACAAGACGTCGACCGAACATGCTCCGTGGTACGTCGTGCCGTGTGATCGGAAGTGGTACAGCCGAATTGCGGTCACGGAGCTACTGATCGACGCTCTGGAAAAGCTCGATCTCGACTGGCCGCCTGCCAACTTCGACATCGAGGCGGAGAAGGCGCGACTCGCACAGTCCTGATCAGAAGCAGTCCCGATCAGAACAGGTGTGGGGATTCGCGGTGCACTTTGTGGTCGTGATGAACGGTGCTGGTGTACAGGGCAACCGCCAGTCCGATGGACGCGACACCGGCGAGCCCGGCAATCAACGCCCAACCACCGTGCCCTGAACCGGCGGCCACGAGAAAGCTGCCGAGACAGACAACTGTGGCCAATACCAGGAAATACGACGCCCACGCTGCAAAGAGATTGAGCTTCATCTTTCGCTCCTCCGGTCGGATCTCTTTCGTTTCGACCGTACGCCGGAGCATGACGGTCGACAAGACACTCCCGCCGCGAGGTTTCCCGACGTCTACGCCGGGTAGCCGAATTACATGGACATCGGAACTCTTTACCGCGGAATCGAATCCGCTCGCGGACTGGACGGTCCGTCCATTGGCCTTCGGCGCAGAATCCTCGAAATCACCGAGAGATCCGACAGATCGCGCACTGTCGCAGCGCTTCTGCGCGGCGCCGCCGTCGGGCATCCCCTCCACCCCGCTCTCGTAGCCGTTCCGGCAGGCGCGTGGACAGCTTCGCTGATCTTCGACACCGTGCTCCGCGATCCGCAGACTGCACGACGATTGATCGGGCTCGGTTTGATCTCGACGCCGCCGGTTCTGCTGACCGGCTGGCTGGACTGGTCCGAACGCGGCGACGTCGCCCGTCGTGTGGGGCTCGTGCACGCAGCGTCGAATGCCGTGGGCATCTGGTCGTTTGCCGCGTCATACCGGCTACGCGGAAAGGACTCGCTCGCACTGGCACGTGTTTTCTCGGTGCTGGGACTCGCTGCGGTCGGTGTCGGTGGTGCGCTCGGCGGTCACATCGTCTTCAAACTGATGGACGATCCGGCCGTCGAGGCTGCAGCAACTCCCGTTCTCGATCCCATCCTGGACGTGGTCAACTGAGCGGCCAGGGAATGAATACCGTTCAGGCGTAAGCACTTCCGGAGTAGCTTCGCAGTTCTCGCGCAGTCTCGTCCGAATCCGCCAGGGGCCTGTTCATGACCCAGTGCGGGCTGCGGGTGCCCAGCGTCGCGGCAAAGTCGGCGACGGCGTCCGGGGCCGGCACAGCGTGTTCGCCCAGATATCCGAGAACGATGAGGTCCTCCCCTGAACGAGTCTCCACGGCCAGGGCCCAACCGCATGTCTCCTCCCAGAGCAACGCCACCTCACGCCCTGGAAAACGCGGCACAGTTCGGTCCAACGCGATGTAGGCCTCCAGAGGGTGCTCGCGCCTGCAACACCACTGCTCGATGCCGGCCCCCACGCCGACCGCCACCCGTTGTACGTACCGCTCGAACCCGAGTCCGACGGTTGCGTCGACCAGCATTTGTTCTGTCATCGAACCTCACTCCTCGCCATCGTGTTTGGAATGTGCCCACCGCTGACCACGTCGAAACCCGGTTCAGATCACGGACTCCGGGTATCCCCAGACGAACCGATCAAGTGGAGAGGGGACCCGATGAAGTACTCGCCCGCTATGGCTCCCGGACGAATGCTGAAGATCTCCATGGTGTCGGTGAACGCCGATCCACTCGCACCGGTGGGCTGCTCGGCAGCCGGTGCACAGAACCTGCACGTCGACGAACTGTCCGCGGCCCTGGTGCGAGCCGGACACGACGTCACCGTCTTCACCAGACGGGCACACGTCGGAGGGCCGGACCGCGTTCGCGCCCGCGCCGGGTACTCGGTCGACTACCTCGAGGCCGGCCCGACGCAGGCGCTCCCGGACGCCGACATCCTCCCCCACCTGGGAACCTTCGCCAGCATTCTGCGCGCTCAGTGGAGTACCGACCGGCCCGATGTAGTGCACTCGCACTTCTGGATGTCAGGTGTGGCAACGGAACTCGCGACGCGCTCGCTCGGCATCCCCGTACTGCAGACTTTCCATTCCCTGGGGTCTGCGGCGCATCGCCATCTCGGCGCAGCCGACGACAGCCCCTCGGAACGGACTCACCTGGAACCGTTGATCGCCAGGGGCGCAACCCATGTCATCGCGACGAGTTCCGACGAAATCTTCGATCTGGTCCGGCAGGGCTCACCGCGATCGCGGACCACGATGGTGCCGTCGGGCGTCGACACCGACGCGTTCACCCCGGAGGGCCCCGCCGCGAAGAAGAACGCACCGCATCGATTGATCTGCGTCGGAAGGCTGGTGGAGCAGAAGGGCTTCGATGTTGCCGTCGCCGCGCTGGCTTCGCTGCCGGATACGGAGTTGGTGGTGATCGGCGGGCCACCCGTCGCACAACTGAGCACCGACGAGGTGGCGATCCGCTTGGTCAAGCTCGCCGAGCGACTCGGCGTCGCAGATCGAGTCCAATTACTGGGACGGGTGCCGCACCGCCAATTACCCAAACTGATGCGATCGGCCGACGCCCTCGTGTGCACCCCCCGATACGAACCGTTCGGAATCGCGGCTCTGGAAGCGATGGCATGTGGCGTTCCGGTTGTCGCGACTCCTGTTGGCGGACTGCGGGATACCGTGATCGACGGACTCACGGGGCGCCGGGTCCCGGTCAACAATCCGGTGGAAACCGCGCGTGCAGTCCGTCATCTTCTCGACGACGAGGACGAAGGCGCAGCGTTTGCGCGGCAGAGCCGGGCTCGCGCCTGCGAATCGTATTCGTGGGATCACGTCGCCACCGAAGTGGTCCGCACCTACGGCCGTTGCGTCACAGCACCGCCGAGAGCCCGCCAGCACAAGGGCACTCACCGAAGTGAAGTGCACTGACACTGACGGGCTCTACGAAACCGAATTCACGAAGCTGATTTCACGAAGCTGTGGGTGAACCGCGGGTTCAAGCCGGGAAACGTCGAGTCTCTTCCAGACCGATCGCGTGATCCAAAGACTCGTAGCAGGCAAACATCGACTCCTGACCAGCTGCTTTGAGCAACCTTTGCACCGGGCGGGCGCAGACGAGCGCCAGTGTGCCGCCAACGTCGCGCGATCGCGTCGACAGGACCGACAGCACGGACAAGCCGCATGTCCCCATGAATTCGAGTTCGGAGAGATCGACCACCAGCGTCCGGTCCGCGGCCACGTGGTACGTCAAGAAGTCACGAAAAGCATTGGCGCTCATCAGATCGATCTCGCCACGAACTTGGATCACAGCGGTGTGTGCACTGATACGGTGCGCGTGAAACGATGCGGTCGCTGTCCCGGTCGCGGGAGGTCCGTAATCTACCGATCCCTTCGCCGCGTTCGTAAAGCCTGAAATTGATGATCCTGGAACAACAGTCATGGTTCTCCCATCCCGCAACGGTTTACACTCTGCAAAAGAGAAGGGACCTCCGAAGGAGACGCACGATGAACGGGTCTCCAGAAATACGGATAAATCCCTCATCGGCTGTGTGCTCAACCTCGGTTTGAAACAGTACGCCAGCATGACGGACGTCACAAGTGCGTTGCGACCATTCGTTTCGGTGTTCCGAACAAAAATGTGGTTTGGTCTGCGGTTCCGCGAGGTAATCCGATGTTGCGATCGCCAACGGTCGTGAGCAGAACTGTGTCGTTTACCCCGGCACCACCATCGACGAAATTTCGTGTTCGGGGGTCACTGTGAAGGTCGGGATGGGTATCGTTCTCGGCACCAGACTTCACGGGGACCCCTGGTACGACGATCCGGAGAACTTATGGCACACCTCAGCGCACTCGAGCCCGATCAAGATCAGACTCAGCCCGTCGTGGAGTTGAGGATTCAAGCGACTCTCGATCAGCTGTCGATTTTGCGTGCACTGGCCGCCACCGTTGCCATTCAGGAAAACTTCGACCTCGACGCCATCGCCGACATCAAACTGGCCATGGACGAAATCTGTACGCATCTGATCGTTCGTGCTGCGCCTGATTCGGTTCTGGTGTGTCGGTTCGTCTTCACTCCCCCGCAATTGCACGTGTCCGTGTCGACGACCACCACGGAGTACGAGGACAGCAGTCAGCGTTCGTTCGGGTGGCACATCCTCACCGAACTCACCGATTCGATTTCGCTCGATCAGGAAGAGAACCTCGGCGGCGTCGGCTACATCACGACCATGAAGTTCACCAAGGCCCTCAGCGGGCGCCTGTGACCGCTTCCGCAGACGGCCCGTCACGCCCGCGTCGGCGGTCCACCGACGAATATCGGGACGTCATACCAGTTTTCGAGGAAATGCGGACCCTCGAGCCACACAGCCCCGAGTACGAACGAGTGCGCACCGCACTCATCACCAGGTGCCTACCGTTGGCCGAACACATCGCCAGACGATTCGACGGGCGCGGCGAGGCGCACGACGATCTGGTTCAAGTGGCGCGGCTCGGTCTGGTCAATGCCGTCGACCGTTTCGATTCCACCCGCGGATCCGATTTCGTCTCGTTCGCGGTGCCCACCGTGATGGGCGAGGTTCGACGACACTTCCGCGACACCGGTTGGGCATTGCGGGTTCCGCGTCGGATGAAGGAATTGCACTTCCAACTCGGGCAAGCCATCAGCGAGCTGTCACAACAACTCGGTCACGCGCCGACCGTCGACGAGTTGGCCGAGACCTTGGGGATCGAACTCGAAGAAGTTGCCCAGGCGCTGATCGCCGGCAACGCGTACCAGACCGTCTCGGTCGACGGCGCCGCGTCCAATCACACCGACGATCTGCCGCTGGTGGAAACACTCGGTGACTACGACGCAGCCCTCGAGAACGTCGAGAATCACGAGGCTTTGCGTCCGCTTCTCGACAAGCTGCCCGAACGAGAGCGGACGGTGTTGATGCTCAGATTCTTCGGAAATCTGACGCAAACACAGATTGCCGAGAAAGTCGGTGTGTCCCAGATGCACGTGTCGAGGTTGCTCGCGAAGACACTGAATAATCTTCGCGAGCAACTCGACTGAGCTCCGCGAACAATTCGACTGAGCTCCGCGAACAATTCGACTGAGCTCCGCGAACAATTCGACTGAGCAGGACCGAGCGGGTCAGATTGTTGCGGTGTCGATCACGAATCGGTAGCGAACGTCGCTCTTGATCACGCGCTCGTAAGCGTCGTTGATGTCGCTCGCCGGGATCAGTTCGATTTCTGCACCGATACCGTGCTCGGCGCAGAAGTCGAGCATCTCCTGTGTCTGCGGAATACCGCCCACCATGGAGCCGGCGAGGCTACGACGGTTTGCGGCGAGGGAGAATGCGCGAACTTCGATCGGCTTCTCCGGCAGGCCCAGTTCGACGAGCGTGCCGTTGATGGCGAGCAAGGACATGTAGGCGTCGATGTCGAGATTGACCGAGACCGTGTTGAGGATCAGGTCGAACTCGCCTCGAAGTGCCTTGAACGTCTCGCGGTCGTTGGTCGCGTAGTAGTGGTCGGCACCGAGACGAAGCCCGTCTTCCTTCTTGCCGAGTGTCTGGCTCAGGACGGTGACTTCCGCGCCGAGTGCCTTGGCGATCTTCACGCCGACGTGACCGAGGCCGCCGAAACCGATGATGGCGACCTTCTTGCCGGGTCCGGCGTTCCAGTGCCGCAACGGTGAGTACAAGGTGATGCCTGCGCACAGCAGCGGCGCGGCGACGTCGAGCTCGATGCCTTCGGGGATCGAGAGAACGAAGTGCTCGGTGACGACGATGTGCGTCGAGTAGCCACCCTGAGTGCGTTCGCCGTCGCGTCCGGTGGCGTTGTACGTACCGGTCACACCCTTGCGGCAGTACTGCTCTTCGCCGGCCAGGCAGGCGTCGCACTCCCCACACGAGTCGACGAAGCAGCCGACGCCGACGCGGTCGCCGACCTTGTGCTTGGTGACGTCCGAACCCACGGCGGCGACGACGCCGGCGATTTCGTGTCCGGGAACGATCGGGTACTTGGCTCCGCCCCACTCGTTGCGAGCGGTGTGGATGTCGGAATGGCAGATGCCGGCAAATTTGATGTCGATGAGAATGTCCAGTGGACCGAGCTCGCGGCGTTCGACGGTGGTCTTCTCGAGGGGACCGTCAGCGGACGTCGCGGCATAAGCAGCAGCAGTAACCATGCACACATGCCTACCCGTGCATGGAGGGACCTGCAAATCGCAGGCCCCTCCATGACTTGTTCTTTACGCGACTTACCCGGCGTCGCGCTCGGCTTGCTCGGCCCGACGACGCAGGCGCCTCGCAGCCGCGACCATGTTGCGCAGCGAAGGCTCGAGCTGCCAGGGATGGCGGGTTTTGAGGCCGCCGTCCGGGTTGGCCCACAAACGATCGAGTGAGATCGATTCGCTTGCCTCCGTGAGCAATTCGTCGAGCTCGTCGATGTCGGGGATCCGAGCCGAACGAGATTCGTAGACACCGGGGCCGACGCCGTGTGTGAGCGCGCCTTCCTTGAGCGCTTCGAGAACCCACGTGATGGAGCGGGTCGCGACGATAGCCGTCACATCGGCGTCCAACCGTTCGATGGCGTCGACCACCGACGACCGAGCGGAGTACGTCAGATGTGTGTGGATCTGTGTTTCCGGCTTCGCTCCACCTGTTGCCAGACGGAACGCGTCGACGGCCCACTCCAGGTAGGCCTCCCGGCCGTCCTCACGCAGTGGCAGCAGTTCACGAATTGCCGGCTCGTCCACCTGGATGATGGCGATTCCGGCGGCTTCGAGATCCGCGATTTCGTCTCGAATGACAAGTGCCAGTTGCTCTGCCGTTTCGTAAAGCGGCTGATCCTGACGAACGAACGAACGAGCGATCATGGTGACCGGACCCGTCAGCATGCCCTTGACCGGCTTGTCGGTCAGCGACTGCGCGTACGCGATCCACTCGACCGTCATCGGCTTCGGACGTGCGATGTCGCCGTAGAGAATCGGCGGACGCGTGCAACGAGATCCGTAGGCCTGAACCCAACCGTTGTGCGTGAAGGCATAGCCCTCGAGCAGTTCGGCGAAGTACTGGACCATGTCGTTGCGCTCGTGCTCGCCGTGCACGAAAACATCGAGACCGATGTCCTCTTGCAGACGGATTGTGCGCTCGATCTCTTCCTGGATGCGCTTGTAGTAGTCGTCCCACTCCAAACGGCCCTGGCCGAGTTCGTAACGAGCCTGGCGAATCGCGTCGGTCTGCGGGAACGAACCCAGTGTCTGGGCCGGAACCAAAGGCAGGTTCAACCGTTCCTGCTGAGCTTTACGCCGCTCCTCGTACGGTGCGCGCACACGATCTTCGGGCTTGATCGCGTTGACCCGAGCACGGACAGCGTGCTTGAGCTTGAAGTGCACCTTCGTCGGACGCTTACGCCACTTGTCCGAAGGACCTTCGGTGAGCGCCTTCGCCAGTGAGACGACCTCGCCGACCTTCTGCTTCGCAAAAGCCAGACGGTCTGCAACGTCTCCCGGAATGTCGTACTCGGAGAGCACGTCGTACGGCACGTGTAGCAGCGACGACGACGTGGAGACGACGAGGTCGGGTACAACGTCCTTGAGTTCGTTCAGGTACGTCAAGGTGTTGAACCGGTCGACGCGCCAAACATTGCGACCGTCGACGACGCCCGCGTAGATGCGCTTGCGCTTGATATTCGGCACCGCGGCCAGTTCCTCGGCCGTGATCTTGCCGTGCACCAGGTCCAGACCGAAGGCCTCGATCTTGGTGGGCGCCAAGATATTGAGGGCTTCGCCGAACTTGCCGTACGGACCGGTCACCAACAGACGCGGGCGCAGCGGAGCCGTCGACAGCTTCTCGTATGCACGTCCCAGAGCGGCGAGCTCCTCGGCGGTGCGGTCCTCGGTCACCGAAGGCTCGTCCAACTGAACACAGGTGGCACCGGCCTTGGCGAGCTGCTCGAAGAGCTTCTCGTACTCGGGCAGAAGCGAGTCCAACAGGTCGAGTGGGGTGAAGTTCGGATCGGACTTCTCGGTGGCCGGCCCGACCTTCGAGAGCAGGAGCAGCGAAACCGGTCCCATGATGACGGGGCGCAATTCGATGCCGCGCGCCTTCGCACGATCGAACTCGTCGAGAAGTGCCTCCGAGTTGAGCGAGAACACGGTGTTCGCGTCGATCTCGGGCTGACGGTAGTAGTAGTTCGTGCCGAAGAAGCGCACCAGCTCGAGAGGCGGGAAGTCCGGACGACCGCGTGCCATCGTGAAGTAGAAATCGAGCGGATCGAGGGCGCCCTCGAGCGGCTTGAACCGCTCCGGCACGGCGCCGAAGAGCAGCGCGTTGTCGAGCACGTGATCGTAGAAGGAGAAAGTGTTGCCCGGAACCTGGCTCAATCCCGTCGCAGCCAATTCACTCCAGGTCGATTCCTGGAGTTCCTTGGCGACCGCGAGAAGTGCGTCCTTGTCCGAAGTGCCGTGCCAGTAGGACTCGAGGGCGCGCTTGAGCTCACGGCGCGGCCCGATGCGCGGATACCCCAGGACGCTGGAGCCGAATGCTGCAGTGCTGCTGGACATGCGGTCGACCTTTCTAACCGAGGGGCGCGAGCGCCCTGTGCGCGCTTATGGAGTCTCTACACTCCACAAACGCGCACAGGGGGCTGTGGGCCTTAGCTTGCCTGCTTGGTGGAGCGACCGTTGTCGGCGTATTCGTAGAAGCCCGCGCCGGACTTCTTGCCGGTCAATCCGGCTTCGACCATACGCAGGAGCAGCGGCGGAGCGGAGTACAGCGGCTCCTTGAACTCTTCGTACATTGAGTCGGCGATGGACTTGACGGTGTCGAGTCCGACCAGGTCGGTCAGAGCCAGCGGGCCCATGGGGTGCGCGAGGCCGAGAACGGTTGCCTTGTCGATGTCTTCCTTGGTCGCGAATCCCGACTCGACCATGCGGATCGCCGAGAGCAGGTACGGCACCAGGAGTGCATTGACGACGAAGCCGGAGCGGTCGGCACTGCGGACGACCTGCTTGCCGAGGATGTCGCTGGCGAAAGCCTCGGCGCGCTGCGAGACGGAGGCACTGGTCTTGAGCGTCGTCACCAATTCGACGAGCGGCAGAACCGGAACCGGGTTGAAGAAGTGCATACCGATGACTCGCTCGGGACGCTTGGTCGAGATGCCGAGCTTCATGATCGGGATCGACGACGTGTTGGACGCGAGAACCGCATCCGGGTCCGTCACGACCGCGTCGAGCTCGGCGAAGATTTCGCTCTTGATCTTCTCGTCTTCGACGACGGCCTCCACGACGAGCTGGCGGTCCGCGAAATCTCCCAGATCGGAGGTGAAACGCAGACGCCATGCGGCCTGCTCACGCTCACGTTCTGTGATCTTTCCGCTGCTCACGCCGCGGTCGAGCGAACGCAGGATGCGTGAACGCCCGGCTGCTGCAAGCTCGCGAGTCTGCTCGAAGACCAGAACATCGACATGTGCGCGGGCGCACACCTCGGCGATTCCGGCACCCATGATTCCGGCGCCGATAACGCCGACGCGCTGAATTTTTTCGCTGGTCACGTCAGCTCCTTGTTTGTCTCGTGGAGTTTGTCTGGTGAAGGTGTTGCAAGAGAAGCACTTCGAACTGCGTCGACGCTGGTGGCCGACGCAATCGGAACTGCCCTGAAGACGAGAGAAGTAGTGCGGTGATACAAGCAGGGGAGAGACCCGAAGCCGAGCCTCTCCCCCACCCGAAGTCAGTTCTTAGTGGAACTGTCCCTCTTCGGTGGAGCCCTTGAGAGCTGCCGTCGAGGTGTTGGGGTCAACGGTGGTGGCGATGGTGTCGAAGTAGCCGGCGCCAACCTCACGCTGGTGCTTGATGGCGGTGAAGCCACGCTCTTCGGCAGCCTTGAACTCGCGCTCCTGCAGGTCGACGAATGCCGTCATGCCTTCGCGGGCGTAGCCGTAGGCCAGGTCGAACATGCCGTAGTTGAGCGAGTGGAAGCCGGCCAGCGTGATGAACTGGAACTTGAAGCCCATTGCGCCGAGCTCCTTCTGGAACTTCGCGATGGTCGCGTCGTCCAGGTGCGCCTTCCAGTTGAAGGAAGGGGAGCAGTTGTAGGCCAGGAGCTGGTCCGGGAATTCGCTGCGAACGGACTCGGCGAACTTCTTTGCAACCTCGAGATCCGGCACGCCGGTCTCCATCCAGATGAGGTCTGCGTACGGTGCGTAAGCCTTGGCGCGAGCGATGCAGGGCTCGATGCCGTTCTTGACGCCGTAGAAGCCTTCAGCCGTGCGGGTGCCGTCGAGGAACGGGCGGTCACGCTCGTCCACGTCGGAGGTGATGAGGGTTGCAGCCTCAGCGTCGGTGCGGGCGATGATGACGGACGGAACGTCCGCAACGTCGGAAGCCAGGCGAGCCGAGGTCAGGGTGCGGATGTGCTGCTGCGTGGGGATGAGCACCTTGCCGCCGAGGTGGCCGCACTTCTTCTCCGAAGCGAGCTGATCCTCCCAGTGGACACCGGCAGCGCCGGCGCCGATCATGGCCTTCTGGAGCTCGTAAGCGTTGAGAGCGCCACCGAAGCCGGCTTCGGCGTCGGCAACGATCGGAGCGAGCCAGTTGCTGACGGAGGTGTCACCCTCGGTCTTGGCGATCTCGTCGGCGCGCAGCAGTGCGTTGTTGATGCGACGAACGACGGTCGGAACCGAGTTGGCCGGGTAGAGGCTCTGGTCCGGGTACGTGTGGCCCGAGAGGTTAGCGTCGCCGGCAACCTGCCAACCGGAGAGGTAGATGGCCTTCAGGCCGGCGCGAACCTGCTGCACAGCCATGTTGCCGGTAAGTGCACCGAGGGAGTTGATGTAGTCCTCGTTGTTCACGAGATCCCACAGGATCTCGGATCCGCGACGAGCGAGGGTCTGCTCCTCGACGACGGTGCCCTGGAGCTTGACGACCTGATCGGCCGTGTAGTTACGAGTAACGCCCTTCCAGCGAGGGTTGGTGTCCCAATCCTGCTGGAGCTCAGCTGCGGTCTTCGGGGTGCCGGTGGTCGACATCAAGACTCCATCTCTTTGATCTGCTGGTCCGGCCTGTTGTGAGCAGTACGTGCGTACTACTTCACATACTTGCCAGGCCCTTCTTGTGTACTTACCGAGAATGGCACATCGAAAAAGTGCCGTCTACCTGTTGCTAATGCCAATCTTCGCTACCTTTTCAACACACTTTGCTAAGTCTGTGAAGATTCCTACACCGTCGACACTGCCCAATCGGACAGGTTCCGTACTCGCGAGTAGCAAAGAAACCGCAGGCTGTGAACGAAATGCACACAACTCCGCCGCTTGCGAATTCCGGCAGTTCACGCGGCACTCGGAACAGGCCCGTCCGCTACTTCGGAGCCCACTTCACTACCTGCAAGTGACCGCAATCACTCCGCGTCACGAGCCCTCACTCGGACAATTCCGGGAACTACCCCTCGGAAAGCCACAGACAACCCGTTCGCCAGCCATATGCTGTCGAACCATGACTTGTCGTTCGACGCCCTCGACACCACCGACCGGGCGATAAAGCTGTGTCGAACAACTACCAGCAGCCATCGAACAACCAGGCATGGTCGCAATCCGGTCCGCAACCGCCGCAGTTGGGATATCGAGCCGCCCCACAGTCCTATCCCCCACCGCAAGGGTTCCCACCAGGCCCACCGCGTGGGAACCCTCCGCCACGGCGACCCGGCTGGGTGATTCCGCTAGCTGTCATCGGTGTCGTCACAGTGTTGGTGCTCTTCGGCGGGCTTGCATGGGTTCTCTGGCCGAAGGACGTTCCCAGCTCTGCCGCCGGTGGCGCCGCCCACACCACCGCCGCGAACACACCCGGCACCACGACAACCGCTCCCAGCACGACATCCCCGACGACCACACGCGCCGCGAACTTCCCGGCAGGTGCGTCCGCCTGCCCCGGTGGGCAGGCGGCCGGAAGTTACAAGGAGTCCGCGACCAGTGGTGGCAAAACTTCGTGCGAGTTCGCCGAGGCCGTTCGGATGGCCTACGGAAACTCCGGTGCCGCGGGTACATCCAGGACCGTGTCCGCACGTAGTCCGGTGACCGGCAAGGAGTACACGATGGCGTGCAAGGCGGCCTCCGGCATCGTCACCTGCACCGGCGGTGACAACGCGGTTGTGTACTTGCGCTGACGTACGCACTTGCGGCATCGGCAACCCGGTGCGTGTCGTTCCAGTGTCGCACTGACGGATCCTCCGATAGCGTGACCGCATGCCTCTGTACGAGTTTCGCTGTACCGGCTGCGGCCCGCTCGAGCGGTCGTTCGCGATGGCCGAAGTGCCCCAGTCGATTACTTGCCCCCAGTGCAGTCTCGAGTCCAAGCGGGTGGTCTCGTCTCCCCGGTTGAGTCACGCGTCGTCGGCCGCGATGGGTCTACTGGACAGCACTGCCCGATCAGCGCACGAGCCTGCCGTGGTCAGTGGGTCACTACCGGGCCGCGGCCAGCGATCTGCCCCGACGACGTCCAATCCGTTGCACCGCAAGCTACCTCGCCCCTGAGCGAAATCTTCGCGAGCCCCGATCCGACACGAAAATCCTGCCGCCACGAGTTTTCCGTTTCGTCGAGAATGAGGAGTGCATATGCCTGAACTGCTGTTTCCACTCGATTCCGCCAAGAAATTCACCGACCAGGAAATCGTCGGCCACAATCGGTGGCACCCGGACATCCCCGCGGCGGTGACGGTGAAACCCGGCGACTCGTTTCGTGTCCATTGCCGCGAATGGTTCGACGGCGCCATCCACAACGACGACTCGGCCGACGACATTCTCAATGCACCGCTGACGACTGTCCACACGCTGTCCGGCCCCTTTGCCGTCGAAGGCGCAAAGCCCGGCGACCTCTTGATCGTCGACATCTTGGACATCGGGCCTATCCCCCAAGAGGATTCGGGTCCGTTGGCCGGTCAAGGCTGGGGTTACACCGGCATCTTCCCACGGAACAACGGCGGCGGCTTCCTCACCGAACAGTTCCCCGACGCGTACAAGGCCGTCTGGGACTTCTCCGGGCAAACGGCGACGTCGCGCCACATTCCGCACGTCTCGTTCACGGGCATCGTCCACCCAGGACTCATGGGCACGGCCCCGTCGGCAGCGTTGCTCGCCAAGTGGAATGCCCGCGAGGGAGCCCTCATTGCCACCGATCCCAATCGGGTTCCCCCGCTTGCACTTCCGCCCGAGCCCCGTGATGCAGTACTGGGTACCTTGACCGGCGACGAGTACACACGCGTGGCCGGCGAGGCGGCCCGCACCGCTCCCCCGCGCGAGAACGGCGGAAACCAGGACATCAAGAATCTCACCAAGGGCAGCCGAATCTTCTATCCGGTATTCGTGGACGGCGCGAATCTGTCGGTGGGCGATCTCCACTTCTCCCAGGGCGACGGTGAGATCACATTCTGCGGCGCCATCGAAATGGGCGGCTTCATCGATCTTCGTGTGGACATCATCAAAGGCGGCATGGATACCTACGGCGTTTCCGAGAACGCCATCTTCATGCCGGGAAACACGGATCCGCAGTATTCCGAGTGGCTTGCGTTCTCGGGCACTTCCGTCACACTCGACGGCGAGCAGAAGTACCTGGATTCACATCTGTCGTACCAGCGTGCGTGCCTGCATGCGATCGAGTACCTGACCAAGTTCGGGTACGCGCCCGAACAGGCGTACCTGCTGCTGGGTGCGGCGCCGATCGAGGGCCGTCTGTCGGGCGTCGTGGATATCCCGAACTCGTGTTCGACGGTGTATCTCCCGACTGCGATCTTCGACTTCCCCCTCGCTCCGTCTTCGAGCGGACCGTTCCAGATCGATCCCGGAATCGGCGCCCCGCGTTCGGAGAACAAGGTCTAGGCCTCCGGCCCGTGCGTGGTTAAGGAGTGCCAGGACTCCTTAACCACTCACGGGGGCGGAGCCCTTGTGCGAAGTCTGCGAACCCACCTTTGCGAAGCCGGGCCGTCACTCGTATCCTGGGGAAATGTCGAAAACCTTTGTCGGTGTCCGGCTCCGCCAACTGCGGACCGAGCGCGGGTTGAGCCAGGCTTCGCTGGCCAAGACGCTGGAGATCTCGGCAAGCTATCTCAATCAGATCGAGCACGACGTACGGCCACTCACAGTGCCGGTCCTCCTGCGAATCAGTGAAGTGTTCGGTGTCGACACCACCTTCTTCTCCCCGCAGGACGACACACGTTTGATCGCAGAAATGCGCGAGGTCGCTCTCGATCAGGAGATGGGCATCGACGCCGACGCCCACGAAATCGCGGAGATGGTCTCCACCCACCCCGGCCTCGCCAAGGCGATGGTGAACATGCATCGCCGCTTCCGCAACACGACGGCACAGCTCGCCGCAGCGACGGAGGACCGATTCTCGGACGGCAGCGGCAGCGGTTCGATCACCATGCCGCACGAGGAAGTGCGCGACTACTTCTATCAGCGGCAGAACTACATTCACGATCTCGACACCGCGGCCGAAGAACTCACTGCCCGGATGCGCTTTCACCGCGGCGACGTCGCCGGCGAGATCGCGAGACGCCTCGAGACCGTCCACGGCGTGCAGATCGTTCGACGAGTCGACCTGGGCGAGAACATACTTCATCGATACGACCCGGACACCAGAGTCCTGGAAATCTCCGCGAGGCTCTCCGGCGGGCAACAGGTCTTCAAGTTTGCGACCGAACTCGCCTACCTCGAGCACGGCGACCTGCTCGACTCGTTGGTGGCCGAGGGCAACTTCACCAGCGAAGCGTCGGTCTCCCTGGCGCGACTTGGATTGGCCAACTACTTCGCGGCGGCCACCGTGCTCCCCTACAGCCAGTTCCACGACGTCGCCGAGGACTTCCGGTACGACATCGAGCGCATGTCCGCCTTCTATTCCGCGAGCTACGAGACGATCTGCCACCGCCTCTCGACCCTGCAGCGCCCCAAACTTCGCGGGGTTCCGTTCATGTTCGTACGTGTCGACCGGGCCGGAAACATGTCGAAGCGTCAGTCCGCCACCGGCTTCCACTTCTCCACCAGCGGCGGTACGTGCCCGCTGTGGAACGTCTACGAGACGTTCTCCTATCCGGGCAAGATCATGCCCCAGATCGCACAGATGCCCGACGGCCGCCGATACCTCTGGGTTGCGCGCACGGTCGAACGTCGAGCGGCTCGATACGGACAGCCCGCAAAGATCTTCGCCATCGGATTGGGATGCGAGATTCGACACGCGCACCGGCTCGTCTACAGCGACGGTCTGGATCTGGACGAGTCGAATCCGGGAACGCCGATCGGCTCGGGCTGCCGCGTCTGCGAACGCCTCAACTGTCCGCAGCGTGCCTTCCCTCCGTTGGGCAAGGACCTCGACATCAGCGAGCACCGGAGTTCGATTTCGCCTTACGTGATTCGCTGAGCGCACTAACGCACGTGGTTGCGAAAGAACGCGACTGTGCGATCGAACGCGATCATCCCGTCCACGGTATCGAGGTCGAACTGATATTCGTGGTCCAGCGCAGGCTCGTGATCGTCGGGGTAGAACAGTGCGTCGACTTCGACGCCGAGATCGGCGAGCCGTTGCGCCATGGGTTTCGACTGACTGGCGGTCAGCGGGTCGATGTTTCCGCCGGTGATGAACGTCGCTGGAAAGGTCGAGGTCACATGCCCGAGTGTCGACATCTGACCCACTGCAGTCGACCCGTCGAAGTCCCTCGTTCCGAGGTATCCCCACAACGATTGCTTGTCGACGCCCCAACCGAGGTACTTCCCCTGTGACAGCAGCGGTTTCAGATCGAACACCCCGCAGTCGAGGACGACTCCACGTATCTGTTCGGGGCGTAGTGCCGGTTCAATCCCCATCTGCGACGCGTAGTCAGGGCTGGTCATGACGGTAGCCAACTGACTGGACAATTGCGCGCCTGCCGAATCTCCCGCAAGAAAGAGATTGTTCGAATCGACATGCAACCTGTCCGCATTGCTCACGATAAATCGATACGCGTCGTTCAGCTGATTCACTGCGGTGGGGTAATACGCATCTGGTCCCAGTGAGTAGTCCACCGAAATCACAGTGAAGCCTTGATTTGCCAACAGTTTGTAGTAACCGGACGCATCGGTTCTCGATCCTGATATCCAGCCACCGCCGTGCACCCAGATCACCGTCGGCAGCGGAGAAGTGGACTCCGACGGGTAGTACACGTCGAGTTGCGCATCGTCGTCGCCGTCGCGATACGACTGATCGAGGACCGAGACGATTCCTGATGGCGCGTGCCTGTCGAGTTGTGCGTGAGTCGCTTCGGAGCCACCCGCCGACATCCACCGTACGAGGAGAACTCCCGGCCACGGACTGACGAGCGCCGCGGCCACACCGG
The DNA here is from genome assembly GCF_040489275.1 of Rhodococcus baikonurensis. Taxonomy (NCBI): domain Bacteria; kingdom Bacillati; phylum Actinomycetota; class Actinomycetes; order Mycobacteriales; family Nocardiaceae; genus Rhodococcus; species Rhodococcus baikonurensis. The sequence continues at coordinate 383,476 of NZ_JBEUOQ010000003.1, read as the reverse complement.
ACAGCAGAATGACGACGAATACCGCAGCGATTCCGACAATGCGCCTTCGCCGTCTGTCGGGGGAAGACGCGCGCACAACAACTCCTGGGGTCGGATCGGATTCACCCAGGCTAGACCAAAAGGACTAGTCGAGAATTACCCGGCAACACACCCGCGGCGCTTTGTCTGAAATGACCATTTCTTTAGCGTCTCAGCATCATCCGACAACTAGCGGGTATGTGCGTCGAGAAACTGAACCGTGCGATCGAGTGCAGTGAGACCGTCGGCATTGTCCAGATCGAACTGATACTCGTGACCGAGCGCCGGAACGTGATCGGCCGGATAGAACAGTGTGTCGACCCCAACTCCCAACCCCGTCAATTTGTCAGCCAACGGTTTCGACTGAGAATCTGTCAAAGGATCCGCGTTGCCGCCGCTGACGTAGACCGGCGGAAATCGATCGGTGACGTAGTTCAAGGTCGACATCTGATCCGCCGCTTCGGTACTCATGAAGTCGCGCACCCCGGTATACGCCCAGAGGGACCGATCAACTCCCCAGCCGATGATGCCTGGCCCGCCGACCATGTTCCCGACGTCGTAGATGCCACAGTTGAGGACTACTCCGCGCAACTGATCCGGCCGCAGCGACGGGTTCACGCCCACTCGGTCCGCATATGCGGGATCAGTGATGAGAGCGGCGAGCTGACTCGTGAGTTGCGCTCCCGCAGAATCACCGGCGAGAACAATCTTCGTCGGGTCAACATGCAGTCGTTCCGCATTCGCGACGACGTACGCGTGCGCGTCGTTGAGCTGCCGCACCGCGGTCGGATAGTTGTGCTCGGGTCCGAGTGAGTAGTCCAGGGACACAACGGTGTAGCCACGAGAGGCCAGCAACTCGTAGTACGGCGCGTAGTTGGACTTGCTTCCCGAGATCCAGGCACCGCCATGAGTCCAGATCACCGTAGGCAATGCGGTCGTCGTCGCCGCGGGAAAGTAGACATCCAGGTATGCGTCGTCGTCATCGGCGCGGTACTGCTGGTCCTTGATCGAGTCGACACCATCCGGAGCGTGCTTCTCCAGCGCCTCGGTGACTTTCACGGCGTCACGATCGAAGACCCAGCGCACGGTGAGCGCGCCGGGTCTCGGGCTGAGCACAAAGGCCAGAACCACGGCGCCGACAAGGAGGATCAGGATCCCGAGCGTTAACAGTGCTCGCTTGCGCCATCGGTGCGGTGAAGGGTTCGTCATCGGGTTTCCTTCACTCTCGGCACAATGTCCGGATCAGCGTAACGCGAAGCCGGTACTGCCAGGCGCGATCAGCCGAGTTCAGCGATCCGCCGCTGCGCGAGTGCCTTGACTTCGCCCTTGGCTACTTTGCCGCCTGCCGCCATCGGCAATTCGGCGACCGTCATCACGTACTCGGGTATGTACTCGCGGGTCACTCCTCGGCTCTGCAGCCAGGCGGTCAGGTCCTCCGAACTCAGATCGTCATCGGCGGATACGACGACCGCACAGACCTTCTCACCGAACAGCGGATCGTCGACCCCGACCACGGCGACCAGTTCTACCGAAGGATGCGCGCGCACGTACTCCTCGACTTCGACCGCGGAGATGTTCTTGCCGCCTCGAATGATGATGTCGGCCTTGCGCCCCACCACCCGCACCCGCCCGGTCTCGTCGATCTCGACGATGTCGCCGAGAAGCATCCAACCGTCGTCGGTGTACAACTCGTCGTTTGCATGGACGTCGCCCCAATAGCCCTGACACATCAGCGGTCCGTTGACCCCAGGCTGACCACGACGGACCGAGCCCGTCACTTCCTTTGCAGCGTCGTCGAATACACGAACTTGCATACGATCGATGACGTGGCCACACGTCTTCAGTCGGGTATCGGAATCGTCCGCAACCGTCGTCACCGAGACCGCGCCGGTTTCGTTCGAGCCGTAGAACTGCAGAACCGCAGCTCCGGTGCGTTGTTCGAAGGCCAGTGCCTCCGAATACGGCACGGCTTCACCACCGGTGAACATGAAACGAAGTGACGAGAGATCGGCGGATTCCGCGGCCTCCGAACGCAACAGCATCTTGAATTGTGTACTCACACAATTCAAAGCGGTAACCCGTTCGCGCTCGATCAACTCGATCATCACCGAAACGTCGAAGCGTTCCATGACGACATTACGAGCACCGAGTAGCGCCGGCAGGAAATGCGAAGTCCAGAGGCCGAATCCAAAAGGCGCCGGAACCCCGCCGAGGAACACCTCATCCGGACCGATCGCCGCCGCCTCGGCGGCAATCTCGGAGAAACCAACCCAACGATCCTCGGTTTGTGTGACCAGTTTGGGCAGGCCCGTCGTGCCGGAGGTCGAGTTCAGCATCGAAACGGCTGACGTGACAAAACACGGACTGGTTGCGGGGAACTGCTTTAGCTCGACCGGCAACGAGGTGAGTTCGCCGTGTGCGCTCACGCGTTCGAAACTCACGTCGGCGCGTTCGTCGGCGAAGACGACGTCCAGTCCGGGATGCTCTGCCCGCAGACTCGCGACGAGTTCGGCGGTATCGACGCCTCGCAGCGTGCGAGTGGTGACGAGTACGGAGGCTTCCGAGCGGGCGATCAGATGAGAGATCTCGCGAATGCCCGAGCGCGAACCGATTCCGACGGCGACGCGGCCGGTACGAAATGCTGCGCAGAGAGCCGCATGGAATACAGCGGTGTCGGGAAGCAACACGGCAACATGTCCGTACCCCTCACCAGCTAGATCCAGCGCCGACGCGATCGCATCGGCAGCCGCGTCGTACTGTTTCCACGACACCCTCGATTCCGGAGTGACAAAGGCGGTTTCGTCCGGGATGGTCTCAGACCAATGCCTGACCATTTCGCTGATGCTGACGCCGGCGAACCGGTCCGGATTCGTGGCGAATTCACCGACGGTGAAGTCGAGTGTCTTCGTTTCAAGCATGATCGTCGATCATCTCCCGTCGGCGCTGAGGACGCCCATCGATTGTTTGTACGCGTTGTCCAGTGTCGCTGCGGAATCGCATTCGCGGACGAGTTCGCCGCGCTGCATGACATATCCGCGGTCGACAACCGATTTCAGTGCAGTAAGTGCCGGTTCCGTCACGATGACGGTCACCCCCTCGGCGGCCAGACCCCCGACCAGCGCTCGCAGCTCCGCGACGATTTTCGGCGCCAGTCCTGTCATCATCTCGTCGAGGAGCAGCACTTTCGGGGTTTCCAGAAGGGCCCGCCCCAGAACCAACATCTGCTGCTCACCACCGCTGAGGACCCCGGCATAACTCTCCGAGCGTTCACGCAGGATCGGGAACCTCTCGAAAGCTGTTTCCACGGCTTCGGCTTTCAATCCCAGCAGGTCTGCGCCGACGCGTAGGTTCTCGCGAACGGACATTCGCATGAACAGTTGTCTGCCTTGCGGAACGTAGGCAAATCCGCTGCGGACACGATCCAGTGCCGATAATTTCTGGATCTCTCGACCATCGAATTTGATTGTCCCGGTGGCGGGAACCGAGCCGTAGATGGATCCCGCCAAGCTGGTCTTGCCTGCACCGTTCGGTCCGACGATCGCCGTCACTTCTCCGGCGGGGGCGACAAGGGAGACGTCCCTGACGGCGACAGCAGATCCGTATCGAACTGTGACTCTGTCGAGTTCGAGCATGTCAGGCGCCTTCCTCGTATTCGGAACCGAAATAGACTTCTCGCATCGCGTCGCTGGCCAAGCACTCCTGCGGTGGTCCGTAGAACGCCACTGATCCGAAATTGAGCAGCACGATCTTGGTGGCGAGCGCCGCGATGAGATCGACGTTGTGATCGACCAGGACTACTCCTTTGCCCTGCGCGGCAATCGATCGCACGGCACCGGAGATGGCAGCGATGCCGTCGTGATCCGCGCCGGCAAACGGTTCGTCCAACAGGAGAACATCGGGTTCGGTCGCCATCGCCCGCGCCACCTCGACCAGACGCTGCGCGCCCAAACTGAGATCCCCGCAAGCACTCTCGACGTCGGTGACCGAGTATCGCGCAGCGATCTCCCGGGCCCGCTGCGCTGTCCGGTCCCAGTTCTCGAAAGGTCCTTTGATCGCCCACCACAGCGAGTGCAGCGGTGAGGTGATCTTGTGCCCGTACAGTCCCGGGATGATGTTGTCGACGGCGTCGAGTTCCGCCGCGAGCTGCGGATGTTGAAACGTGCGCGAGAGCCCTTGCCGTGCACGGCGCTCCGACGGCCCGGTCAAGGGAGCACCGGCGAGCGCGACGGTTCCGGAGTCTGCTTGCTGTGTGCCGAAGATGCAGTCCACCAGTGTGGTCTTGCCTGCCCCGTTCGGGCCGACAAGGCCGATCACCTCTCCCGGTCCGACGCTGAACGAGACATCGTCGACAGCGCGGACGCCGCCGTAGGACTTGTGGAGCCCGCTCACTTCGAGTAGCCGAGTCATCGATTGCCACGCTCCTTGTACAGACGGTTCATTCGACCCAGAACGTTCTGACTCCACCCGATCACCCCACCAGGCGCGACGATGAGGATCACCAGGACGGCTCCGGCAAGCAGGAGTTCGCCACTTCCCTGGTACCCGGGCATGTTCAGCGTCACGATCACCACGATCAATGCACCGAGCGGAGCACCCCACGCCGAACTGCGACCGCCGATGATCGGCATGAAGATCGCAAGGAAAACAATACTGAGAGTGAAGGTTTCAGGAGTGACAGCTTGCACCGACACGGTGAACAGCGATCCGCCGGTCGACGCGATCGCGGCACCGATCGCCAGCGCCACAACGGTCAGGTGCGCAGGATTGACGCCGGAAGACCGTGCGACATTACGATTGTCGCGGGCAGCTTGCAACATCAGCCCCCACACCGATTTCCGAAGTCGATCGACAGTGACCGCGATCAGACACACGAACAAGATCGCGAACACGACCAATGCGTAGCGCGGTGGCTCCCAGCCGAACATCGTCACAGTCTCGACGCCCGAGATCCCGGCCGACCCGCCGGTGAAACTCGGCCCGTCGATCAACCAGTGCTCGAAAGCGATACCGAACAACAAGGTCACCGCGGCAAGGTAGAAGCCGGAGAGTTTCTGTGTTGCCAAGCTGAGGAGTACTGCAACCGCTGCAGCGGCGAGGGCGCCGAGAATCCATCCCCACCACATCGACAACCCGGTCCGAACCGAGATCAGCGCAACGGCATACGCGCCGATCGCCGCATACGCGCTGTACGCCATCGACAGTGATCCCGCGAGCACGAATGGCACGTACATGCCGAGGGCGATCAGCGAATACGTCGCAGCGAGGAACACCAGATCCTGCCGGTACAGACTCGGCCCCATCCACAGCAGCACGGCAGCAACCACGGCCACGGTGATCAGCGCTTCTCGTGACACGGCGAGCATCCTCGTCCGGGAACTGCCGGCCGGAGTGGGCGGACTTGACGTCGGCGGACTGGTAGAAAGCGAGGCCATCAGACGCGAACCTTCCTCGAGAGCAAGCCTTCCGGACGGAAAGCGAAGAACACCAGGGCAATCAAGAGAATCGCGGTTTGAGCAGCACTCGCACCGAAGTAGTACGGGGCGAATACCTGGACGACGCCCAACACCATTCCGCCGATCAGCGGAGCCCAACTCCTGCCGGTACCACCGATGACGAGTGCGATGAATGCCGTCAGCGTCCATGACAGACCGCTCGTGAACTGAACACCGGCCTTGGGAGCGAACAGAAGTCCGGCGACCGCGGCGATCACACCCGCGAGGGTGAACGCGATGAGGCGTACCCGATCCACCGGCAAGCCCAGGACGCGGGCGGCATCCGGACTGTCGCCGACGGCGCGGAGCCGACGGCCCGACGTGGACCGGTTCAGCCACAGTCCGATACCGACGAAGATCAGAGCAGTTCCGACGACGAGCACAACGGTCGAACTGTCGACGGTCGCACCGAGTACCGATATCGGATCGAAGTCGAAGATCTTCTGCCCGGGAAGTGGTGTGCGGCCGAAGACAGTGCCGGCGAGCTGCTGGATCCCGAACAGTACTGCGGTCACCGCCACCAACGCCGGTAGTTCCCCACGACCCGAACGCTTCTGAACCTGTTTGACCACAAGCTTTTCCGTCAAGATCGACAGCGCCACCGCTACCGCGATCCCCAGCGGCATGGCAATCCAGAGAGCGAGCCCGTAATTGATCGCGACCCAACTCGACGCCATTGCCGCAGCCATAGCGTACGGGCCCATCGCAAAGTTGAAGAAGTCGGCGCCGACCACCACGAGATACATTCCGAGGGCTATCAGAGAGAAGAAGGCACCGATCTCGATGGCTGCGAGCCACAGTTGTGCGTCTGTCATGTCAAAGCTCCTCGGTTATCCGCACGGGGGTTGGTAGGAATCCCACGGATGGGCCGGTTTGTTGTCCTCACCGAATTCGACGAGCACCAGTCCGCAGAGGCTGTCCGGAGCAAGGTGATCCTGCGAGGAGAACGACAGTGTCAGTCCGTCCTGGCCGAAGCTGGCGGGAAGTGCCGAAACCTGTTGAAGAGCATCACGAACGGCCGTCCGATCTCGGTGATCGCCGGCAATCTCGATGGCCTCGGCCAACATCATGACGGCGTCGTACGCCTGTGCGTCGTAGGCGGTCAGTTGATAATCGGGCCCCTTGACCGCCTGCACCTTGCGACGCAGTTCGGCGGTTCTCGGGTTGTTCTCACTGAGCGAGCCCATGTACACCATGCCGCTCAACGCCTTCGGGTCCGCCAAAGCCCAAGATGCGGGCTGGTTTCCGATGGAAGCGAGTGAGAAGCGTTGCGTCTGCGGGGTGACCTTCGACAAGGTGTTGTGCGCGAGGATTTCGAAGTGCCCGCCGATACTGGCGACCAGAATCGCGTCCGGTTCGGTTTCCGCGAGACGTGAGACCTGTGCGGTGATGTCCGCGGCATCGACCGGCGCCTTTTCGACGCCCGTCACTCTCGCGCACTTCTCGAGCGCCGGCCGCAGGGTCTTGATGATTCCGTCGATGGACGCACTCGCGTCACCGAGAATTCCCAGGGACTTGTACCCCATCTTCTCGAAAGCCCCGCAGTACACCTGGGCGTACTGCTTCAACGAGTTCGGAATCATGAACGAGAAGTCGTTGTCGGGCGCCGAGGCAAAGGCGTCGCTGAGAACGACCGGAGCTATCGCAGGAATCTTCGACTGCTGGAGAATCGACTTGGCCTGCAGCACCGACCCGCTGCCCGTGGCGAGGATGACCGCCCTTGATCCGTGATCGACCAACTTCCGAATGATCGACGGGGTCTTGGTGGGACTGCTCTCGTCGTTCTCGACAACCAATTCGACTTGCTTACCGTTGATTCCGCCCGCCTGGTTGATCAGGTCGACGGTCATCCGCACGGTCTTGCCGGCGATCGTGCTGTATGACGCACCGGGCCCGGTGGAGTCCTCGTCCAAACCGATGACGATGGTGTCTTCGGGAATGACACCGGCAGATGCGCACGCGCTCGCCCCGAGGACCACTGCCGCGCAGACGGCGATCGCCTTTCCGAGTCTCACATCGAACTCCCGTCCAAACTATGCTTGGTAAATCAAACAAGCGCTTGATTTACGAGTGTGGACAGAAGTATGCACTGGGTCACACTGATAGTCAAAATCCGAACTACACGCGCAGGAACTGCGGTGTTACGGCTTCTGCAGCTGCCGGATCGAGGAGCTGAGTTCGCGAATGACGGACTTCAATTCGTCGACATCAGAGCGGAGTTCGGCAAGGTCCGAGTCGGGAGATTCGGCCTGCGCTTCCTTCTTCGCCGTGCGCCGCGCAATGCGCGCCACCGGCTCGCCGTCGACGGAACGTGCGGCAAAGCCGTCCAGGAAAACGGAAATCAGATTGCGCTGCAAATCTTCGGCCAATTCGGAAAGCTGCGGGCGATACTGCGCGACGGTGGACCAGACGGATTCACGCAAGAGACGGTGAAACTGTTCGGGATCGATGTCATCCCGAAACTCCGCGTCGGCAATTCCGCGAGCGATAGCCGATCGCCAGTAGCTGTGTGCCTTCTGAACCAGGATGGTGATGGGCGCGTCCGCCGGTTGCGACGAAAGTATGGCTTCTCCCTGATAGACCTCCGTGGCATACGGGTGATCCACCGCCGAGGCAAAAGACACCGACACCATCGTGGCCAGCCGATTTCGAGCCGAACCTTCCGGTTCGATCGAGTCCTCGTACCGGACGTTGAGATCTTCGAGGAACCGGACGACGATCTCGTTGGCTATCGCATCCTTGGAGTCGAAGTAGTGATAGAGGCTGCCGGAGAGGATCCCGACTTCGTCGGCGATGTCTCGCACCGTCGTCGCGGCGATTCCCCGCTCACTGAACAGCTTGGCCGCATGAGCGAGTATTTCGTCCCGTCGGGTCGAGCGCACGAGAAGATCCTTCCGACGTTCCGATCGTCAAGCGAGTGCTTGATCAATTTCTCGTCGATGCTAACACCGCACCCTCGCTGACCTGCGGTGTGAGGTCCTGGACACCCAATCGAAACACCGGACACACACTTGTCACCGACAGTCATTCCACCGCAACAACTTCCACCTACTCTGTGCACTCGACGAATACAGCGTTGTATACGCACTCCGGATACAGATCTGTCAGAGCCATTGTCTGCCAGAGCCATCGACACGAAAGGCCCGTACATGCGAACCTTCTCGAAGCGCACCCTTGCCGCGCCGGCCGCTCTCGCCGCGCTGGGCTTGGTTCTCACCGGCTGCGGAAGCAAGGCAACAGACACCGCATCGGGAGATTCGACGGCTACGTCGTGCGTCGACACCTCGGGGGACACGATCAAGGTCGGTTCCCTGAATTCACTCTCGGGCACCATGGCCATCAGTGAAGTGACGGTCCGCGACTCCATCTCGTTGGCGGTGCAGGAGATCAACGATTCCGGCGGTGTGCTGGGCAAGAAGATTCAGATCGTGGCAGAGGACGGCGCGTCGGAGCCGACAGTGTTCGCCGAGAAGGCCGAGAAACTGATCAGCAGCGATTGCGTCGCAGCAGTTTTCGGTGGCTGGACCTCCTCGAGCCGCAAGGCCATGCTGCCCGTGTTCGAGGACAACAACTCTTTGCTCTACTACCCGGTCCAGTACGAGGGACTGGAAGATTCGAAGAACATCTTCTACACGGGTGCAACGACCAACCAGCAGATCATCCCGGCTCTGGATTACCTGAAGGAGAAGGGTGTCAAGTCGCTGTATCTGGTCGGCAGCGACTACGTGTTCCCGCAGACCGCCAACCGCATCATCAAGGCGTACGCGGCAGCGAACGGCATCGAGATCAAGGGCGAGGATTACACGCCTCTGGGTTCGACCGACTTCTCCACCATCGTGAACAAGGTCCGCACAGCCGACGCCGATGCCGTGTTCAACACACTCAACGGCGATTCCAACGTCGCATTCTTCCGTGAATACTCGAATGTCGGCCTGAAGCCCGCCGACATGCCCGTCGTCTCCGTCTCTATTGCGGAGGAAGAGGTCGGTGGTATCGGAGTCCAGAACGTCGAAGGCCAGCTGACGGCGTGGAACTACTACCAGACCATCGACTCCCCCGAGAACAAGAAGTTCGTCGCGGCGTACAAGGCAAAGTTCGGCCAGGACAAGCCCACGTCCGATCCGATGGAAGCGGCATACACCTCCGTCTACCTCTGGAAGAACACCGTCGAGAAGGCCAACTCGTTTGCGGTCAAGGATATTCAGGACAACGCCGACGGTGTGACCTTCCAAGCGCCCGAAGGACTCGTCACCATCGACGGCGACAACCACCACATCACCAAGACTGCCCGGATCGGCGAAATCCGTTCCGACGGACTGATCTACACGGTCTGGGATTCGGGACAGCCGATCGAGCCGGATCCGTACCTGAAGAACTACCCCTGGGCTGAGGGGCTCGGTAGCTGATCGACAAAAGGCGGAATTGACGGAATCGGCGAGTAGAGAGGTGGAGCGTCTGTCATGGATGTTGTGATCGGGCAGTTGTTCACGGGTTTGAGTATCGGATCGATTCTCCTGTTGGCAGCGTTGGGGTTGTCTCTCACGTTCGGGCAGATGGGTGTCATCAACATGGCACACGGCGAGTTCATCATGGCCGGCTCGTACACCGCATACGTAGTGCAGCAGGTGATCTCGAATGCAACGGGATCGTTGATCATTTCTCTGCTCGTCGGTTTCGTCGTCGGCGGACTGATGGGTGTTGTGCTCGAAGTGGTCCTGGTATCGCGGATGTACCACCGACCCCTCGACACCCTGTTGGTGACATTCGGCGTCGGATTGATCCTTCAGCAGTTGGCGCGTGACATCTTCGGCGCGCCGGCAGTCAATGTTTCGGCGCCGAGCTGGCTTTCGGGCGGGGTCGATATTTTCGGCGCCGTGGTGCCGAAAACCCGCATCTTCATTCTGGTGTTGGCGATCGCAGCAGTGATCGCACTTTCGGTCGCACTGAAGCAGTCGTCGATGGGTAGACGCATCCGGGCCGTCGTCCAGAATCGCGATCTGGCCGAGGCGAGCGGAATCTCCTCTCGTCGTACGGACATCACGACCTTCTTCCTCGGTTCCGGGCTCGCCGGCGTCGCGGGTGTCGCGTTGACGCTCATCGGTTCCACCAGCCCGACCATCGGCCAGTCCTATCTGATCGACGCCTTCCTGGTTGTTGTCGTCGGCGGTCTCGGTCAGATGAAGGGAGCCGTGATCGCAGCCTTCGCCCTCGGCATCTTGAACTCGTTCATCGAGTACTCGACGACGGCGTCGATCGCGAAGGTGATCGTGTTCGTCATCATCGTCGTCTTCCTTCAAGTTCGGCCGCAGGGCCTGTTCGCAGTCAAGACGAGGAGCCTCGTATGAGCATCCTGAACAATTCCCGAATTCGGGTGTGGGGCGGTTTTGCACTTGCCGCGATCGTGCTGTTCGCCGTCGCTCCGGCTGTGCTCTCGGACTTCAGGCTGTCACTGTTGGCCAAATTCCTGTGCTTCGCCATAGTCGCTGTCGGCATCGGTTTGGCTTGGGGCAGAGGCGGAATGCTCACGCTCGGCCAGGGCGTCTTCTTCGGAATCGGCGCATACGTGATGGCGATGCACCTCAAGATCGCCGATGCCGAACTCAAGGGCGACGCGGTCCCGGACTTCATGTCCATCGCCGGCAAGACCGAACTGCCGGGATACTGGCAACCGTTCGCCTCGCCATTCGTGGCGATCTTCGCCATCCTTTTCCTGCCGGCCGCTGTTGCCTTTCTCCTCGGACTCGGTGTGTTCAAGCGGAGAGTCAAGGGCGCGTACTTCGCGATCCTCTCGCAAGCACTCGCCGCGGCTTTCGCGATCCTCTTGATCGGCCAGCAGTCGATCGGTGGCAGCAACGGCCTCAACCGCTTTCGCACGTTCTTCGGTTTCAACCTCAACGATCCGGCGAACAAGCAGATGTTGTTCTTCATCGCCGCCGGAGTTCTTCTCGCATCGGTCGCTCTGATTCGCCAGCTGATGAACTCCCGATACGGCGAACTCCTCGTCGCCGTCCGCGATCAAGAGGAGCGCGTACGTTTCCTCGGATACGATCCGGCGAACATCAAACTGGTCGCCTACGTGACCGCGGCGTTCCTCGCCGGTATCGCCGGCGCGCTGTTCGTTCCGATCGTGGGCATCATCTCCCCCGCCGACGTCGGGATCGTCCCGTCAATCGCCTTCCTCATCGGGGTAGCGATCGGCGGCCGCGCAACGCTTCTCGGTCCTGTACTGGGTGCGATCGGCGTCGCGTGGGCACAGTCGACGTTCTCGGAGAAACTCCCTTCGGGATGGATCTACGCACAAGGGTTGATGTTCATCGTCGTTGTCGGGTTCTTCCCGGCAGGTGTGGCCGGACTGTTCGCCCTGATGCGCCACCGCAAGAAGCGTGAGACCCCGGCCGACCCACCGGTCAAGGTCTCCCAACCCGAACCAGTGGAGGTGTCGTCATGACCAACACAACCGCCACCAGCGAACCCACACCGGCACTGGGCGGCAACGCCGGAATGTCGTCCGAGTACCTCGAAGTACGGAATCTTTCGGTCAGCTTCGACGGTTTCAAGGCCGTCGACGGCGTCGACTTGACCCTCATGCAGGGCGACCTCAGGTTTCTCATCGGCCCGAACGGGGCTGGAAAGACAACGCTGGTCGACGCCATCACCGGACTCGTTCCCGCGACGGGTTCGATCACGAAGTCCGGCGAGCAGCTGCTCGGCAAGAAGGTTCACAAGATCGCCCGTCTCGGCGTCGGACGAACCTTCCAGACGGCAAGCGTCTTCGAAGAGCTCTCGGTACTGCAGAATCTCGATATCGCGGCCGGAGCCGGCCGATCAGCGTGGAACCTGCTCAGAAAACGCAAAGGTGTGCTTCCCGAGATCGAAGAGGCTCTGGAGACAACTGGGTTGGAGCACCTCAGGAACACTGCCGCGGGCATCCTGGCGCACGGGCAGAAGCAGTGGCTCGAAATCGGAATGTTGTTGGTACAGAACTGTTCCGTGCTACTGCTCGACGAGCCCGTCGCAGGCATGAGCCTCGAGGAGCGCGAGGAGACCGGGAACCTTCTGCGGCGCATCGGCGGTGCGCGAACCGTCGTCGTGGTCGAGCACGACATGGACTTCATGCGATCGTTCGCCACGTCCGTCACGGTGCTCGCCGCTGGGAAAGTACTCGCCGAAGGAACTGTGGCGGAGGTCCAAGCCGACCCCAAGGTGCAAGAGGTCTACCTCGGCACAGCCGCTGCCGGAACAGATCTCGGCGCCGACACCGAACCGACCCTGGAGGACTGAATCATGCTCGAACTCGTCGACATCCGCGCCGGCTACGGACGTACCGAAGTGATCCACGGCGTTTCCCTGCTGGTTCCCAGCGACGGGGTTGCGGCAGTCATGGGCCACAACGGTGCGGGCAAAACCACCTTGCTACGCGCCGCCGTCGGACTGATCAAACCCACACGGGGAAAGGTACTTCTGAACGGTGAGGACATCACCGGATTACGGCCGAGCGCCCGCGTCGCTCGCGGACTCGCCTACGTACCCCAGGGGCAGCAGTCGTTCGGACAACTGACGACTGCCGAGAATCTTCGGGTGGTCGCCGACGGGCGCAAACGCGGAAAGGCACTCATCGCAGAGGCATTGGATCTGTTTCCCGCGCTCACCACACTCCTCGACCGGCGCGCGGGACTTCTCTCCGGCGGGCAGCGACAACAGCTTGCCATCGCTCGCGCCCTGATCACGGAGCCCAAGATCCTCATCCTGGACGAGCCGACCGAGGGCATTCAGCCCAACGTGGTCGCCGAAATCGAAAGGACCGTCATGGAACTCACCGAGCGCGGCGATCTCGGTGTCCTCCTCGTCGAGCAGCACATCGGTTTCGCACTCCAATCTGCGCAGCATTACAGCATTCTCGCGGCCGGACACGTGACCTCGACCGGTGAGGGCGGCACCACGTCCACCGACGCGGTTCGTCGAGCGATGGCAATCTGACATGAGTGTGCGCCCGCCGCTGCGCGAGCAGGTCTATCGGTCGATCCGAAGCGATCTGATGTCGGGCCAGATCGCCCCATCCGAACGGCTCGGCGAAGAACGGTTGGCTCATCTGTACGGTGTCTCGCGAACACCGGTCCGCGAGGCGCTCGCGAAGTTGGAATCCGACGGGCTGGTCGAGCGGGACGAACACGGACTCTTTCCGTACCGACCGCACCTCGACGAATTGGGTGGCCTCTACGAGCTGCGCCTACTCCTCGAGGTGCACGGGCTTCGTCGGGTACTCGAGGGTGAGGCCCCCGCCCATGATCGAGACGCGCTCGGTTCCGAGCTCGACAGGTGGTACGCGTTTCGCACACAGATGCCGGTACCGGACGCCGGTTTCGTGACGCTCGACGAGGAGTTCCACATCGCGCTCCTCGCCTCGTCCGGAAACCACGCGTTGGTCGACGCTCTTCAGGCCGTCAACTCGAAACTGCGCCCCGTGCGGATGTTCGACTACCTGACTCCCGACCGTATGAAGGCCACCGTGGACGAACATATCTCCGTCGTCGAACTAGTGCTCGACGGCAAGATTCCGCAAGCCCACGAGGCACTGGTATCGCACATCGACATCTCTCGAACGGTCGTCCTCGACCGCGCTCGGCAGGCCCTCTCGTTGGCCGCAATGGCCAACGCTGTGCGGAACTGATCAGCGTCGTGTCGCTGACTTCAGGGTGACTACTTCGGTGACGTGGTCTCTCGTCAGGGGGACCAGCAGGTACTCCCCCGCTACGGTTGGCTGCGGGCCGAGTTCAGAACCGGGGACCGTACCCGTTGTGCCGTCCGAGCATTCGACTGCAACTTCGCGCGAGTAGTCCGCATCAGGAGCAACCTCGCAGGTGAGTCCGTCATCCGTGGTGAAGGCGGAGATACTCGAACCGACCGGCCCCTGGATTACTGTCCCGATCGGGTCCGCCGGAGCCGGTGTACTCGTGGTTGGTGTAGCCGTCGTTGTCGGGGTTGCCGTCGTTGTCGGGGTTGCCGTCGTTGTCGGGGTTGCTGTCGATGTCGGGGTTGCTGTCGGTGTCGGCACAGACGCGGTGGTCGTCATCCCTGCAGTGTTCTCAGCTGCCGTGTTCTCAGCTGCTGTGGTCGAAGAAGTCGTCGATGACGGGGGTTCGCTCACCGAAGTAGGCGTCGGGCTGACCGCACGCGCAGCAAATCCGGTTGGGAGGCTCAGCGGCGTGACCGGGTATGTCGCGCTGCCAATTCCGCATTGGGCCGTTACAAGATTGAACGCGACGTTTGTGGTGCCCAGTATCTGCGCCCCCAGAATCGCAAAAGCTGCCATCGAAAGACTCACGCTCAGCGTCGATTGCGCCGTTGTTGCCGTGGACGTTCGCGTGCTCACGAGCTTGATGTTCGTGTATTGAATCGTCGCCAATCCAGCGGCATTCACAGTGGCGTCCGCCCCTGTCACCGTCACCGATGCGTTCTCGGCAGGCTGTGGAATCGTGAGGACGCGAGATCCCACCGTCACCTGATTCGTAGGGCTACTCGCCGATACCGATGCCCTGTTCGAGATATCGCACGCGGCCCCGGCCGTAATCGGCGATGCCACAGTGACTATCGGCGCACTTACCAGATCAATCCCCAGTAGAGACAGCAAGTTCACTGTCACGGTCATCGATGTGAGTGTCGACGTCGAATCGGTATCCGAAACAATTGCCGACTGGCAGCGGCCGCTCGCAGGCTGCCCGACCGAGTAGGCAGCGCACGACGAGATCGATCCGGTCCGGGACAACGAGTTGACACCCAGCAGCTTTGCAACCACCAGATTGGTTGTGTCCAGGTCCTTTCCAATCGTGTTCTGTTGTGAAACACCTTCGAACATCGAACTGCCGAAAAGATCGATCACGATTCCGCCACTGGACAACCCGAGCCCGCCGGCGCCTCTGCCGTACCCACTCGTCGTCCATGAGCCGGTGGAAATCGGGCCGGTAACGTACTCGGAGTCTGTCCACGCCGCGTCTGTCTCACCGAGTAGTGGGTGAGACGAGAAACCAGAGCCCAGAACAACCGCAACTGCCAATACGATGATTGAGAACAGGTGGCGACGCTTCATTGTCTACCGCCGTCTGGCGGTAGAAGAACCTGAATGGGTTCGGTTTTCGGGTCGGCCGAGTCGGCATCGTCGTCATCGGTATTGCGCGGCCAGAATACGGCGACCACCAAAGCGGCCATGGTCAGCGTGATCGCACCCAGAACAAGAGGATTCGAGAAGTAGACGATCACCCGCGCCAATCCCGGAACGTGCCAGAGCACCTTTCGGACCGTGGTGACCTCGTATACCGCGGGATCAGCCGAGGCGTTGGCATCACCCTTGAGATCGAGAATCGTGATGCCGTTGTCCTGGGTACGAGCGGAGACGACCCGGTGGGTCACCGGCAGTTCGGACACTCCCCGATCGACGGTGACGACGTCGCCAACCTCGACGGAATCCGCAGGTACTTCACGCACAACGGCGAGCGAACCCGTCGGAATGGTCGGCGACATCGAACCCGTCTTGAACATGATCAGTGTGATGTCGAAGGCGAAGGCACAGATCACCAAAGCGATACAGATGACCCCACCGACTGCAAGAACCTGAAGGATGCAGTCCCCGATGAGCGTGGGGACCGAGCGCTTCTTCGTCCGGGCATGTGTTGTCCGGGCACGTGTTGGCATTGCAGCTCCTTCAGGGTGTTGCACTGAACTGCCAAGTGGGAGTTGACGTCTTACTGATCAACGCCGGATTACTCCAATTCGCCGAGGTTCCGGGCAGTGAAATCTCGAAGCACAGCGCCACCGGAGCTCCCGGGGACACTCCACCGGTGGGTAGCGCGATGGCCCCGGCTGAGGAACCAGTTGAGAGCGACGGAAACACCGTCGCACTTCCCACCACGAATTGTGGTGTTCCCGTGGAGAAGGCTGACGCATCACAGGTCGTCGACTTGACCACCCGATACCGCAGCGCCGACGCCAGAGTGGGGTCGCCGGCAACCGTGGCCGCCTGCAGAGTGACGGATGCGGCCGGCGAGACCGGCACTGTTCGAAGCGATATCGGGCCGTACGAGAACGCGCCGGGGCGAATCAGGAGCGCCGAGGGTGTGTACGTGAAAACGCCAGGGCCACTGGATGAATGCGACGACCATCCACCGCCGACGTTCGACTCGATTCCGAATGTTCCAGTGCGAAACGATGCATCGCCCATCGTGCTGTCCACCCAACTGGCAGCCACGGTGGTTGCACCGATACCCAGGACGAGTCCCGAAGCCGCTAGTGCGTACACCTGACGCATTCGCCTTGTGACCACGCAGGCGTCAGGGGGTGGACTGGCCGGTGAACTGCCAGAGCAAGCGCCCGGTGTTCTTGCCCGACACGATCGAAGGGTCGACTCCGGCAGGCAGCGTGACCGCGAAGCACAGTTCCACCGGCACACCCGTGCCCAGCAAGGCGACGTCCGAACCCGAACCTGCCGTCAAGGCCACCGGACTGGCTGTGGTGCCTACCCATGCTGTGCCTGCTCCAATTCCCGCCGCCGTGCAGGTCGTGGAGGGGACACCTCGATACACCGAGTACCGCAGAGCAGGTTTGAGGTCGGCATCACCGCCTGTCGCACCGAGTAGTTGTACCGTCGCGCCGGAAGTGCTGGCCGTGGGACCGATCCGAAGCGCTACCGGCGCGTATACCGTCGTTCCGGGTGAGAGTGCGTCGAATCCCGTGCTGAATTGGAAGTGGCCGGCGGAAGCGTCCACTTGATACTCACCCCAGGTCGTCAGTCCGTCGAAGCTACCCTGGAGATTCCAACTTCCCGTCTTGAACTGCGCGTCGCCGAAAACATTGTCTGTCCACGCCGCCAAGGTGACAGCGGCGCCGATACCGAGGACAAGTCCTCCGGCAAGCAATGCACGTACTTTGCGCTTGTTTACAGCCTTCCGATCAGTGGTCATGCTGGTCTCGATTCACTTGGAATGCGAAAGAACCTCCGATTCGGGAAATCTAGCCCCCACTTTCACCCGAAATATCCGAAATGACCGAAATTGAGACAAAGACTTGATGCCTTCTCCTCCCGCCGCCATCCGTGGGCGTTGACCAGGGGGAAATAGGAAAGCCGGCCAGATCGTTGCACCTTCCAACGACACTTGCGTTCTATTCGCTGAGAAAGGCACCACATTCATGGCCGTCCCACTTTCCATCCTCGACCTCGCCCATATCGGCGACAACGAAACCGCCAAAGACAGCTTCGACGCCAGCGTGACCTTGGCGCAGCGAGCCGAGGAGTGGGGCTACAAGCGAATCTGGTATGCCGAGCACCACAACATGGGTTCCATCGCGTCTTCGGCAACCAGCGTTCTGATCAGCCACGTCGCCGCGCACACCAGCAAAATCCGCCTCGGCGCCGGTGGCATCATGCTTCCCAACCACGCACCGCTGACGATCGCCGAGCAGTTCGGCACGCTCGAGACTCTGCACCCGGGTCGCATCGACCTCGGCCTCGGCCGCGCGCCCGGTAGTGATCAGAAGACGATGCAGGCTTTGCGACGCGACCCGAGTTCTTCCGACAGCTTCCCGCAGGACGTACTCGAGCTTCAGGGCTACCTCGGCGACACCTCGCGCGTCCCCGGAATCAATGCCGTTCCCGGTAAGGGCACTCACGTTCCGCTCTACATTCTCGGATCGTCACTGTTCGGAGCCAAGCTCGCCGCGATGCTCGGTCTCCCGTATGCATTTGCCTCGCACTTCGCCCCCAACGCCCTGCGCGACGCCGTCGCAATCTACCGACGCGAGTTCAAGCCGTCGGAGCAATTGGCGGAGCCCTACGTCATCGCCGGCGTCAACGTCATCGCCGCCGACACCCATGAGCAGGCTCAGCAGGACTTCCTCGCGGCCAAGCGTTCGCGCGTCAGTCTTCTTCTCGGACGCGGGCGCAAGTTCACGGACGACGAAGCGGACATGCTGCTCGACTCCCCCGCCGGTCAGCAGGTTCTGCAGATGACCAAGTACAGCGCCATCGGCACGCCCGCCGAGGTGCGTGCGTACCTCGACGAGTTCACCGAGCATGCGCAGGCCGACGAGCTGATCACGGTGTCGACCGGCACCAACCGCGAGGCGTGGTTGCGCACGTTCGAACTCCTCGCCGACGTGAGCGATCTGGTGCCCGCCTAAGCTGCCGGTATGGGCGATCCATCCCGTCGCGGGTTCATCTCGGTACTGGCCGTACTACTTTCGACGGGTTGGGCCGCCAACCACTTTGCTTCGCTCATCCCGGTTCTCCGGGTGGACGAGGGCCTCTCTCATACCGTGCTCGACGGTGTCTTCGGTATCTATGCGCTCGGACTCCTACCCGGCCTGTTGACCGGTGGAGCAGTGTCGGACCGCGTCGGCCGAGCTGTAGTCGTCCTTCCCGGAGCACTCATAGCCTCGCTCGGAACCGTGATTCTTCTTCTCTGGCACGACGCGCCCGGGCTCATGGTCGGGCGCCTCGTAGTCGGTATCGGTGCCGGTCTGGCAATCGGCGCCGGTACCGCGTGGGCAGCTGACCTTCGCGGCAAGTCCGGAACCGTGATGGCGGGCGTCGTACTCACCTCGGGCTTTGCACTGGGACCACTGTTTTCGGGTCTGTTGGCACAATTTGCCGCCTTCCCACTCGCTACGCCCTTTGTCGTCTCGGCCGTCTTGTCGGTGGGTTCGGTTGCCGCGGCGGCTGTGTGGAGTCGTACTCCTGCTCCCACCAAAGCTGCGACGTTCACACAGGTTCCCGACCGTGCAGAGCGGTCGGGAACCAATGTGAAGGGCGCACTGCTCTGGGCACTTCCGTTGGCGCCATGGGTGTTCGCCAGCGCAACAGTGTCTTTCGTGACCATGACGGCCAGGCTCGGGGACCGCTACTCCGGTCCTCTCCTTCCGGGTTTCGCTGCGGCGCTGACCTTGGGTGCTGGAATCCTGGTTCAAACTGCTGCCCGCCATCGCAATTGGGGTCCTCAGGCCGGCACGGTCGGCGCCGCGCTGGCGGCGCTCGGATACCTTCTGGTCGCGGTCGGCGGCGCACGCCCCGCGCTCGGGTTGTTCATCGTCTGCGCGCTCGTCCTCGGTACGGCCTACGGACTGTGCCTGCGTGAGGGACTGCTCGACCTCGAGTCGCTGGCTCCCCCGGCCTCGCGGGGCGCCCTGACCGGGATCTTCTACGTCGGCACCTATCTCGGATTCGGACTGCCGGTGCTACTGGTTGTCATCGAACCCACGATGGGTCCGTCACTGCCGTTGGTGATCCTCGCCGCTGTTGCCGCCGTTGTTGCCGTGGTCCGATTCCGTCGATTGCGGTCGCCCCAGGCTTCCACGTCACATCCGCGTCTCGAAGCCGCATCGGTCTGAACACCCGTTCGGACGGAGTTGGCGGTACTTGCAGTCGCAGCTACCCGGCGGTGTTAGCGTCGGAGGACCAGAAGGTAACTGCGTAGGGACACAG
Source organism: Rhodococcus baikonurensis (assembly GCF_040489275.1). Lineage (NCBI taxonomy): Bacteria > Bacillati > Actinomycetota > Actinomycetes > Mycobacteriales > Nocardiaceae > Rhodococcus > Rhodococcus baikonurensis. The sequence goes on along the minus strand of NZ_JBEUOQ010000003.1, from coordinate 363,499 downwards.
CACATGGGCAAGAGCGAGGCGGGCAAGGCCGAATCAGGCAAGAGCAGTGCCGACGATCTGACGGGTCGGCGCATCCTGATCACCGGTGCCGCCCGCAACATCGGTTCTTCGCTGGCCAGACGCCTCTACGACCGCGGTGCGTCCGTGGGACTGCTCGGCCTCGAGCCTGAACTTCTCGAACAAGTCGCCACTTCCTGCGGCCGCGCACCGTGGCAGTTGTGCGATGTCGCCGACCCCGAGCAGGTATCTCGCGGCGTCGACTACATTGCCGAGAAGCTGGGAGGCATCGACGTCGTCGTGGCCAATGCCGGTGTCGAGGCGAACTCGTCGATCCTCGGCGGCGACGTCGAAGACATGCGCCGCGCCGTCGAAGTCAACCTCATGGGCACGTACTTCACCCTGCGCGCAGCGGGTCCCCACATCAGTCATGAGAACGGTTACGCCCTGGTGGTCGCATCCGCCCACGGCGCGGCGAAGCACCCGTTTCGCGGACCGTTCGGTGCTTCGCGCGCCGGCGTCGAAGCGTTGGGTGACGCGTTGCGCTTGGAAATGAAACACCTCGGCACCAAGGTCGGCGTCGCGTATATCGGAGACATCGACACCGATACCACCGCACTCTCTTTCGACGGCGCTCGCGGAACCCTCGCCAGCGCCGGCACCACGACCGTCGCCGACGCCGTCGACGCGTTCGAGCGCGGTATCGTCGGCCGGAAGTCACGCGTACACGCGCCCCGCCGCAGCGCTGCGGTTCGCCACATCGCGCAACGAGCTATCGACCTCCGTCCCTCTCACATCCGTGGAGTCGCATGAACCCCCGCATCCCGCCCGGCCGATTCAAGGACCTCGGTCCGATCAACTGGGGAATCTGGCGTGTCCTGTCGAAGGCTGCCGGAGCACCCGATGCGCATCTGTTCAGCACCTTGGGGCGCACGGGCGGACTCTTCCGCGGTTGGCTCCACTACTCCGGCTCACTCATGCCCGGCGGCAAGATCTCTCGGCACGACACCGAACTGATCATCCTGCGGGTCGCACATCTGCGGGACTGCGGTTACGAGATCGATCACCACATCAGGCTCGGCCGCAAAGCCGGAATCGACGCAGAAGAACTGGCCCGGATCATCGAGGGGCCTGGCGCTTCCGAGTTGAGTCCGCGTCACCGTGCGATCTTGACTGCGGTAGACGAGTTGGTCACCACCAAGGACATCACCGACAACACGTGGGGAACGCTCTCGCAGCATCTCGACGATCGTCGGTTGATCGAATTCACCTTGCTGGTCACTCAGTACGACGGCCTGGCCACCACGATCGGAACCTTGCGGGTTCAGCGCGACTTCTCCTGAAGTTCCGCGGCGGCCGTAACTCAGCTCTAACCCGAAGACATCTGGACGAAACACCTGATCAATAGCGTATACAGGTATGTCGACAGGGATGAATACGGCTCCGGAGCCACTGCGTGAGGTGGTCTACCGGGAACTACGCACCGAACTGGTCAACGGGACCATCGGGTTCGATCAGCGCCTGACGGAACCGAAACTCTCCACGCGTTTCGGCATTTCTCGCACGCCCATACGGGAAGCGTTGACGATGCTGTGCGCCGATGGACTCCTGCGCCGGGAAGAGTACGGATTCTCCGCCGTGCGCCCGAGCATCCCGCTGATCCGAGATCTGTACGAACTCCGAATCACCCTGGAATTACAAGGAATTACCCGGGCGATCGCAGATCCGACGATCCGGCACGATCGAACGATCCTCGACGACGAGCTGGTGCGGTGGCGTGCCCTGGCTCTCGATCCGCCCGCTCAGGAACCGGGGTTCGTCGAACGGGACGAGGAGTTTCACGTCGCCGTACTCAGGGCGTCGGGCAACAATGAACTGGTCGCGTCGCTGCTGTCGGTGAATTCCCGTATCCGGCACGTTCGGATGTACGACTTCATGGTCAACGGCCGCATCGACACCTCGATCGCGGAGCACATTCGAATCCTCGAAGAACTACGTGCCGGCAATCTGCCCGAGGCCCGCACGCTTTTGCACCAGCACATCGGCGAGTCTCTCGACGTCGTCCTCGACCGGGTGACCCGCGCGATCACCGCGCTCTCACTCGCCAACATCACGGACTGATCGGAGCAGTACACACCATGACCGTCGCAGCAGAAGTTTTCACCCCGACAGCCCGGGTCGAGCAGGCTTTCCAGCGGATCGAGGAAGTAGACCGCCCCGAAGTCTGGATCACGTTGCGTTGCAAGGAAGATGTGCTCGCCGACGCCGCCTCGGTTGAGGCCAGACTCGCCGCGGGCGAGCACCTTCCCCTGGCGGGGCGTCTGGTCGCCGTCAAGGACAACGTCGATGTCGCCGGTCTGCCGACCACTGCGGCGTGCCCCGAATTCGCGTATGTGCCGGATGAAACGGCCAGTGCCGTTGAACGGTTGATCGAGCACGGCGCTGTTGTTCTGGGGAAGACCAATCTCGACCAGTTCGCCACCGGGCTGGTCGGAACTCGGAGCCCGTACGGAGCCGTTCGCTGCGCTTGGAACGAAGAGCTGATCTCGGGAGGTAGTAGCTCCGGATCCGCCGTCGCCGTCGCCCTGGGAATTGTGGATATCGGAATCGGTACCGACACCGCCGGTTCCGGCCGAGTGCCGGCAGCGTTCCACGGGCTATACGGACTCAAGCTCTCGCTCGGCGTCATCCCCGTCCACGGAGTAGTGCCCGCCTGCGTCGACTACGACGCTGTGACGGTATTTGCCGACGACCTCGAATCGGCAACCGCGGCAGCGGCAATCATGGTCGGCCACGAACCTCGAGATCCCCGCAGCCGAATCTGGCCTTCCGACGTCCGTCTCGCGGCGGCGCCGAATCCCCGCGTCGCCGTGCCCCGAATCGAGGATCTGACGCAACTGAGCCCGTCGTATCTGGCAGCGTTTCAGGACACCGTGGCAGCTCTGGTAGCCGGCGGCGCCGAGACCGAGACCGTCGACATCTCCGGGCTGCTCGACGCGGCCCGATTGCTCTACGACGGCGCCGTGGTGGCGCAGCGGTACGCCGCGGCCGGCGAGTTCCTCGAAACTCGTCCTGCCGGAGCCGATCCCGCGGTGTCCGACATCGTGCTCGGCGCGAAGCACCCCACCGGATACCAGCTGGTCGACGATCTCGACGCGCTCACCCGCGCCAAGGCCGCTGCCAGGGCACTCCTCGCCGGGTTCGACGCCCTGCTGCTTCCCACCACCACCGAACATCCGACGATCGCCGCCGTGACCGAGGATCCGTTCGGAATCAACCGCCGAATGGGAACTTTCACCAACTTCTGCAACCTGCTCGACATGGCGGCCGTCGCGGTGCCTGGACACCGCACCGTCGAAGATCACCCGTTCGGCGTCATGTTCGTCGTACCCGCTTTCGACGACCAGATCGCCATCGACCTCGCTGCGCGACTCGGTGGTGTGCCATCACCCACCCTCGTCAATACCGGAATCGACCTCGCAGTATTCGGCGCTCACCTGCGCGGTCAACCCCTCAACACACAGCTGGTCGACCTCGGCGCGCGGTACGTCGAAACCGTCACGACCTCGGATGCCTACCGGCTCTTCGCTCTCGACACGACGCCCCCGAAGCCCGGCCTGGTCCGCCGTGGACCCGGACTCGGGGCACCAGTCGTCGGCGAGATCTTCCGGATCTCACCGGCCGGCCTGGGAGCATTCCTCGCTGCCTTGCCGTCACCGATGGCGCTCACGAGCGTCGAGTTATCCGACGGTAGAACAACTGTCGGTTTCAGCTGCACTCATGACGCAGTAAACGGCGCAGCTGACATCACCGGCTACGGCGGTTGGGCCGCGTACCTCTCTCGCTGACAGTCAGGGCTTGCAGATTCGAGTGACGGCCTCGCGCACCACTTCACGGCGGCGCGCGATCTCGTCGGCGTCGACGTTCTGGTTGTCGGCTACGCCGGGGGCAACCACCCAGCCGAACACGAGGCCGAACAGCATCGTGATCAGGTCCTGGGGGTCCCAGTGCTTGGAGATGAGGCCGTCTTCTTGAGCCTTGCGGATCGTGGCCATTCGCGGAACCCAACTGGAATGTTCCTCGGCCAGCTTCTTCATCCGTGGCGCCTCACCTTGCAATTGACCCCAGATCATCATCCGTTGAATCTGCGGTTTGCCGAGCATTGCGTCGAACAGTTCGACGGCATGCGCGGGCATGTCTTCACCGGTGAACTCGACGGACTCCATCGCCTGCTCGAAGTCGACGTCGAGCACCGCGTGGAACAACGCGACCTTGTCACCGAAATAGGCGTAGAGGCGCTCCTTACTGGCGTTTCCGTTCTTCGCGATCCGATCGATGCGCGCACCGGCAAGCCCGTAGGTACCGAATTCTTCTTGCGCAGCGTCGAGGATTCGCTGTTTCGTCGCGGTCACGTCAGTGGGAGCCATAGTGATGATGGTAACCGAACGAACTATTTCGTTTGACTCACCCGAGAAGGCTGGAATACCTTTTTCCAATGACCACCACGTCCCACGTCGACGGCGGCACTCTGCCACCGATCCCGGCTGCCTCCGAGAATCCGAATCATCAACGTCGCTGGCTGGTGCTCTGCATCGTCGCGTTCGCTCAACTCATGGTGGTGCTCGACGGCACCATCGTCTCCATCGCACTACCGGCGGCCCAGGAGGAACTGGGCATCAGCGACCTTGACCGTGCGTGGGTGGTCACGTCGTACGCCTTGGCGTTCGGTGCGCTGCTGCTCCTCGGCGGACGTATCGCCGACTACTGGGGCCGCAAGCGATCCTTCATCGTCGGCATGGCCGGCTTCGCGGTCGCCTCCGGCATCGGCGGCATCGCGCAGAGCGGTATCGAACTGTTCATCGCCCGCGCCGGCCAGGGCGTATTCGCAGCATTGCTCGCGCCCGCTGCGCTGTCGATGCTCACCACCACCTTCATCGGAGAGAAGGAGCGCGCCAAGGCTTTTGCCGTCTACGGCGCGATCTCCGGCGGTGGCGCTGCCATCGGCCTGCTCCTCGGTGGAGTGCTGACGCAGTACGTCGACTGGCGCTGGTGCCTGCTCGTCAACATCCCGATCGCTCTGATCGCCATCGCTGCAGCCGTCCCGATCGTCAAGGAGACCAAAGCGCACGGTGACACGAGCTACGACCTTCCCGGCGCTGTCCTCATCGCCCTGGGGCTCGGCTCACTGGTCTACGGATTCACACGCGCCGAGCACGGCTGGGGTCAGGCTGACACTTTGCTGTTCATCGCACTGGGCCTGGTCTTCCTCGCGATCTTCGTGGTCGTCGAGAGCCGCAGCAAGAATCCGCTTCTACCGCTGAGCGTTCCGTGGCATCGCGATCGCGGCGCTGCTCTGATCGGCTCCATGCTGGTGGGCGCCGCCCTGCTCGGCGGCACGTTGTACCTGACGTTCTACCTGCAGATCGTGCTCGGATTCAGCCCGGTCATGGCCGGCGTCGGATCGCTGCCGATGGCGTTCTTCATCGTCTTGGCGTCGACCATCGCAGCGCAGTTGTCCACCAAGATCGGCCCCAAGCCGCTCATGGTCGCGGGCCCGCTGGTGGCTGCGGTAGGACTGCTCATGCTGACCCAGATCGAGGTACACAGCTCCTACTGGACGCACGTGTTCCCCGGCCTCGCGATCTTCGGCTTCGGACTCGGTCTGCTGATGGTGCCGATGCAGAACCTCGCACTGATCGGCGTTCCCGACCACGACGCCGGCGCTGCCAGTGCCCTGGTCAACGCCACCCTGCAGATCGGCGGTGCACTCGGCACCGCACTGTTCACCACGATCTACGCTTCGGCCAAGTCGGCCTTCACCGCCGACAACGCGGCGCCGATCCCGCCGGAAGGCATTCCTGTCGACATGTCGAATGCGACCATCCCGACCGGCGATCAATTGGCACTACTCCCCCAGCCGGTGCAGGACTTCGTCGCCTCGATGACGGACTACTTCTTCGGCGCCGAGGTATCCGGATACTCGGCCGCATTCGGTTGGGCGGCAATCCTGTTGGCGATCATCGCACCGGTAGTGCTGGTGCTGGTCCGCGCCAAGAAGGGTGATCTGCCCGCCGAGGGTGCAGTCCACATGGGGTAACCGCTGTGCGCCTTTATTAACCGCCCGCGGTTAATAAAGGCGCACAGCAGGTCAGGCCTGCTTCAACACCTCAGCCACCGGAGTGCTGCTGCGGCCGATCAACTTCTGCAGGTCACCCGACTCGGTGTCCAACGCCCCCTTGGCAATTGCGGCATCGGAATCGGCGAGGATCTGCGCAACCGGTGCAGGTAGTCCGACACCTTCGAGAATGCCTTCGTATGCCTGCTCGTCCACGAACTGGTACACGACGGGCTTGCCCGCGAATTCGCTGATCTTCTCGGCCAATTCGGCGTAGGTGAGCCTCTCGTCACCGCCCAACTCGTACACTGCCCCTTCGTGGCCATCGGTGGTCGCGACCACTGCTGCGGCGTCGGCGTAATCCGCACGCGCCGCAGCCGCGATCTTGCCTTCCGCCCCCGCACCGACCAGTGCGCCACGTTCGATCACACCGGCCAGGTCGTTGGTGAAGTTCTCCCAGTACCAACCGTTGCGCAACAGCGCGAACGGAATACCGCTCCGAGTGAGCACGTCCTCGGTCGCCTTGTGCTCGGCAGCAAGCTTCATCGGCGTGTCCTCAGCATTCAAGATGCTCGTGTAGGCGATGAATCCGACGCCGGCAGCCTTCGCCGCGTCGATGATGTTGGTGTGTTGCGCGAGCCGTGACCCCACTTCACTTCCCGAGATCAGCACCAGCTTGTCGACGCCCGCCAATGCGGTTTCCAACGCCGAGGCATCCGCATAGTCCGCTTGACGTACAACTACTCCGCGGGCGGCGAGGCTTTCCGCCTTCTGTGGATTGCGGACGACTGCGACGATGTCGGACGCGGCGGTTCCCCGCCCGATCAACGACTCGACTACCAGTTGTCCGAGGTTTCCGGTTGCGCCGGTGACTGCAATGCTCATGCGAACTCCCGATCCAGGTTGAAGCGTAAATGCGTTCTGCAACCATCATGCACTTATTTTTCGTAAGTGCAACACGTCGAGTTAGCGCTATGGGATCGTGCAGTAGTAGCCTGGGTTCATGACCAGCACCGACTTACCTTCACGTGCTGCCCAGACCCCTGATCCGAATGCCGACGGCGTGGACCCAACCCTCGAGGCTGACGTCTTCGCTCGCGGGTGCAACTCTCGGGCGGCATTGCAGAATGCAACCGGACGCTGGGGCGCACTCGCGCTGGCGGCATTGAACGAGGGCCCGTACCGGTTCAGTGCCCTGCGCCGACGCGTCGACGGAGTCAGCGAGCGCATGCTCTCGCAGACCCTGCAAACACTCGAGCGGGATGGCCTCGTGCACCGTGAGGTACTCGAAACCATCCCGCCCAAAGTGGAATACAGCCTGACCGAACTCGGCGCCGACGTCGCCGCAAAGATCACGGCCCTGATCGAACTACTCGAGTCGCAGGTGCCGAAAATCGTTGCGTCACAAGCGTCGTACGACGCTCGGAATCAGCTCAGCTTGTCCGAAAGCTGAGCGATGAACTCGTCGAATGCGTAGGGAACGCTCAGCACCGTCGGAGCGGACGTAGCCATCGCGTAGTCCATTCCGACCAGGCGAACCAGGCGGCCGTTCGACACCGAGGTCATGTTCGCGAACGGACCGAAGGACATGAGCTTGTCCAGGTTGGTGCCGTCGGCGTCGACGAGAATGAAGACGTCGGAGTCGAGTGTGTCGATGGATTCCATGCCCACGGACACCGAACTGTCGCCGGAAGTGCACACCGCGTCGACACCGGGCGAGGTCTTCAGCCCGAGCTGGCCGAGAAGACGGATCCGCGGGTCGGTGCCGCAGAATACGATCAAACCCTCGTCGGTGCGCATTGCATACGTGGCGGTTTTGCCCTGGAACTGGGGGTGATCTGCGGCTTGCTTCTCGAAGTACGCCCCGGTCTCGTCGATCAGCGTCTGCGCCTGCGCCGGCTGTCCGAGTGCCGCGCCGATCATGCTCATCTGCTTGTCCCACGCCGTATCCCACGGCTGGTCGGGGAACGCGACAGTCGGCGCGATGTCGCTGAGGCGCTTGTACTCGCCCTCGTCGATGCCGGAGTAGACGGCGAGGATCACGTCGGGATCGAGCCCGAGGATCTGCTCGAACGGGATATCGGGATTGGTCGTCATGAGAACGGGCTTGGCACCGTTCAGACGCGAAGCGTCCCAGGGCAGGATGTTGTTCTCGATGCCGTCACCGGAGAAGCTCTCCATGGCGACCGGAACCTTGTTCAGCGCGATCACCGAATCCTGGCCACTCCATCCGATGGTCACGATGCGCATCGGCTCCGCGTCGATCGTCGTCGAGCCGTAGGCGTGGTCGACGGTCACGGGGAACGCCCCCGCCTCGGCGGCACCCGAAGCTTCGGTGTCCGATCCGGAGTCACCTGAGGTTCCACAGGCGGAGAGCGTCAGCGCGACGCAAGCCGCGAGCAGTACGGAACGAGTTTTCATGAGTGGTCCTTCGAAAGCCGGATGGTCGACTCGGGACGCTAATGCGTTGCGCGCCTACACCCCGACTCGAAGGCCTCAGATGGCGGTTTCGCAACACAACTCGACACAAAAGACGAAAAACCCCGTGCGCCTTTCCGGTAGAGCGAACTACCGAAAAAGGCGCACGGGGCCGAAGGCCCTGCCGTCAGAAGTTGATCATGTGGCCGGCGAGGCCGTGGATCGCTTCCTGCAGAGCCTCACTGAGTGTGGGGTGGGTGTGGACGTTGCGTGCCAACTCGTTGACCGTGAGGTCCCACTTCTGGGCCAAGGTCAGCTCGGGCAGCAGTTCCGAAACGTCCGGTCCGATGAGGTGCCCGCCGAGCAGTTCGCCGTACTTCTTGTCGGCGATCAGCTTGACGAAACCGGTCGGGTCACCGAGACCGTGTGCCTTGCCGTTGGCAGCGAACGGGAAGTTCGCGACCTTGACGTCGTAGCCCTCGGCCTTGGCCTGTTCCTCGGTCAAACCGAACGAGGCGACCTGCGGCTGGCAGAACGTCGCACGCGGCATCATCCGGTAGTCACCGAGTGTCTGTGTCTCCGCGCCGCCGATGGTCTCGGCAGCGACGACAGCCTGAGCTTCTGCGACGTGCGCGAGCTGCAGCTTGGCGGTGACGTCACCGATGGCGAAGATGTGCGGGACGTTGGTGCGCATGTAGTCGTCGATCGCGATGGCGCCGCGATCGGTCAACGCGACGCCGGTGTTCTCGAGACCGAAGCCCTCCACGCGCGGTGCGAAGCCGACGGACTGCAGAACCTTGTCGACGACCACGGTCTCGATCTCGCCGGACTTGTTGTCCTTGATCGAGACGGTGACCTTGCTGCCGTCGTCGCTGATGGACTGCACAGCGGCACCGGTCTTGATGGTGACGCCGAGCTTCTTGTACTGCTTGGCGATTTCCTTCGAGACGTCGGCGTCCTCGTTGGGCAGTGCCCGATCGAGGAACTCGACGATCGTGACGTCGACGCCGTAGTTCTTGAGGACGTAACCGAACTCCATGCCGATCGCGCCGGCACCGACGATGAGGATCGAACCTGGAAGGTCACGGGTGAGGATCTGCTCTTCGTAGGTCACGACGTTCTCGCTCAGCGAGGTGCCGGGCAGCAGCTTGGTGTACGAACCCGTCGCGATGATCGCGTTGTCGAACGTGATCGTCTCGGTGCCACCCTTGCTCAGCTCCACGCTGATGGTGTTGGCGTCGACGAACGTGCCCTTGCCGTCGTACTCCGGGATCTTGTTCTTCTTCATCAAGAAGTGAATGCCCTTGACTCGCCCGTCCGCGACCTTGCGGCTGCGATCGAAAGCGGAGCCGAAATCGAAGGACACGTCTCCGGACATGCCGAACGTCTTCGCTTCTTTCGTGAAGATGTGCGCGAGTTCGGCGTTACGGAGAAGCGCCTTGGACGGAATGCAGCCGACATTCAGGCATACACCGCCCCAGTACTTCTGCTCGATGATGGCGGTGCTCAGGCCCAGTTGTGCCGCGCGGATAGCAGCGACGTACCCACCGGGGCCGGCTCCGAGGACAACGACGTCATAGTGTGAGGTCACGATTCACCAGGGTAGTCCTGCATCGTTTCGCTGTCCCCAGATGGTCGCATTACCCGTCGGTAGCCCACACTTCTCGGGCAACTCGGGCGAAATTTCCGCCGTACACGGCCTCGATCGACGGCTCGTCGAAGCCCCGCTCACGCAATACCTGATCAAGTGTCAGCACGTCCTCCGGGGGAGTCCACTGCAGTGGTCCCCACGCCGTGTACGCCTCGGAGAACGACGACGGGTTCTGCTCGATCTCTTCGCGGAAGTCGTCGGCGTCGAAGGAGAAGTCGGAGCCGATCCCGACGTGATCGATGCCGACGAGTCCGACAGCCTCTTCGATGTGGTCGGCCATCGCGGACAGCCGAGCCTGGTCGTCATCCGGTCCGTTGACGCCGAGGAATATGCCCACGCCGTTGATCCCGATGACGCCGCCGGTCTCCGCACACGCTCTCGCCTGATCGTCGGTGATGTTGCGCGGATGCTCCCACAACCTTCGGAGGTTGGAGTGGCTGTAGATCATTGCTCGCTGGGTGATAGCTGAGATGTCCAACCCCGTCTGTACCGAACAATGTGAGCCGTCGACCGTCATTCCGACGCGATTCATCTCGGCAACCAGGTCACGGCCGTATCCACTCAACCCCGTGTCCGCCAGGTCCAAGCATCCGCAGCCGGCAGCGTTCATGTAGTTGTACGTCGGCAACATCGAGCGGACTCCGAGGTCGTGGAAGTACGAGACGTTGGCTAGCTCTCCCTCCAGCGGATTCGAGTCCTCCAGGTCGAAGGCCAGGGCGATTCCGCCGGACTCCTGAATCTCGACGACGCCGTCGACGGTGAAGACAGGGGTTATCTCCGGGAACTCGACCCGCGCCTGCCACGCGAAACTCTCGGCGATTGCCGTCGAGTCCGCGCGAGTCTGCGGCGAGTAACCGACGTTCACCGAAACGTAACTCCCCGCTGGGCGCTGATATCGGAGAAGATCTTCGACAGACGCGTTCGACTGCAGAGGTAGGCAACAATGTTGTTCCCATAGTGGATATGTCCGGTTCACTCACTAATCCCGTCGATGATCAGGGAAATTCACCTGAAACTGGTCGTACGTTCAGCAAATCTCTGGTTCACTGGCGGATAACGCACCGATGCGGTAGAACTTACAAGACTCACACGCCCTGTACCTATCGACAGAGCATGTACCCAGCATGAATTCCCGTACGGGAACAGCAACAAAGGACCGTTCACTCCTGGGCGGATTCGAAGGAATTTTAGGTGGAGGTTTCTGAACGTATGCGTGCTCGCACTTTCAAGCGTGGCCGTCTGGTCGCCGCTGTAGCCGCAGTATCCGTGCTGCCGATGCTGATCAGCCCTGCAGTGTCGTCCGCAGGCGGAGATCCGTCGACCACCACGGCAACTGTCGCCAAGGCAAACACGACGGGTTCCAAGCTCTCGAGCCGCACGGACAACGGGCGCATCGCCACCATCAAGGTGTACTCACCTTCCATGGGACGCGACATTCCGCTCGAGGTCATCCTCCCGGCAGACGGCAGCGAACCCCGCCCTACGCTCTACCTGCTCAACGGTGCAGGCGGCGGCGAAGACCGGGCGACGTGGCAGCGTCAGACCGACGTCAACGAGTTCTTCGCTGACAAGAACGTCAACGTCGTCACTCCGCTCGAAGGTGCATTCAGCTACTACACCGACTGGGTGAACGACGACCCGTCCCTCGGCCGTCAGAAGTGGCAGACGTTCCTGACCCAGGAACTCCCGCCCGTCATCGACGCCGAGTTCAACACCAACGGCGTCCAGTCGATCTCCGCGATCTCGATGACCGCGACCTCGGTCCTCAACCTCGCCATCGCAGCTCCGGGCCTCTACAAGGGCGTCGGTGCATACAGCGGATGCGCCGAGACCAGCACACCGGTCGGCCAGTCCTCCATCGAACTGGTTGTGGGCATGCGCGGCGACGCTGACGTGACCAACATGTGGGGCCCCCTCGACGGCCAGGGCTGGATCGACAACGACCCCGTCGTCAACGCCGAGAAGCTCCGCGGCACCGAACTCTTCATCTCCACCGGCTCCGGACTCCCCGGCCCGCACGACACCCTCAACAACGAGGCGATCAACGGACAGGTCGGCACACTCGCCAACCAGGTGATCGTCGGCGGTGTCATCGAGGCAGCAGTCAACTACTGCACCCACAACCTCGCCTACCGCCTCAACGATCTGAAGATCCCGGCCACCTTCGACTTCAAGCCGACCGGCACCCACTCGTGGGGCTACTGGGAAGACGATCTCCACAACTCCTGGCCGATGCTCGCTCGCTCGATGGGCATCTGACCGAAATCGTTTCAGCTCGACCCCGCTCCCTGCACTTCTGGGAGCGGGGTCGAGTTCTTTTCAGAACTAATTCGAGGGTTAATTCCGGGGCCAATTCAATTGTCAGGCAAGAAAATCGCGTCACTTTCTGCTGCTGCTCTGCTTTACTGACACATAACAAAAAGTGAACCTGTTCCAGTCAGGGCTCACAGGCACTTCGATCCGTTCCGGATCCGAAGACATTCAGGTGGAGGATCCGAACGTATGCGTGCTCGAATTTTCAAGCGTGGCAGTGTGATCGCAGCTCTCGCAGTGGCCACGGTGCTGCCGATGCTGATCAGTCCGGCGACAGCTTCTGCGGGCGGTGACACGTCCGGATCGCACGTCGTGAGCAACACCAAGACCGGCGACCGCAAGGTCACCATCTCGGTCTTCTCCCCGGCGATGGATCGCAACATCCCGCTCGAGGTCATCCTCCCCGCAGACAACAGCGAACCCCGCCCGACGCTCTACCTACTCAACGGTGCAGGCGGCGGCGAAGACTCGGCGACCTGGCAACGCAAGACCGACGTCATGAACTTCTTCCAGGACAAGAACGTCAACGTCGTCACTCCACTCGAAGGCGCATTCAGCTATTACACCGACTGGGTGAACGACGATCCGGTTCTCGGTCGCCAGAAGTGGCAGACGTTCCTGACCAAGGAACTCCCGCCCGTCATCGACGCCGAGTTCAACACCAACAAGGTCCAGTCCATCTCCGCGATCTCCATGACCGCGACCTCGGTCCTCAACCTCGCCATCGCGGCTCCCGGCCTCTACAAGGGCGTCGGCGCGTACAGCGGATGTGCCGAGACCAGTACTCCCGTCGGTCAGAGTGCGATCGAACTTGTCACAGGTACCCGCGGCGGAGCTGACATCACCAACATGTGGGGCCCGCTCGACGGTCAGGGCTGGAAGGACAACGATCCGGTCCTCAACGCCGAGAAGCTCCGCGGCACCGAGCTCTACGTCTCCACCGGCTCCGGACTCCCCGGCCCACACGACACTCTCGCCAATCCCGCGATCAACGGTCAGATCGGTGCGCTCGCCAACCAGGCGATCGTCGGCGGCATCATCGAGGCAGCGGTCAACTACTGCACCCACAACCTCGCCTACCGCCTGAGCGACCTGAAGATCCCGGCCACCTTCGACTTCAAGCCGACCGGCACCCACTCGTGGGGCTACTGGCAGGACGATCTCCACAACTCCTGGCCGATGCTCGCTCACTCCCTGGGCGTCTGACCCGATTCGTTCTCACTCGACCCCGCTCCAGTGTTTCGGGAGCGGGGTCGAGTGCTGTCGGGAGCGAGCAGTAAGAATGGACGTATGACTTCCGATCAGCAGCCCACCACCGGCCACGACCCCTACCTCTGGCTCGAAGACGTGACCGGTGAGTCTGCACTCGATTGGGTCCGTCAGCACAATGCCGTGACCGAGGAGCAGCTCACCGACAACGAGCGCTTCGATCGACTGCAGAGCGACGTGCGCGAGATCCTCGATACCGACGCGCGAATCCCCTACGTCCGCCGTCGAGGTGAGTTCCTCTACAACTTCTGGCGCGACAGCACCCACGTTCGCGGATTGTGGCGACGCACGACGTTCGATCAGTACGTCACCGACGACCCGGAATGGGACGTCCTGGTCGACCTCGACGCCCTGGCCGAGGCCGAGGGCGAGAACTGGGTCTGGAAGGGCACGCAACTTCTACGGCCACACCGCAACCGTGCATTGATCAGCCTCTCCCGCGGCGGGGCAGACGCGGCGGTCGTTCGCGAGTTCGACATCGACAAGCGTGAGTTCCTCGCTCCCGAGGGCGAGAATCCCGGCTTCTACCTTCCCGAGGCCAAGACCGACATCGACTGGATCGACATCGATACCGTCTACGTCGGAACGGATATCGGACCAGGGTCGCTCACCGATTCCGGATATCCCCGTCTGGCCCAGCGGTGGAAGCGCGGCACTCCCCTCTCCAGCGCCGAGACCGTCTACGAGGGCCAGTCCACGGACGTGGCCATCTCGGCTTCGCACGATCCGACGCCCGGGTTCGAACGAGACTTCGTCACTCGCTCGGTCGATTTCTACAACTCTCAGCATTTCGAAGTTCGCCCCGACGGTGAACTGGTGCTCGTGGACGTCCCCGAGGACGCCGGGATCTCGATTCACCACGAGTGGTTGTTGATCCGCACCAAGTCCGTGTGGGCCGTCGAGGACACCGAATATCCGACCGGCGCACTGCTTGCCATCCGTTACGACGATTTCCTAGCCGGCTCACGCGCACTGACATCGATCTTCGAACCCGACGCACATTCGTCGCTCGAGCATTACACCTGGACACGCGATCATCTGATTCTGGTGGTCCTGACCGACGTGCGCACGACGCTGCGCATCCTGACGCCGGGCGAAAACGGCTGGGAGGATCGACCTTTCGAAGGGCTTCCAGAACTGACCAGTATCGAAATTCTCGACACCGACCCTGATGTCAGCAACGAGTACTTCGTCAATTCGAGTGGATACACCTCCCCTGCAACTCTTTTGCACGGCGTGATCGGCGAAACCGAACCCACTGCCCTCAAGCAGGCTCCCTCGTTCTTCGACGCCGAGGGCATCACCACGGAGCAGTTCTTCGCCACCTCTGCCGACGGCACCCAGGTTCCGTACTTCGTGGTGCGCAGTCCGCGTAGCGAGCCCGGCCCCACCCTGCTCTACGGGTACGGCGGATTCGAGATCTCGCTGACACCGTCGTACAGCGGTTCCCTGGGCCGTGCCTGGCTGACGCAGGGCGGAACCTATGTGGTTGCGAACATTCGTGGTGGCGGCGAGTACGGACCCGGTTGGCACACACAGGTTCTCAAGGCCGGGCGCCACAAGGTGCACGAAGACTTCGCTGCCGTCGCGAGAGACCTCGTCGATCGCGGAATCACGACCCCGGATCTTCTGGCAGCTCAGGGCGGAAGCAACGGCGGCCTGTTGATGGGCATCATGCTGACCAAGTACCCCGAACTCTTCGGCGCCATCGTCTGCCAGGTTCCGCTGTTGGACATGCGTCGATTCCATCTCCTACTGGCCGGCGCTTCGTGGATGGCCGAATACGGTGACCCCGATGTCCCGGAGGAGTGGGCATTCATCTCGGAGTACTCGCCGTATCAGAACATCGACGCCGCCGCGTCGTACCCACCGATCCTGATCGCGACGTCCACCCGCGACGACCGCGTCCATCCCGCGCATGCCCGCAAGATGGCCGCACGGCTGGAAGAGCTTGGCAAGCCGGTGCTGTATTTCGAGAACATCGAGGGTGGCCACGGCGGCGCCGCGGACAATGCTCAGCTGGCCTTCAAGACTGCGCTGACCTACGAGTTCCTCTGGCAGAAACTCGGCTGATCTCTCAGCGGTCGCGCAACCACGCGACGACGCGCTCGCTCACAGCGGTGGGATTGCGTATCCAACCGTTGTGACCGAGTGGTTCGTCGATGTGCGTCATCGTCACTTGGGTCCCGGAGAGCTTGTCCACCAGGTTCTTTGCGGACCGGCGCGGAGCGAGATCGTCCCCTTCGATCGTGATCGACAGGACCGGCAAGGTCAGGCGAGCGATCCGCTCCTCGTAGTCGATATCCGCACCGACGGGTTCCATGCGACCGGTCCTGGCGAACCGGGCCCAATCGGTGATCAGTACCTTCGACTGTCGACCGAAGCCGCCGACGTTGACCCGGTCTCCCGGCCAGAAGCCGGCGATGTTGGCTGTCACCGACATCGCGGACGAACCCAGATAGAGTCCGGGCGCACGGATTCCGGGGAATCCGCGGTGATACGGCGATCCGGAGGCAACCAGGATCAGTCCGCCGAGCCGGCCCCGAATCCTGGACGCGTACATGACCCCGATCTGGCCGCCCATGCTGTGCCCCATCAGAAATGGTGTGCTGGCCGGAAACCGTTCACGCACCACCTCGAACGTCGCCGGACAATCGATCGAGACCAGTTCCTGATATCCGAAAACACTCGACGCGCTCGGGCGCGGTTTGCTGTCACCTTGGCCGCGCAGTTCACCGATGGCCGCATTGAAGCCGGCGTCGACCAGGGCCTGCGCCACCGGATCGTAGAACCCGGCGGGAACTCCGAGCCCGGGCAACATCACCACCACGGGTGCGTCGTCATTCGGTCCGGGAAACAGACGGATCGGGGTCACGGTGCCGTCGGGGAGTTGGATCGGTACGGTCTCCATTCAACTCACACTAACCACCCACGCCGCGGATGGGCAGAGCACACGCGCCGACTATTCGAGGCTTCCCACGATCAGCGGATCCGGAGTACCCACGATCTCGTAATCCTTGTTGTCGTAATCGAACTGACTGAGCACGTGACGCATCGCGTTTATCCGCGCGCGCTTCTTGTCATTGCTCTTGATGACGGTCCACGGAGCGGTGTCGGTATCGGTGAACCGGATCATCTCTTCCTTCGCCGCCGTGTACGCATCCCACTTGTCCAGAGAAGCGATGTCCATCGGCGAAAGCTTCCACTGCCGAACGGGATCGACCTGTCTGATCGCGAACCGCGTGCGCTGCTCCAGCGGGGAAACCGAGAACCAGAACTTGATCAAGCTGATGCCGTCGTCGACGAGCATCTGCTCGAACAACGGCACCTGGCGCAGAAAACGCTCGTGCTCCTCGTCGGTGCAGAAGCCCATGACCCGCTCGACCCCGGCCCGGTTGTACCAAGATCGATCGAACATCACCAGTTCCCCGGCAGCCGGAAGGTGCTGGACATATCGCTGGAAGTACCACTGCGTCGACTCGCGGGCCGACGGCTTCTCCAGCGCCACGACGCGAGCGCCTCGAGGATTGAGGTGCTCCATGAATCGTTTGATCGTTCCGCCCTTGCCGGCAGCGTCGCGTCCTTCGAACACGATGGCGTGCCGTGCGCCGGTTTCCTTCGACCAGTTCTGCAGCTTGAGGAGTTCGATCTGCAGCAGACGCTTGGACATTTCGTACTCGTCCCGAGGCATCCGTGCGTCGTACGGGTAGCCCTCCCGCCAAGTGTCGACCTCGAAACCGTCCGGCGACGTCAGCAGCACCGGATCGTCGTCGTCATTGTCGTCGACGGTGAAGGCGGCGGTGTCGGCCAGATCGACGGCGGTCGAGAGATCCGCGAAGGCGCTGAGGAACGGTCGGCGTTCTGCTAAATCGGTCACCGCCGACAAGTTAGTCTCCCGCAGCAACTGTTCGGTGAAGCTGGGATGAACTACCGGGGTATGACACGGCGGCCTCAAAAGATCAGGGTGCAGATGGGGGTCGTCCCCGATGGTGCGCGGCGCCATCTCGCTTCAGAATTGAAGCATGACATTCGAAAGCAACACACCTCGCCCCTTCACCCGTTCCAACGACAAGAAAATGTTCGCCGGAGTGTGCGGCGGAATTGCAGATTACTTCGGCGCCGACGTAAATCTTGTCCGTCTACTCGCGGTTATCGCCGCTATTTGCACGGGTGGAACCGCGGCTTTGGTATATCTCGCCGCCTGGATGCTCATGCCGTTAGGTTGAGAATTCCGGCAATTGACATGGCGAGAATTACGCGCCGACAAAAAGGTATTTCGGGGCCTACGCGCCAACACGAGCAGGCCCCGAAATCGACAATCTACTTGGCGGCCTTCAACTCTCCACCGCTGAGCGCAGCGAGGGCCTCGAGACCCTTGACGGCCAGGCCACTGACGCTGCCCAACCCCTGACCGATGATCGCACCGACTGAGCCGGCAGCGTCCATGACAGATCCTTCAAGCATGACGTTCTCCTTTAGATGTTCAGTGGTTCACTTGGGACGAGCAAATGACGCCGATCAGAAAACTCAGGGAACGACAGGCGGCGTAAAGCTGAGGGTGTCGAGAGATCCGAAGATTCCACCGGCGGTGTCAGCCAGTGAACCGAAGAGGTTTGCACCGACATTGTCCAAGCCCAGCAGCATTGTCAGCAAAGCCTGCATCGGTGCACCGTCCCCATTCGGACCACCGAGAATATCCATCAACGAACCCATGTTCAGCTCCTCGCGTAGGTGATTCTTTTTACCGTCGGTGACGATTATCGAACCAGTCCGGCGGTAGACACTCGACGTGTCGACAGTCACATTAATCCGCGAGATAACGACTCGATACCACTACGGACAATTACCTTAATTAGGACGAATTCGACAGAAATTTCCCGAACACAAATCGTCGATTCACCACAAGTTCCGACGCAAGTTACTCTTTATCGTTCGACTACCTCACGATTTTGGTCAGAAACTGCCTGCAGAAGCGTCGTGAACCCCACCCGCAACAGTTCGACATAGTGCTCGATATCCGGCATCGTCTCTCGCGAGACGATGACATTGAGCGTCAGAGAACCTCCACGCGCGGCAATGAGGAAGTGGCGCAGAATGTCTCCGTCGACCGGCGCCTGCCCGCCGAGAACTGCCACCGCCGGCGTACCTTCGAAAACATTGCCGTCGACCGATACCGGGACATTGCTGATCGTCGTGTTCTGAATGACCTTGTGCGAAGGGTCCAGCTTGTTGAGCCGACGCGAGAGACCGGTGAGTCTGAGCAGAGCCGCAGGCGAGGTTTCGATGCGTGTGCCGTAACGACGGACGGCTGGGTGCGAACTCCGCCCCTTTGCCATCAGCGCCGAATCCCTGATCAGTGTCAGCCGCTCGACCGGATCTTCGACGTCCGTGTGCAGATCGACCGTCAACAGCGCCAGTTGGTTGGCCGATTCCCATTCGGCTATCTGCCGCATCGATCGGGGAACCATCGCCGCCAACCCACTGGCCGACTTCTCGCCCTTTTCCGACAGGTATGCGTCGAGAGCACCGGCGACCACGGTCAGGAAGATGTCGTTGACCGTCACGTCCGGAACGGCCGCTCGGATCGCTTTGATGTCTGCGCCGTCCAGCGTCAGGAAATCGATCGTGATGTCTCCGCCCAACACGCCGTTGAATCGGGTCGGTAGGCGGTCGGCCGAGTACGTAGGCAGCTCTCCGGCCTCTTCCGCCTCCCGAACCGTCTCGGCCGCAACCTTTGTCACGGACAGACCCCGGCCGAAACGGATCGCCTGGCCGGGCAGACCCACGACCGTGCGCCCGATCAAATCCAGCGACGAAAGCCCCGAACCGGCACGCTTCGTCTCCGGTTTCGGCGGACCGGAGAACAGAAGGTTGGTCAGATCGCGGATCGCCAGACCGTCACCGGCCCCGTGGTGGGTCTTGAGCATGATCAGCGTCAGATTGCCCGGCAGCTCGTCGATCCCGTGCACGCCGGTCATGACGTGCAACTCCCAAGGCGGCCGGGACAGGTCCATCGGCTCCCCGAGCGAGCGCCCGAGCAATTCACGAACCGGCGCCCACCCGGCAACAGGGGCACGATGGACGTGCACGTGATCATCGACGTCGAAATCGGCCGGGACCCAATAGGGATAGTCCAGATCCAGCGGAACTCGCTGGAGTCGACTCGTGAACAGTGGCCAGTACCCGAATCTTTCGGTGATCCACCGAACCGCGTCGTCGTGCGTCATCTCTGCGAGCGGATGGCCTGTCGTGTCGAAGAAGTAGGCGCAGACCATGTGGCTCAGATGTCCGCCGGACTCGTTGTAGACGAACTCCGCGTCTCGCGGTCCCATCTGAGATACCGCGGCTGGCAACGAGTTCCGAAAGATCATGCATGCCCCTCAATTCCGACGCTGAACGAATGTCCGAATTGTAGCGAGCTGACATGCAGATCCTCGGGGTTCTGCCCGGAATCGTTGGGTATCACCGGATCCAGCAATCGGAAAAGGTGCCTGCGATTCCGATCGATCAGGAGGCAACCTCTTGGTCAGGTGAATCCGCAGTCTGCATCGCGGCTGCCGCCGCCAAATCATCGAAACTTGCTCGCAGTAGTTCGATGTAATGGTGGAGATCGGGCATGGTCGCGGTATCCGCGATGACGTTGAGGGTCAGTCCCCCACCTGCTGCGGCGACCATGAAATGCCGCAGCCCATCCCCGTCGATGGGCGCTTGCACTGCAAGCACAGCCGCGCCCGGAGCGCCGGCAAGCGTCAACCCTTCGACCGAGAGTGGAATGTTACTCACCATCGTGTGCTGGTAACGCGGTCGATCGAGGCTGTGATCGTTCTGCTTGCGCGCATACGCCATCAATCTCATCAAAGGCGCCGGCGTGGTCTCGACTGCGGCCCCGGCACGCCTGACCGCGGGATGGGACGTACGCGCCTTCTCCGACCGTGCCGAACTCGAAATGAGCGCCAACCTCTCCAACGGGGACTTGACCTGGGTGTGCATATCCACCAGCAGAGCCACCAACTGATTCGCCGATTCCCACGCTTCGACCTTGCGTACCGAGCGAGGAACCATCGCAATCAAAGAACCGCTTGGCGTTTCATCTTTTTCCGTGAGGTAACGCGTCAGAGCGCCTCCGACAACGGCGAGTAGAACGTCGTTGACAGTGGCACCAGGCACCGAATCCTTGATCTCACGGACCTGCTCCCCGGACATTGTCATCGGTTCCAGTGAGGCAGCTCCACTCACCTTGCCGTTGAATCGAATTGCAGGCCTCTCGTTGAGGCTCTCCACCCATTCTCCGGCCTTCTTCGCAGCGTCAGCATCTCGCTGAGCGCGTCGGTTGCCTGGTACCTGCCTTGCGAAGCGATATATTCGGCCGGGAAACCCCAGTAGCGACTTGGTGAATATCCTCGCTCGCACAAACGGCACAGACGGTTCGGACCCAGCCTGCTGCACCTTGCCCGAAAAGATAGTTTCGCCCAACGTCCTGATGGCGATACCGTCAGCTGCACTGTGGTGAGACTTGAGCACCACCGCCGTCAGTCGGCCCGGCAATTCTTCAAGTCCCTCCAAACCTACGAAGAAGTGCAGTTCCCACGGCGGACGGCGCAGGTCCATCTTGGTGGTCAACAACGCGCTCAACGGCTTTTGCAGTGCTGCCCATCCTGTGTCACTGATCTTGTTGACGTACACGTGCTTTCGGACGTCGAAGTCAGGGTCCGTCACCCAGTAGGGATGGTCCAGTCCCAACGGAGTCCGTTGGACTCGTTGAGTGAACATACGATCACATCCAAGGCGTGCGGTAACCCAGTCCACTGCCTGTTCTGCCGTGAATTCCGCGCTTGGGTGCAACGATGTCTCGAAGAAGTACACAGCGATCAAATGATTCAGGTGACCAGCGCCCTCGTGATAGATGAATTCGGCATCGCGTGGGTTCAGCTGCGCCATCCTTGCGCCTGACGTATTGGACGCGCCCATTGAACTCCTTGTATCGCGGCTGGTTGCCCGCACATTCGCCTGAGTGCAAAGCTTGTGACTATAAATCCGGTGATTGCAAAACCAATGGTCCCCGAAGCCACAAGGCTACGGGGACCAAAGTTTCAAGCAAGTGGAGGTTGTGCAGGTTCGCCTGACTGCTCCGCTACGATGATGTCCTCGACAACCGAACAATATGGTGCAGTCGCTGGAGTGATCACGGCTTCTGTGGAGGATCCTTGATGATCTTGCTTCCAGTGGAAGTGAGACCAAGCATGTTCGATACCCACGTGATCATTCCGGTTATATAGGTTTGCAGCATGACCGATTCCGTTCTTCTATGGCGTGGGGGAAGACGACAGCGCGTTGAAATACTTTACAAACGTGCCCACGAGATCGACCGATCCGAAATCGACGATCTTGGACAGGTAGTCCAGGAAGAGATCGAACATCTTTTCTCCTTCTCCTTCTACAGGCCGGCTACGGAGCCGAGGACCGATTGGACGCTGCCCGCCGCAGCTTCACCGAGCGCACCGCCCATGTTGAGGCTTCCGGTGATCGACACGAAGATTCCGTCAACGACCTTGACCAAGTAGAACAGTGGATCCACGAGGGATCCGACGTCAACGCTTGCGAGCGCACCTATCAAACTAGCTGTGTCCACCGTATTTCACACTCCTTGAGATTGATTTCGTTCACTGGGTAAAGCAATTCACTTCTCAGTCGACGTTCGGGAGCCACCCGAAGTCAACCGAGGCGATAAACGGGGTAAACAAAGCCATCCCGAGAATGTTTTTGATCAACCCCCCGGCCTCGCCCTCGAGAACATCCGCAATCGATCCCAGATCCATCATTCGCTCCTGTCATCAATAACATTGGAAGAAGAACTTGCAGGTTCCGTCAACTGAGGTCGATTGCCGAAACCAACGATCCGGTGACCCCGTCGATTCCCGGCATGAGCGAACCGGACCAGACGTTACCCAGCAGGTCGGTGAACAATGCCGCCGTTGTCTGCAGGAACATGACGATCATATTGAATCCCACGCTTTCGATTGGCCGCGAATACTCACGGAACATTTACATTGGAATGCTTGATGCAGCCCACAAAGAACCGGTCCAAGCAGCAATTAAAGAATCCCAGTCGAACTATGAAACCGAGACCCTCCGGGGTGGGTGCCCACTTTCCGCGGCTGTGACTGACATCAAGGTAGTCCAATAGGATCCGGTTTGGGTGCCTTTTGCCCAAGAATTTCAGATGGATCTGAAACCTGTTCCATATTCGCAGGTCTAGCGTCCAAGACGCCTGAAAATCGTTCAAAATGGAATAGCAACCGGAATGCACGTCGTCCGAAAGGCTTAGTACTTGAGGGTATTCAGAACAGAATTATCCACCAAAAGAACTAGCGGTATCCGCACTTCACAGGTTAGCGGACGCGAACAATCGGGACGGAAATATCAAACACCCTTCAACGTTCGGATAGATGAAGCTTCTCGTTCCCCACCTTCTCGATACACGCGTTACGCCGTGAGGTTGTCCACACACACGCGGCCATCCACAAAGTGGCTTCTGAATCCGCGCCGTCAGGCGCTTGCCGCCACAGTGCATACGTGGAAGTTGTCACGAGAAACCAGTTGCTCCAGCAGGGCACTTCGAGCAGTTCGATCTCCCGTTCCACGCGATCAGGGCGACTCCATCGAATCCTGCCGTCGGTGTACTCCACCGAAGAACCTGGATACTTCGAGCGTTGCGTCGCGGTCACACTGTGGAAGCCCGAGGCCGTCCTCAGCCATACCAGCGCGGCCTGGCTGTGGGATCTCCTGCCGGAGGAACCACGCTTCGTCGAGGCCACCGTGGCTCCCAGCGTCCGAGCAGGCAGTCCGCAGTGGGTACGGCTTCACCGACGAACTGGAGTCTCGTCGGATGAGTGGATGGGTTTACCGATCGTGCCGATCGAGCAGTGCTTCATCGACGTCGCGACCACGTTGCCACGGCCCGAACTCGAGGCCTTCTTCGACGCGGCGGTATCGACCCGAGTGCCGTGGAAGTCGATAGCCCAACTGTGTGATGCGAGCCGCGGCAGGCACGGGATCCCCGCCGTACGCGAACAACTCCGCACCTGTTACCCGCTCACTCGTTCGGAACCGGAGCGAGCAGTCGCCCGTGCGCTGACTGCGCGCAACGTCCATCTGGAGATCAACGCTCGGGTCGGACCCTACTTCGGCGACCTGGTCGACACGCGAGCCCGGGTGATCGTGGAGATCGACGGGCGCGAATTCCACACCGACCCCGCAACTTTCAACAACGATCGACGGCGTCAGAACGCACTCGTTCTCGACGGATGGATGGTGTTGCGTTACTCCGCCGCCACCGCGATGGCCCATCTCGACGCTGTGGCGGACGAAATCATCACAGTGGTCCGAAGACGCCGACACAACCGGGCGAAAACGCACACAGCATCGAGCGTGCAACGGGAAACCGCGATCGCGTCGCAGCAGTGGACAAAAATGCCCACATTCATCTCCAGACAAGCAAAAGCCCGGCCCACCGAATGGTGGGCCGGGCTCTAGGAGCTAGGTGGAGATGGACTCAGAAGTCCATGCCGCCCATGCCGCCGGTCGGATCGCCTGCAGGCGCTCCGGCCTTCTCGGGCTTGTCAGCGACAACGGCTTCGGTCGTCAGGAACAGAGCCGCGATGGACGCTGCGTTCTGCAGTGCCGAGCGGGTGACCTTGACCGGGTCGTTGATGCCTGCAGCGAGCAGGTCGCCGTACTCGTTGGTCGCAGCGTTGAGGCCGTGACCTGCGGGCAGGTTGGAGACCTTGTCCGCAACAACGCCGGGCTCGAGGCCTGCGTTGAATGCGATCTGCTTGAGCGGAGCGGACAGTGCAACGCGAACGATGTTCGCGCCGGTTGCCTCGTCACCTTCGAGCTTGAGGTCGTCCAGTGCGGGAGCTGCCTGGAGAAGTGCAACGCCACCACCGGCGACGATGCCCTCTTCGACGGCTGCCTTTGCGTTACGCACTGCATCTTCGATGCGGTGCTTGCGCTCCTTGAGCTCAACCTCGGTAGCAGCGCCGGCCTTGATGACTGCAACGCCGCCGGCCAGCTTGGCCAGACGTTCCTGCAGCTTCTCACGGTCGTAATCCGAGTCGCTGTTCTCGATCTCGGCGCGGATCTGGCTGACACGACCGGCGATTGCGTCGGCGTCGCCGGCACCCTCGACGATGGTGGTCTCGTCCTTGGTGATGACGACCTTGCGTGCCTGGCCGAGGAGCTCGAGGCCTGCGGTCTCCAAGGAGAGTCCGACCTCTTCGCTGATGACCTCGCCACCGGTGAGGATGGCGATGTCGGCGAGCTGAGCCTTACGACGGTCACCGAAGCCGGGAGCCTTGACGGCAACAGACTTGAAGGTGCCACGGATCTTGTTGACCACGAGGGTGGAGAGAGCTTCGCCCTCGACGTCCTCGGCGATGATCAGGAGCGGCTTGCCGGACTGGATGACCTTCTCCAGCAGGGGCAGCAGGTCCTTGACCGTGGAGATCTTGGAGCTGACGAGCAGGATGTACGCGTCTTCGAGGACGGCTTCCTGACGCTCTGCATCGGTGGCGAAGTACGCCGAGATGTAGCCCTTGTCGAAGCGCATGCCCTCGGTGAGCTCGAGCTGCAGGCCGAAGGTGTTGGACTCCTCGACCGTGATGACGCCTTCCTTGCCGACCTTGTCCATAGCCTCGGCGATGAGCTCACCGATGGACGGGTCGCCGGCGGAAATACCGGCGGTAGCAGCGATCTGCTCCTTGGTGTCGATCTCCTTGGCGGTCTCGAGCAGGCGAGCTGTGACAGCCTCGACAGCCTTCTCGATGCCGCGCTTGAGGCCGAGCGGGTTCGCGCCGGCTGCGACGTTGCGCAGGCCTTCACGGACCAGAGCCTGTGCGAGAACGGTAGCGGTGGTGGTGCCGTCGCCAGCGACGTCGTCAGTCTTCTTGGCGACCTCCTTGACGAGCTCGGCGCCGATCTTCTCGTACGGGTCGTCGAGTTCGATCTCCTTGGCGATGGAAACACCATCGTTGGTGATCGTGGGGGCGCCCCACTTCTTTTCGAGAACGACGTTGCGACCCTTGGGGCCCAACGTCACCTTGACAGCGTCGGCGAGGGCGTTGAGGCCTCGCTCGAGGCCACGACGTGCCTCTTCGTCGAACGCGATGATCTTTGCCATTGCGAAGTGATCCTCCGGATAGGGGGTGACACACAAGGTGACCGCTCGTCGGGTCACCTCATCGGCACAAGGCGACCGTTTGACCAGTCACCTCATTACACGGGCGACCGATTTGCCTGGTCACCCATCTACGCCTGTGGTCTAGTCAGTGCCCGCGACGGACGACCGGGGGTGTCTATGGTTCCCGGTCTCACTGCCTCGACCTGGCACTCACGGTTCGCGAGTGCCAACTGCATTTTTAGCACTCGAGCGTGCCGAGTGCAAGGTTGAGCCTCAGCCCGCGATGCAGAACTGTCCGTTACTCAAATTGACCGCAAACGAGAGCACTCCGACGCAGTCGACGCCGTTGGCATCGGCCGTAGCGCCCGCTCCGTAACCGGCGATGGCGAAGGTGACGTTGCCGTCAGCCGCCCCGGCCCGCGCGATACCGCCGCCGAGCGCAAATGCCTGCGCCTGACCGTTACCGCGAGAAGCCCCCAGCGCGGTTCCGAAGCCGTTTGCATATGAATTGGAGTAGCCGTTGTCGGCGGCAACGCTCACAGCGGTACCGCTCTCGGCAGCACCGGCCTGCGAACGGCCGGCTCCGACGGACTGCGCGCCGCAGCTCGCGGTCTCGGAGACCTGGATGTCATTGGCCGACGGCGGCGAGACACACGTGACGGGGGCTGCCGAAGCAGCTCCCGCACCGGTCAGCGCCAGCCCGGCGGCGAGCCCCATACCTACAGTCATCACAGCCCCTGTTCTCGCCAGGCGGCCCCCCAACCGACTACTGGAAATTCCGCTGACTCGAGAGGATGAGCGACGGAACCAGACTGACGAGATCAAGGGCATAGAAAACTCCTTCGTGGAACAAGTTCATTGGATTCGGGCGCGAGAGTACCCGCTCGAGTGAAGTCCGTCACCCCCGCCTGGTCAAGCCTCGAGGACGACCCCGAGAAGGGCCGGAAGATCCGCGACCGAATCGATGACATGATCAGGCTTCTGAACCGAGAGGTCGAGCACTGTTTGCCGAAACTTGCCTGTGCGCACCAGAACTCCGGTCAAGCCGACTCGTTGGGAGGAAAGGACGTCCCCGATCAGATCGTCGCCGACCATCACCGTCGCCTCCGGTTCGACATGCATCAGCTCCGTGGCTGTCAGGAACCCCGTGAGAGACGGTTTACCCACTGCGGCGATATTTACACCTGCCACTTCCTCGAAGCCCGGCAAGTACGTTCCTGTATCGATCCGAAGGCCGTCTACGGTCTCCCACATCATGCCGCGGTGCATCGCGACGACGGGCACACCGGCGAGCAGAAGTTCGAGCACTCGGCTCAGCGCCTCGTGGGTGAACTCCGGGCCGGCGCCGCCGAGAATCACGACCTCCGGATCGGCGTCGTCGAATTCGATTCCCTCGAGATCGGCAGACACGTCACCGTGATTGAGGACCCACGCCCGCGCGTCCGGGTACGTCGCCCGCACGTACTCCCCCGTGAGCCTGGCGGCGGTCACTATCTGGCTCGCCTCGACCTCGATACCCGCATCGCACAATCCCTGCGCGATGAGCGTCGAACTGCGCGAGGTTGTGTTGGTCAGAAACCCACAGGCCAATCCGCGCCGCCGAACTTCGCGTACTGCTTCCCCTGCTCCCTCGATCGGCTGCCAGGACGTGAGCAGGACTCCGTCGATATCGAACAGAACACCTTCGATGTCGGCCATTGCACCAGCCTATATTCGCCATCGAGGTCCTGCCGAGGCGTCGTAACCCGAAATCCGTCGATCGCTCAGTAGGCTCCCACCCATGGACCTGCGCGACGACGACCTCTTCTCCGTTGCCGGTTCTCTGGCCGAATTGCTCGGCGCTCCCGTCACGATCGAGGACGAGAACTCGACTGTCCTCGCGTACTCCGGCGGCGAGCAGGCCGTGGACGAAGCTCGCATCGGCACGATCCTCGGCCGGCAAGTACCCAGTCGATTCCGCCAATTACTCTCCGATGCAGGAGTATTCGATCGCCTCCACCGAGAGAGCGACCCAATCTACGTCGACCTCGAAGACCCTGCGATCACGCCGCGACTGGTCATCGCAGTTCGCGAGAACGATCACCCCGTCGGCTCGATCTGGGTCGCACTCGCCGGAACACCGACGGCCACACAGGAATCGATACTTCGATCCGCGGTATCCGTCGTGGCCGAGAGAATCGCCTCGGAGCGTGACCGGGTCGACAGCACACGCCGTCGCCAATCCCAGCGCGTCCAAGCTCTGATCGGCGGTGGCGAACCCGCATTCCGCGCCGCAGACGACTTGCGGTTGGCAGGCCCGCTCACCGTCGTCGCCGTCGGAACAGTAGCGGGACCACTGCCGGCGGGGTTGGTCGCCTCTTTGAGCTTGTACCTCGACACTCTGGCCGTCGACGCCGTTGCCGCTCAACTGTCCGAGACCATCTACCTTGTCATCGCGACCGACGAGACCAACGCTCGCCGATTGTCCGCCGACTTCCTCACCCGCGCCCGTGGCCGCGAATTCCTGGCAGTGGCCGTCGGTCGGACAGTGAAGTCTGCAAGCGAATCACATCTTTCACGCTCGGACGCCGACCATGTTCTCGGAGCGCTTCGTCATGGCCGGTCCGGCGGAACCGTCGCGGGAATGAGGGACACGTTGGCCTCCGTTCTCGCCCTGCACGTCGCCGACATCATCGACGGACTCGGCGACTCCACACCACTCGGAAGCCTCGAACGCCACGACTCTCAGCACGGCAGCGATCTGGTCGCGACGGCAAAGGCCTTTCTCGAGCACGGCGGTGACGTGGCGAATTCTTCTGCCGCACTGCATGTTCACCCCAACACGCTCCGCAACCGCCTGCGTCGAGGCAAGGAGATGTGCGGCGTCGACCTGACCGACGCCGACACCCGCTTGATTCTGATGCTGCAGTTCAAACTCGGTCGCTGAGCAGGCGCGGCGGTGCGTTGTGCGAATCCACAACGAGGTAGCTCCGACGATGGCCGAACGGCCAGTCCTTTTGCCGCCCCCGCGATTCATGCTTGAGAGAAGAGCCGGATGTGACCGGCGTCTCGGTTCGAGCAGAGTCTGTAGAAGGAGTGCGTCATGGGAACTCGTCAGAGCCCCGATCGTGTGGTCGTGGTCGGTGCGGGTGTTGTCGGATTGTCGACGGCCTGGTTCTTGCAGGAACGTGGAGTCGAGGTCACCGTCGTCGATCGCGACGGCGTCGCAGCCGACGCGAGCTGGGGCAACGCCGGTTGGCTTGCCCCCGCATTGACGCTTCCGCTGCCCGAACCCGCAGTGCTCCAATACGGCTTGCGCGCGATGCTCAGCCCGTCGTCCCCGGTGTACGTGCCACTCACCACCGATCTGAAGCTGATTCGGTTCCTGGTCGGGTTCGCGCGCCACTGCACGCCGTCGAAGTGGCAGGAAGCGATGTCGGTCTACACCGAGGTCAACCGAACAGCCTTGGGCGCGTACGACGAACTCGCCGACGGTGGCGTCCGAGAGCTGACCCGCCTGGCCGATCCTTTCCTAGCCGCGTTTGCGTCCGAGAAGGACCGACAGACTTTGGTGGACGAGTTCCATCACGTCGAGGCCGCGGGCGGAGAAGTCGACTTCGACCTCCTCGACTACGACGCGATTCACTCGCTCGAGCCTTCACTCGGTCAGGGTGTGAATGCCGGTTTGCGCCTGCGCAATCAGCGTTTCATCGATCCCCCGTTGTTCGTGAACTCGTTGGCGGACGCGGTTCGTGAACGTGGTGGAGAAATCGTCAGCGGTTTCGACGTCACGCAGATCGACGATCGGGTCGGCGGAGTCAGTGTTCGCAGTGCACACGGTGATTCACGCGACGGTGACGCCGTGGTCATCTCGAGCGGTGCCCGCTTGAACAAGCTCGCAGCACCGTTCGGTGTGCGCAAACTGGTGCAGGCCGGACGCGGATACAGCTTCAGTGTCAAGCCCGAGCACCTCCCCAAGAACCCCGTGTATTTCCCCACCCAGCGCGTCGCATGCACTCCGTTGCACGATCGCTTCCGAGTGGCCGGAATGATGGAATTCCGCAGCCCTGACGCGCCGCTGGATCCGCGCCGCGTGCAGGCGATCATCGATGCGGCCAAGCCGATGCTCAGCGGCATCGACTGGACTGCGCGGGAAGAGGAATGGGTGGGATCACGGCCGTGCACTACCGACGGCTTGCCGTTGATCGGAGCCACGCGCTCGCCGCGCGTGCACGTCGCCGGTGGTCACGGGATGTGGGGAATCGCCCTGGGTCCGTTGACCGGAAAGATGGTGGCCGACTCGATGACCGGCGCTCAGACGCCGACCGTCATGCGCCACTTCGATCCGCTGCGCTGACAGCCGGTTTCACCCACTTGTAGTACGCGCCCGTCAGCAGAACCAGCCATCCGGCACCGACGAGCAAGGCAACTCGGGTATCGGCGATGACGCCGAGCAACACGATGACAAAAGCCAGGAACACGATCGCGAAGATCTGACCGTACGGCCACAGCGGCACTGGAAACTTCAGTGCCGCTGTTTCGTCTGCACTCATCTGAGCGCGGGAACGGAACTGCGAGAGCAGGATCATGATCCAGACGAAAATGGTGGCGAAGGTCGCCAGCGAGGCGATGACGAGGAACACCTGGTCCGGGATCAGGTAGTTGAGCACTACTCCCACCAACAGGGCAACGGTCATGATGACAACGGTCATCCACGGAACACCGTTGGCGGAGACTCTCTTCATCACCTGCGGGGCCTGGCCGGCATGCGACATTCCGAACATCATGCGACCCGCACCGAAAACGTCGCTGTTGATGGCCGACAGGGCTGCGGTGATGACAACGATGTTGAGGATCGAAGCGGCCGTTCCCAATCCGAGGTTCTCGAAGATCTGGACGAACGGGCTGTTGTCGGAGTTGATGGTCTGCCACGGAATGATCGCCATGATGACGGCGAGGGTGCAGATGTAGAAGAGAATGATGCGCACCGGGACAGTGTTGACGGCTTTCCTGATGGTCTGCGCCGGATCCTCGGCTTCGCCCGCGGTGATACCGATGATCTCGGTGCCGCCGAACGCGAACATGACGATCGCGAAACACGCGACGAATCCGCCGAAGCCCGTCGCGAAGAACCCACCGTCCGACCAGAGGTGGCTGATTCCGGCATCGGTGTCGTGGACGCCGAATCCGAACACGATGATCGCGATGCCGCCGGCGATCATCGCGATGATTGCGGTGATCTTCACGAGCGTGAACCAGAATTCCAGTTCGCCGAAAACCTTGACGCTCAACAGGTTTATCGCGCCGATGAAGAAGACGACAGCCAGAACCCAGATCCATCTCGGTACGTCCGGGAACCAGAACTGCATGTACAGGCCGAAGGCGGTGACGTCGGCGAGGCACACGATCACCATCTCGAACGTGTACGTCCACCCGGTCATGAAACCGGCGAGTGGTCCGAGGTGCTTGTTCGCGTACTCGCTGAACGAACCGGAAACCGGGTTACGGACCGCCATCTCGCCGAGCGCTCGCAACACCAGGTAGACCGCGATACCGCCGATCAGGTAGGCCAGGAGCACCGACGGGCCGGCTCGTTTGATGGCCTCGGCGCTGCCGTAGAACAGTCCGGTTCCGATGGCTGATCCGAGGGCGATGAAGCGGATATGGCGCGCTGTCAGCCCTCGCTTGAGGCCATCCTGCGTCGCGGCGTCGCTGTTCACTTCTCGGTACTCCAGTCGGATGGATCGTCATACGTGCGCGAACCATTGTCCGCTACCACCGCGCGTGTTCCCGCACGACCCTGTTGGACGGCCGTACAGTGACCTGACACACATGGTCCATTGACGGATCGCTTACGATCGACAAAAGTGTTTGTAACTTTACGTAGCATCAACTCGACTGGAGAGACTGTGTCCAACACCCTCGAAGCAAGCATCGACATCGACGCATCACCGCAGGACGTGTGGGCAATCGTCGCCGACCTGCAGCGCATGGGCGAATGGAGCCCCCAGTGCAAGGTGATGAAGGTGATCGGCGGGACCGTGCGTGAGGGCGCCAAGACGATCAACGTCAACCGCAAGGGCCTGCTGGTCTGGCCGACGTCGTCGAAGGTCGTTCGCTTCGAGCCCAACAAGTCGGTGGCGTTCCGCATCGCGGAGAACCGCACGATCTGGTCCTACGAACTCGAGCCGACCGCTACCGGCACCAAAGTGACCGAGCGTCGCGAGGCTCCCACCGGAACGTCGAAGGTCTCGCAGTTCCTCGTCAAGACCGTCCTGGGCGGAAACGCCGACTTCGAGGTCGAGCTCGTCGAAGGCATGAATGCCACCTTGAAGCGTGTGAAGAGCGAGGCCGAGGCGGCTGCACGCACCTCTGCTTGACCCTCGACCTGGTCGAGGCATCAGGATCCGTTCCATGGATCCCGTGATGACACAGATAGCGCAGGCACAAGAATTGGCGAGCTCCGGCGATCGAGCCGGGGCTCGCTCTGCGTTCGAGAAGGTGTGGGAAGAGATCAGCGCCGCCCCCGATGCGCTCCACATCGTCGCCCTCGCGCACTACATGGCCGACGTTCAAGACGATCCGGCTCAGGAGCTCTGCTGGGACCTGCGCGCCCTCGACGCTGCCGATTCGTTGACCGACGCGCGAGCCCAGGAACACCACGCATCGCTGCAGGTCGCCGGTTTCTATCCGTCCCTGCACCTCAACCTGGCTGCCGACTACCGCAAACTCGGACGCGACACCGAGGCCGTCGAGCATCTGACGAAGGCCGAGGCGTCGGTCGGCACACTCGCCGACGACGGTTACGGCCGGATGATCAGGGGCGCCATCGAGCGACTGCGTGCAGAATTGATCCGTGACCACTAGTTCCGCCCTCCTGACGATCGGCGAGATGTCCAGGGCGTCGGCGCTCCCGATCAGCGCGCTGCGGTTCTACGACAAGGAAGGCGTGCTCGTCCCGCATTCCGTCGATCCGCACACCGGTTACCGCTGGTACACCGACGACCAGCTCCGCAACGCACGTGTGATCGCCGGTATGCGACGCGTCGGTGTTCCGATCCGCGACATGATGGCCGTCCTGACCGGGCCGGAACCCCATTCGTGCCTGGACGTCCATCTGCGCAACCTCGAGGACGGTCTCGCCGACGCCCGCGCCGAACTGGGGCGAATTCACCGGCTGATCGATTCGCTACCTGCCTCCGGCGGCGTGGACATCGACTCGTGGGATCTACGACGCGCACTCGACGCCGTGCTGTTCGCAGTGAACGAGGAATCGGAGTTCCCGATACTTCGCGGAGTCCACCTCGACATTCACGACGGCGTCGCTGCGTTTGTCACCACTGATCAGTTCCGGCTCGCGGTCGCCGAGGTGAAAGTTCACTCCGCTCTGACGGTGTCCGCTGTCGTTCCCGTGGCCTTCGCGCGATTGTTACGCGATGTCGCCGGCGTCGTGACGCTGACTTTCTCCGCGCGCACGGTGACTGCGTCGTATCCGGGAGGTGAGGTGTCCAGCCCGCTGATCGAGGACGGCGAGTTCCCCGATCACCGAATCCTGCGCGAGCACAACGACGCCGTCGAACTGAGCGGCGACCTACTTGCCGCCCTGCTCAACGGCACCGAGGACAGCGCCGTCGTCAGCGTCGGCGAAGACGGTGGTGCACGGGTGAATCCGGGCGGAATGGATCCCCGTGAACAGTTCCGAGTACTGGTCGACCGACAGCGACTGCGCGACGCCGCCGCAGCCCAACCGGGGCGGCAACTGGTGATCCGAGTAAGCGGTGCGGCGCTACCGCTGGCGATACGCACCGGCGACTGTGTCGGGTACTACTCGTACTTGATGCCACTACAGCCCGTAGGAGAGAAGGCATTCACGTAATCTATGGATGCTCTACCACCCCGTACTGTCAGTGCGACCAGCAGAAGACCTACCGAGTAGTTAGAGGAGCCTGTGGCACGCCGACCCACACCCCCCGGAACCCCGCAACCCACCGGGATCGGACATATCGTCGATCTGGTTCGCCATGCGATTCCGCCACTTCATCCCGCCGGCCTGCCGTTCGTGCTGGCCCCGCTGGGAGTTGCAGCTCTGGGCCGCAACCGTAAGTGGGTGCGCCGAGCCGGTCTGACCACCGCCGCCGCATGCGCCACGTTCTTCCGTCACCCGCACCGGGTGCCGCCGAACCGCATCGGCGTCGTCGTCGCACCCGCCGACGGTGAAGTGGCGCTGGTCGACAACGCCGTTCCGCCGGCCGAGCTCAATCTCGGAAGCGAGCCGCGCCCGCGCGTCAGCATCTTCCTGTCGGTTCTCGACGTGCATGTCCAGCGCAGCCCTGTCGGTGGAACGGTCAAAGAGGTCGTTCACCAGGCAGGCAAGTTCCTCTCCGCAGATCTCGCCGACGCCAGCGAGGTCAACGAGCGCAACAGCATGCTCATCGAAACCGCCGACGGTCACGACGTGGCAGTTGTCCAGATCGCGGGACTGCTCGCGCGCCGCATCGTCTGCTACGCCGGTGTCGGTGACGTCCTGCCGATCGGCGACACGTACGGACTGATCCGTTTCGGCTCACGCGTCGACACGTATTTCCCCGCCGGAACCACACTCCTGGTCGAGCCGGGGCAACGCACGATCGGTGCTGAAACAGTTATCGCGCAACTGCCGTGAAGACGCCGAAGATGAAGTCAGCCGTGAAGAAGCCGGGAGCAGCCCAACCCGGCGCGAAGATGCCCAAGCGCACCCAGGCGGTGCGGTTGCTGCCGTCCGTCATCACCATCCTGGCGCTGTGCGCCGGGCTGTCCGCCGTCAAATTCGCTCTCGATGGACAACCCGGTACCTCGCTCGCGATGATCGGCGCCGCTGCCGTCCTCGATTCACTCGACGGCCGCATTGCGCGACTGCTCGACGCCACCAGCAAGATCGGCGCCGAACTCGACTCGCTGGCCGACTCCATCTCCTTCGGCGTCGCCCCGGCCCTGGTCCTGTACGTGACCTTGCTGGACGGCACCAGCATCGGCTGGATCATCGCGCTGATCTACGCG
Organism: Rhodococcus baikonurensis; assembly: GCF_040489275.1. Taxonomy (NCBI): domain Bacteria; kingdom Bacillati; phylum Actinomycetota; class Actinomycetes; order Mycobacteriales; family Nocardiaceae; genus Rhodococcus; species Rhodococcus baikonurensis. Next base: position 328,543 of record NZ_JBEUOQ010000003.1, on the reverse strand, counting down.
GTCAGCATCGTGTTGCGACTTGCACGTTTCAACACCCTGCTCGACGACGACGACGTCCCTGCGTACGCACGTGAGTACTTCGTCGGCGTTCCGGCTCCGGCCGGCGCACTCATCGCCCTCACTCCCCTGGCCGCGACGGCTCAGTGGGGTGACGGCTGGTGGTCTTCGCACTTCGTCGTCATCGTGTGGACGCTCTTCTCGGCTGCACTGATCGTCAGCCGCATCCCGACGCTGGCGATGAAGTCGGTATCCGTGCCGCCGCACATGGCGGCCGGCCTGCTCGTACTGGTGACGTTGGCTGCGGCCGCACTCATCACCTACCCGTACATCCTGCTGATCGTTCTCATCGCGATCTACCTGGTGCACATCCCGTTTGCCGTGCATTCCAAGCGGTGGGTGGCAGCACGTCCCGAAACCTGGGACATCAAACCTTCCGAACGCCGCGCGATCCGACGCCAACCCAACGTCGGTGGCCGCCGCTCGGCCGCTCGTCTCGGATTGCGGCGACCCCGCTAGTCCACGACGTACTCTCGAGAGGTGACTTCGCCGGAACTCGCCCTCACCGTTCGACTCAACACCTCTGCCGCCGACCTACGCCGCGGGGTCGTGCGCTTGCACCCCGAAGCGTTGGCGGCGTTGGGCATCCGCGAATGGGATGCCATCGCACTCATGGGAGCCCGCGGCACCGCGACCGTCGCGGGCCGTGCGCCCACCAGAACCCCGGCAGGCACGATCCTTCTCGACGACGTCACCATGTCGAACGTCGGCTTGACCGAGAACTCTTCCGTCGTGGTCGGTCCGGTGACGGTGTACGGAGCGCGATCCGTCTCCGTCACCGGCTCGTCCATGGCGACAAATTCGATCAGCTCGACGGTTCTGCGACAAGCCCTTCTGGGCAAGGTCGTCAGCGTCGGCGACACGGTCTCGCTCCTCCCCCGCGATCTCGGCCCGGGTACAAGTACTTCCGAAGCCACCCAAGCACTTTCCCGCACCTTCGGCGTCGCGTGGACATCCGAACTGCTCACCGTAACGGCCGTCGAACCTGCCGGTGGTCCGGTCAGCGTCCAGCCGAATTCGGCGGTCAACTGGGGTTCCGGTTCAGCGGGTGCGCTGACACCGAGTGCGCTTGTCTCCAGTCCCGCGACAGTCGCGATCGAACCCGCGCCATCGGTCCCGCTGGATCACCTCGTCGGCGCGCAGGCGCAGGCGGCCAAGCTGACCGAGTGGCTCGGCCTGGCACTCGACGAACCAGAACTGCTCCGTACGCTCGGCGCCTCCCCGCACCTCGGCGTCCTCATCACGGGCCCCGCCGGCGTGGGCAAAGCCACGTTGGCCCGCTCGGTCCTGTCCTCGCGCAAACTGGTCGAACTCGACGGCCCGGGAGTCGGTGCCACCGAGGCGAATACCCGCCTGCAGCGAATCGTCGACGCCGTTGCTGCCGTGCGCGGCGGTGGTGTACTGCTGATCAGTGACATCGACGCTCTGCTTCCGGCCACCGCAGAACCGGTGTCCGCACTGATCCTCGAACAACTGCGCAGCGCCGTCGCCACCCCGGGCGTGGCATTCATCGCGACCTCCGCCCATCCGGAGACCGTCGACGCGCGCCTTCGCGGCCAGGATCTCTGCGACCGGGAACTCGCACTTACCCTGCCGGACGGCGCAACTCGCAAGGCGTTGCTCGAACTCCTGCTCCGCCGCGTGCCCACCGGAACTCTCGAACTCGACGCCATCGCCTCGCGCGCACCCGGATTCGTGGTCGCCGACCTCGCGGCGCTCTGCCGTGAAGCTGCATTGCGGGCGGCGACGCGGGCCTCCAAATCCGGTGATTCTCCGGAGATCACGCAGGAAGATCTTGTCGGTGCCCTCGAAGTGATTCGGCCACTGTCTCGTTCGAGCACCGAAGAACTGTCGATCGGCAGCGTCACCCTCGACGACGTCGGCGACATGGTCGAAACCAAACAGGCGCTCACCGAAGCAGTTCTGTGGCCGCTGCAGCACCCCGACTCCTTCGCACGCCTCGGTGTCGACCCGCCTCGCGGTGTGCTCCTCTACGGCCCTCCCGGCTGCGGCAAGACGTATCTCGTTCGCGCCCTTGCCAGCTCGGGCCACCTCAGCGTTCATGCCGTGAAAGGTGCGGAGCTGATGGACAAGTGGGTCGGCGCCTCCGAAAAGGCCGTACGCGAGTTGTTCCAGCGCGCACGCGATTCGGCGCCCTCGTTGATCTTCCTCGACGAAATCGACGCGCTTGCCCCGCGTCGTGGTCAAAGCTCCGACTCCGGGGTGTCGGATCGCGTCGTGGCCGCGTTGCTGACCGAACTCGACGGCGTCGAGCCGCTACGCGACGTCGTGGTGTTGGGCGCCACCAACCGACCGGATCTGATCGACCCAGCCCTTCTGCGGCCCGGCAGACTCGAACGACTCGTATTCGTACCGCCGCCGGATGCGGAGGCTCGCAAAGCGATTCTGCGTGCTTCCGGCAAGTCGGTACCGCTGGCCGAAGATGTCGATTTGGACATTCTGGCCGTCGATCTCGAGGGATACTCGGCAGCAGACTGCTCGGCTCTCCTGCGTGAGGCTGCACTCGCCGCCATGCGTCGGAGCATGGACGCGGCCGACGTGACGGCCGCGGACGTGGCAACCGCCCGTGAGAAGGTACGTCCCTCACTCGATCCCGAGCAGGTGGCACACCTACAGGCGTACGCGGACAACCGATAAGGACTGACCATGGCTGCTGATCTGGTTCTGTACGGCGACATCGTGACCATGCACGAGGACTCACCACGCGCCCAGGCGCTCGCCGTGACTGGCGGCCGGATCACCGCCGTCGGCGCGCGCACGGACGTCGAGGAACTGGTGGGGCCGGATACCCGCGTTGTCGACGTCGGAGGTGCCGCTGTTCTGCCGGGGTTCATCGAGCCGCACGGTCACCCCCTCGAAGAAGCGATCGTGCTCGGGCCTGACGTCGTCGACATCCGGCCTGTCACGATCGCCGAGGCGGATGCCGTAGTTGCTGCCGTCGTCGACACTGTTCGTTCGCGAGGTACTGCCGGTGCTTCTCTGAATGGTTGGGACCCGTTGCTGCAGAAGGGCCTACCCGAACCGACCATCGACTGGCTGGACTCCGTCGCGCCGGAGCACCCCCTCGTGATCATGCACAACTCGGGTCACGTCGCGTATTTCAACACGGCGGCAGCAGTGCAGGCCGGGATCACCCGCGATACCCCCGATCCGATCGGCGGATCGTACGGCCACGACGCGACGGGAGCACTCGACGGATCCGCGTACGAAATGCCTGCGGTGTTCGCAGTCGCGGGCCACGCAGTCACCATCGGTGACGACTTCCCCGCACTGGTGGCGGCCGAATGCGCCCGACTGAACGCCGCCGGAATCACCACCATCGCCGAATTGTCGTTCGACCCCAAGATGCGGCCCGCCCTGGCCGCAATAGCCGACGCCGGACTGCTCACCACCCGCCTGCGGCTCTACGAAATGTCCAACGACGCACGCACTACCGAGGCGTCGCCGGGCGACGGAAACGACCTGGTGCGCCAGATCGGCATCAAGGTCTGGTCCGACGGTTCGCCGTGGGTCGGCAACATCGCCACCAGTTTCCCGTATCTCGATACCGAGGCAACCCGCGCACTCGGGATCGCGTGCACGCACGGGCACGCCAACTACACCGGCGAACAGATCCACGACATCAGTTCCGCCTACTTCGCCAACAGGTGGCAGATGGCATGCCACGCCCACGGCGACGACGCGATCACCATGGTTCTCGACGCGTGGGAGCAACTTCTGAAAGAGCACCCCCGGCCCGATCACCGGTTGCGTCTCGAACACGTCGGCGCGATGCGTCCGGATCAGTTCGTCCGCGCAGCGGAACTGGGCGTCACGGTCAGCATCTTCATCGACCACCTGCACTACTGGGGCGACGTTCTGGTGGATGACCTGTTCGGCCCCGAATACGGATCCGTTTGGGCCGCAGCAGGATCTGCACTCGCTGCCGGACAGCGGTTCACCTTCCACAACGACGGACCCGTCACCCCCGCCAATCCGCTACGGAACATGCACGACGCCGTCACCAGACTTTCGCCCAGCGGCCGCGTAGTCGCGCCTCAGGAGCGGATCCCCGTGGACGCCGCCGTGCGCGCCCACACGGTCAACGCCGCGTGGCAGCTGTTCAGCGAAGATCACATCGGGTCCATCTTCCCCGGCGCCTACGCGGATCTTGTTGTGCTGTCGGCGAATCCCCTCGAAGTCGAGCCAACCGAGCTGGCCGAGATCACGGTGCTCGCCACCGTCCTGGAGGGCCGGACGGTGTACGGGGATCTGAGCGCGATCGGCTGATCTCGAACTCAAAGTAGTCCGTTTTGCCCCTGGCTCTCGAAAGTATGTTCGATTAAACTTTCGGTATGAACAGTCGGGAAGCATGGCAGCTGGATGGCGAGGGCCTCAAGGGTGAGGTTCTGGATCTGGTGCGTGTCCGACACGAGTTGCAGTCGCGGATGGTGCTGTTGATCGTGGAGATGTTTTCCCGGGAGGTTCTCGGCGGGAAGGGTTTTCGGGCGATCGCGCAGTGGTTGCACGGTTCGACGAATCTGGAGATCGGTGAGTGCAGTCTGTTGGTGGGGTTGGCGCGGTTGTTGATGCTCGAACCTGTGGTGGGCGATGCGTTTCACCGGGGTGATGTTGATGCGTTGAAGGCACGTCAGGTGGCGTCGTTTTGTCAGCATCCGCCGAAGAACATGACCCTGGCGGACGTGGAGAAGGCCCGCGGGATTTTGCTTGATCTGGCGTCGAAGAATATTGCCGATTGTGATGCGGTGCGGGCGGCGATTCGGCGGATCGAGAAGCAGTACGGAAACCGTGAGGACGGTGTTCCGGTCGGGGAAGACTCTGAGCGCAATGAGTTCTACGCCTCGAAAGGCTTGTACGGGCGGGTGACCGTGAAGGGCGATTTGGATGCGGTGAACGGGGCGCGGTTGATCACGTTGCTGTCGAGCCTGTCGGCTCCGACACCGGAGAAGGACGGTGTCAAGGACACTCGTACGCCGGCTTTACGGCGCGCGGACGGGTTCTGCGAACTGCTGCGGCGGTACGAGCGGGCGGGGTTGGGTCCGATCGAGGGTGGGGTGAAACCGCACATCACGGTGACAGCGTCGGCGAAGGACATGACGGATCTCAAAGCTCTGAAGGATCTGTTGCCGTCCACCGAGGAACTGGGGTTCGCGTGGGCCGATTGGGTGGGCCCGATCAGTATCGACACTGCCCGGATGCTGGCCTGCGACTGCACGGTCACGCGGATCTTGTTGGATGAGAATGGTGTTCCGCTCGAGTGCGGTAAGGAAGCGAGAACCGCGACGGTTCCGCAGCGGCGGGCGTTGGCGGTGCGTGATGGTGGGTGTGCGTTTCCGGGGTGTGGGACTCCGTCGGGGTGGTGCGATGCTCACCATATTGTTCATTGGAATGATGGTGGCCCAACGGATCTCGATAATCTGATCTTGTTGTGCGGCCACCATCATCGGACGTTGCACCACACGCAGTGGCGGGTGGAGATAGGCCCGGATCGGAAGTCGGTGTTCTATCCGCCGATGTCGATCGATCCGTATCAGCAGCCGATCGGCGGGAACAGTCCACCTACCGTGGCGTGAACCGCGACAACTGAAGACGTGAGCACCGAGGCACCTCCATGCCTCGGTGCTCGTGCTGTGTTCTGGCGCCTTCGCGGAGACGTAAGCCTTACCAGCGGTTCCGAACCTCCTCGGCAAATCCGAGGAGATCTCGAACCACCACGGAGGTGCCGTCGTCGAGGATCACTGTGCCGGAGAACTTTCCGAACACCTGATGCTGAATCGAACGCAGCACCCCGACGTCGAAAGTCGCGGCACGGTCGATGATCGGCTCGAAAGTCATCTCGAAGCGACCGTCGTTGCTCGAGAAGTTCCACGAAGCGCCGTCGTACGTTCCCTGCGGGATATCGAAGTCGATCCTGTCCAGTTTGTGCGCCCGTCCTCCGACAAACACGATGTTCTCGCTGGCTGCCCTGGTATCCCCGAAGCCGTACCCGATGTTGAATCCGAACCGCTCACCGTTCACCAGTCCGGATGCAGAACCCCAGTACCAGGTGTTGTCGTAAGTCCAGACTCCCCTGCCCCAATCGAGAACGCCGAATGAGTCTTCCGAGCGAAATGTGAAGTCGTCGATCCCAATTCGCACGGTCCCGGCAGCGGGCAGGCAGTTGATCTTCTGGTTGTAGTAAAACGATCGGGACGCCTTCGGAAACGGTGTGGCGATCACCATCCGGTCATCGGCAGGACTCGCCAGGAACAAATCAGCATGAAGACCTCGCCCACCGTCGAAAGCCGGGTAGTCGACGATCAGGTGGCGCCCACCGTCCACATGGCGAAACTCGAAGCGAGCTTTACCTTTCGACACCACCACATCACCGTCGTCCGCGCTTTCGGGCAGACCGAGCCTTCCCATCGGGAACGGCAGCATCACGTTTTCGGTGATCTCGTGTGGTGTTCGGAAATCGAGCCAGGAGACTCCGAGCAAGCCCATGTACCCGTTGTCGGCGACGGTCAACGCGATGCCGTAATCCGCAGTGTGAACGCAGTAGTAGTCCCACTCCTTGATCCGGAACTTGGGAGCGGTGATCGCAGAGCGTCGATACTTGCGAATTTCCGATGGGGCCCAACCCGTCTCGACCAAATGTCCGCGATCGTCGAGAAGCGGGCCGGGCGACATCAGTGTCTGCATTCTTACTTCCAGCGTCCCAAGATCTCGTTCGCACGGTTGGCCAATGCCATCTGGAAGAACGGACCGAAGCTCACACGCGCCACTCCGAGCGGCCCGAAACTTGCCGGGTCATCCTGGTCCGGAATTCCGATCGCATTGATCGGAAGTGGAAGTTCGGACGTCAGGCGGCGCTGGGTCGCGTCGTCATGCCGCCCGACGGGGTAAAGAACGTCGGCACCGGCGTCGGCTGCCAACTTCAGGCGTGCGATGGCGCGATCGACGCGATCGGACTCGTCTCCGACCTGCTTCACGAACAGGTCGGTGCGTGCGTTGACGACGACGTGAACGCCGGCGGCGTCGGCGGCCTGGCGAAGCCCACCCACGAAGTCGGCGTGCTCCTGCGCCTCACGCAAGCGTCCGCCTTCACTGTGGACGGTGTCCTCGATGTTGAGTCCGACAGCGCCGGCATCGATCAACCCGTCGATGAGAACTGCCGGCTCGAGCCCGTAACCACCCTCGATGTCCACCGAGATCGGGGCGTCGACCGCACCGGTGATCTGCTTGATCCGGTGGAGAAGCTCCTCGAAGGTGATGCCCTCGTTGTCCGGCTTGCCGATGGAATCGGAAACCGGGTGGCTGCCCACCGTCAGGGCTGCAAAACCGGCAGCCACCGCAAGATTCGCCGACCATGCGTCCCACACAGTCGGGAGAATGACCGGGTTGCCTGGCTGGTGCAACGCCAGTAGAGCAGTTGCCTTGTCGTTGATCGAAGTCATGCGGTGGCTCCTCGAGATCGTGGGGTGGTACCTCTCACCTACCGACTCTAGTGAGCGACCGGGCAGCCTGTGCTCTTGTAATCGACCTGGAACTCCTTGATGCCGTTGATCCAACCCGAGCGCAGACGGCGCGGATCACCGATCTTGGTGATGTCCGGGACGTTGTCGGCAATCGCGTTGAACATCAAGTCGATCTCCATGCGAGCGAGGTTGGCACCGATGCAGAAGTGCGCGCCCGTTCCGCCGAAGCCCAAGTGCGGATTGGGGTTACGAGTGATGTCGAACGTCATAGGGTTCTCGAACACGTCCTCGTCGAAGTTCGCGGAGCTGTACAGCATCACCACGCGCTGACCCTTCTTGATCGACACTCCTGCCAATTCCGTGTCCTCGAGCGCGGTGCGCTGGAATGCGGTGACGGGTGTCGCCCAACGGACGATCTCGTCGGCCGTCGTCTTGGGACGCTCCTTCTTGTACAGCTCCCACTGCTCAGGGTTGTCCAGGAACGCGATCATGCCGTGTGTGATGGCGTTGCGGGTGGTCTCGTTCCCCGCGACCGCCAGAATCAGCACGAAGAACCCGAACTCTTCCGGGCTCAAAGCGTCGCCGTCGATGTCGGCCTGGACCAGAGTCGTGACGATGTCATCTGCCGGGCAGGTACGACGCGCGTCTGCCATTTGGTACGCGTATCCAAGGACCTCGGTGGACGCGACTGCCGGATCACCCTGGTATTCCGGGTCGTCGTAGCCCATCATCTCGTTGGACCACTTGAACAGCTTGTCCCGATCGTCCTGCGGTACACCGATCAGATCCGCGATCGCCTGGAGCGGCAGCTCGCTGGCGACCTGCTTCACGAAGTCGCCCGGGCCTTCGCTCACAGCGGTGTCGACGATGCTGCGCGCACGACGATCCAATTCGTCGCGCATGCCGTTGATCGCGCGCGGCGTGAACAGCTTCGAAATCAGCTTGCGGAGCTTGGTGTGCTCCGGCGCATCCTTGTTGAGCAGAAGATGGCGGAGCATCTCGACGGCCTCGCGAGGCATGTCGTCGGCGAAACGCGCGATCGCGGTGTTCTCCCAGCTCGAGAACACATCACTGCGCTGGCTGACCTCTTTGACGTCAGCGTGACGCGAGACCACCCAGTAGCCCTCGTCCTGGAATCCGCCGACCGTCGGCGGCTGCTCACACCACCACACGGGTGCGTTGCGACGTAGTTCGGCGAACTCCTCGAAAGGGATCCGCTCCCCGAGGACAGCAGGATCGGTGACGTCGAATCCGGCCGGTAGGTCAGGCGTGCGTGTTGTGTCCGAGATGGTCATGGCGTCCTCTGATCGGTCGATTGTGCGCTACACCACAGAGTAGCTTTCACTAACGGTCTGTCAAGTGAAAGACGGCCAGTCTCGTGCAACCGTCCCGCAAGAGCCCCCGCGGCACTAGGATCCCGGTAATGACAGATACCTCCGGCAGACTGACGCTGCGAGAGAAGCAGAAGCAGCGAACCCGCGCAGACCTCGTGGATGCCGCCGGCGCGCTCTTCACCGAACGCGGATACGCGGCTGTCACCGTCGAGGACATCGCCGGCCGGGTCGGTTGCAGCCGAGCCACCTTCTACCTGCACTTCCCCGGCAAGATCGACATACTCAAGGCCCTCGGCTCGAACACTGTCGTATCCAGCACGCTCGCGATATTCCAGGATCTCGACCACGTACTCGATTCCGGTTCGCGCGAAGAATTCGCCGGCTGGATCAACCGCGCTCTCGACTGGTGCCGCGATCACCACCACATGATGCGGGCGTGGGACGAGGCCATGGTCCTCGAACCCGAATTCCGGACACTGGCCCGCGAAGGCATCTCTGCACTGCCCAACGCGATGCCGTCGTACCTGGCCCGCTGGCCGCAGAGCCGACACGACGAGGCGAAACTCCGGGTAGAGCTCCTGCTGACACAGATCGAGCGCTTCTTCATTCGCTGGGCCGAGCAGGGCGCGATCACCGCGGGTGCGGACGTCGCAGCAGACGTTCTCACCGACATCTGGTTTCCGGCACTCACGCCACCCACAACCGATGTTGCGGCGCCGCGATAGGTTGGCCCGATGCCACTCGATCTTCGAGCGATCCTCACCACCGTCGCCGCACTCCTGTCCGGGATACTCGCGGCGCTGGCCCTGACCAATCCCGTTCTTCGCGACTGGGCCATCGTGGCCTCCCCGTCGGAAGTGGATCGTTGGATCAGCAGTGGACCGACTGCCGTCGGACTCGGCGCCGTGGTTGCCGTGCTCGCGTGCGCCCTCTCTCAGCGTCGCGGTTCCCGTCGGGCAGCCTGGATCGCGATCGCCGTCGGCGTCGCCGTCATCGCGATCGTTCGGGCAGTCGTACCCGAGGTCGCGTCGCTGGACCTGCTGATTGCCTTGATCATCGTCAAAAGTGTTGCAGCCGGCGCGATTCTGGGTTGCGCAGTTGCCGTCAGTTGGGATCGCACTGCCACGAAGAACGCCGTACTCCTCGGTGTGCTTGCCACCTTCCTGGCGGTTCGCACCTTCGCCGGTGGAACAGGCCGGATGAGTACGTCTTCGGTGGGTGAGCCGTCGTGGTGGCTGATCGGTGCCGCAGCCGCAGCAGCGGTCGCCTGCGCAGTCACCGCACAGGCCGGCTTCCGGATCCGGAAACCCGACACGGGCGAAATTCGCATCGCATTGGTGGTGATCGCAGCTCTGGCAATCGGGCATCGCGTGATCGGCGCCGTGGTCGACCGCCAGCAGTACGCATCCGAGGCAACCGCCTGGTTCGTCATGGTTTTGGCGGCAGGCGCTGCGCTCGCGTTGACGTGGATCGCTGCGTACCGTCTCGGCGACACCTCCGGTGCTGGTGGCAAGTTCCTCTGGGCGGCAACCGCACTGGCCGCTGCGTCCGCTCCGTTGTTCGTCGACATCGCGAAGGGATCCGGTCACTGGGGTCAGCTGAAGTCCCCCTGGGTGATGGTGCTTTTCGCGGCCCTGCCGGTCGCCGTCGGATTGCGACTGCACAAGCGAGTTCCTCGACTCGTGGCCATCGTCGTCCTGGTTGCGGTTCCGCTGTCGGAACTACTGCCCTTCGATTCCGCGCACGGAACATGGTCAATCGCACTGAAGATCGCCGCACTGGGCCTCGCTGCCGGATTGCTGTTCGGTTCCCTGGCTCCCGGCAGCCTGGTCGACGCCACGCTCGGACTCGCGATTCCCTTTGCCGCGATGACCTTCTCGTCGATCGCCATCCTCACCGATCAACTCACCGCACCTCCAGAATTTACAGCGGCAGAGATTCAGCGATTCATGGAATTTCCCATCCCCGCACACGTCAGCGCTGACGGAGGACTATTCGGACGCGGCGTCGGCATCACCGTCGACTACGTCACCGCTCAGACCGTTGGCGCGGCGGTTCTGTTCACCCTGATCATCGGCTTCTGCGGCGCGGCGATCCTCCGACGATCCCACCCTCCTGTCGATACTGCGGAATCTCGGATCGAACCGGAGCCAGTCGACTGACACACCGTCACCGGACTGAGACCTGCTATTGCGGTGCAACTGGTACCGGATTGACTATTTTGGAGCAGTGCCCATCGCCCGCAGGACGCTGCTCGTCGCTCTGAGTGGTGTGACGGCATTCGTCGTCACCGTCGTCGCTTTGGCACCGTTCGTGAACAGCCAGTCGACGTCGATTTCGACGGGCGATCGCTTCTGGTCGATCTCGACCATCGGCGCCGGCGTTCTGGCTGTGGTCGCGGTCGGGACAGCCGCGATGATGGCCCGCTGCCGGTTGCGGACCGCGGCCATGACGGTCGTCGGTGGGCTCCTCCTCGAACTGCCCGGGCTCTACGATCACAACTTCGAGGCACTCTCGCCCGTCGGTGCGGGAGTCGCCGTCGGCGCGGTCACGGTTGCCGCCGCTCCGCGGGTCCGAGCCGCTTCGGTCGCGGGAACGATTGTCGCCGTGCATGTCTCGGATTCCTTGCTCGACGAGGACGCAATTCCTCGGCGATACGCGGACTACATCGCCGACAACACAAACCAGTTTCAACCACCCGTGGTGGGAGCGACACTGCTCGCGCTTGCATTGGCAGCCGCCTGCGTCGCCGCGTTCTGGTTCCACGACTTCGACAAGGACCACCCCAAGGAACGGATGGCCGTTCGGCCCGTGACGATCGCGGCGGTGCTCACGCTCTTCGGCGTCGCGGCGAATTGGTGGTTCGAGATCACCACAGTCTCAGCAGCGGTACCCCTCCTGCTCGTCGCGCTGGTGATCACGGTGATCTGCGCGCGGGTGTTGGGCGACGGCAGTCGAATCCTGCTGATGTGTACCGCAGCCGTCGCAACTCTGGCGGCGGTGTCGGCGAACCGTCCCGCAACCGAGGCGATGGAGTGGTCGAAGACCCCCGCCTCCACCGCCGTCGTGATCGGAGTCGTCATCGTCGCCGCGGCAGCAATCGGCGCGATCGCTCCCTCGCGGGTCGTCGGCTACGGATTGCTCCTGACGGTGACGGTCGCCGGGATCGTCAGCTACGCCACGTCGCCGTCGCCGAAGATCGGTGACGTTCTCACGATCAGCGATCTTCTTGTCGCCTTCACTGCAGCGGTAGTCACGTATGCGATCGCCAGCGCGATGTACCGAGAGCCACCGCGGACCGGAGCGTCGCGAGCCCTTGTCGGACTGGGTGTCATCTTCGGCCCGACGGCGCTGGCACTGCTCGTCTACCCGCAGTTCGACTACGGATGGACGGCGTACACCCCGCTGGACGAGAACAAGCCTTTCAACGGCATCACGACGGTCGGTCCGTTCGAAATCTCGACCGACATCCTGATACTCGACGCCGTGGCGCTGATCATCGTGGCCGTCTGCGCCTACACGAGTCTGCGCCTGGGCCGGATCAGTCGGTCCGTTCCTTCGCCGATCAGTCGATCAGATCCATCGACGCCAGACGATGGAACACTTTGAGCGATCCCGGCGCCACCTCGTCCATCGCCGCGTATTCGGAGAGCGTGAAGTAGCGGAACTCGGCGATCTCACTTGTCGGGTGTGGGTCTCCGGCCATCTCCGCCAGATAGCAGCTCATGTGCAGGCCGGTGTCCGCGGAATGACCGAAAGCGTGAGCCTCGAAGACGTCGAGGAACGTGACCGTTCCGTCGACCAGATCGACGTCGAGTTCCTCCCTGATTTCTCGGTGCAGCGCCTGCTCGGGCGTCTCGCCCGGGTCGATCTTCCCGCCGGCCATGTAGAACGCGGTCTTGCCCACGGAGCGGGTCTGGATCAGCTTGCGATCGCGAATGTGCGCAAGGGCAGCGGTACGGATGATCGTGGTGGGAGTAGACGAATTCACGTCGTCCAACCTACGTGTATCAGCGGGCGCCGATGATGTCCGAATCGACTCGCTGCACATCGAAACTGCCACGCCCGGTAATATGTACGCAAAGACAACCTCTCCGACTAGGTGAATTGTCTCGTTATTCCGATAGGTTCGATTTTGTTCGGACACCCCGCCGCCCGCTGACAACACGACGGAGTGCCTTTTGCTCGCTATCTTGCTTGCCCATGCCGTTGCCGCCCTCTTGGCTCCGCTTGTGGTGCGCAGGTTAGGGCGAAACGGCTTCTTCCCCCTCGCGATAGTCCCCCTCGCCGGCCTCGGCTGGGTCATCGACAAATGGGGCACCGTCGAGTCGCTGCACATCACCTGGGTTCCCGGCCTGTCGATGGACATCGACTTCAGATTCGACGCGCTCTCGGCCATCATGGCCGTGCTCGTCCTGGGTGTCGGCACGCTGATCCTGATCTACTGCGCCCGCTACTTCAACGACGACGAACCTCGACTCGGAATCTTCGCCGCCGAGATGGTCGCCTTTGCCGGCGCCATGTTCGGGCTCGTGACCAGCGACAACATGCTGCTTCTCTACGTGTTCTGGGAACTGACGACGGTCCTGTCGTTCCTGCTGGTCGGTCACTACGCCGAACGCGCCACCAGTCGCCGCGCCGCGACCCAGGCACTGCTCGTGACCACCGCCGGTGGTCTCGCGATGTTGGTCGGCATGATCATCCTCGGCCAGGTCGGCGGTAGCTACAACCTCTCCGAACTGGTCGCGAACCCGCCGACGGGGTGGCTCCCGTCCGTCGCGATCGTCTTGATCCTGATCGGCGCGCTCTCCAAATCGGCGATCGTGCCCCTGCACTTCTGGCTGCCCGGTGCGATGGCCGCGCCTACCCCCGTCAGCGGCTATCTACACGCTGCCGCGATGGTCAAGGCCGGTATCTACCTCGTCGCGCGCCTGGCTCCCGGGTACGCCGATTCGCCGCCGTGGCGCATCACCATCATCAGTTTGGGTCTGCTGTCGATGATCCTCGCCGGTTGGCGAGCCATGCGCGCATACGACCTCAAACTCGTCCTCGCCTTCGGAACCGTCAGCCAACTCGGCTTCATGATGGTCCTGGTCGGCATCGGTACGCGTGACGCCGCCCTGGCCGGTATGACGATGGTCGTGGCGCACGCGATGTTCAAGGCCGCACTCTTCATGGTGGTGGGCATCATCGATCACACCACCGGAACCCGTGACCTCCGCAAACTTGCTCACCTGGGTAAGGCGGCACCCGCTCTGGCGATCATCGCGAGCCTCGCTGCCGCCAGCATGGCCGGTCTGCCACCGCTACTCGGATTCGTCGGCAAGGAAGCCGCACTCGAATCGGTTCTCGAAACGAACGCGCTCGGGCACTGGTCGTCTATCGCCGTCGTCACGGTGATCGTGTTGGGCTCGATCCTGACCGTCGGCTACAGCGTCCGGTTCATCTGGGGCGCCTTCGGACGCAAGACCCTGAGCAAGCCCAGCCCGGCCGTCAGCAAGATGCACAAGCCGGGCTGGCTGTTCCTGTTCGCGCCCGGCTTGCTCGCCGTTCTCGGTCTGGCCGCCGGCATTCTCTCGCCGCAACTCGAGAAGCTGCTGACGCCGTACTCCACCACGCTGGCCCCTGGCCCGCACGCCGATTACCACCTCGCACTGTGGCACGGATTCAACACTCCGCTGCTGCTCACGTGCATCGTCATCGCCGGCGGTGTCGCGCTCTACATCGCACAGCGTCAGATCAGCCGACTGCACTTCGAGCACCCGCCGCTGGGCAACGCCGACCGTATCTACGACGCGACCCTGCGCGGCATGGACACCATCTCGATGCGCCTGACCGGCGCCACTCAGCGTGGTTCGCTCCCCCGCACGCAGTCGACGATTCTCGCGACGCTGGTCGTCGTGCCGCTGTTCCTGCTGATCATCGACACCAAGGACGCCGGCGTCGACCTACGGATGTGGGATTCGCCGATCCAGTTCACGATCGCGCTGATGATGATCTCGGCCGCCATCGCTGCAACGCTGATGCGCAACCGACTCGCGAGCGTCATCCTCGTCGGACTCACCGGCTACGGCTGCGGTGTGTTGTTCGCGCTGCACGGTGCTCCCGACCTGGCTCTGACCCAGTTCCTCGTCGAAACACTGACGCTGGTGATCTTCGTACTCGTACTTCGGAAGTTCCCCGCCGAAGTCGACGAAAGCAAGGCGATCGGCTTCAAGTGGCCGCGTGCCGCACTCGCCGTCGCCGTCGGAATCACCGTCACCACCATCGCGGCATTCGCCACCAACGCCCGGAACACTCGTCCGATCTACGAGCTGCTTCCCGACGCGGCCTACGACCTGGGCAACGGCAAGAACGTCGTCAACGTCCTACTCGTCGACATCCGCGCATGGGACACGCTCGGTGAGATCTCCGTGCTGCTGGTCGCAGCGACCGGCGTCGCCAGCCTCGTGTTCCGCAACCGCCGCTTCGGTATCGCGCCGCGCGTCGCCGACGCTCCCTCCGTCATCGTGGACAAAGCTGCCGCCAACTCCGATACGACGTGGCTGCGCGGCGGAGACCTGATCGATCCGCGGCACCGTTCACTGGTTCTCGAGGTCACCACGAGGTTGATCTTCCCGGCCATCATGGTGTTGTCGATCTACTTCTTCTTCTCCGGTCACAACGCTCCCGGCGGAGGTTTCGCCGGAGGCCTGACGGCGGGCCTCGCCCTCGTGCTGCGTTACCTCGCCGGTGGCCGCTACGAACTCGGTGAAGCAGTACCCATCGACGCGGGCAAGATCCTCGGCCTCGGCCTGGCGCTCTCCGCAGGTACCGCCCTGGTGTCGCTGTTCTTCGGAGCTCCGGCACTCTCGTCGGCCGTCTTCGAATTCACGCTCCCACTGATCGGCCACGTCAAACTGGTCACCGCACTGTTCTTCGACCTGGGCGTCTACCTCATCGTGGTCGGCCTGGTCCTGGACGTACTCCGAAGTCTCGGCGCCCGCCTCGACGCAGAAATCGAGGTGAAAGCACCATGAGCGCAAACATCGGAATGCTGATCCTGATCGGCGTCCTCACGTCGGCCGGTGTCTACCTGCTGATCGAACGAAGCATCACCCGGATGCTCCTGGGTCTGCTCCTGTTCGGCAACGCCATCAACCTCTTGATCCTGACCGTCGGTGGATCGGACGGGAATCCGCCCATCGTCGGCCGAGATTCGGTCCACGAGGAGATAGCGGATCCGCTCGCCCAGGGCATGATCCTGACGGCGATCGTGATCACGATGGGAATCGCCGGCTTCGTTCTGGCACTGGCGTACCGGTCTTACAAGATCAACACCGCCGACGCCGTCGAGGACGATCCCGAGGACACCAAGGTTCTCAAACGTCGCCTGCCGGCCGACGCTCCCGACCACGACCGCTCCGACGACCCGGTCACCGGTGCCCCGAGCATCGGCGGCGACGCATTCGACAAGGACGGAAACCCTATTCCCCTCGAACAACTGGTCAACCTCGAGGACATCGAATGCTACGACGACCTCCACGACGGCGACTTCGAGGACGAACCGGTACCCGACTGGGCCACCGACCTGGCTCGTAAGAAGGAAACCGAGAAGCGGCGTAAAGACGCTCGCCAAACCGAGATCGAGGGAGGTGGAGGCGCATGACCATCTCGGACAACCTGATGGGAGCCCTTGCGCCCCTACCCGTCCTGATCCCGATGCTGGCCGCAGCCGCGACGCTGGTCGTCGGTCGGCGGCCTCGCTTCCAGCGTGTGATCACCCTGATCGCGCTGGTCGGCGTCGTCGCTGTGTCCGGCCTGCTGCTCTACCTCGCCGACCGCGACGGGACGACCGCTGTTCAGGTCGGCGGCTGGGATTCGCCCATCGGCATCACACTCGTCGTCGACCGTCTATCGGCGATGATGCTGGTGGTCTCGTCGGTGGTGCTGCTCGCCGTCATGATCTACGCGATCGGTCAGGGTATTCGCGACGGCAGCGAGGCCCAGCCGGTCTCGATCTTCCTGCCGACCTATCTGGCGTTGACTGCCGGTATCTCCAACGCGTTCCTCGCCGGTGACCTCTTCAACCTGTACGTCGGGTTCGAGGTTCTGCTTGCCGCGAGTTTCGTGCTCCTGACGCTCGGTGCCAGCGCCGACCGCGTCCGGGCCGGTATCTCGTACGTGATGGTCTCGATGGTGTCTTCGCTGATCTTCCTGGCGGGCATCGCCTTCGCCTATGCGGCGACCGGCACCCTCAACATGGCCGACATGGCCCTGCGCTTCGACAACATTCCGCCGGGCACACGAACGGCCATCTTCGGTGTCCTGCTCGTGGCGTTCGGAATCAAGGCCGCGGTCTTCCCGCTCTCGGCGTGGCTACCCGACTCGTATCCGACCGCGCCCGCACCGATCACCGCCGTCTTCGCGGGGTTGCTCACCAAGGTCGGTGTGTACGCGATCATCCGCGCGCACTCGTTGCTGTTCCCGCAGGGAGAACTCGACAATGTACTGATGGTGTGCGGCCTGCTCACCATGGTGGTCGGCATCATGGGTGCCATCGCGCAGAGCGACATCAAGCGTCTGCTCTCGTTCACACTGGTCAGCCATATCGGTTACATGATCTTCGGTATCGCGCTGTCCACGACGTCCGGGCTCTCCGGCGCGATCTACTACGTCGCCCACCACATCATCGTGCAGACGACGCTCTTCCTCGTCGTGGGTCTGATCGAACGACAAGCCGGGTCGTCGTCGCTGCGCCGTCTCGGCGGTCTGGCTGCGGCCAGCCCGATCCTGGCGATCGTCTTCCTGATCCCGGCCCTGAACCTCGGTGGTATTCCGCCGTTCTCGGGCTTCATCGGCAAGGTCGCACTCCTGCAAGCCGGTGCGTCCGACGCCAGCGCGTTGGCCTGGATCCTCGTCGCCGGCGGCACGATCACCAGCTTGCTGACGCTCTACGCCGTCGCCCGCGTGTGGACCAAGGCATTCTGGCGAGCCCGCGCCGACGCACCCGAAGGTGACCTCGCCGACGTCAGCCCGTCAGCGTTGATCGACGAATCCGAAGAGGACATCGCGTTCGTCGACCGCGAGGACGTCGGCAAGATTCCGCTCTTCATGCTGATCCCGACGGTCGGTCTCGTCATCGTCGGCCTGGCGCTGACGGTGTTCGCGGGCCGGATCATCGACATCAGCGACAGAGCGGCGAAGGATCTGCAGGACCGGTCCATCTACATCGACGCGGTTCTCGGCAACCACCGACCCGTGCCGGTGGACGAAGCTCCCGTCGCTGCAGACGACCCTGCAGCCGTCCCGAACACCGATGTCCCGAACACCGTTGTCCCGAACACCGAGGAGGCTCCGCGATGAAACGCGAACAGGTACTCCGCGTCGGGATCCTGCTGTGGCTGATGGTCGTGTGGATCCTGTTGTGGGGCAACATCAGCTTCGGCAACATCTTCGGCGGACTCGCCGTCGGCCTGATCATCATGGTCCTGCTTCCCCTCCCCCGCGTACCGGTCGAGGGCCGGGTGCATCTGCTGTCGATTCTGCGTCTGCTGTGGATGATCGTGTACTACGCGATCGTGTCGAGTATCCAGGTCGCCTGGCTGGCGATCCGTCCGTCGCCGCCGCCGGTCACCGGAGTTCTGCGGTACCAACTCGGAATCAAGTCGGACCTGGTTCTCACGCTGTGCATCGACGTTCTGAACCTGATCCCGGGCACCATGGTTCTCGAGATCGACCAGAACCGACGCATCGTCTACGTCCATGTGCTCGACGTCGGATCGCAGAAAGCCGTCAGTGCGTTCTACCGCTCGGTGGAGGATCTCGAGCGGTTGTTCATCGCGTCGTTCGAACGTGATTCGGACTGGCAGCCCAGCCCCTGGCACCAGCGCGACTACGAATTCGATGCACCCCGGCAGGAGGACCAACCATGAACGGGTTCATCACCACGATCTTGATCATTTCCGGAGTGATTCTCCTGATCGCCGCAGTACTGACCACGTTCCGACTGCTCGACGGTCCGAGCTCACTCGACCGCCTCGTCGCTCTGGACACGATCATCGCGGTCTCGATGTGTGGGCTCGCGGTCTGGGCTGCGTACAGCAAAGACACGACCATCGTTCCCGCCATCGTGGCGCTGGCGCTGGTCGGCTTCATCGGTTCCGTGTCCGTCGCGCGCTTCCGGGTGAGTGACCAGTGATCGGCAACATCCTCGACACGATCGGGGCCGTCTCCATCTTCCTGGGTGCGCTGCTCGCGCTGACAGCGGCAGTGGGAATCGTTCGTTTCCCCGACACCCTGCGTCGTATGCACGCGGCCACCAAGCCTCAGGTGGTCGGACTTGTTCTGGTTCTGATGGGTGCGGTGTTCCTGCTTCGTGGCAGCGTCGACATCTGGATGCTGGTACTGGTCGGCATCTTCACGTTGCTGACCGCGCCCGTCATCGCGCACAGCGTCGGACGCGTCGCCTACCGCGAACAGCGTGAAGAGGACGACCTCATGAAGATCAACGAGCTGGAAGACCCGGACTCTCTCCTGTAGCGGCATCCCACTCACCGTCGCGCTCGCCCCACACTGCAAGAGCGGTGCCGGGGCGGGCGAAGAAGGTGGCGAAGTACGCCACCGACATGAGAACCAGGACAGCCATCAGCAGCGGCCCGAAGATCGCCGGGTACTCGGCCATCTGCACTGCAGCGAATCGGTACGAAAGCAACAATCCCGCGAGCAGTGCCGAGCCGCCGATCAACAGGCGCACTCGGAACCAACCCCAACCTCGCTCCGGATCCCGCAGCGCCGCATCGAGCGTCAGGCACAGGACCGCACCGGCAATGAGGTCGACGCCGTAGTGGAAGCCGAATCCGAGCGTCGCCGTCAGGGTCGCGACGAGCCAGAACGATCCCAGGCTGCGAATCCACCACGGTCCGCTGCGCGAGTGGATGAACAACGCGACCGCCCACGCGGTGTGCAGGCTCGGCATGCAGTTTCGCGGTGCGGCGTCGTCGAACGGCAGCGACGACGGCGACGCGAAGTCGAAGTTGGGCACGATATTCGGCCAGTAGTCACCGATCTGGAATCCGAAACCACGCGGACCGAAGGCGAACACCGGCCCGACCACCGGGAACAGGACGTAGAAGATCGGGCCGATCAGCCCGATGAGCAGGAACGTTCGCAGCAGGTGATGCGACGGCCATCCCTTGCGTACTTGATAGAGAGCAACCACGATCACTGCGACGGGTAGTTCGACGTAGATCCAGTCGAGCGCTGCGGCACCGACGGGGCCCATGGCGTCGACGATCTGACCCATCACCCACGACGGGTTCCCGAGAGCCTGGTCGGCGAGGAATACGTACTCGTCCCAGACATCGGTGCCGACGAGAATGGTGATCTCCAGCCACGTTTCGGCAACCTTGGCCGCGATGATGAGCAACGCGCCCAGAGCGACGCCGTGCAGAACGCTGAGTCGACGCTCGCCGGACAACTTCCACACCGCGTACACCGCGATGGCTGTCAGAACCCAGGTGCCGCCGGTGCCCATCGTCAGCGGTCCACCCGAGAACCAGCGGATCGCGCCGACGACCACGTCGATGACGACGGCCGCGGATACCGCGTAGATGCGTTCTTTGTTGTTCAGCCCGACCAGCGCGAGAGCGAGGCCGACCCAGGGCATCGTCGCCGAACGGGGAACGAGGAAGTAGTCACCGAAGAGGCTTTCCACCGGACCGAGATAGCCCTTGTACGACGCGAACGCCTGCACGCCCAGAACCAGGGCGGTCAATGCTGCTGTGCCGATCAGAAGGAGTCGATGAGAACTCGACCACGAACGATCAGATTGTCCGGGTGCGTCCCCTCGTTGGGACCAACTGTCTATCAACACCGGACAATAGTAAACGGCATGTGAACCGAATATGGACACCCACTGGACAAACGGTTGGTATGCCCGGATTTTCAGTCCGCGAAACTGCCCTTCCCGCGGTGAGCCTGCTAGGTGCCCAGCTCAGCGACCAAGGCGTCGACGACCGCGACAAGATCGCCACCGGTCGCTTCCGCAACGCGGCGTTGACGCTGGTAGGACGCACCACGACGGGGAATGTCCGCCACCGATGCCAACTCGTCCACGCAGCCGAGCGACACCGCGATCGGTGCCAAATCGTCGAGCAGGCGATCCAGATCGTCAGTGACGAGGCACTCGTTCGCGTCGGAGTCGAGGATGATCTCGGCGTCCAGTCCGTATCTTGCTGCGCGCCACTTGTTTTCCTTGACGTGCCACGGCTGCATGTTCGGCAGAGTCTCACCGGCACTCAATCGGCGATCCAGATCGACGATGAGGCAGTGGACCAGCGCAACCAGTGCACCCAGTTCTGCGCGCGTCGAGACGCCGTCGAACACCCGGACCTCGATGGTTCCCCACTTCGGTGCGGGGCGGATGTCCCAGTGCATGCCACCGATCTTGGTGATCACACCGGTCTTCATCTGGTCGTCGATGAACGACTCGTACTCGGCCCAGTTCTCGAACTGGTACGGAAGACCTGCGGTGGGCAACTGCTGGAACATCAACGCGCGATTGGACGCATAGCCCGTGTCCACTCCGGCCCACATCGGCGAGGACGCCGACAGCGCCAGAAGGTGCGGATAGCGCTGCAGCAGTGCATTGATGATGGGGAAAACGCGGTCCGCGGACGAGACACCCACGTGAACGTGCACGCCCCAGATCAGCATCTGCCGACCCCACCACTGCGTGCGTTCGATGAGTTCGTCGTAGTCGGGCGTCCGGGTCACCAACTGCGTCGACCATTGCGCGAACGGATGCGTGCCCGCGCTGATGAGGTCGACGCCGAGCGGATTCGCAGCGCGGCGAAGCAGATCCAGTGATCTGTCGAGATCACTCATCGCCTCGCCGACCGTCGAGTGAATACCCGTGACGAGTTCGACGGTATTTCGCAGTAGTTCCTTGGTGATGTGCGGGGTTTCGGAGCCGGCAAGCTCTTCGACCGCCGAAAACACCTCGGCTGCTGTGTTGGAGAGATCTCTGGTCTTGCGATCGACCAGCGCGATCTCCCACTCCACGCCCAGCGTCGGGCGCGGCGAACCTGGAAATGGAACTACCACGCAGAGAATCCAATCACAGTGTCGGTGAAAACACCGTGCTGGCTACTGCGTGGTAGTCGCCGGAAGTGATGCAAAACTCAGGTGAGTTTGTCAGCTCTTGGTGATGACACCGCAAGCGACGCGTCCGCCGGCGTCACCGGTGTCGAGGGTCTGCTGATCCGGTGCCGGCGCGTAACGCGTCGGGATGTTGCCGAAGTTGTCTGCGCCGGCATGGATCATGACGGATGTTCCACCGTTGGCGACCAGTTCGTCGACGGTGAATGCATCGGTCGTGGTGACCAGCGTGGCGGTGCCGTCTTCGAGGACCTGAACCGAAGTGAGGTCGCCGCTGGCCGGATGGCCCGTGTGGCCCTCAGCCTGGAAGTGTCCGCCTGCCGAGAGGAAGTTACCCGGCTCTCCGCCGCTGGGAGCTACGGAATTGGTCTCGCACTTGGCGACCTGGTGCACGTGGAATCCGTGGAATCCGGGGGTCAGGCCCTTGGCGTCGAGGGTGACCTTGACGTCGCTGCCTTCCTGAGCGAACGTGACCGTTCCGACCTTGGCGCCGTCGGTGCCGTTCAGCGTCGCGGTGACCGTCTCGGCAGAAGCGCCGGCGTGAGCCGTCTCCGAACCGTGGCCGCCCGCGCTTTCGTGCGCGCTGGGATCGGCTGCACCGGTCCACACCGGAGGAGTCGTGCCGGGGACGCTGCTGGGCTCTTCGCTGTTACTGCAAGCGGTCAAGCCGAAAGCGGCAATCGCGACTACAGGGGCAACGACGCGCCAGGACATACGCCGGGTGCTGCTGGGGGCCATCGAACCGCTCCTTTGAGGTGGCGAGAAAGTGCTTCTGATCATAACGGCGCGTGTAGTAGCTGGAACCGACGGGTCAGTTCCACCTTCACGACCGGTCAGTTGGAGGTCACGATCACGATCACGCCAGGTGACGCGTTCGCAATGCCGGCGAATCGTGGCTCTGCGGTGACTCCGAGTTCAGCTGCGATCTTCTGTGCCGCTGCCTTCTCCGCCGCGGACGATCCGTAGTACACCGTCGTCGTACTGACGGTGCCCTCGCTGTAGTTACCCGTCTCCTCGACGTTCCAACCTGCTGCCGTCAATTCCTCGGCGGTGCCTGCTGCCAGCCCGGAGACGGTGCTGTTGTTGAGTACTCGAACGCTGACATTCGACGTGTCGGTGCCGCTCGCAGAGCTGGAACTCGTGGTCGTCGCAGCTCCCGAGGGCCGTGACGCCGTGGTGGTGGTCTCGCCCGAAGCGGGTTGGGTCGTCGCTGCCGGCTTGGAGGTGGCAGGGGCCGGAGCGGGGGCGCTCGTCGTGGCAGGCGCCGAGGATTCGGTCTGCTCTGCTGCGGTGTTCTCGTCGCCCGATCCACCGTCGCTCGATCCACCCAGAGAGGCTGCTCCGAGACCGATGAACACGATCGCCAGAGCGATCAACACCATGGCGATTGCGCGAAGCGGAGGTCCGGACGGCTGCTCTTTCGGGGTACTCACGATGTCGACCTTATCGCCAGTGCGTGGACAGCCCGCTCATCTGTACGCGTGATTCAGGTGACCTCGAAGCCGAGGCGACGGGCGGCCCTGGCCTTCTGACGGCTGGCACGCAGACGACGCAGGCGCTTGACCAGCATGGGATCAGCCGCCAAGGATTCGGGGCGATCGACCAACGCATTGAGAACCTGGTAGTAGCGGGTTGCCGACATGTCGAACAACTCCTTGATGGCTTCTTCCTTCGCGCCGGCGTACTTCCACCACTGGCGCTCGAAGGAGAGGATGTCGTGTTCGCGGCGGGTGAGGCCGTCTTCGCCGACCTCGTGCATGCCAGCTGTATCTACTACCGAATCGTCGGCGCCAGTGCCTTCGGACTGGTTCCGACTACGCGCGGTTGCGCCGTCCATGTCACTCCTCGACTGCTGTGCTCGGCGTCAGCGAGACTCGTATGCCCGGTGTTCTTTTCCGACCGATATTCTCGCGGCCGTGAGCTACCCGGTCCCCTGACCCCGAAGGTAACTCACAATTTCCCCCGCGGCCCACGTTCCGACCGAGCAACGAATTACATCGCTGTTCTTCAGCAACCATTGAACCATGATCGAGTGTGCGGGCCGTGATAACTACGCGGGCGCGCCGCACTATCCTTGTCCGCATGGCTATCCTCCCCATCCGAATCGTCGGCGACCCGGTACTGCACAAGGCGACAGAGCCGGTCACTCAGTCCCCGGCCGAGATCGCCGAACTGATCGCAGACATGTACGAGACGATGGACGCTGCCAACGGCGTCGGTCTGGCGGCAAATCAGGTCGGTGTTCCCCTCCGAGTCTTCGTCTACGACTGCCCCGGTGACGACCGCACCAGCGAGCGTCGACGCGGCGTCGTGGTGAACCCGGTACTCGAGACCTCCGAAATCCCGCAGACGATGCCTGACCCGGACGAAGACTTCGAGGGTTGCCTTTCCGTTCCCGGCGAGCAGTTCCCGACGGGCCGCGCCGATTGGGCGAAGGTCACCGGCACCGACGCCGACGGCAACCCGATCGAGGTCGAGGGCACCGGATTCTTCGCGCGGATGCTCCAGCACGAGACGGGCCATCTCGACGGGTTCCTGTACACGGACGTGCTGATCGGCCGTAATGCACGCGCCGCCAAGAAGATCATCAAGCGTTCCGGTTGGGGCAAGCCCGGTCTGACCTGGACGCCGGGCACCGTCGACGATCCGTTCGGTCACGACGACGACGATTACGAAGACTGAGAATTTTGCTCTGAACGGCAACATTTCGATCGGTAGCCGGGTGGTTTTGCGATACAAGCTCCCACCCGGCTATTCGCATCCCATGACCGACGTCATCGGCATCCTCGAAGGTGCCGATCCCATCGCCGTCCGCGCCGGCGACGGTCGGCTGGTCCAGGTCTCCGCCGATCAGGTGATCGCACTCAAGACTCTCTCGGCCCGCCCGATTCGCATCGGTGAGATTCGAAACCTCGAAACGGCGGCCGCGGCGGCATGGCCGGGGGTCGAACAGGCGTGGATCGACGGTTGGTTGCTACGCGCCGGTCACGGTTTCACCGGCCGCGCCAATTCGGCTTTGCCGCTCGGTGGTGCGGGGACGGTTGCCGGCTTCGACGCGAGCACTGTCGAACGGATACGCCAGTGGTTCGGTGACCGCGGCCTGCCGACCCTGCTGCTCCTCCCCGATCGCCTCGGCACTTCTCCGGACGGGTGGACCAGTGAGAAGGAAACCATCGTGATGGCCGCCGATCTGGGCAATGTCACGCTGCCCCTCGGCCCTCCGGTCACCTCGTTTGCCGACCGTCCCGACCACAACTGGCTGTCGACGTACGACGCCCACGGCGCCCCGGCGCACGTCGAGGCGGTCCTGACTGCTGTCGTGGGCAGTGCAACTTTCGGCGCGATCGGAAACACCGATACGACGCTTGCCATCGGGCGCGCTGCACTCACCGAGGCGCCCGACCACAAGCGCTGGGTCGGACTCACCGGCATTCACGTCGCCCCCGAACACCGACGCCACGGAATCGGGTCGCTGATCTGCGGAGATCTGCTCTCCTGGGGTCGCGGGAACGGTGCGACGCACGCCTACCTCCAGGTTTCGGTCGAGAACTCCGCGGCGATCGCGCTCTACGAGCGGCTCGGATTCGTCGAACACCACCGCTACCGATACGCCACCGATCCTGTCGGCGGCTGACGCTAGGCTTGCCCTCGTGCGCATCGCTACTTGGAACGTCAACTCCGTCCGTGCCCGTACCGACCGGATCATCGACTGGCTCGGTAGATCCGACGTCGACGTCCTGGCAATGCAGGAAACCAAGTGCAAGGACGAGCAGTTTCCGTACGAGCGCTTCAAGGAAATCGGCTACGAGGTCGCCCACGTCGGTTTGAGCCAGTGGAACGGTGTCGCCATCGCTTCGCGCGTCGGCCTGGACGACGTACAGATCGGCTTCGAGGATCAGCCCGGGTTCGACAAGGATCCCGAGGCCGACCCGGTCCGCGAGGCACGTGCGATCGGTGCCACCTGCGGCGGTGTGCGGGTGTGGAGCCTGTACGTCCCTAACGGCCGCGAGCTGGAAGACCCGCATTACGCTTACAAGTTGGATTGGCTGGCCAAGCTGCGCGACGACGCGGAGGGCTGGCTCAAGCAGGATCCCGATGCGCAGATCGCCCTGGTCGGCGACTGGAACGTCGCTCCCACGGACGACGACGTCTGGGATCCCGCGTTCTTCGAAGGCAAGACCCACACGTCCGAGCCGGAGCGAGCAGCGTTCACGGCGTTCACCGAGTCCGGGTTCGCGGACGTCGTTCGCCCGTACACCCCCGGCCCTGGCGTGTACACGTACTGGGACTACACGCAGCTTCGCTTCCCGAAAAAGCAGGGCATGCGAATCGACTTCATCCTCGGCTCACCGGCATTCGCAGCCCGCGTCGAAGCAGCCGAGATCGATCGAAACGAGCGAAAAGGCAAGGGCGCCAGCGATCACGCTCCGGTGATCGTGAATCTGGGAGCCTGATCGTCTGTTCGTAGTTGCCGGCGGCTAGTCCTCGACGAGCAATTCCAGGTACTCGGGATGCTCGCCGAGGTACCGCTGAACGTAGGTGCACACGGGCCGTACCGACCATTCACGTTCACGAGCACAGTCCATCGCGAACTGTACGAGTACGGCTGCCAGTCCCTGCCCGCCGTACTCTTCCTTGACGACGGTGTGCATGTAGGCGACCACGTCGCCGGCTTCGGCTCCGCTGCCCAGGATCTCGTCCTCGTCGCGGTATCCGAGGATGCCGACCAACTCGTCCCCGGAGAGCAGTTCGAATCGTTCGTGCGACGGGTTGTCCACGAGCGTGACTTCCGGTGAGGTTCCGGCCTTCGAGTGTTCGGTGTCGTTCATTGCGGCGACCTCCACGGCACGATGTGCACCTGCGCGATCGGCGACAGCTGCGCTCGCACGCTCTCCATAACTGTGATCCATGACACTCATAGAATCAGCTACCGACGACGCTGTCCCGGATTCGACCAATTTTTGCACCGGAAGCGACCGGATCGCAATCGCAGTTCGCGAGGTCGTTTGCGCGAGGGGCGGGGCCGAGATGCTGTTTCCCCAGGTCCGATCGGTAGGCTCGTCGTCGTGAAGCTGCTGCCCCTGACCCCCGCCGGACAGACCCCGATTCGGGCATTGACCATCGCCGGAACCGATTCCGGCGGTGGAGCCGGTATTCAAGCCGATTCCCGCACGATGGCGATGTGTGGAGTGCACGCCTGCGTGGCCGTCGCCGCTGTGACGGTCCAGAATTCGGTGGGAGTCAGCGGATTCCACGAGATTCCCCCGGAGATCGTCGCCGACCAGGTGCGCGTCGTGGTCTCGGACATCGGCGTCGGTGCGGCGAAGACAGGAATGCTGGCGTCGACGACGATCATCGAAGCGGTAGCCGCAGTCGCCGCCGAGGTGGGAATCGGCCGCGACCGACCGATCCCGCTCGTGGTCGACCCGGTATGCGCGTCGATGCACGGTGATCCGCTGCTGCACGAAGAAGCTCTCGACGCGGTCCGTAACACCTTGATTCCGGCTGCCACGGTGGTCACTCCGAACCTCGACGAGGTCCGGTTGATCACCGGCATCGAGGTCGTCGACGACAAGAGCGCCCGCCAAGCAGCAGAAGCGCTGCATGCGCTCGGCGCTGAATGGTCCATCGTCAAGGGCGGTCACCTTCGTACCTCGGAGCTGTCGACCGACCTGCTGTTCGACGGCGACCGTTTCCTCGAATTCAGCAGTGCCCGGATCGACACCGGCAACGATCACGGCGGCGGAGACACGCTGGCCGCTGCGATCACTTGCGCTCTCGCACATGGCTATTCCGTTCCGGACGCGGTGGCGTTCGGCAAGGAGTGGGTGACCAAGTGCCTCGAGGCGTCGTACGACCTCGGCGCGGGCCATGGTCCGGTGTCCCCGCTCTGGCGGCTTCAGGTTTAGTGCGCTAGTTCCGGCGTACGCGCCAGATACCCAGATCGACTGGGACCCCGTTGGGTGTGGTCGCGAAGAACCCTCGCCGCCACGGACGGATCGTGAGATCGAGATCCTCGAGGGTGCCGGCTTCGAGTTCCTCGAGCGTTGTCGCCGACATCATGATGTTGCCGTCGCCGCCCAGGCCCATCATCCGGGCGGCGATGGTCACGTCGACGCCGAGCCAGTCGTCGCCGATCTGGCGCGGGGTACCGGTGTGGAGGCCGACGCGCATGCGTGGGGTGTATCCGTCGAGGTCAACTTCCGCGAGCGCGTCCTGCGCGGTGAACACCGCCTTCAAGGCCGCGTCCGGGCGAATGAACACGGCCATCAGACCGTCACCCATCCGTTTGACGACGTGTCCGCCGTTGTCGGTGATCGGGGTTTCCACGGCCTGCGCCACCGCACGCAGGAGCGTCAGCGTGGCGCCGTCACCGGCTTCGAGCGACCAGGTGGAGAAGCCCACCAAATCGGTGAAGACGATGGTCAGTTCTTGATCACCGCGCCCGCGGCCCATCTTTTCCAGCGCTGCCTGCCATACCTGCAGTGCTCCGAGACTCACTTCGCGAGTGGCTGCCGGCTTCTGATCGAGCAATCTGTCAGCGACGCGGGCCACGGCGCGGGCACCGCCGGGGCCGGCGAGCGAGAGCGGATCTCCGAATCCCGGATCACCGGGTAGTGCCCGCCTCAGCCGTCGTAGCGCGTCGATGAGTTGCTGCCGACGGTTCAGTTCTGCCGCAGAGTTCAAGACGACGTCGACGACGCCTCGAACGGAGGAGGAAGAAGCACCTACCGTGTCGGTGTCCTCCGGGGACAGATCAGCCATAACTCAAGCGTAACTCAGAGTTACAGACAGTGTGCTGCCGCGGTTCTCGCACAGTGGCCTCCTGGTCGCTCGCCAGTCGATCATTCGGTCAGTCGATCATTCGGTTCTCGCCTGTGTTCGGGCATCTCCGACGGGAACCCCGTTCGGCCCACTCAAATCCTGGGCATACGTCGCAACTCCGAAGGCTACTGCAGAAGCGTTGGCAGCGAGCGCGTCGCGATCGATGTTCGCGAGGTTGTCCTGGGCACTGTGGTAATTCGGGTCGAAGGTCTCCTCCGCTTCGCCGCCCCACTTCTCGGCCTGAGCCGGTGTCTTGCGCTCGTCCGCGCCGCTGAACACACCGCCCGCAGGGATTCCGATCTCGATGAAGGGGCCGTAGTCGGAGCGTCCGTCGAAGTCCGTTCCGTCCGCCGCAATCCCCCGACTGGCGAGAAAGTCGACGAAGGTGCGCTCGATGCCCGCCGAACCCTCGGGACCCGGCCCCTCCCCTACGGCATCCGAGTTGTCGCCGTCGTAGGCCAGGTATCCGGCATTGGGCGAGCCGAGCATGTCGAAGTTCAGGTACAAGGCGATGTCGGCCCGTTCCTGATCGCTCAGACCTTCCACATAGCGGGTGGAGCCGACCAACCCCACTTCTTCCGCTCCCCAGAACGCGAAGCGCACGGCATTCTCGATGCTCGGTGAGCTTCCCATCTGCAGCGCGGTTTCCAGCACGGCTGCGGTGCCGCTTCCGTTGTCGTTGATTCCGGGGCCTTCCGGCACGCTGTCGAGGTGGGCGCCCACGACAACCACGTTGTCGGTCGCGCCGGTCTTGGTCTGCGCAATCACGTTGCGCGACTTCGTCGTTTCCGTCGACGTGTCGAGAATCAGCGTGAGATCTCCGGGCGCTGCGGCAAGAGCCTCGCCCGACGCCTTGCTCACGCCGCCGGTCGGGATTCGGGCGTCTTCGGGTTCACCCAAGGTAGCCCCGCCCAGCATTGTGTCCTCGTTGTTGGCAACCAACAACGCTGCCGCGCCGCGGTCCGCGGCGATCTTCTGCTTGTCGCCGAACGGGCACACTCCGCGGGTGACCAGCACGATGGCACCGTTCACGTCGCGTCCGTCGTAGTCGGTGGCCTCGCACCCTGGTGTCTCGTCGGCGGGAATCGCCACAAGGCGTGCCGTGATACCGGTCGGTCCCGTGGACGTGGAATACGTCAACGCCCGCACCGGAACATCGGAGCCGTCAGCAGCTTTCAGGGATTCGGTGCCGGGATCGAAGGAGCTGAAATCGAATTCCGGGGTAGTGACGTCGAAACCCTTGTCTTCGAGCAGGTTTGCCACGTAGTCGACACTGGCGTCGTAGCCGGGGGTTCCGGCCGATCGATTGCCGTCGTTGTTACCGGCGATCTTCTCGAGTTGCTCCAGATGCCCGGTCACGGCGTCGACCGTGACGGTCTCGGAGAATGCCACCGGGTCTGTCGGGACGGCTGCTTGACTTCCCGACGAGCACCCACCCACCACGAGTGCTCCAGCCATTGCGACCACAACCACACCGAAGAGTCTCATCTTCGGAGGATATCGGCCGAAGCACAGGAAAGGGACCCAGTACGAATGGTTTTTCGTACTGGGTCCCTACTCTGCTGTCACTCCTCGTTCTCGGTAGGTCTCCCGACAACACCTACCGAGGGAGCGACAAGATCAGGCGTCGCGACGATTCACGATGACAATACTTGCTCCGAAAATCACCAGAACGAAGACCGCGAAGTAGATCAGGCTGCCCCAGGGACCCCAGTGGAAGTCGACTCCACCGCTGCTCGCACTGAGGAAGTGGTTTGCATTCGCGAACGGCAAGAACGGGGTGATCTTCTCGCCGAAGCTGCCGAACAGCCCGAACAGGCTCTCGATGAGCAGCGGCCAGAGCAGAAGCAGTGCAATTGCGCCGGCCGACTGACGGATGATCGATCCGACACCGACAGCGAGGATCACGCACAGGAAGGCGTAGATCGGGATGCCGTAGATCGCGCGCCAGTCACTGCCGCTCGACAAGGTCAATCCGGCACTCGCCTCGGTACCGGCGATGGCTTTGGCCATGGCGTACGCACCGAAGGCGAGGGCAAAGGTCAGCACCGCGCCGAAGGCACCGATGAGGCCGGCTTTGGCGATCAGAACCGAGGCACGGTTGGGAACTGCCTGGAATGTGGTTCGGATTGTCCCGAAGCGGTACTCGCTGGTGACCGCGAGGGCCGCCATGATCATGAGAACCATGATCCCGAAACCCGAGATCCCGGCCGTGGCGACGGCGGTGTCGAGGTCAGGTGCTCCCTGGACGTCCGAGGATGTCAGAGCCGACTTGGCAACGGCGCCCATGATGGCCGCGAAGCCGAGAGCGAGCACAACGATGATGACCGAGCACCACAGCGGGGACTTGGTCGTGGTGATCTTGATACGTTCAGCACTGAGAACAGCCATTACAGTGCACCTCCCATAGCCTGCTGTGTGTTTGCGTGGTGGGCTCCGGCACCCGGATCGACACCGGATGCGTGGTACTGGACATCGTCTCCGGTCAACTTCATGAACGCGTCCTCGAGCGATCCCTGCTGGGAAGCTAACTCGTACAACACGATTCCCTGTGAACCAGCCAGACCACCGATCACATCGGTCGTCGAATCCACGACCACCAACGCCGGCGCAACACCGGAACCGTCCTCACGCACCGTCAACCCCTGCGAGAGCAGCACACTGCGCAACGCATCGAGCTGTGGGCTACGCACCCGCACCGTCGACTCCGACGAACGATCCACGAACTCCGCCACCGTCGAATCCGAGATCAACCGACCCCGACCGATCACCACCAACTGCTCCGCCGTCAACGCCATCTCCGACAGAAGGTGACTCGACACCAACACCGTGCGGCCCTCGGCCGCCAACCGCTGCATGAACTTACGAATCCAGACGATGCCCTCCGGATCGAGACCGTTGACCGGCTCGTCGAACAACAACACCTTCGGATCCCCCAACAACGCACCCGCCAACCCGAGACGCTGCGACATACCCAACGAGAACCCGCCGGCCTTCTTGCCCGCCACCTCGGACAACCCGACCAACCCGAGCACCTCGTCCACCCGGGACTTCGGAATGCCGTTCGAAGCAGCCATCCACTGCAGATGCGCCCGCGCACTGCGATTCGGGTGCACCCACTTCGCATCCAACAATGCACCGACAGTCCGCAGCGGTGTCTTCAGCTCCCGATACGGCTTGCCGTCGATCAACGCCGCACCCGACGTCGGCTGATCCAACCCCAGAATCATCCGCATCGTCGTCGACTTACCCGCACCGTTCGGGCCCAGAAAGCCCGTCACGATGCCCGGCTTGACCGTGAACGACAAATCGTCCACCGCTTTCGTCGGTCCGTAAACCTTGGTCAATCCCCTCAGTTCAATCATGAGGAGAACTCTGCCCTACCGGCAATGACCAGCACATCGGCCACAGGTCTAGTTCCGAGTGGTACTCAGGTAGGACATGAATCCGGGCAATTCGGGCAGAACCCCGAGAAATCACCCGGATCTCGTCCCTCAGGACGACGCTTGAGCCCAGAATCGCTTGGGGATCCGGCCGGCGTGCCGCGCCTCGAAACCTGCCAGAACAGCGTGACGCATCGCCGACGCCATCAACGCGGGGTTCTTGGCCCGCGTCACCGCTGTCGCAAGCAGGACGGCGTCGCAGCCCAACTCCATGGCAAGGGTGGCGTCGCTGGCCGTTCCGATCCCGGCGTCGAGGATGACGGGCACGCCGGCGCGCTCGACGATCATCTCGATGTTGTGCGGATTCGCGATGCCCAACCCGGTGCCGATAGGCGAACCGAGCGGCATGACTGCTGCGCAGCCGACCTCTTCGAGGCGAAGCGCCAGCACCGGATCGTCCGTCGTGTACGGCAGAACGGTGAATCCGTCGTCCACCAATTGTTCTGCGGCGGAAACAAGTTCGATTGCGTCGGGCAGCAGTGTCCGCTCGTCGGCGATGACTTCCAGTTTGACCCAGTTCGTCTCGAGCGCTTCGCGTGCCAACTGCGCCGTCAGCACTGCTTCGGCGGCGCCCCGACACCCGGCGGTGTTCGGCAACGGTTCGATTCCGAGGCGACGAAGCAGGTCCAGAACACCCGTGCCGCCGGCCGCGTCGACTCGCCGCATCGCGACGGTGGTCAGTTCGGTGCCGGAGGCGACAAGCGCTTCCTCGAGCACCGCGAGGTTGGCGGCGCCGCCGGTTCCGGTGATGAGCCGGGAACCGAAACTGCGGCCCGCGATAGTGAGAAGGTCCTGCTCAGCCACCCTGCACCGCCGTGAGGATCTCGATTTCCCAACCACGTCCGACGGATTCGTCCCAGCGCCCGCGAGGAAAGAGCGCACCGTCGACGGCGACGGCGATGCCCTTGCTCGGCAACTCGAGGTGCGTCAGAAGTTCGGTCACCGTGACTGCTCGATCGAACTCGAGATCTTCGCCGTTGACGGTGATCCCGATCGGGACCTGCTCACTCATGAATTTTCCTTAGCTACTGCGAACCGCTCGGGTTCGGTTCCTTTTACCTCGACCAAAGATGTGCCGTTCAACAACGCGAGCGTCGCATCGGCGGTGACGGGCGTCAGCAGGACCCCGTTGCGCCCGTGCCCGGTGGAGACGACGACACGATCGGACACGCGCCCGATCAACGGCAGGTTGTCCGGCGTCATGGGACGCAGGCCTGCCGCGCATTCGTACAGTTCGTATTCGCCGATCGCCGGCATCAGCGCCTCGGCGTCGTTGATCAAGTCCCGTACTCCGGCCATCGTGACCTGTGTGTCCTCACCGGACTCGTATTGTGTTGCGCCGACGACGATTCCGTCGCCTCGCGGGACGAGATAGGCCGGCCGGCCGTGGACGCTGCCACGGATCGTTCGACTGGGTGCCGGGGTGACTCCAGGCCTACTCCGCAGGCGAAGAATCTCGCCTTTGACCGGGCGTACCGGTAGCCCGGGCCACAGCTTGGGTGACGCGATACCGGCGGTGAGCACTACCTGATCGGTATCCAGTTCCGCGAGGTCGTTGACGGCGCGCGCGATCAATTCGACGCCGGTTTCCGCGCAGGCCTTCTGCAGCGCCTCCAGCAGAAGTCTGTTGTCGACGGCGGATTCACCGACGGCCATCAACCCCGACCGGATGCCCCGGCCCAGCATCGGTTCGAGTTCACGGATGCGCGCGCGACCGAGAACTTCGAGTTCGTGCCCCTGCGAGCTCACCCACTCGGCGATGGTCTGCAGGTCCTGCGCGTCGGCAGCATCGAGTGCCACCGTCAGCGAACTGTCCGCGGTGAAGACCGATTGCCCGAATTTTCCGAGCTCCTCACCGAACGCCGGCCACCGTTCCAGGGACGCTGCACCAACCGTCAACGCTGTTTCTTCACCCGGCCAGCCTTCGGAAAGCGGTGCAAGCATTCCGCCCGCCACCCACGAAGCCCCTGATCCAATGGACGGGTCGTACAACCGAACGGACCACCCGTCGCGGGCTGCGCGCCACGCTATGGCGAGACCGATGACACCGCCGCCGACCACTGACACCGTACGAGCGTGTGTACTCACGAAACTCCACCTCCACTTCCTGCGCCGGCATGATCCGGGTCAGGTCTGACGGTCGGGATCTGGTCGCGATCCCCTCTCAGCCCCACGAACCTCACAGTCACGACAAAAAAGTGACTACGACGTTTCAGGACTCCCGTGTCGAACCTTGCTCCCTAGAGGCTACCGTTTGCTCCGTGCACCCCACACATCCCAGTAACGACATCGACCGGCGCGAGCGCCTGGCAGCAGCACGGCTGTACCTGTGCACCGACGCGCGCCGCGAGAAAGGCGACCTCGCGCAGTTCGCCGAGGCCGCTTTGTCCGGCGGAGTCGACATCATCCAATTGCGTGACAAGGGATCCGCCGGTGAGCGCGAGTTCGGCCCGCTCGAGGCCAAGGACGAACTGGTAGCGCTGGGCATTCTCGCGGCAGCAGCGCGACGCCACGGCGCATTGTTGGCCGTCAACGATCGCGCGGATCTCGCGATGGCTTCCGGTGCCGACATCCTCCACCTCGGCCAGAACGACATTCCGGTCCCCTACGCGCGAACCGTTGTCGGTGAAGACGTCGTCATCGGCCGTTCGACGAGCAGTCGCGCGCAGGCCAGTCTGGCCGCCATCGAAGAGGGCGTCGACTACTTCTGCACCGGACCGGTGTGGGCGACACCGACCAAACCGAATCGAAGTGCGTCCGGTTTGGAACTGGTTCGATCGACCGCCGACGCCGCGCCGCCGCGCCCCTGGTTCGCGATCGGCGGTATCGACGAGGAGCGCCTGCCAGAGCTGCTCGACGCCGGTGCCACACGCATCGTCGTCGTGCGTGCAATCACCCACGCGTCAGATCCCCAGGCGGCCGCGCAACGCCTCGCCGCAGCCGTCGCCGGACGCTGAAAACCGGTAACTGGCGACCGTCAACTGTTTGCCGGGCGATTCCGCACAGTTACGGGTCAGCACGCCTGACTCGAAACATGAACGGAAGTTGTCCGATCAGACAACAAACCCCCAGTTCCTAGGTGCGATTTGATGTCCGAAAAGTCGGAATGCGTGATCTTGATCACAGTTGCTCCGATTGCGTGTCACATCCCATTCGGTTTGTTGTAGTTTACCTCCAGTTACTAACTGAACCTAGGAGCACTAAATGGGATCCCTCGACACCGGCTCGCTCAGCACCGAATCGCTCGAAGACCTGAACCTCGGCAAGATCAGCGAGCTGCTCAAGCTCGGTATCACCGCGGTCAGCTTCATCACGGCGCTGAACTCGCTCAGCTGAGCCTCGTTTCGGTCGGGAGACCGAAACACGGAAGGGCCTGACTCCTCAGGAGTCCGGCCCTTCTGCTGTGTATATGACCTGTTGAGACTGCGTCGCTACAACTGGGTATTGCTCGCCTCGGACAGGTTCTGATCACTGCCTTCAGGAGAATTACCCGACAACCATCCGAATCCGCCGTCCTCGAGCACGACGGTGTGCGGGTCGCCGTCCACCGACACAACCGGCTCGGTCCGGAGCTCAGGCCACGAGGAACCGAATCCCGGATGCAGCGGCAGTGAGTCGACGTCGGCTTCACGCACCCACCGCAACTCGGTGCTCTCACCGTTGGCAACCGTCGACAGCGGATGCGCAGCATCAGCCACGACGGTGGTGTACGTCCACCCGCTCTCGGCGCGCATCGTCACTACTTCCCCGCGAACGCGGACGGCGTCCTCGGCAATACCTGCTTCTTCGTGTGCCTCCCGGACTGCAGCGTGCGTCGTGCTCTCGTGTGAGTCCCGCGCTCCGCCGGGCAGTGCCCACGTTCCACCCTGATGGCTCCACGCCGCACGATGCTGCAGCAATACCATGGGTGATCCGTCCGAATCGGGGGCACGCAGAAGCAGTCCAGCGGCTCCGTGTTTACCCCAATGCCGAGTACCGTCCGATCCGATGGACCAACCGTCACCGTCACCACGCATCGACTACCTCGCTCCGCCTGCTCTCGCCGTTGTCCCACACTAACCGTTTCAATCTGCTCCAGGTGTAGGTGATGCTTATATGCTCGCGAAGATGCCCTGAATCATTTCTCGGCGGCATCATTTCTCGGTAGCCCGCGTACAGCAGCGAAGTGAGGTGCTCGATGGTCGACCGTGTCGTCCCGTCCATCGAACCCCGGTCGCTGCCGCCCTCCGAGGCCACGTCGGTATCGGCGGAAGACGAGCGCGCACTTCTGCGGCGCGAACTGCAGGCATTCATGTCGTCCACACCTGGCCGGCTGACCGTCGTCGGACTGATCCTGATCGCGATCACCTTGATCGCCGGACTTCTCGCCACTGCAGCGATCGAGAACCGTCAGGCAAATCTCGACCTCCTCCTCGTCGAAACCGAGCCTCTCGCCAACTCGGCCCAGAATCTCTACAGCGCCCTGTCATTGGCCGACGCCGCCGCGGCCACGGCCTTCATCTCCGGTGGCCTCGAACCCGCCGACGTACGCGACCGATACACACAGTCGATCGGCGAGGCGTCGGCGGAGATCGTGCAGGCATCGGCCGGCCTCGACTCGACGGATCTTGCCGGCCACAGCGCGTTGACCACCATCTCGACCGACCTGTCCGTCTACACCGGGCTGGTCGAAACCGCACGGGCCAACAATCGCGTCGGAAACCCGGTCGGGGCAGCATATTTGAGCGAAGCCTCGCAGTTGATGCAAACGTCGCTGCTGCCGATGGCTCAGCAACTCCACGCCTCGCAGGAGACTTTGGTCTCCCAGGTACAGCGCGATTTCGAGACTCCACCGTGGTGGCCGATCGTGGCCTTCGTCCTCGTCCTGTGCGCACTGGTGGCTACCCAGGTGTACTTCTCCCGCAAGAGTCGCCGACGCTTCAACCTCGGGTTGATCCTTGCCTCGATTGCCGTTGCGGCAGCTCTGCTGTGGCTGCTCACGGTCGGACTGGTGTCCGCCCTTGCCACCGGGCGCGCTCTCGACGCGGGCGCCGAGCCACTGCACGAACTGACCGAGGCGCGAATCATGGCGCAGCAAGCACGCACAGTCGAAACTCTCACATTGGCGAGACGGGATTCGACCGCCGAGGACAACGTCACGTTCACGCGCAAGGTCGACGCTCTGCGCGACACCCTCGAGCGCCTGCAAAACGATGATCGCGCGCGAGTGAACAGCGACGTGTTGACCGCCGCCCTCGACTCGCGCCAGCAGTGGGTGGCTGCGCACACGCGCATGTACGACCGCCTCGGAAACGGTGACTTCAATTCCGCCGCGGCCATCACCATCGGCGCCGGAGAACAGGATTCGGCCGCGGAGTACGGAAGGCTCGATCACGAACTCTGGCAGGGAATCGTGGATTCGCGGACAAATCTGCGTTCCGACGTCTCGTACGCCTCACGTGTGTTGGCAGCCTCTGCACCGGGCATGACCGTATTGGCAGTACTCGGAGTTGCCGGAATCTTCATCGGATTCTGGCCCCGACTGCGGGAGTACCAGTGACGGGAGTACCGGCAATGCGGAGGAAGAGCCCGGCTGCATGCGTCGCGGTTCTGGCGGCGGCGATGCTGGCACTCGCCGGTTGCGGTGCGGACCGAGTAGAAGACCTGAACAACGCGGCCGCCACGTCGTACACGGAACCGCCGCTGCCGGCCGAGGCCACCATCGCGCCCAGCGCGACGCCGACGACTACCGCTTCGTGCACCAATCTCACCGCGAGCCTGCGGCCCACCCCCGCGGACGCATCTCCGCAGCCACCCACGCCGAGCCTCGACGCCATCCGCGCCCGCGGGCGCCTGATCGTGGGCCTGGACACCGGTTCCAACCTCATGAGCTTTCGCGATCCGGCAACCGGGCGCCTCGAAGGTTTCGACGTGGACATCGCCCGCGAGATCGCCCGCGATCTGCTCGGCGACCCCGAGAAGATCGAGTACCGGATCCTGACGTCCGACGACCGGATCGCGGCGCTCCAGGAATCCATGGTCGACGTTGTCGTCAAAACCATGACCATCACCTGTGAGCGGCGCGAGAAGGTCGACTTCTCGACGCAGTATTTCTCCGCCGAGCAACGAATTCAGGTCTTGCAGGGTTCACCGGTGCGCGGCATCGACGACCTGGCGGGTAAGCGAGTCTGTGCCGCCCGGGGAACGACGTCGGCCACTCGAATTCAGCAGCTCCAACCCGAAGCCACCGTCGTCACAGTCCCGATGTGGTCCGACTGCCTCGTCGTCCTGCAACAGGGTCAGGTGGACGCGATCAGCACCGACGACACGATTCTCGCGGGCCTCGCCTCGCAGGATCCGTACCTGATGATGGTCGGCGGATCACTGGGCGTCGAACCGTACGGAATCGGAGTGAACAAGGACAACTCCGACCTGGTCCGATTCGTCAACGGAACACTGGATCGGATCCGCACTGACGGGACCTGGAACCGTATCTACGACCGCTGGCTCAGTGTCCTCGGTCCGTCGCCCGGTCCCCCGCCGGCCGTCTACCGGGATTGAGGCAGACATGACCGAAGAGACCGGCCCCGAGCCCGACGCCACGCAGGCGTCCATGCGTCCCGAACCCGACGCCACCCAGGCAGTTCACCGCGAGCCTGACTCCACGCAGGCAGTTCACCGCGAGCCTGACTCCACGCAGGCATCCGTACGCCCCGAACCCGAAGCCACCGGCGTCTACGAGCGCCTCGAACCGACCTCGGCCCAGATACGAGGAACCACGCCGTCCGCGTCCTCCTCCCCTACCGGCCGCTCCACCCGATCCCGGCGCAGCCGGTCGGGACGAAAGCTGCGCCTCGGCGGCGGCCTGGTGGAGGTTCCCCCCGTCCCGCAGATCGACCCGGCATCGGCGGTGATGAGTGACCCGACCGTCCCCGAGCGCAAACGATTCTGTTGGAAGTGCAACGAACCGGTCGGCCGTAAGAGTGCAAGCACCAAGGCAACTCAGCACGGAACCTGCCCCAAGTGTGGTTCGACTTTCGACTTCCGCCCGCTCCTCGAAGAGGGGGAATTGGTCTCGGGTCAGTACGAGGTTCAAGGGCCTATCGCGCACGGCGGCCTGGGATGGATCTACCTCGCGATCGATCGCAATGTCAGCGACAGGTGGGTAGTTCTCAAGGGGCTCTTGCATTTCGGTGATTCCGAAGCCCAAGCCGTCGCGGTGGCCGAGCGTCAGTTCCTCGCCGAGGTCGCCAACCCCAGCATCGTCAAGATCTTCAACTTCGTCGAGCATCCGCGCCCGGACGGCACACCCATGGGGTACATCGTCATGGAGTACGTGGGCGGGCGATCATTGCGCGAGGTGCTGGCCGAATTCCCGGACGGCAAGCACATGCCGATCGAGCAGGCAATCGGCTACGTACTGGAAATCCTTCCGGCGCTGAGCTATCTGCATTCCACCGGCCTGGCGTACAACGACCTCAAACCCGAGAACGTGATGGTCACCGAAGACCAGCTGAAGCTGATCGACCTCGGCGCGGTGTCCGGAATCGAAGACTACGGATACCTGTACGGCACTGCGGGCTATCAAGCACCGGAGATCATCGAGACCGGCCCGACCATCGCCTCCGACATCTTCACCGTCGGAAGAACACTTGCGGTTCTCACCCTCGACATGCCGTCGAAGCACGGACGGTACCTCGACGGTCTCCCTGAACCCGAGGACGAGCCTCTGCTGCGCGACCACGAGTTCTTCCATCGCCTGCTGCTGCGCGCCACCGACCCGGATCCGAAGAAGCGATTCCAGTCTGCCGAAGAGATCGCGGGCCAACTCACCGGCGTTCTGCGAGAAATTCTCGCGGAGCAGACCGGTCAGGAGAATCCCGGACTGTCACTCGTGTTCAGCAGGCAGCGAACGTCTTTCGGCACCGATGAATTGGTCGGACAAACCGACGTTTACGTCGACGGTGTCAGCCACGACGCTGCTCTCGATCCTCGCGAAGTTGCGCACGCACTTCCCATTCCGTTGGTCGACCCCACAGATCCGAGTGCGCCGTTGCTTGCGGCTGCGGTGCACAGCGAACCGTCTCAGACTCTCGATGCGCTCAAGCATGCCCGTGAGAACGGCATCGACCGAACGTCCGGCACACCGGCGGCCGCCATCTCCGGCGAAGTTCGACTGACCGAGGCCAAGGCGCATCTCGATCTCGGCGATCCGGAGACTGCGCTGACTGTTCTGGACGAACTCCACCGATCCATCGGAGATCACTGGAAGATCGAGTGGTATCGAGGGCTTGCAGCGTTGCAACTGGACCGATTCGAGCCCGCCTTCAGTCATTTCGAATCGGTCCTGAACGCGCTCCCGGGCGAGGCCGCACCCAAACTCGCGTTGGCGGCAACAGCAGAACTGATCCTCCAGCATTGGGAGAGCGACGACCCGGACCAGTGGTGCCGCTTCTCCGAGAAGTACTACCGCACCGTCTGGCGGACCGAACGGAACTACGTGAGCGCAGCATTCGGGCTCGCCCGACAACTCGCCGATCACGGCAACAAGAAGGCAGCCATCGCAGCCCTCGACGAAGTCCCCACGTCTTCCCGGCACTACAACGTCGCACGGATGTCGAGCGCTCTGACGATGCTGTCCGGCGTTCCGATCGCCGAACTCGACGAATCGACTCTGAGGGAAGCTGCCCGTCGTGTTCGGGCGCTACCGGCTGAGGAGAGTCGAAGTCTGCAGATGCGAACCCTGGTGTTGGGTACGGCACTCGATTGGATTCGCTACGGCAACCGCTCGCACACCGAACTCGAACCCATCCTCGACCTGCCCTTCACCGAGCAAGGTCTGCGCACCGGAGCCGAAGCCTGCCTTCGCGCCCTCGCTCGCGCCACGACCTCCCGCACGCACCGCTACGCCCTCGTGGACCGGGCGAATGCGGTGCGTCCGCGCAGCAATTTCTGACGGACGCCCCGAGGTCTACAGCGCGGCCACCAAAGCCTTCGCCGCGCGGGCGATCGCCAACTCCTCGTTGGTGGGGACCACCAGCACCTCGACGTCCGACGTGGATGCGGAGATACGACGCTCGTCGCGGCTCTTCGCCTCGTTGAGAGCCGGGTCGACCTCGATGCCCAGACGGGAGAGGCCGGCCAGACTGTCGCGTCGTACGTCGATGTTGTTCTCCCCGACGCCACCGGTGAAGGTGATGACGTCGACGCCGCCGAGTTGAACGATGAAGGCGCCGATGTACTTACGCAGCATGTGGACGTAAACGTCGTACGCAAGTTGTGCGTCGTCGTCGCCGCCCTCGATCAGTGCGAGCAGAGCACGAAAATCATTGACTCCCGAAAGCCCCTTCAAACCGGAACGACGATTGAGGAGGTCGTCGATCTCGTCGACCTTCATTCCCGAGTTGCGGTTGAGGTGCAAGATGATGCCTGGGTCGATGTCGCCGCTGCGAGTACCCATGACAAGGCCCTCGAGCGGGGTGAGGCCCATCGTGGTGTCGATGGCCTTGCCGCCCTTGATCGCCGAGGCCGAAGCGCCGTTTCCGAGGTGCAGGACTATCTGATTCAGCTCGGCCGGATCTTTGCCGAGGAAGTCCGCGACTCGTCCAGACACGTATTCGTGTGAGGTCCCGTGGAAGCCGTACCGGCGAATCTGGTTGGCCTTGGCCACATCCCGATCTATCGCGTACGTGGACGCTGCGGCAGGCAACGTATGGAAGAACGCCGTGTCGAACACGGCTACGTGCGGAACGTCCGGCAGTTCTTCGCGCGCCACCTCGATACCGATCACGTTGGCCGGATTGTGCAGCGGCGCAAGGTTCGACAGATCCGCGATGGCTTTCACGACGCCGTCGTCGATGAGCGTCGGCGAATAGAAGATGTCGCCGCCGTGCACGACTCGGTGACCGACTGCGATGATTCCTGCCTCGCTCAGCGGCCGTCCGACCTCGGCGACGATGTCGAGCACCATCTTCAGGCCCGCTCGGTGATCGGCGATGGGGAGGCTTCGGTCTTCGACTCCGGTGCGGTGGTTGTAGACGATGTGGCCGTCTGGTTCACCGATGCGCTCGATGAGGCCGTGCGCCACCGATTCCGCTGTATCCGGATGAACGAGTTGAAATTTGATGGATGACGAGCCGGAATTGATGACCAGTACGGTGCCGTCGCTCACGCTTGCGCTCCCTGTGCCTGAATTGCCGTGATAGCCACGGTGTTGACGATGTCCTGGACCAACGCTCCACGCGAGAGGTCGTTGACCGGCTTGTTCAGTCCCTGCAGAACCGGGCCGACGGCGATAGCGCCGGCACTGCGCTGCACTGCCTTGTAGGTGTTGTTGCCGGTGTTCAGATCCGGGAACACGAACACCGTGGCCTTGCCCGCCACCAGAGAATCCGGCATCTTCTTGTCGGCGACACTCTGCTCGACGGCGGCGTCGTACTGGATGGGCCCTTCCACCAACAGGTCCGGTCGGCGCTCGCGCACCAAAGCGGTTGCGGTGCGAACCTTGTCGACGTCGGCTCCACTGCCCGAATCACCGGTGGAGTACGAGAGCATCGCGATGCGCGGATCGATCCCGAACTGCGACGCCGTCTGTGCCGACGAGATGGCGATGTCCGCCAACTGCTCCGACGTCGGGTCCGGGACCACGGCGCAGTCACCGTAGGAGAGCACGCGGTCGGCCAGGCACATCAGAAAGATGCTCGAAACCGTCGAGACGCCGGGGGCTGTCTTGATGATCTCGAACGAGGGCCGGATCGTGTGAGCGGTGGTGTGGGCGGCACCGGAGACCATGCCGTCGGCAATACCCAAGTGCACCATCATCGTTCCGAAGTACGAGATGTCGGCGATCACCTCACGGGCCCGCTCGATGGTCATGCCCTTGTGAGCTCGCAGCGCGGTGTATTCCTGCGCGAAGCGCTCGGTGTACTCGGACTGCGCGGGTGCGAGTACCTGTGCGCCGCTGATGTCGACGCCGAGTTCCGCTGCGCGTCGACGCACACTGGGTTCGTCGCCGAGGATCGTCAGGTCGGCAACCTGGCGCTGCAGCAGTCGGCCGGCCGCGCGCAGGATCCGGTCGTCGTCACCCTCCGGGAGGACGATGTGCTTGCGATCGCGTCGAGCGCGGTCGATCAGCTTGTACTCGAACATCTGTGGGGTCACGACGGACGGGATCGGCAGTGCCAGTCGGTCCATCAGGACGTCGGCGTCGACGCGCTGTTCCATCAAACTCAGCGCGGTGTCGACCTTTCGCTGCGAACCAACTGCCACGCGTCCGCGGGTTTGGGCTGCGGCGCTTGCGGTGTCGAAAGTGCCGAGGGTTGTCGTCAGGATCGGTAGACGCTGTTTCAGACCGGCCATCAACGCCGCGATGGCCGGGTGCGGCGTGATCCCGCCGTTCATGATGATGCCCGCCAGCGACGGAAATCCCTCTGCCTCATGCGCATTGAGCAACGCGAGCAGCACGTCCGAGCGATCGCCCGGTGCGATCACGACCATGCCTTCGACCAGACGCTCGAGGATGTGCTCGGCGGTCATGCCGCCCACCATCACCTTCAGTGCCTCGCGGTGCAGCAGTTCCGGGTCACCCGAATACAACTCGCCGCCGGTGGCCTCCATCAACTCCGCCATCGTGGGCGAGACGAGCAACGGAATCTCCGGCAGGCTCCACGTCGGAACACCGATGTCGGACAGGGCTGCGGTGACCTCGTCGAGCTTGTCGGGATCGCAACGGTTGGCGACGACGGCGAGCAGATGGGCGTGGTTGGCGGCCAACTCGGCGGCGCACAGATGCGCGAGCTGAGCGACCTCCTCGACGCTGCGCCGAGCGCCTCGAACCGCCAACAGAACCGGCGCTCCGAGGTTCACGGCGATGCGGGCGTTGAAGCTCAGTTCGCTGGGGCTTGCGACGTCGGTGTAGTCACTTCCGATGATCACGACGGCGTCGCACTGCTCGGCCACGGTGTGGTACTTCGCGACGATGTCGGCCAGTGCGGCTTCGGGGTCGGCGTGAACCTGCTCGTAGGTGACGCCGAGTGCGTCGGCGTAGGAGAGATCGGCGGTGGTGTGCTCCAGCAGCAGTTCGAGGATGTAGTCGGTTTCCTCGGTCGAGCGGGCGATCGGGCGGAAGACACCGACCCGGGCGACGGTCGCGCACAGCATCTGCAGCACGCCCAGCGCGATGGTGGATTTTCCGGTGTCACCTTCAGGAGAGGCGACGTAGACACTCGACACGGCAGCGGGCGCTTCTGGCATGCCCAACAGCCTAGTGTGGGCCGCCGCCCACCTTGCCACTGATCGTGGTCACGCTCACGCTCGTGCCGACAACCGGCCGCTACGAGAAAGACGAACGGTGCCTGCCACACGTCGAGTGGCAGACACCGTTCAGTTGATCTCGGGAATCAGCCCAGAGCGCGCAGGCGCGGCGCCAGGTCACGCTCGAACAGTTCGAGG
This sequence comes from Rhodococcus baikonurensis, assembly GCF_040489275.1. Taxonomy (NCBI): domain Bacteria; kingdom Bacillati; phylum Actinomycetota; class Actinomycetes; order Mycobacteriales; family Nocardiaceae; genus Rhodococcus; species Rhodococcus baikonurensis. The sequence goes on along the minus strand of NZ_JBEUOQ010000003.1, from coordinate 283,837 downwards.
AACCGGCGCTGATCATGGCCCGGTGCGTGGAACACCAGGTGATTGAGACCGGCGTCGACGTAGGCCTTGACCTGCTCGACGGCGTCGTCGGGATCGGACGCGACGATCCAGCGCTTGGCCACCTGCTCGATCGGCAGAGCGTCGGCAGCTGCTTCCATTTCGATCGGGTCCTCGATGCTGTGCTTCTGCTCCGGCGTCAGGGACAGCGGAGCCCAGAAGCGCGTGTTCTCGAGTGCGGCCTCCGGGTCGGTGTCGTAGCTGATCTTGATCTCGATCATCTTGTCGATGTCGGCGACGTCGCGCTCGGCCTTCGCAGCGCCCTCGGCTACGGCGGGAAGCAGCTTCTCGGTGTAGAGCTCCATGCCCTTGCCCGAGGTGCAGATGAAGCCGTCGCCGGCCCGTCCCGCGTACCGGGCGACAACGGGTCCACCGGCCGCGATGTACACGGGAATCCCACCCTCGGGAACGTCGTAGATCGAGGCGCCACGAGTGGTGAAGTACTCGCCTTCGAAGTCGACACGATCGCCCAGCCACAGCTCACGCATCAGCCGCACGGACTCACGTAGGCGCGCGAAGCGTTCCTTGAACTCGGGCCATTCGCCCTGGAAGCCGGTCGCGATCTCGTTGAGAGCCTCACCGCTGCCGACGCCGAGCATGATGCGCCCCGGGTAGAGACATCCCATTGTCGCGAACGCCTGAGCGATGACCGCCGGGTTGTAGCGGAACGTCGGCGTCATCACGGACGTACCGATCTGCACGCGCTCGGTGCGCTCACCGACGGCCGTCATCCAGGCGAGCGAGAAGGGCGCGTGTCCACCGTTGTGTCGCCACGGCTGGAAATGGTCGCTCACCGCAACGGAATCCATGCCGTGCTGCTCTGCCAGAACTGCCAGCTCTACCAGTTCGCGAGGGCCGAATTGCTCAGCCGATGCCTTGTATCCGAGCTTGAGTTCCTGCGCCACCGTGCACTCCCTTGTCGTCTGTTTCGTTAACTTCTCTGACGTGCTTCTCGTTCTTTGCAGACTATCCAGACACCGCTCGGACTTCTCTGCCTGTCTCAGCGAGCGAGGCTGGTAACCACCGTTGCCACACCGGCTGCGACGGCAACCCCGGCCAATGCCAGTGCAAACAGCCACAATGCGTGCGGTTCCGGCATCGCCGCTCCGTCCTCGAGCGCCTTCTTCACCTGTAGCCAGCGTCGCATACCCACGAGGGCGGCCGCCGCGGCGAGAGCGATCAGCATCAGACCGAGAGTCGTACGCACCCACCCGGTACTCCATTCCGGCACCAACTGGACGACGGCAATGCCGCCCGCCAGCAAGGCGAGTGAGCTACGCATCCAGGCGAGGAAGGTGCGCTCACTGGCGAGTGTGAAGCGCTCGTCCGGGCGGTTCGGTTCGCTCATGCGTGCTCGCCTCCGTGGGGTGCCACCAGATCCGGGTCCTGACGCCAGTCGTAGACGACCTCGGTGCGCAGAACGATGTCCTGCAACGATCGTCGTCGTCGATCGACCGCCGACCACAGCAATCCGAAGGCGAAGAGCACGCAGAGCACCGCTCGGATGAAGGCCAACGGCCAACGGACCAGCCGGTGACCCGACGTGATCACCCGAAGCCCCATCACGAGGGAGCCGACGGTCCGGCCGGTGGTCGCCCAACAGGCGGTCAGATACGCCACCGAGACACCGAGAAATGCCGTCGTGGACAGGAAGATTCCCGGTTCCGAGAACGTGAAACTCTGCGGCGAGAAGAGCAGTCGAACGAAGGCGAAGCCCACGTACACGGAACCCATCAGGAGCAGGACGACGCCCAGGTCGATCAGTCCGGCGAGTCCACGGGTGACGATGCCGGCCGGGCCGGAACTCTCCTGGGCCACTAGCGTTCGCCTGCGTTCGTCTTCGGATCGGTCTCTGGTGACGGCTTTTCTGGTGACGGCTTTTCTGGTGACGGTGCGTTGTCGCGGCCGAACAGGCGGCCGACGAACCCGGCGACAGCGTCGTCCGCCTGCATGCCCTGCACGCGCGCCCCGTGCACGGCCTCGGTGGAGAGTGAACCGGTCGATTCACGAATCATCTGGGGGAGGTCGACACCCTCGATGACCTGGTCGGCGATCTTGACGAGGTCGATGCGGTTGACCTGGCGTTCGAGGTCGACCGTGTCGACTATGCCGTCGAGGTCGAGGCGGTCGATCACAGCTTTGACGTCGAGGCGGCTTGCGATCTCGTCCACGTCGACCCGGTCGATGATCGGTTCGAGCGAGACCCGTTCGGCAATCTTGTCCACGTCGATGTTCTCGGCGATCTTGTCGATGTCGACGTGATCGACGACGATTTTCGTGATGTCGACTTCGGCCAGAGCAGCGTCGACGACAGCTTTGATCACCGTCCTCAACGTGGAATCGGCAAATTCCGCCGTCGAGCGGATCGCGTCAGTGCCGCGAGTGGTGACCTGGGTGATCGCGTCGTCGAGGGTGCCACCGACTACGGGGATCCGCTGCACCGAATCAAGGGCGAGACCAGCGGTTCTGCGCGCCGCACCGGCCGTGATCGCAGCCAGCCCGAAGGCCAGCCGAATCACGTCGGATTCGGGGTGGTGCGACTGCGATCCCACGCAATTGTCTCCATCTTCTTATACGACTGTTACCCGGACATTCGTCACTCCTCTTCGCATTGTGCCACTGTTGGAAGGCACAAATACGCTGTCCGGCTTGCGCCTGGGGGGAAATATGAAGACACGTCGATTCACGGTTCGGCTGACGATGGCGGTGGCCATGGCCGCCGGCTTTCTCGGCCTCAGCGCGCCGACCGCGAGCGCGGATTCCGTGGTCAGTCGCATCGACGTCTACTCCCCGTCGATGGACCGCTGGATCGCCAACGACGTGATTTCCCCGGCCGGAGGTGGCCCCGCGCCGACCTTCTATCTGTTGACCGGCGTCGGCGGCGGCGAGGACGGAATCTCGTGGTTCAACAACACCGGAGTTCGTGACTTCTTCGACGACAAGCACGTCAACGTGGTCATGCCGGTCGGCGGCAAGTTCAGCATGTACACCGATTGGAACGCCGACGATCCGGTGCTCGGCCGCAACAAATGGCAGACGTACCTCACCAAGGAACTACCGGCGGCGGTCAACGCTCGGTACAACACGACCGGCGTCAACGCTCTGGGCGGTGTGTCGATGGCGGGTGGACCGGTTCTGGACCTCGCGATCCAGTCGCCGGGCACCTACCGCGCCGTCGGCTCGTACAGTGGCTGTCCGCGCGCCGGCGACCCGCTCGGTCAGGCAGCGGTGCGCTCGATGGTCGAGATACTCGGCGGCGGCAACGCAGCCAACATGTGGGGTCCGTGGGGTAGCCCGCAGTGGGCTGCGCACGACCCGCTGATCAACGCCGAGAAACTGCGCGGGACAGCGTTGTTCATCTCCACCGGCAACGGCCTTCCCGGCCCTGTGGACGGAATCAACTCACTGGCCATGGCTGCCGGCGTCGTTCCCGGCGCTGTGCTCGAAGGCATCACCAACATGTGCACCGCCGCTCTGCAAGGTCGATTCGGCCAGCTCGGCATTCCCGCGACGTTCAGCTTCCGACCCGAGGGCACCCACACCTGGGGGCTCTTCGAAGCCGACATGCGTGCGTCGTGGCCGATGATCGCCAGCGCTATCGGGGCGTGAGCTTCACCGCCCTCATCGCAGGCCGTGGCCTCAGGTGAGACTGCGCGCCCAGTCCCGCATACCGGCGGGGCCGGTGCCAGTGGCGTATTCAGCGAACAACCTTCGCGATTCGTCACGGCGAATTCCGCCGAGCACTTCACGCGGCTTACAGAAAAACGGAAGCTCCACGGGCGGCGCCCAAAGCTCCACGAGTTCCTTTGCACCGTCGTTCGGGGATTCGAGAGCGAACCACACCCGGGTCACACCGAGCGTGATCGCCGCACCCATGCACATCAGACATGGTTCGAGATTGACCGCCAAGGTCAATTCTCCTGACGCTCGAGTGAACCCGAGAGCCTCGTCGGCCTGCAAGATCGCTTGAAGGTCCGCATGGACTACCCGTCGGCCTAGTGCCCGTTCTTGCGTATACGCCCGCCCGAGCACACGGTCGTCGTCGAACACGACTGCGCCGATCGGCATCTCCCCGAGCTCCATGCCCTCACGCGCTACGTCAAGAGCAAGCGCAAGCGCATCTCGAGGTGAAAACATCATTCGACACTAATGGACCAGGCGAGCTCATGCTGCGAGTAGTGCGGGTAGTCCCCATTCCTTGGCCAGCAGCTCGTACGAGCGCAGGCGATCCTCGTGCCGATAGGTCACCCCGGTGATCACCAATTCGTCCGCCCCGGTGAGCTTCTGCAATCTCTCGAGCCTGTCGGCGACGGTGGTGGGTGAACCGACGAACTGCGTGATCAGCCGATCCTCCACCACTGCTTTGTCGGCATCGGAAAGTGGGAGCGCCGTCGCCGGATCGGGATACGGTATTGCTCCGTGCCCGCTGCGGATGCTGTGTGTCCAGTGTCCGAACGTCGACGCCAACTCTCTCGCCGTCGCATCGTCTTCCGCAGCAACAACATCCGCGGACACGACCACGTACGGCTCCGAGAGGACGTCCGACGGGCGGAATGCTGCGCGGTATGCCTCGACGGCATCAAGCGTACTCGACGGCGCCACATGATAATTCGCACCGAACGGCAATCCGAGCCGTCCGGCCAGCTCGGCGCTGGGGCCTGCACTGCTTCCGAACACCCACAATTCGACGTCGGCATCCTCGCCGGGACTGGCGTGCAAGTCGATGCCGTCACGGGTGCGGTGAGTGCCGTTCAGGAGTGAAAGTATGTCGTCGACCTGCTGCTCGAAATCGGGCGCCTGCGCTCCCGGAAAGGCCAGCGCCTCGAACGACGCCTGCAAGCGCGGTGACGTGAGGAGCCCGGTGGGATCGAAGGGCGCCGGGATCACGACGCCCTCACGCACGACCGCCTCACGCTTCGATTCTGCCGGGGCAGGCGTTCCGGCAGCGACGGCGCGAAGTGCCTCCACCCGACGCTGTCCGCTGCGCCCGATACCGAGATCGATACGACCCGGGTACAACGCTTCGACGGTACCGAAGGCCTCGACCACCTGAGCTGCCGTGTTGTTGCCCAGCAGCACGGCAGCCGAGCCGACGCGAATGGTGTTGGTCGCGGCCGCAATCAGTCCGACAAGCACGGCCGGTGACGAGCTCGCTACGCCGACGAAGTGGTGTTCGGCGACCCAGTAACGCTTGTATCCCCACGCTTCGGCAGAACGAGCGAGGTCCAACGAGTTCCGCAAGGCCTGGCGGGCCGTTCCGCCCTCACTGATCGGCGAGAGGTCGAGTACGGACAGCGGCGCGCTCACCTCGGTGCGCTTCCGTCGCGGGTATTCGGTGTCTTCTCGCCGGCTTCCACCGCGAACGGCAAACGATTCTCGGCGGGAGCGACGGGGCACGTCGCGTAATCGGTGAAGGCGCAGGGCAGGTTCGACGCCCGGTTGAAATCGAGGACTACCGCGCCACCGGGCTCCGGTGCGCTCACGTGCAGCGAGCGTGCCGCCGGGTAGGTGGACACACCACTGGTCGCATCGGTGAACAGGATGTGAAAGCCGTTGTCCTTGCCCGCGAACGCAATCAGCGTGTGCGTTTCACCTTCGTGTTCGAAGCCGATGGTTCCCCTGGCGTCGTGATGATGCTCGAGGCGCTCGACGACCGCGCCCGTCGTGACCGTGCGAGCCTCCTCGAAAGCAGTGAAGACACCGTCGATGCGCCACTGCGGATTCGGCTCGAAGGTCGGAATGCCACTGAACTGTGCCAATGCCGGGGCCGACGAATCATGAATCCGCAGTGCCACCTCACCGGTGCGGCGGATGACCTCGACCAGCCGTGCACCCTGCTTGACGATCAGTCCCGGCGCACCCTCGATCGGATTCAGAGTGGCTGAACCGTCCACTGCGACACCGTCGATCGAGAGGTCGTCGGCCGGTGTCGCGGTGACGACAACGGCATTCGCGTCGGCGCGCCATGCACCCGGCAGATCCGCGAAGGTGGAATCGGTGTCCACCAGCCAGTGCAACGCAGTCAAGCTCAGCCAGCCGAGTGGTTCACTGAAGGTGGCGTCGCGCGAGGCATGCCAAACATTCCAATCGCCTGTGAAGGTGCTGGTGGACGTGTCGGTAACGGTCATGATGCGCGGACTCCTTCAGCCTGCTCGTGCGGGTGGCGCAGCCCCAGATGGCTGCGCAAGGTGTTTCCTGAGTATTCGGTGCGGAAACTGCCGCGGTCCTGCAGTTCCGGTACGACCGTGTCGATGAACTCGTCGAGGCCACCGGGGGTGAGGTGGGGAACGAGGATGAATCCGTCGCTCGCGTCGCCCTGGACGTAGCTGTCGATCTCGGCAGCCACCTCGGCGGGACTGCCCACGAACTGTTGGCGGGCAGTCACTTCGATGATGAGTTCACGGATGCTGAGGTTTTCGGCCTCCGCCTTCGCACGCCACTGATCGGCAACCGCTCGCGGATCCTTGACGTGCCGGACGCGTCCGCGGGTGATGTTGACGTCGTCCGACGGATCTTCCTTCGGCAAGGGGCCGTCGGCGTCGTACTGCGAAAGGTCTCTGCCCCACACCTGTTCGAGAAAAGCGATGGCAGTCTGGGGCCCGACCTGCTGCCGACGAATGTGATACGCCTTCTCCTGTGCGTCCGCGGCGTTGTCACCGAGGACGAAGGTGGCAGCGGGGAGAATCTTGAGGTCTGCGTGCGTGCGTCCGTACTTGGCCAAGCGTCCCTTCACGTCGGCGTAGAAGGCCTTGCCTGCTTCGAGCGTTCCGTGTCCGGTGAAGATGGCGTCCGCCTTGGCCGCGCCGAACTCGCGTCCTTCGTCGGAGTCTCCTGCCTGCAACAGAACTGGGTGCCCCTGTGGACTCCGAGGAACCTCGAATCGTCCGGCGATGTCGAACTGCTTACCGGAGTGTTGGAACTGACCGACCTGCTGGTCGGTGGCAAAAATACCGCGCTCACGATCGATGATCGGACGATCGATGCTCCAACTGTCCCACAGCGTCCGCACTGCGTCGACCAACTCGTTGGCTCGTGCATACCGCTCGGCATGCTCCAGATACCCACCGCGGCGGAAGTTCTCGCCGGTGAATGCATCCGAGGAGGTCACCAGATTCCAGGCGGCGCGGCCGTCGGAGAGATGATCGAGCGTCGAGAACTGCTTGGCCAACTCGTACGGCTCGTTGAACGTGGTGTTGATCGTCCCGGCCAGGCCGAGATGCGTTGTCACTCCGGCAACCGCGTTGAGAATACTGAAAGTGTCGGGGCGACCGACCACGTCGAGGTCGTGAATCTTGCCCTGATGCTCGCGTAGGCGCAAACCCTCTGCGAGGAAGAAGAAGTCGAACAATCCGCGTTCGGCACTGCGTGCGAGATGCTCGAAGGAGCTGAACTCGATCTGGCTCTTGGACGCCGGATCGGTCCACACCGTGGTGTTGTTCACGCCGGGGAAGTGAGCGCCCAGATGAACTTGCTTGCGAATCCTGTTCTGTGTCATCGGTGTTCCTGTTCTTTTCTCGCGCTACGCGAACTGATTGACGGGCAACTCGAAGCCCAACCGCTCGCGCAGCGTGGGGGCGATACTCGGTCGCGGATTGAGAGTTCGCACCACGTCCGTCGCAATCTTTTCCACTGCGGCGGCCAGTGCCAGCGGGCGCAGAACTACTCCGTCGATCCCGGCAAGCCCACCGATCTCGCGCAGCAGAACAGTCAAACCCGCGCTGTCACCGCGATAGAACAGCGAGTGTGGGGTGTACGGCGCTCCCGCCCATTCCTCGAGTTCGGCCAAGGCGTCGTCGGCCGCTCCGCGGTCGGCGCCGAGAAGAACGTCGACATCGAGGAGAACCCTGACGCTTCGCCCGAGGGCAGCGGCACTCGAATGGACCAGCTTGGCCGTGGCTTTCGCCTCACCGAGGTCGGTTGCCGAGATCCGAATCAGATCTCCGCGCGCAACAGCGAGGTCGCGAGCCTCCGGTCGACTGGCGTCGACGGCGATCAGTGGCTGCCCCTGCGGGGAGCGCGGTGTGATGGACGGACCCTTGACGGAAAAGTTCTTTCCCTCGAAATCGATGTAGTGCAGCTTGTCGCGATCGATGAATCGTCCGCTCGCCGCGTCACGTATCTCGGCGTCGTCCTCCCAGCTGTCCCACAGCCGGCTGACCACCTCGATCGCCTCGGAGGCTTCTTCCCACGCGGACTCCGGAGCCTGCACCGCCTTCCGGCCGAACAATGCTGCCTGCTCGGCGGTGTCGGACACCGCGACCTGCCAGCCGGCCCGCCCCGCGGAGGAGTAGTCGATACTCGCGACGGCCTTGGAGATGTGGAACGGTTCGGTGTGTGTGACCGTCGCCGTGGGGATCAGGCCGATACGCGAGGTCACAGCACTGAGCCGCGCTGCAGTCGCCACAGCCTCCAACCTGCCCCGCACGGCGTGCCGGCCCTCGGATTGCAGTCCGAAAGAATCCGGGAGGAATGCCAGGTCTACGCCACCCCGATCCGCGGCGGTCACCAGGTCCACCCAGTACGACGGCGTGAACAGATCTTCGGCGCGTGAGTCCTCGCGCCGCCAGGAATACGGATGAGCGCCGGTGCCCTCGAATTCGAGGCCGACCAGGAATGCTCCGGAACTACGCTCGGACATGTTCGGCCTTTCGTGTCGAATGATCCCGCCCGGGGATCGCGTCGAGAAGTGTGCGGGTGTACTCGTTTCGGGGATTGTCGAAAATCTCGGTGGTAGTGCCGATTTCGAGCAATCTCCCGGCCTGCATGACGCCGACGACGTCGCTGATCTGGCGAACTACCGCCAGATCGTGGGAGATGAAGAGATAGGTCAGGCCCAGTTCTCGCTGCAACTCGTCGAGTAGAGCCAGAATCTGCGCTTGCACCGAGACGTCGAGAGCGGATACCGGTTCGTCGAGAACGAGCAGGTCCGGCTTCAGCGCGAGCGCGCGGGCGATCGCCACCCGTTGACGCTGACCGCCCGAGAGTTCGGCAGGCTTGCGACTGAGGAACTGATCGGGAAGTGCAACCTGATCGAGCAACTCTGCTGCACGAGTCTGCTGCTGGCTGCCTCCACCAACCTTGAAGGCCCGCAGCGGCTCCGCCACGATGTCCTGGACGGACAATTTCGGGTCGAGCGATGCATAAGGGTTCTGGTACACGAGCTGGATCTTTCGACGTAGCTCGCGCAAGTCGCTGCCCTTGACCTTCGTGATGTCGTGGCCGTCGAAGGAGATGGTGCCGGCATCCGGCTGTTCCAATCGCACGGCGATGCGCGCCGTGGTCGACTTGCCCGAGCCCGACTCCCCCACCAGCGAGACGGTCTGTCCCCGCGGAACAGTCAGCGACACTTCGTTCACCGCGGTGATCGAACTCCCGCGTCCGACGTTGAACCGCTTGGTGATTCCGGTCAACGTCAACAGCGGGCTCGTGTCCTGGCGGACCGGGCGATCGACCGGTCCCGAGGACAGGCTCGGAGCCGAGTTGAGAAGTTTCTTCGTGTACTCGTGTCGCGGGTTGTCCAGAATATCTGCGGTACGGCCGGATTCGACGATTCTGCCGCCCTGCATGACCAGGATCCGGTCCGCACGATCTGCGGCCACGCCCAGGTCGTGCGTGATCAGGAGCACGGCGGCACCGGATTCGGCAATCCGCTCGTCGAGATGGTCGAGAATGCGTCGTTGAACCGTGACGTCGAGAGCACTGGTCGGCTCGTCGGCGATGATGAGGGCCGGGTTCGCGACAAGCGCGATGCCGATCAGAACTCGTTGCCGCATACCGCCGGACAGCTCGTGTGGGTACTGGCGTGCTCGGATCTCCGGTCGGTCGATACCCGCGCGCTCGAGCACCTCGACGGCGTCCAACCGCGCTTTGCGACGGTCGGCGAGGCCGTGGATCCGCAGGACTTCGGCAACCTGGTCGCCGATCCGCGTCACCGGGTTGAGCGAAGTCGTCGGATCCTGCGGCACCAAACCGACACGCGCGCCGCGGATTCGCTGCCACGCACGGTCGGAGTACGAGTCGATTCGTTCGCCTTCGAACTCGACGGTCCCGCCGATGACGTGACCGCTGCCGGCGAGCAGACCCAATATCGCGTGGGCCGTGGTCGACTTACCCGAACCCGATTCCCCGACCACCGCAACGACTTCACCACGGCCGACGGTGAAGCTCACGCCGGATACCGCGGGCTCGTTGCCGTAGGAGATCTGTAGGTCGGTGACGGAAAGCAACTGATCCTCGGTCGTGCTCATCGTCGGTTGTTCCTTTCGATCTCGTGGCCGATTCGGTGTGCCGAGATGACCACGGCGACAATCGCGAGACCGGGAAGTGTTGTCATCCACCAGGCATTGGCGAGGAAATTGCGTCCCTCGGATACCAGCGATCCCCATTCGGGGGTAGGTGGAACGGCGCCGAATCCCAAGAAGCTCAGTGCCGACACGGCAAGCACAGCCTGCCCGAACTCGACTGCGGACAGCGCGACCACGGGCGCGTAGGAGTTGGGCAGCACATGCCGACGCAGGACACCGAGCCACTGCACACCCGAGCTGAACGCGGCCTCGACGTACTGAGCGCCGCGCACCCGCATCACTTCGGCACGCATCACTCGTGCAAAGTTCGCGACCATGCTGACACCGACCGCGATGGCGACGTTGATGGTGCCGAACCCGAGTGCGGTGACAAGGGCCAACGAGAGCAGCAGTGCCGGAATGGACAGCAGCACGTCGACGATGCGCATCAGCACGGCGTCGACGACGCCACCGACAAAGCCCGCGAGCAATCCGATTATCGATCCCGCCACCAATGCGATTCCCACCGCGACCAAGGTCGCGGTCAGGGACAGCGCGGCACCGTGCACGAACCGCGTGTAGAGGTCACGTCCGAGATTGTCGGTTCCGAACCAGTGAGCCAGGCTGGGGCCCTGCAGTTTGTCGGCAGGGACACCGGACAGCGGATCGCCACTGGCGAAGAATCCGGGTGCGACGGCAAAGCCGATGGCAAGCAACACGATCAGCACCGGAATCACCAGACCAGGCTTGCGGATCCAACCGATGGCAGTGGACCTTCGGCGTGAAACCATTGGCTCCTTCGCCTCGACGCTCGAATCGAGGAGTAGGGGTTCGATCAATGTGTCAGACATGGGCCGGCTCCAGATCGGTCGAGCTTTCGATATTCGACTTTTCGGTGTGACTCTTCTTCGTCTGGATGATCCGTGGATCTATCAAGGGGTAGAAGAGGTCGACCGCGAGGTTGACGAGCACGAACACGAGAGAGGCGAACACGACGACTCCCTGCACCACCGGGATGTCCTGCGCCATCACCGACGTCTGAGTCAGACGCCCGACGCCCGCGCGGGAGAACACCGTTTCCACGACCACCGAGCCGGCCAGCAGCGTGCCGACCAGCACTCCGGCGATGGTGAATGCCGGAATACTCGCCAGTCGCAACGCGTGACGGGTCTGCACACGCCACCGGCTTGCGCCCTTGGCGTACGCAGTCTCCACGTGCGGCGAACGTAGCGTCGACTGCAGGCTGGTCGTGAGCACCTGCGCGATCACCGCGCCGGTCGGGATCGCCAAGGTGATCGCCGGAAGAATCACCGTTGCGAAACCTTTGTCGCCGAATGCCGGGAAGATGTGTAGACGGAACGAGAAGAGCTGCAGGAGAATCAAGCCCACCCAGAAAGTAGGCACCGCCACACCCAGCGGCGGCAGCGAGAACAACAGGTTCGCGAGCCACCGCTTGCGGGTGTAGGTAGCGAAGAATGCAATCGCCACTCCGAACAACACGGCCAGAACCAAAGCGGTGGTTGCCAGCACCAGAGTGCTGGGCAGCGCCGAGAAGATGGCGTCCGTCACCGACTGGCCGGTGGAGATGGACGTACCGAAATCACCGCGAAGAGCGTTTGTCAGCGATGTCCAGTACTGCACCCACACCGACTGGTCCAAGCCGTACCGTGCCCGAAGCTGATCGAGGGCAGCCTGATCCACTGCAACACCCTGACCGGACGAGTCGGCAGCCATGCTGACCGGATCGCTCGGCAAGAGGAACAGAATCACGAACGAGATGGTGAAGGCGGCCCACAGAACCACTGCGGCCTGGCCCAGTCGGGTGAGTACGTATCGAGTCATGATTACTTACCCGACAACCATGCGTCGTAGAACTGCAGTCGTGAGGAGGCTTCGAAGTTCAGGTCCTGCACACTCGATCCGGCGCCGATAGCCTGCGAGAGCTCGATGGTCGGAATGGAGAGTCCACGGTCGAGGATCAATTCCTGTGCGGTGGATACCAGTTCACCGCGTTGGCCGTTGTCCGTGGCTGCAAGCTGGTCTGTGAGTACCTTGTCGAGCTCCGGATCTGCTCCGCGGCGGTTCAGGTTGCGACCCTCGGTGCTGAACGATGCCCGCAGGATGTCGGCATCCGCGCGAGTGCTGTTGTAGTACAGCGAATCGTAATCACCCGACACCCCCTTCTCGGTCCATTCACCGTTCGAGACCAGGTTGAGCTGCAAGTCGACGCCGACCTTCTTGAGCTGCTGCTGTACGAGCTCGAGGATTGCCTGGTTACCCGAGAACACCGGACTGAAGGTGACGCTGAAAGTGAGCTTCTGCCCGTCCTTCTCGCGGATACCGTCGCTGCCGGTCTTCCAACCGGTCGCGTCGAGGAGCTTCGCCGACTTGTCGGCGTCGTACGTCACGACACTGGATTCGTCGCTGTAGAGCGGAGTGGTGTGAGCCAACGGGCTCGTGGCCGGGAAGAACGACGGATCCAGAACGGTATCGACGAGTTCTTGGCGGTTGATCGCGGGGATGATGGCCTGGCGAACAGCCTGATCGGCGAGAACGCCGCGACTGACGTTGGGCTGGAAGAAGAAGCTCACACCCGGGTTCGGCCTTGTGAGGATTCGTCCACCGGCGCCCTCGATCTGCGGCGCATCCTGTGGAAGCGCATCGCTGACCGCATCGAGCTGGCCGGAGGCCACGCTGCCTGCCCGCACACCGGATTCGGGGACCACCGTGAAGTCGACGCCGTCGAGGTAGGCCTCGCCCTGATGCGCGACCGCGTCCGACGCCCAGTTGTATCCCGCACGCTTGGCGATCTTGACGCTCTTGTCCTGCTGCCAGTCGGTGTAGACGAACGGGCCGGACGCGATCACCGCTGCACCGGGGCAACGCTGCTCGGAAGCCAGCGCGGTGGTGGAATCTGCGAGGATCCCGAGCTGCGGCGTCGAAGTTGCTTGCAGGAACTGAACATTGGGTCCGGAGAAATTGATCTTCGCCGTGTGGGCATCTACGACGTCGGTACCGGTGTACGCGGACAGGTAACTCTTCGCCAACGACGCGTTCGGTCCGAGATTCTTGACCGAGTCGAAGGTCTTCTTCACCGAATCCGCCGTCACCGGGGTGCCGTCGCTGAAGGTGGCGTCGTCGCGAAGAACGAACGTGAAGCTCGCGGCGTCGGGGCTGATCTCCCAACTCTTGGCGAGCCACGGGGTGATCTCTCCGGTGTCGGGATTTTGATCGGTCAGCGAATCCACCACGGTCCGAGTGACATACACGGTCTGGTTACTGCCGGCCTGGGCCGGATCGGCGCAGGTCGGCGCCTGTGACAGTCCGTAGCGAAGGGTTCCGCCGGACTGCGCGGGACCCGCGTCGGCCGCGCTGTCACTTCCGTTGCTGCTGCAACCGGCGAGGACGGTGCCGAGAACCGTGACAGCACCGATACCGGCGATGACGGTCGCGCGTTTACGGGCACCGAATGAGGGCGAAGACACCAAGAACTCCTAAAGAGGCATGCCGAAGAGCGCACCCGCCGCCTGAGACGAAAAAGGCGATCGAGCACGAATCACTTGTGAGAGAGAAGAAAACAGACTTGTCGACGACTCGCCTGAGTGTGAATGACTGACCGAGGTCAGTTGGTACAGAAAGATCCCGCGGTGCGGCACAGGTCTACGTGACGACGCGACCAGGCGGTATCGAAACCGCCTTCGACTGCCTTCATTTCGTGTTCCTCCATCGGTCCTGGCGGTAGCACCCGCACCCGATCACTCGGGGGGTTGCTGCGACTTCAATGAGCCAGGTCTCTCGGTCGCTCTGGATGGTCGTTCGCAAGTGTACGAGGTCAAACCCGGGTGTTGTCAACCCGGTCGGTAGGAATTGCTGCTCGAGTCACATTTTCGAGCACCCGAAGCTGCTTCTCGAACGGGTGGACGCCCACTTCTTCGGGCGAGAGCGAAGCGTCGTAAAGCGGTGTGTATCCACTGGACAGATACAGCGCGACGGCCTCCGGTTGCCGAGGACCCGTCGTGAGGAACACCCGGCCGTATCCGCGAAGCTCGATCTCTCGTTCCAACTCACGAACGACGGCCTTGCCTAGGCCACGCTTCCGATAGTCGACCGACGTCCAGATTCTCTTCAGTTCCGCAGTGGTGGAATCGAATTGACGAAACGCACCGCCGGCGATCGGCCGGCCGTCGTGGGTGAGCACCAACAGCGCTCCCTGTGGGTATGCAAATTCTTCTGCCGGATACGTCGTGAGATCCTCGAGCATCGCTTCGCGAGTCCCGCCGTAACGCGAACTGTATTCGAGGGCCAACTCCGCGATCAGTGGAGCTGCCAAGGGGTCGTCCTGCGAGACCGAGTAGACCTCTACCGCGCCGATACCCGCGAGCTGCCGAGTCCCGAGCTCCAGTGCCACAACACTTTCCTCCATGAATCTGGTCAACGCTCCCCCAGCCGAAAAACTTCCGGAGCGAGAGTGGTTCCGTCGACAAGGTCCGATACGAGTTCACCCAAGGCCGGACCGAATTTGAATCCATGCCCCGAGAATCCCGCTGCCACCGTGACGGCGCCGACTCGGTCGACGACGAAGTTACTGTCAGGTGTGCTCGTGTACAGGCACGTGATCGATTCCACCCGGGTGGAATCGACGCCGGGCAACCACGACTCGGCGTACTCCACCAATCGTTGCTCTCCGGCTGAGTCAGGGGTGTAGTCGCGGGTCTGCGGAGTCACCACCGGCCCGGTCGCGTGTTCACCGATCTTGATGCCGTCCTCGGAACCGAGTCCGTAGATCCCCGCAGTCTCCAACTGCGCACCGGTGTGGTGAACGAAACTCGGCCACTCGACTCCGGGATCGAGCGGTGCGAAGTGCGCCGGTTGTTCCTGTGTCGTGCGTAGCGTCGGCAGCACGATCTCGGAACCGAGACCGCTGTCTGCGATCAGGTCCTCAGTCCACGCACCAGCGGCGATCACGACCTGACGAGCTGCGAGTGTTCCGCCGTCCGTCACCACGTCCACGCCGTACGACGCACGTGCAAGCGCCAACACCCGAACGTCGTGACGGACCTCGGCACCGGCGAACACCGCTCCCGCTTTCAGCGCGGTCACGGCTCGGTCCGCGTGCAACCGGCCCGCATCGGGGTGATGGAGCACGGTGGTGTCGAATCGCAGCCCCGGCCAGCGGGCGGACGCCTCGGCAGGAGTGAGAATCTCGCCCTTGATACCCGCCTCGAGAAGTATCTGCGCCTTGGACTGCACTGCCTGCGGCAGACCGTGATCGACGGCACCGGTCAGTTCCAGGAACCCGATGTCCGTGGTGGCCTCCAACTCCCGCCACAACGGCAGAGCGTCGGCCGCCAACCCTGTGTACAGGTGATTGTCGTACGCCTGACGGTAGATGCGCGACGTACCGTGCGACGCACCGTGCTTGTGCCCCGGCCCGAACTGTTCCAACTGAACGACGCTACGTCCGCGCGCCGCGAGCCGCCATGCGGCGGAGGACCCGACGAGTCCTCCGCCGATGACGATCACATCGAGAATCTCACTCATGGACGAGAGCTCACTTGGTCTTCGGAAGACCGGGCGGGTTGATCAGGGACGTGTCGACGGCTTCATTCGTGATGTTCCAGCGCTCGAGGATCTGCTGGTACGTGCCGTTCTCGATCGTGTGGTTGATCGCGTCGTTGATTGCCTTGATCAGGCCGTTGTCCTTCTTCACCAGCACGGCGATCTGCCCCTGCAGAGTGTCGCCTGCACCGGAGAACTCACCGACAACTTCGGTTTCACCCGACTGCTTGGCGTGGAACTGCGACGACGGGTTCGGTCCGAAGTAGGCGTCGATCCGGCCGGACTGCAGGGGCAGGTAGTAGTCGGTGGTGTTCTGGTAGTAGGAGATGTCGGTGGGCGCCAGGCCGGCCGCGACGTTTTGCTCACTCCACTTGACCAGCAGCGCTTCCTGATTGGTGCCGGAACCTACCGCGATCTTCTTGCCTGCGACATCCTTGGGTTCCTTGATGGAGATCCCGGAGCCCTTCTTGGCTTCGAAAGCGAGGGTGTCGAGTCGGTAGGTGGCGAAGTCGTACTTCTCCTTACGCTCTTCTGTGACAGTCACATTGGAGAGGAAGGCGTCGGCCTCGCCGGAGTCGATGCGGACGAAGTTCTGTGCCCAGTCTGCGGTCTGCAGGTCGACCTTCAAGCCGAGAACGTCACCGATCAGGTAGGCGAAATCGGTCTCGGAGCCGATGAGGGTGGTGTCGTCGTCGGCGTAGAAGCGAAGCGGCGGAGCGGCACCGGCACTACCGGTGACTCGCAGTGTGCCGCGGTCGCGGATCGCCTGAGGAACCTCGGCGGCGATGGAATCCACCTTGTCGGTGGTGATGCGATTCTGGTCGGCTGTGAGGTTGTAACCCGCAGCGGCAGTGACCTGTCCACCGTCCGACTCGGCGTCCGCACTGCTGCACGCGGCGCTGAGCAGTCCGACTGTGGCGATAGCCGAAATCAGGAAGGTCGCGCGACGGGATGGGGAGAACATCAATTTTTCCTTTCGGGAATGTGTCTAGGTCGCGTCAGAGGACGCGGGAGAGAAAAGCCTTGGTCCGTTCGTGGACCGGGTTGTCGATCACCTGTGAAGGTGGGCCCTGTTCGACGATGACGCCGCCGTCCATGAAGACCGCGGTGTCCGCCACTTCCCGAGCAAATCCGACCTCGTGCGTGACGATCACCAAGGTGGCGCCGTCACGAGCCAGCTGAGCCAGGACTTCGAGAACCTCGCCCACCAGTTCCGGGTCGAGCGCCGACGTCGGCTCGTCGAAGAGAATGACCGCCGGCCTCAGTGCCAAAGCTCGCGCAATCGCCACGCGCTGTTGCTGACCACCGGAGAGTTGACGGGGATACTCGTCTGCCTTGTCCCCCACCCCCACTCGCTCTAGCAGTGCGCGGGCCTCGCGGTACACCTCGTCACGATCACGCTTCTGGGCCGAGAGCGGCGCCTCCACCACGTTTTCCAGCGCAGTCAGGTGTGGAAACAGGTTGAAGTTCTGGAACACGAATCCGATGTGTGAACGCTGCTTCAGGATCTCGCGGTCACGCAGTTCGTGAAGCCGATTTCCCTTGCGCCGGTATCCGATCAGTTCTCCGTCGATCCGTACGGTCCCGCGGTCGACCTTCTCGAGGTGATTGAGGGTGCGCAGCAAAGTGGACTTGCCGGAACCTGACGGACCGAGAATGACGGTCACCTCGCCCTTGCGGACCAGGAGATCGACACCGGCAAGTACTTCCAGCGCGCCGAACGACTTGTGGATGCCGCGCGCTTCGACGGCGTACACCGTCTCTTCAGCCAGCTCTGCGGTCATCGGGTCGCACCTCTCGGAATATCGAGACGCGCATCACGAATCTCTTCGAACTTCTTGCGCGCCTTCTGTATCGGCGTCAACGGAAGGGCACGGGCAGATCCGCGGGCGTAGTGGCGCTCCACGTAGTACTGACCGATCGAGAGCAACGTCGTCAGGATTATGTACCAGATCGTGGCGCTCCACGTAGTACTGACCGATCGAGAGCAACGTCGTCAGGATTATGTACCAGATCGTGGCGACCATCAGCAGCGGCACAACTCGACCGTTGCGTCCGAAGATGACCTGCACCTGGTAGAACAGTTCGGCGATTGCCATGGTGGAGACGATGGACGTTCCCTTGAACAGTCCGATGACCTCGTTTGCCGCGTTGGGCAGGATGGCCCGCATCGCCTGAGGGAGAACGATCTTGAAGAACTGGCGACTGCGCGGAATACCGAGCGAGTAAGCAGCTTCGATCTGACCGTGATCCACCGAGATGATTCCGGAACGGATGATCTCGGCCGAGTACGCGGCCTGGTGCAGCGCCAAACCGATGACCGCTGCGGTGAATCCGCCGATCACACCACTGACCTGGAAGGTGAAGAACTCGGGCCCGAAAGGTATTCCGAGAGAAAGCGTCTGGTACAGGTACGTGATGTTGAACCAGAAGAGCAACTGCACGATGAGCGGAATGGAGCGGAAGGCCCAGATGTAGGTCCAGGCGATCACCTGCAGGACCGGGTTCTTCGACAGACGGCCGAGCGCCAGGAAAACACCGAGACCGAATCCGAGGATCGTCCCCCACAGGGTCAGTTTGATCGTCACCCACAACGCGGCGAGCACGGATTTCGCGGTGAAGTACTGCGCGAACGTCGGCCAGTCCCAGCCGGGGTTGACGACGAGTCCGTGAATGAATTGGGCAAGCAGTACCAGTACGACCGCGCTGATCACCCAGCGCAGCGGGTGCCAGGTACGAGCAACGACAAGCTCCGAGTCGGGAAGTTGCGGCTCGGCCACCGACTTTTCGGGGCGGACATCGGTGGGCGCGCTCACGGCGCACTACCTGACGGAGTGGACATCACGAATAGACCTTTCGGGAAATGGGAACGCAGCTGTGTGCTCGAGTAGATGCACTCGAGTTACGAAGACGACAGTTCGGTCAGCGACAGTGACACGAAGCCGTGCGGCACAGATCGATGTGACGGCGCCTGTGCGGAGCGTGCGAAGTGGAACCCATGTGATGCCTTCCATCGGTCCTGGCGGTAGCACCCGCTCCCGATCACTCGGGGGGTTGCTGCGACGTCGACGAGCCAGGTCTCTCGGTCGCTCTGGATGGTGAGCAAAGACTAGACGCGAATTGCCGAGTCGTCAAATGTTGTATTTCCCTGCACTGCAAGGGAAATGAAAGGTCGATCAGGTTGAAATCGCACTGATTTCAACGGTGCCCAAAGCCTTGACCGCCGTGTTGAATGGAGTGTTCGAATGAAGACCGGGACCGCCGTCCGGAGCGACTTCGCATCTGCCGTACCGTCTGCGGAGTGAGTGGACTCGACGCTTTCTTCATCTTGTTGGCCGGCATCGGCGCGGGCGCGATCAACGCCGTCGTCGGCAGTGGAACACTGATCACGTTCCCCACCCTGGTCGCCTTCGGCATGCCACCGGTCACCGCGACCATGTCCAACGCGGTCGGACTGGTCGCCGGCGGAGTGTCGGGCACATGGGGCTATCGGCGTGAGTTGTCCGGGCAGTGGGAACGCCTGCGCTGGCAGATTCCGGCGTCGCTCGCCGGGGCACTACTCGGCTCGTGGTTGCTCATGCATCTACCCGAGAAACTGTTCGAAACCATCGTGCCGGTGCTGTTGATCCTGGCTCTCGCACTCGTCCTCCTCCAACCACGCATCCAGGCTTGGGCGAAGAAGCGTTCCACCGAGGAAACGACGCTGTCCACCACAAGGCTGATGCTCCTGACCGCCGGAACCTTTGCAGTCGGCATCTACGGCGGCTACTTCACTGCCGCGCAGGGCATCCTCCTCATCGGTGTGATGGGTGCCATCCTCCCGGAAACCCTCCAGCGCATGAACGGCGCGAAGAACCTGCTCTCACTGCTCGTCAACATCGTTGCAGCGGGGATGTACATCACCCTGGCTTTCGACCAGATCAATTGGGCAGCAGCCGGTTTGATCGCCGTCGGGTCACTCGGCGGTGGCGTTCTGGGTGCTCGCTACGGACGGCGCCTGTCCCCCACCGCACTTCGCTACACGATTGTCGCCGTCGGTCTGATCGGGCTGTGGCGACTTCTCGCTTGACCGCCCACATCGGGCGGCTCCCGCACATACTGGAGACATGACCAGTACAGAAGATCAGACCGGTTGGACCTACCTCATGGACATGGACGGGGTTCTCGTCCACGAGGAGCACTTGATACCCGGAGCGGACACGTTCCTGGCAGAGCTGGCGTCGAACGACATCCCGTACATGGTGCTCACCAACAACTCCATCCGCACCCCGCGTGACCTGCGAGCACGCCTGCTCAATTCGGGTCTCGACATCCCGGAGAAGTCGATCTGGACGTCAGCGCTCGCTACCGCGACGTTCCTGGCCAACCAGCGGCCAGGCGGCAGCGCCTACGTGGTCGGCGAATCGGGCCTGACCACTGCCCTGCACGATATCGGTTACGTCCTGACGGACAGTGACCCCGACTACGTCGTCCTCGGTGAGACGCGCACGTACTCGTTCGAGGCGATCACCACCGCGATTCGCCTGGTCGAGCGTGGTTCGCGGTTCATCGCCACCAACCCCGACGCGACCGGACCGTCGCGCGACGGCTCGCTGCCGGCCACCGGCTCCGTCGCCGCCCTCATCACCAAGGCAACCGGGCGCGATCCCTACTACGTCGGCAAGCCCAACGCTTTGATGATGCGGTCGGCCCTGCGGTCCATCGGCGCTCATTCGGCCAACACATTGATGATCGGTGACCGCATGGATACCGACATCGTCTGCGGCCTCGAAGCCGGACTGCAGACGATTCTGGTGATGACCGGGATCTCGACCCGCGCGTCGGTGGAGCTCTTCCCGTACCGACCCACAGTCGTTCTCGAGTCGGTCGCCGATCTTGTAGGAATGACAACCGATCCATTCCGTAGTACCGCAAACAATTGATTCAATTGCAAAACAAAACCGCGAGTCGGTAATTAACTGGTAAAAAACACTAGATTTGCCAGGATCCGACTCGTCCACTTTGTCCAGATGGACAAACAAGCGGTTTCTTTCGTAGGAAGATTGCGTACTGATAGTTATTCGCAGGTCAGAGGCGAATACACCCCCGTCGATAGGTGGATCACAGTCCAAAAAGAAATTTGAGATAAAGTAGTAACGAATCGTTTGCCGTGGCTGATACTCATGTCTGAACGACCCATTTCGGGTCCCAGACATGAAATGAGATTTTCATGAAGAAGCAGACCAAGGGCGCGATCGCTGCTGCGGCGGCCGGCGCCCTCCTCCTCGGCGGTGCGGGCTCGCTCGCTGTGTGGAGCGACTCGGCCGACGTCAGTGGCGGCGGACCCGTCACTTCCGGTGCACTCGACCTGAGCGCCTGCGCACCGGTCGGCGGCGGTTGGAACTCCCTCAATCCGACGAAGACCGCGATCACCAACATCTCGGCTTACCGCATCGTCACGACCGAAAGCATCGAATACACCTGCGACGTCACAGTGACCGCGGTGGGCGATCGTCTCGCGGCTGTTCTGACCGCTGATACGGCCGGCATCGTCCCCGGAGCCAACAGTTCCGAACTTGCCGCCGCTGTACAGCCGGTTACGACCATCAAGGACGCTGGTGGCAACCCGATTTCCCAGATCACCAAGGTGCAGAACGGCACGATCGTGCACGTCGGAGTCCGTCTGAACTTCACCGAGGTGGCCAACCAGGTCGCGCAGAACCAGTCGCTGAACTTGTCAGCGATGAAGCTGGTCGTCACTCAGACAGCACTGACACCGGCTCCGTAATTTCATGAGGAAAAAGGTCTGGGGAGCGATCGCAGTCGCGGTGGCTGCTGTAGCGGTGTTCGCATCGTCACAGCAGTCGCTCGCGCTGTGGTCCGATTCGGCGAGCGCGAGTGGTGGGACCGCAACCGCTGCCAGCGTCAACCTCACCGTTGGTACATCGGCCGGAACCAGTGCGGCGTACACCCTGGCAAATTTGACGACGGCCACGACGCCTGTGGTCCCAGGAAACACGGTGCAAGCTCCGCTCACCGTCAAGAATTCGGGGTCTGATCCTCTGCAGTGGCGAATGCAGTCGACGAGCGCACTTCCGGGATTCACGTTGACCACGTACGGAGTCGCCAACGAAGGCGCCTGCCCGGCCGGCGTCAACACCGCGGCTCCGGCAGTGACCCCACTGACGTCCGGATCGATGAATGCATCGCTGCAGTACCCGGTTTCCCCCGCGTACATGCTGACTCCGCTCGCGGCCGGTGGCACCTACGTCCTGTGTCTGCGGCTCACGGTGGAGGTTGGTGCGGTTTCCGGTCAGACGAACAACGCCACCTTCACGTTCCAGGCAGGTCCGGTATGACAAAGCACTCTACGAAGCGCATCGAACGTACCGGCCCGCTCTGGTGGGTCACCTCTATCGTCAGTTGGACACTGCTGCTGGCAATTTCGGCAGTCATCGTCGCAACCATTGTCGTCCCCTTCTTCGCGGGAGCGCAGCGCTTCACGATTCTGACCGGTTCGATGCGCCCGACGTACAACCCTGGATCACTGGTCGTCGTCAAACCTGTCGATCCGTCCGAACTGGGGATCGGTACACCTATTACGTACCAGCTGGAATCGGGTCAGCCGACCGTCGTCACGCACCGAATCATCGCCACAAGTGAAAACCAAAAGGGTGAACGAACTTTCATCACCCAGGGCGACGCGAACGGTGAACGCGACGAGAAAGAAGTACGGCCAGTACAGATCCGGGGAAAGGTCTGGTACAGCCTTCCGTATCTCGGCTACGTCAACACCTGGCTCACCGGAGAGCAGCGCACCGTGATCGTGGTGATCGTCGTGACGGCACTACTGCTGTACGCGGCCTACATGATGATCAGCGGCATCCGTGACGGCCGGAAGGAGCGAGCTCGTGCCCGATTGGCTCCTGACCCTGCAGCTTCCAACCTCATCGACTCCGCCCAGATCGAGAAAGGCCAGCACGATGCCCTCGCGCCCTGACCGTCCGGCTCACCGGATTCGTCACCTGTTGACCAGCACGCGCTTTCGCGCGCTGCTCGCGCTGGGGATGGTGCTTGGTGTCGGCGGAGTGACCACGCTCGCGGCCTGGACGTCTTCCGCGACTGCGACTTCGGGAAACATCACGACCGGGTCGATCAACCTGCAGTTGAACACCACAACGCAACCCGCGCTGACCACAACACTGAACTTCACCCAACTCGGCAAAACTGGGATGCTTCCCGGCGACTCGAACTCCGCCATCCTCAAAGTCAACAACGTGGGGGCAGGCGTGAATCTTCCTCTGAAATACACGATAACTTCCACCAGCGCCGGCGCACTGACGACCTACTTGCGGATGACTGTGTCATCGAACGGAACTGTGGCCAACAAATGCACAGATGGCAGCAATGTGGTGTCGTCCTTACCCCTGACCCTCACCGTAAGTCAGGCGGTCGGTGCGCCCGACCGTTCTCTGGCTATCGGGGCAACCGATAATCTTTGTGTCTCGGTGACGCTTCCGACGAGTCCGACCCCACCGACGAACAGCTCGTCGAGCATCGTCCTGAACTTCTCGGCAAAGGTGTGAGCGCCGTGTCACGACACACGAAGATGTCACCGAAAGCCTCGACGCCACGACGGATTCACGAACTTCTGCTCACGCTCGGTGCCCTCGCCGGTCTGGCATCCATCGGATTGTTCATTGCCGGCTTCGCTTTCGGTATCACGCCGCTGATCTTCAAGAGCGGATCGATGTCTCCCACGATCGAGACCGGCGCTCTGGCCTTCGCGCGTACCGTGCCTGCTTCGGAAGTTCAGGTCGGTGACATCGTCAGTGTCTACGACAACCAAGACGTTCGAATCACCCATCGTGTCGAGACGATCGAGCAGCAAGGCAACAATCTTGCAATTGCACAGCTGCGCGGCGACGCAAATCCCGTCACAGATCCAGATCCTTACGTCATCACCGAAGCGGATCGAGTTTTCTTCAGCGTCGACCGACTCGGCTATGCCGCAGTCTGGTTGTCAGGGCCGAGCGGCATTGTCCTCGGTGCGATTGCCGTCGGGGGACTGCTGTACATAGCATTTCGCCCCCGAAAGAAAGCGGATGAAGGGGAACCCAGGCTGGATCGTCAGGACGCGCACGGCGATTCCCACGCCTTCAAGGCAATCGTCGCATTGGCAACGGTCGGTCTCAGCGTGACGGGCATTGCGAACATAGGCGGAACACAGGCCGCCTTCACGGGCACGGCGACAGCGGGAAGCATTTCGTTCACCACTGCTGCAAGCTTTCCGAATCCTCCCGCGTCAATGACCTGCTCGGACAAGGGAACTTCCGTCCTGCTCGCTTGGCCTGGCGTTGCCACGGATACATTTCGAATCATCGTCCGAAACGCAACCAACACCACCCAACCTCCGCTGATCAGAGACGTGACCGGCCTCTCGACGACCCTGACGTTGTCCGATCTGCCGAGCGGCGGGATTCTCCTGTCGAACACGAACTACGACGTCGAATTACACGGACTCGTTGGAACTTACGTGACACCGGAATACACCGGGTACCGCATCAGCAGTTCGACACTGCTCATCATCCTCAATGACATGGCGTGTGTATCCGGACCCACGAGCGGAACCACGGCAGCCTCAGCACCGGCCGCTCGTTCGGCGCTGGTTGCACAAGCTCCGAGTGCGACGACCACCACTTCCACCGCAGCAGTCAGTTCGACCACACCTTCACCCACGACTACTCCGAGCGCATCAACAACCTTGCAGGCCACGACAACCACCAGCACAACTACACCTTCGACAACCACCTCGTCACCGACTACAACTACGGCGCCCCCGACAACGACAACGACAACGACAACGACAACGGTGCCACCGATCACGACCACCCCGAGCGAGGTTCCCATCGGTGCCCCGGCAACCACGACCGGCCTCAGCGCCCAGAAGCTCTCGACTGCCAGTGGAAACGTTGTGTCCGTGTCGAATTCATCAGGCACCGAGGTGTATCGGGGTGCCGTGGACAATGACGCTGTACTGCATTGGCTCACCGGTACCGATCAGTTGTACACGTGATCACCACGTCCGGAGTCACCGTCATCGACACATCAACGGGAGTCTGGGCCGAATCTCCTGCCCCGAGCGAACTTCCGGACGAAATCAAGGCGCTGGTGCCGTGATGAAGAAGACGACGAAGGCTGCAATGGCAGTCGCCGCGGCCGGAGCTGTATTGCTCGGCGGTTCGGGCACATTGGCGAAGTGGACGGACAGTACGACCCTGACGAGCGCCGCTGTGCAATCCGGAACCCTCGACCTGGGTGCGTGCGTGACCACCAACGGCGGGGGATGGTATTCGCAGGTCTACGTCAACGCGCCGACCAACCCCAACCCACTCGTGGCCATCCCGAACATCGCTACCTACCGTCTCAAGCCTGGCTTCAACTACACGTATTTCTGCGATTCGAAGGTACTTGCCACCGGCCCACGCCTGAAAGCGAACGTGACAGTCGACAAGACCAAGCTCAGCGGTGGTCTCGCAACCGCCAATGTCGACCTTCGCACGTACGTCACGGATCAGAACAACAATCTGATGTACGACAGCACGGCACCGACGCCGAATCTCATAGCGGTCACGTCGGCCTTGAACAACACCAATCTGACGGCGCAGGTGCTGTTCACGATTTACCCGAGCGATACCACCAGCTCGGGACTCACGATGAATACGACGGCGTTGACGATCGACGTCAAACAACTGGGTCTCACGCCTGCACCGTAGAACGCCTTGCCGACGAAAGTTCGAGGCAAGGCGCTCTACGGGTTCAGCCGAGAGCTCGCTTCAAATCAGCCAACAGATCGCCCGTGTCCTCGAGCCCGACGGACAGCCGCACAACGCCGTCCGTAATACCCACCGCTGCACGGCCTTCCGGACCCATGGCCCGGTGCGTTGTCGTGGCGGGGTGAGTGATCAACGACTTGGAATCTCCCAAGTTGTTGGAGATGTCGATGACCCGCAGCGCGTTGAGAACCTCGAACGCCCGCTTCTTGCCCTCACCGTCAGGCGCATTGAGCTCGAACGTGACTACAGTTCCGCCGCCGCTCATCTGAGACTTCGCGAGCTCGTGCTGCGGGTGCGAAGTCAGGTACGGATACTTGACCCACTTGACGCCGGAGTGTCCTTCGAGGAATTCGGCGATCTCGAGGGCCGAGGCTACGGAGTGCCGAATGCGGACCGGCATGGTCTCGAGACCCTTGAGCAGCGTCCAGGCGTTGAACGGGCTGAGCGCAGGACCGGTGTGCCGCATCAGTTCTCGAACGGGACCGCTGATGTATTCCTCGGTCCCGAGGATCGCGCCACCGAGCACGCGGCCCTGACCGTCGATGTGCTTGGTGCCGGAGTACACAACGACGTCGGCTCCCAGATCGAGGCTGCGCTGCAGGAGCGGCGTCGCGAAGACGTTGTCCAGCACTACCTTTGCACCGGCAGCATGAGCAAGCTCCGACACCCGTCGAACGTCGACGAGAGATTGCATCGGGTTGGACGGAGTCTCGAAGAACACGGCAGTGGTCGGCACCGACAGCGCCTCTTCCCACTGCGCGTTGTCCTCACCGTCGACGAAAACAACCTCGACGCCCCAGCGCGGAAGGATCTCGTTGCACACCACGAAGCAGGATCCGAAGAGGCTGCGCGCGGCAACCAATCGGTCGCCGTTGGCCAACAGTGCGCCCAACGCCGTGAAGACTGCCGACATTCCGCTGGCCGTCGCAAAGCACGCTTCTGCACCTTCGATGAGACGCAGACGCTCTTCGAACATCTTGACGGTCGGGTTGCCGTAGCGGGAGTAGACAAAATGATCCACCTCGCCGGTGAAGGCTTGTTCGGCGGCTTCTGCACTCTCGTAGACGAATCCGGAGTTGAGGAACAGAGCTTCGGAAGTCTCCTCGAACCCGGTGCGCATCAGTCCGCCGCGAACACCGAGGGTGCCGAGACCGACGTCGTCCGGCAGCGCTCGTTGAAATGCGCCGCCCTGGGGAATTCCGCTCACTGCTGCCTCCACGGCAAGCCGATGGCCCGCCAACCTACAAGTCCGCGATGCCCGTCGGCGCCCAATGCGCCTTCGAACCCGTCGAGCACGTTGTACGACGGGCCGATACCCGCCGCAGTCGCAGCTTCCGCCGCACCGATGGAACGCTGTCCGGATCGACACAGGAAGATCACCGGACGCTCCGACCCGGAGGAATCGGCGGTGATGCCGGCTTCCTTCAACTGGTCGACGAAGTTGTCATTGCGCGCGCCGGTCGGGTGGCTCACCCATTCGATCAGTGCGGCCTGCTTGCCGAGGGAGGAAACATCGGGGACACCGACGTACTTCCACTCCGCATCGGTCCGCACGTCGACCAGCACGGCGTCGGGGTTTTCGCGGAGCAGCTCCCAGGCTTGCTCCGGCGTCAGATCGCCTGCGTAACTCACGTAGTCCATGTTTTCACAAGACTGCCGCGAGCGCCTGAGCGGGCCGTCAGTTACAGACGACCCAACGGTTGCCGTCACGGGTCAGGGCCCAGGTCGAGACTCGCTCGCCCGCTCCGCCACCGGTGATCGTCACGTCGGCCCGTGCACGATCGCCGTTGACCACGACCCCGTCCACACCCTTCAGTTCGACGGTTCCGTCGACGTCGGCCATCGGACCGTTGCTCGAATTGAAGCTCGCGCAGGTCAGGGTCTTGATCGTCTCCGCGTCATTCCGATTCTCGGCATCGACGTAGTCGGTGACGGAGCGACTCACGCGGTCCGACTCGGTGACGTTCTCCTCGGCCGGCGAGATCCACGACGCGACGAAGATTCCACCCAGGATCAAGGCGACGATGGCGACAGCCAAGAGGAACGGCCCCGCAGACGCCTTCTTGCCATCGATGTTGTCGGATTCGCGAAGCTCGTCACTCATAGCGCCAATACTCCCCCACAACTTGAAGTTGTGGGGCGTCAAGGAGCAGGCCCCTACCCCGAATACCCGAGACAACGGGAGAATGGGAAGAAAGAATAGGTTTACCCACAACCGATCGAGTGAGAGTGTGGATCCGTTCGGCCGCAACCGAGGCGCTGTGCTTAGGTTCGGCTAAATTGGATACTTGTCGATATGTTGTCCGAACTTCGAAGAAGGTAGCTGTCCTCACGATGACTGACTCCAACCGCCCACTCCGGGTCGCGATCGTCGGCGCCGGCCCTGCCGGCATCTACGCCGCCGACGCCCTCATGAAATCCGACACCGCAGTCTCCGGCCGCGGCGTCAGCATCGACCTCTTCGAGCGCATGCCCGCGCCCTTCGGCCTGATTCGTTACGGCGTCGCGCCTGATCATCCGCGCATCAAGGGCATCATCACCGCCCTGCACAAGGTGCTCGACAAGCCTCAGGTACGCCTGCTCGGCAACATCGACTACGGCACCGACATCACCCTCGACGACCTGCAGTCGTTCTACGACGCGGTCATCTTCTCCACCGGCGCCAACGCCGATCGCGCGCTCGGCATCCCGGGTATCGAACTCGACGGCAGCTATGGCGCGGCCGACTTCGTCTCCTGGTACGACGGCCACCCCGACGTGCCGCGTACGTGGCCGCTCGAGGCCGAGAAGGTCGCCGTCCTCGGCGTGGGCAACGTTGCGCTCGACATCGCCCGCATACTCGCCAAGACCGGTGACGAACTGCTGCCGACCGAAATCCCCGCGAACGTCTACGAGGGTCTCAAGAACAACAAGGCCGTCGAGGTTCACGTCTTCGGACGCCGCGGCCCGGCCCAGGCCAAGTTCACGCCTCTCGAACTGCGCGAACTCGACCACTCGCCGACCATCGAGGTCATCGTCGACCCCGAGGACATCGACTACGACGAGGGTTCCGAGCAGGCTCGCCGCAACTCCAAGCAGGTCGATATGGTTGCGAATACCCTGCAGGACTGGGCAATTCGCGATGTCGGAGCCCGTCCCCACAAGCTGTTCCTGCACTTCTTCGAGTCTCCCACGGAGATCCTCGGTGAAGACGGCAAGGTCGTCGGCCTGCGCACCGAGCGCACCCAGCTCGACGGAACCGGCAACGTCAAGGGCACCGGCACGTACAAGGACTGGGATGTCCAGGCCGTGTACCGCGCCGTCGGTTACCTCTCGCAGAACATCACGCAGCTGCCGTTCGACGACCAGGCAGGCACCGTTCCCAACGACGCCGGACGCGTCGTCGCCGACGACAACGCCGAGGGCGCAGCCCGGTTCATGCCGGCCACCTACGTCACCGGCTGGATCAAGCGCGGCCCCGTCGGCCTCATCGGCCACACCAAGGGTGACGCCAACGAAACCGTCGCGAATCTTCTCGAGGATTCCGTCGACTTCGCCGGCGCCGCGAACCCCGACGAGAACGCCGTCATCGAGTTCCTCGAAGGCAAGCAGGTGCCGTACACGACTTGGCAGGGCTGGTACCGCCTCGACGCGCACGAGCGCAGCCTGGGCGAGCCCGAAGGCCGTGAGCGCATCAAGGTGGTCGAGCGTCACGACATGCTGAAGGCGTCGGAGCCCGACCGCGCGAACTGAGTGCGCAGAAGTAACTGAACACAAGCCCTCCACCGGCCCGACGCGACCCAGGTCACATCGGGCCGGTGGTGTGTGCGGGGACCCAAGGCAACAGGGCAAAATAGACCCCGTGTTTGACGCCCATGTGCATATCATCGACCCGCGCTTCCCGCTGGTCGAGAATCACGGGTACCTGCCTGAGCCCTTCACCGTGGCCGATTACCGGGCCCGGATTGCCTCGCTGAAGGGCCTGAGTGTGGACGGCGGCGCGGTGGTGACAGCGTCGTACCAGGGCAATGACCAGGAATACCTGAAAGCCGCATTGTCCGAGCTCGGCGAAGGCTGGGTGGGCGTCACTGCTTTGCCACTCGATGCGACGGACGAAGACATCGTTGCTCTGGACGCGCTGGGAGTGCGCGCCGTCCGGTTCAATCTGCGCCGAGGCGCCACCGACCTGCGTCTGCTCGCCGATCTCGCCAATCGCGCATTCGATCTGGTGGGCTGGCACGCCGAGTTCTACGTCGATGCCACGCTGTTGCTGTCGTTGGAACCCGTCTTCGCCAAATTGCCGGCGGTGAGCATCGACCACTTGGGAATGTCCACCCGCGGGCTGCCGTATCTCCTCAACCTCGTCGACCGCGGAGTACGTGTCAAAGCCACCGGGTTCGGCCGCACCACCATCTCCGACGTCAGCGATGTGCTTCGCCAGATCCACGCGGTCAATCCCGCTGCGCTGATGTTCGGCACCGACCTGCCCGGTACCCGGGCACGTCGAGCGTTCGAGGTCCACGACCTGGACGTGATCGCCGATGCCGTCGGCGACGACCTGTCCGCGGTCATGTGCGACAACGCACGCTCCTGGTACCGCTGCGCTCAAGTGAACGCGACGGCTCCCAACCACAGCCCCGCGGCGATCAGCGCTCCGAACAGTTCCACCAGCATGGACAATCCGACTGCCTTCACCGCGTGAAGCGTCGACGACCAGGCGATGTCGTAGCGACGCAGCCGCGCTAGTTCCGCGAAGTAGGTTCCGACGATGAACCCGAGGAACAACCCCACGACCGGGATCACGAAGAACCCGATGATGCCGACGACGCCGCCGACCACCACCGACAGGTTGGGCACGCCCCCGGACTTCATCCGCTTGCCTGGCCACGTGTACTTCACGATCCCGGTGACCACCAGCGCCAGCGTGGACAGCGCGAACACCGTCCACGCCGTCGCGCCACCGGTCATGATCGCCCACACGAGAATTGCGGCGAAAACGAGAAGTGTCCCGGGGAGAATCGGAACGACGACCCCGATCAGACCGACCAGGATGACCAGCCCGACGAGGACCTCGGCCACAGGACTCATCCGACGGGACGCACCTTCGACGCGGCTTCGCGAGCACGGGCGCGTGCAGTGGGCACATCGGCGGCCGTCGACACGGCAACACCCATGCGACGACGCGTGAAGCTCTCCGGCTTGCCGAATAGCCGCAGGTCCGTCTCGGGAACCGCGAGTGCCTCGGCGACACCGTCGAATCCGATTCCCTTTGCCTCCACGCCGCCGTAGATCACCGCCGACGCTCCCGGGGCCGTGAGAGTCGTGTCGACCGGCAAGCCCAGGATCGCGCGGGCATGCAGCTCGAACTCCGAGAGTCGCTGCGTCCGCAGGGTCACCAATCCGGTGTCGTGCGGCCGTGGGCTCACTTCGGAGAAGTAGACGTCGTCGCCCTTCACGAACAGCTCGACGCCGAAGATGCCTCGCCCGCCCAGAGCCGTGGTCACCTTCTCGGCGACGTCCCGCGCCGACGCGAGGGCAGCCGCGGACATCTGCTGCGGCTGCCACGATTCGATGTAGTCGCCGGCCTCCTGCAGGTGCCCGATCGGCTCGCAGAACGACGTTTCGACCTGACCGCTCTCCCCGACGGCGCGAACCGTCAATTGCGTTATCTCGTAATCGAAATCGACAAAGCCCTCGACGATCACCCGGCCGTGATTAACACGACCTCCGGCCATCGCGTAATCCCATGCGGCGTCGAGATCTTCGGCGGATCGAACCGTCGACTGTCCCTTTCCCGACGAGGACATGACTGGCTTGACGACGCACGGGAAACCGATTCGGTCTGTCGCTGCCTGTACTTCGGCAAGCGAGTCCGCGAAGGCGTACGGCGAAGTGGGCAGGCCCAACTCCTCGGCCGCGAGCCGACGGATTCCCTCACGGTTCATCGTGAGCTGAGTGGCGCGGGCGGTCGGAATGACCACCGCCCCTCCGCGGTCTTCGACGAGTGCAAGCGCATCCGTCGCGATGGCCTCGATCTCGGGCACCACGAAGTGAGGCTTTTCCAACTCGATGACGGCAAGCAGCGCTTCCGGATCGGTCATGTCGACAGTGTGAGCACGGTGGGCCACCTGATGCCCTGGGGCGTCGGGATAGCGATCCACCGCAATCACTTCGACGCCCAGACGCTGCAGCGCGATGACAACTTCCTTACCCAACTCGCCTGATCCCAACATCATCACGCGAATGGCGTTCTCGGTCAGTGGGGTCCCGAATCGGAGTGGGAGGGTCGGCAGGTGCGAAGGCGTCGAATCAAGCTGCATGGGTGCGACTATATGCCAATCCCGATGCAGGTCAGCGCAGTTATCCGCCGTCGACCACGCCTTCGCGGTCAAACCCTCGCCTGATCGTTCGAGGTACCGCTGGCTTGCGATAGGTGCGGGTGGCCGTGGTCGGCTCGGAATTCTGTTGCGGCACGGCGTCGTTGCCGACGTTGCGCACTTTCACGAGATTGCGTCCGGCACGCTTGGCGTCGTACAGAGCCTCGTCCGCGACGCTCATGAGGGTGGCCAAGGCGGGCGTCGCGTGATCAACCCACGCGACGCCGACACTGACCGTGCTCGTCACATCTGATTCGGCCGAGTACTCGACCTGCGCGCCGCGGACGGCCTCGGCGACGTCGACTGCTCGGGCAAAGCTGCAGTCCGGAAGCAGAATGGCGAACTCCTCGCCGCCGAGCCTTCCGATCAGATCGCCGTCCGACAATCGGTCAGCGGCCCGTTCGGCGAAATTCGCGAGAACGCTGTCACCGGTCATATGTCCATGCGTGTCATTGATGCTCTTGAAGTGGTCCAGGTCGAGCATCAGCAGGCCGACCGGGGACTGCGCTCGGGCCGCGTCGGCAAGTTCCGATTCCGCATGTCCGAGAAAAGCACCGCGCGAGAGGACTCCGGTCAGATGGTCGAATTCGACAGCAAGGAAAAGCTCACGCTCGGCAGCGCGACGTTCCTCGGTCGCACAGGCAACCGCGATCGGCCCCAACGCGATCAACGTGACCGCAATGGAGGTGATGACGTCCTCGTTCCAAGTCGACGCGGCTTGATCTCCGATATCGAGTCGACCGCTACCCGCCATCATGAGTGACCACACCGACCAGACCACGGAAACGAAGGCAGTGCTCGGAACCGAGATGCGAGTGGCGCACCACAGGAGAGCTGGAATCGGCAGGACCAGCGCGATCGGCCCTTCGATGCTGAGGGCGATCGGTACGCAGGCTGCAGTGGCGAGTAGCGGAACGCTCATAGCGGCGACAGTTCTGGCCGTCAGTTTGGTGCGGAACTCGGCAAGGCTCGACGGGATGGTGAGAGTCAGAATGAGAGGAAGGACCAGCAGGTACGCCATGACCTCGGTGGCACCCCAGTGGACAAACGTGTCGGTGAAGGACTGACCGCGTAAGAGCCGGTCCAAGGCGCCGGCGGTGGCCGCGGTACCAGTCGCCGCGACGAACGAGACGAAGACCATCCACACCAGTGACTGCGAATCGACCAATCGGAACGGTGTTCGCTTCAAGTAGTACAGAACAAGAACACCGACTGTGACTCCGGTGAGGTTCGCCCCGTTCAACTGCAGGGCAAGCGACAGCGAATTGCCGGTGATCAGGTCAGCGCAGACGTATCCGACGGCCGCAGCGATCCACGTTCGCCATTCGATCAGGACCGGCCATCTGACCATCATTCCCAGCAAAATGGCGTTGGCGCACCAGAATGTCGCGAGCAAACCTGGTGGGCGGGTGAGGATGCCGATCAACGAAGCCGCAAGCACGACGGCCAGCACTAGGAGAAGGCGCAGAAAGCGACTCGTCCCTACCATGCGTCACCTCGCGGTCGGCTACCTCTGAATTCGGGAGCACCGGACGTCGCGGTGACCGTATGCCGATGTCGTCGAACCATCGTACGCAGGTGCTGCCACTCGCAGTTCTGTGTTCACATGCCAAAAGGGCAACTACGAATATCTCCGCAAACACGGGTGCCCTCCGGCCACGACAGTGGACAGAGGGCACCTGCATGCAATCCGATTGGCAGAGCCGAATGACCCTGCCGGAAGGGATGACTACTCGGCGGATCCGCTGGACAGACCCGAGAGTGAACCGGTGGACGAGCCCTCGCCCTCGCCGGACAGCGATTCGGTGGGAACGGACTTGAGGAAAGCTCCGAGCGCGGTGAGCAGGGGTCCGAGGGTGCTGAGTGATCCGAACATAGGAGGTTCTCCTGTATGTGAGGTGGTGTGGTGTTCCAGCGCCATTCCGGCCGCAGGCGGTGGCCGAGATGGTTCGGGAACTTCTGCCGCACGGATGGCTGAACCGCCCCCGAACAACATCCCGAGCTGTGACGTAGCGCACTACCGTGGCGCTGACTGCATTTATAGACCGGCTACCGACACTTGTCTAGCTACCAAATAGCTACCAAGGTGAACGACCAGTAACACTTTCAGTCATAATTGCAGTTCAGGGCGCACATCTACTGTTCGATCCCTGCAAAAATGTGATTTAGCTCACATTATAAATGCGGAAAGTGTGACTCGCAGACAACTGCGAGCCACACTTTCGGACAAACGGGACTTACTTGTCAGCCGCCGATCCGGTCCCAGGGGTGAGCGAGCCACCACCGAGCGCCGTGAACAGGTCCTTGAGTACCGGAATGAACGTCTTGACGACGCCGCTGAAGTCTTCGAATGAACCCATGTCGGGTCTCCTTATGTCGGGATGCAGTTGAAAAGAAGTTGGGACCGAGAACTACTCAGCAGTGGAACCGGCCGAACCCGAGTCGTCTGCCGATCCCGCGTTCAACTTGGTCACGAATGCGAGAACGCTCTTGAGGAAGGCGTCGAGATTCTGAATTGAGGTCATGCGACTACTCCTGTGTTGTTTCGGAAGATTTCCAGCGGTCGAACGTCAGGAGTTCGAGCTCGCGGTGTCCAGTCCCTGAAGGGTCTTGAGCATGTTGACCAGGGGAAGAAGCTGGAGAATGCCCCAGCCCATACCGTTGGCCTTGAGAAGGTTTCCGAGGGATCCCATGTGTGACTCCTTGCATGAATATCTATGACGCGGCGCACGTTTTGTTCGCTCCGCCCCTTTGTAGCCAAGCTAAACAAGTACGTCCAGTTTGTTTTTGTTCAAACAGAAACGTGACATATTGGATCGATGTGTAAACCTGCAGTTCAGGCACTGTGACCTGAATCCAACCTCGAATTCGAATGTGGCAGACATCACAATCAAATAGGACAAAAGGATGCAATCGTCAGAGTCGGTGCCAACCTCGACCGCGATCTGTCATACCGTGTGCTTGTGATCAATCGCGAACGAGCGGCAACCCGGCCAATTCACTGGGAACCGTCGTGTTAGCAAAACTGCTCAAGGCGTACCTCCCGCCGTACCGCTGGTTGCTTGCCGGAGTTCTCGCACTTCAACTCTTCGGGGCCATCGCGTCGTTGGTCCTCCCCACGCTCAACGCTCGGATCATCGACGACGGTGTCGCCCGCGGTGACACCGGATTCATCATGTCCACCGGCGGGATCATGCTTCTGGTCTCGCTTGCATCGATCATCGCGTCGGTCGCATCGACCTATCTGGCTGCAAAATCGTCGATGGGCTTCGGCCACGACGTTCGAGGCGCCTTTTACAAAGCCGTCGGCAGCTTCTCGGATCGCGAATTCAACAGTTTCGGTGCGCCGACGCTGATCACACGGAACACCAACGACGTCCTGCAGATCCAGGCCCTGGTCATGCTGACGTCCTCGATGCTCGTCAGCGCCCCACTGATGTGTATCGGCGGCATCGTCATGGCCCTGCGCGAGAACCTGCAGATGTCCTGGCTCCTGACGATTTCGGTGCCACTACTCGGCATCACCGTCTCGGTCGTGGTGGCCAAGCTGATCCCGCATTTCCGAACTATGCAGACGCGGATCGACAACATCAATCGATCACTGCGCGAACAGCTCACCGGTATGCGTGTCATTCGCGCCTTCGTTCGCGAGCCTGACGAGACGATCCGCTTCGACAAGGCCAACAAGGAACTGACCGACACCTCGCTCCTCATCGGTCGGTACCAGGCAGTGCTGCTGCCCACCGTGATGTTGATCGCCAACCTGTCGAGCGTCGCGGTGCTGTGGTTCGGCGCGCATCTGGTCGACACCGGAGACATGCAGATCGGACAGATCAGCGCCTTCCTCGCCTACGTCATGCAGATCCTGATGTCAGTGGTCATGGCGACCATGTTGGCCGTGGTGATCCCCCGCGCGGCCGTGTGCGCCGACCGCATCACCGAGGTACTCGACACCGAGCCGACCGTGCCCGCGCCGGCCCAGCCCCTCCGCCCGACCAGCCCCTACGGCGTTGTCGAGTTCGGTGGAGCCGGGTTCACGTATCCGGGAGCAGAAACGCCGGTCCTGTCGAACGTTTCGATGCGATGCATGCCAGGTACGGTCACCGCGATCGTGGGCAGTACCGGTAGTGGCAAATCGACCCTCGTCTCACTCATCCCCAGACTCTTCGACGTCACGGCCGGCGCCGTCCTCGTCGACGGCTTGGACGTCCGCGGCTGGGATCAGGACGAACTCTTCACCAACTTCGGATACGTGCCGCAGAAGGCCTACCTGTTCGCCGGCACGATCGCGAGCAATATCCGCTACGGAAACCCGACCGCCACCGACGACGACATCTGGGCAGCCCTCACCATCGCCCAGGCAGACGACTTCGTCCGAGAACTGTCCGATGGTCTCGAGTCTCCGATCGCCCAGGGCGGCGGCAATCTCTCGGGCGGACAAAGACAACGTCTCGCCATCGCCAGAGCTGTGGTCCGCAGACCCCGGATCTTCGTCTTCGACGATTCGTTCTCAGCACTCGACATGCACACCGACGCTGCAGTCCGGCGCGAACTCCGCACGGTCTCGACTCATTCGACGGTCATCATCGTCGCGCAGCGCGTCGCGTCCATCATCGATGCCGACCAGATCATGGTGCTGGAGGATGGTGCGCCGGTCGGCCTCGGCGACCATCAGTTCCTTCTGGCCAACTGTCCGACGTACCAAGAGATCGTGGCTTCCCAGATTCCCGCGGAGATGAGCGCATGACCAGCCCGCAGGACCCGACATGGGGCGGCCCCAACAGCCAGTACTTCGACGATGCCCCGACTGTGGTGTTCGCCAAGATCCCGAGCGAACCCGAATCCACGGACGGGGATGCGAAGTCGAGTAACCCCGAGAATCCCGACAAAGAGCCGAAGCCTGCGCTGACCGCGACGGACACCAAACCTCGCCACTTCAAGGCGACGATGAAGCGGCTTCTCTCGCTTCTTCAGCCACACAAGTTTGCGGTCGTCTGCGTCGTCGCTGCGACGATCGCCAGCATCGCACTCTCCGTCGCAGTGCCGAAGATCCTCGGTCACGCGACAGACCTCATCTTCGCCGGGTTCATCGGTAAGAGCCTGCCCGCCGGACTGACCCGAGAGCAGGCCGCAGACGCCATCCGGGCATCAGGAAATTCGACCTTCGCCGACCTCGTGTCCAATTCGACCGACGTCGTTCCGGGCGTGGGTCTGAACTTCGACGCGATCGGCAAGGTCGTCATGCTCGCGATCGGCGTGTACTTGCTCTCGTCGCTACTTGCCTGGTTGGAAGCATTTCTCCTCAACATCATCGTCCAGAAGACCATCTACAACCTGCGTGCCTCGGTCGAGGCGAAGCTTCACCGTCTGCCCCTTCCGTACTTCGACAAGACACCGCGCGGCGAGATCCTCAGCCGCGTCACCAACGACATCGACAACATCTCGTCGACGTTGTCGTCGACGTTGACCTCGCTCCTGACGTCGGTGCTCACCGTCCTCGGTGTCCTGACGATGATGTTCGTCATTTCGCCGATGCTCGCCCTGATCGCACTGATCGCGGTGCCGGTATCGGTGCTCCTCGTTGCCAGGGTCGCCAAGCGAGCACAGGTGTTGTACAAGGCTCAGTGGGCCGAGACGGGCAAGATCAACGCACAGATCGAGGAGAACTACAGCGGTCGCGACCTGGTTCGTGTGTACGGGCATCAGGCCGAAGCCGAGCGTGAATTCGCCGAGCAGAACAAGAAGCTCCTCGACGCGTCCTTCGGCGCACAGTTCCTCTCCAGTCTGATCATGCCGGTCATGAACTTCGTCGGAAACATCACCTACGTGCTGCTCGCTGTGGTCGGCGCACTCAAGGTCGCCAGCGGCAACATGTCTCTCGGTGACGTTCAGGCGTTCATCGTCTATTCGCGCCAGTTCAGCCAGCCACTCACGCAGATCGCGTCCATGTCGACGAGCCTGCAGTCCGGGGCCGCGTCGGCCGAGCGGGTCTTCGAGCTTCTCGACGAACCCGAGCAGTCGCCCGACATCGACGTGCCGCTTCTCCCCGAGCCCGCCGGACGCCATCGCAACGTCGGTCACATCGAGTTCGAGAACGTCTCGTTCCGCTACGAGCCGGACAAGCCGTTGATCGAGAACGTGTACCTCACGGCTCGGCCCGGGCAGATGGTCGCCATCGTCGGCCCCACCGGTGCCGGCAAGACCACCTTGGTGAACCTGCTCATGCGCTTCTACGAAGTCGACTCGGGCCGAATCACTCTCGACGACGTCGACATCTCGCAGATGCGCCGCTCCGACCTGCGAAACCACGTCGGCATGGTTCTGCAGGACACGTGGCTCTTCGGCGGAACGATCCGCGACAACATCGCGTACGGCCGGCTCGACGCCAGTGAACACGAGATCCACGAAGCCGCACGCGCTGCCTTCGTCGACCGCTTCATCCACACGCTCCCGGACGGGTACGACACCGTGCTGGACGAGGAGGCGTCGAACATCAGCTCCGGCGAAAAGCAGCTCATCACGATTGCCCGCGCATTCCTGTCGGAGCCGTCGCTGCTGATTCTCGACGAGGCGACGAGCTCGGTCGACACACGTACGGAACAGCTTGTGCAGCAAGCAATGTCCGCGTTGCGCGTCGGGCGCACCAGCTTCATCATCGCGCACCGGCTCTCCACCATCCGTAACGCCGATCTGATCGTCGTGATGGAGGCGGGCAAGATCGTCGAACAGGGCACACATGACGAACTCATCGCAGCGGCGGGCGCGTACTTCCGTCTCTACAACGCTCAGTTCGAGGGTGCCGCCGTCTAGTGATCGGCGCCTCCCTCGGCGGACACAGTGCCCCGGAGCACACCTGATCGATCCGACAGGTTACCGTCGGGTCAGAAGTGTTGTCACCGTCTGAATTGGGAGTGCGTGTGTCTGCAGAAGCTGTGGAGAAGAAGGGCCCGCTCGCGGGCATTCGGATCGTGGAATTCGCTGGATTGGGACCGGGCCCGCACGCCGCGACGCTGTTGGCGGACATGGGCGCCGACATCGTCATCGTGCAGCGCGCAGGGCAGATTCCGCAGGACTCGAACGCAACCGACCAGATCAAGCGCGGCCGCCGCATCATCGAGGCCAACCTGAAGGACCCGGCCGACGTCGCCAAGGTTCTCGATCTCCTGAGCCGCGCCGACGTCCTCATCGAGGGCTTCCGCCCCGGCGTCATGGAGCGAATGGGACTCGGCCCCGACGTGGTCTCGGAGCGCAATCCGCGTCTTGTCTACGGCCGCATGACGGGCTGGGGCCAGGAAGGCCCACTCGCCAACGCCGCCGGTCACGACATCAACTACATCTCACTGACCGGTGTCCTCAACGCCATCGGACGCAAGGGTGAACGTCCCGTCCCGCCGCTC
This sequence comes from Rhodococcus baikonurensis, assembly GCF_040489275.1. Lineage (NCBI taxonomy): Bacteria > Bacillati > Actinomycetota > Actinomycetes > Mycobacteriales > Nocardiaceae > Rhodococcus > Rhodococcus baikonurensis. The sequence continues at coordinate 244,370 of NZ_JBEUOQ010000003.1, read as the reverse complement.
AACATGGTCGGCGATTTCGGCGGCGGTTCCATGTTCCTGATCTTCGGCATTCTGTCGGCTCTCGTCGAGCGCTCGACATCCGGTAAGGGCCAGGTCGTCGACGCGGCGATGGTCGACGGAACCCTCGCGCTCTCCCACATGATGTGGGCATTCCGCGGTCGCGGCGTCTGGTCCGACGAGCGTGGCGTCAACCTCCTCGACACCGGCGCTCCGTTCTACGACACCTACGAGACCTCCGACGGCAAGTACATGGCCGTCGGATCCATCGAACCGCAGTTCTACGCACTGCTGCTCGAGGGCCTCGAACTCGATCCCGCGACGCTCCCCCATCAGATGGACACGTCCAAGTGGGACGACATGAAGAAGCTCTTCACCGAAAAGTTCCTGTCCAAGACTCGCGACGAGTGGGCCAAGATCTTCCTCGGCACCGACGCCTGCGTCTCGCCGGTCCTCACGTTCGCCGAGGCTCCGTCCAACGAACACATCGCGGCTCGCGGTTCGCTCATCGAACTCGACGGCGTCACCCAGCACGCTCCGGCCCCGCGCTTCTCGCGTACGCCCACCGCGACGCCCGCCGCCCCGGCACGTGAGGCGACGGATATCGACACGGTCTGGACCTAGGGCCTTCGGCCCCGTGCGTGGTCAAGGAGCCTCGGGACTCTCTAACCGCGCACGGGGGCGTCAGCCCAACCTGTAGAACCTGAACATTTCGTGCTCGATCGGCAGCACGTCCACTCTCTCGAAACCTGCTGCCTTGGCATAACTTTCGAGTGTCGAGTGCCTCATCACCGTCCCGGTGGCAATGCTCCCCGGATGCGAAAGACTGTCCGGTAAGCAGCAGGTCAGCGAAAATCCGTACAGCAATTGCTCGATCGGACCCGCCTCGGGATCGAAGGCATCTGCCGTTCGTTCGTCCATCACGATCACCGGGGCGCCGGGCTGGGCAATCGCCCGAGCCGTGGACAGAAATCCCACCGGATCCGGAACGTCGTGAAGGCACTCGAAAGCAAACACGGCGTCGTAGGTCCCGGCATCGGCTCGACCCGTCTCCGGGGCTTGGCCGGCCACGTCGACCAACGAGAAGTGAACGCGGTCGTCCACCCCGCGATCGTGGGCGTTTCGGCGGGCAGCATTCACCGAGGCTGCGTCGACGTCGAAGCCGTGCACCTCGATCTTCGGGTACCCGAGGGCGAGCGCGATCGACGACCAACCCTCCCCCATCCCGAGATCAGCGACCTGCCCGCCGCCGAGAAGAATGGCGTGCAGATCGGTGACTACCGGCAGAAACTGCTGACAGAGCTGCTTGAGATACATCGGCCGGTTCAGCAGCGCCTGGCCCTCGCGAGCGTCCGGACCCATCGATTCCCACGTGACTCCCCCGCCGTGACGATAAGCGTCCAGCAGGCGGGGCATCGACGACGTCGTCGCGACGAACAGCCTCGCCAACGGGGCCAGGAAAAGCAGGTTCTCGTCGTCGACCAGCACATCGGCGTGGGCCTGCGGCAGGCTGTACCGCCGATCGGCATCCGAATTGACGTCCACATAACCAGCCACGGCCTGCTGCTCGAGCCACTCCCGCGCATACCTTTCGACGGTCCCCGTCCGGTCCGCGAGTTCCGTGGACGTGAGCGGGCCGTGATCGCTCAGCGCGCGGTACCAGCCCAACCGGTCGCCCAGATACACAGCCTGCAGCTCCGACGCCCCGAGCGTGGCCGCGAACAATCGTTCTGCGAGCGCTTCCGCCGCACTGGTTCCCGCTGCGCCTGTACCGTCTACCGCCGTCATGCCCGACCTCCTGGTTCACACCGCTTTCAGGGTGTGTACCCAGTTCTCAGACGACGACCATTCGTTGGTCTGCCGTGTCGCGATCCGTCGCGAGAGTGTCGTACGCAGCGGCGATGGACGCAACGCCGCGAATGAGGTCCTCGGGAGAACGTGCGTACGGCACGCGAATGAATCGTTCGAACGCACCTTCGACGCCGAAACGGGGGCCGGCGGCCAGGAGTACACCGAAGTTGGGTGCCACCGCAGCCAACGCCGTCGAGACGGGCGCGGACATTCGCATCCAGACCGACATTCCACCGGAGCCGATGGTGGGACGCCAGTCGGGCAGATGCTCTGCCACTGCACCGAGAAGCACCGCACGCTGTTCTCGCAGAACTTCGCGACGCTGTTCGAGCAACGAGCGGTCGTCGGCGAGCAAGTAGGCGGCTGCCAATTGATCCATGACGGGAGTACCGAGGTCGACCGCGGCACGCGCCCCCACCAACTGGGTGATGAGTGCGGCATCGGCGCGAATCCAACCGACACGTAGCCCGCCCCACAGGGACTTCGCCGTCGAACCGAGCGTCACCACTTCGGTTTTCGCCGCACCTCGCCCGTGTGACGCGACCGGTGCCGGCGGTGGTGCGTCGAGCCACAGGTCCACCATAGTCTCGTCGACGACCAGAGTCATTCGCGTTTCATGCGCAATCTTCGCAAGCTCTGCGCGACCGGAAGAGTCCATGCAGAGGCCGGTCGGGTTGTGAAAGTCGGGGATCAGGTAGGCCATTCTCGCAGCGGTTTGCCTTGCTGCACTTCGAATCCCGTCCAGATCCCAGGCTCCGGCCGCCGCGAACTCCGGCCGGACCGGAACCGGCACGGGCCGAGCGCCGTTTCGCCGAATCGCTTCCAGTGCATTGGGATACGTCGGGTGATCGACTAGCACCCGCTCGCCTGGTGAGGTGAGCACCGACAGCAACAACCGAAGCGCGTGCTGCGCACCCGAGGTCACCATGATCTGTTCGGCAGTGGTGGGCAAGCCCCGCGCCGTGTAGCGCTGCGCGATCACGTCACGCAAGTCGGCAATCCCGACCGGTTCCATCCCGTGCGTGGGCAGGAAGTTCGGAAGTTCCTGCAGCGCAGACGCATACGCAAGTTCGACCTGGGCGGCGGGAGCTGCCATCGCTGCGTAACTGAGATCGACGACGGGTCCACTCGGCCCCGGTTGGTGGGAGCGGAACATCAACCCGTTCGGCCGCGCGCCGGCGGGCAACGCCACGGTGCTTCGTGAACCCTGCCGGCTGATCAGATACCCCTCGTCTCGTAGCACCGAGTACGAGGACGTGATCGTGGTTCGACTGAGTTCGAGCACCGTCGCAAGTTCACGCTCACTCGGCAGTGCGACCCCCAGCGGAACGCGACCGTCGTGCACGAGCAGGCGGATACCGTCGGCAAGCGCACGGTACGCGGGCCTGCGTCCGGACTCTTCCTGCCAGGACCCCAGATCGCGCGCGAGCGAACGGGCACCGAGAACTCGAGTCATCATGCAGTCCAGTATCGCCAACTTGGCTATGTAACTCAATGCCAGTCGAGTTGATCATATGTCCATGACTACCTTCGCGACCCTGATCGGCATCGGACTCTTCGTGGCACTCGTCTACTTCTTCGCACCCGCCGAAGGTGAAGGTACTTACATTCGCGTGGAGCAGTTTCGCCTGGCAGCACCCCTCGGCGGCATCTTCCACGACGCAACTCCGGACCGCGAGAACAACTCTGTCAGACCTCCATGCGATTGTGATCGGGGGGAAGAATTCACTGATCTCAGTCCAGTTGCGTAGAACTGGACTCTTTTCGCACTCAGAAAGTCTCCAGAGAGGTTTCCCTTCCCCTCGATGGCACTGCCGGCTTCCAAAAAGATTCTCTACATCGATCTCGACAACACCCTCGTCAACTTCCAGTCGGGCATCGATCGCCTGACCGACGGCGTCCGGGAGAAGCACAAGAACGACCTCGACGAAGCGCCACACATCTTCTCTCGCATGGACCCACTCGACGGTGCCATCGACGCCTACCACCAACTGGCGCAGCAGTTCGACACCTACATCCTCTCGACAGCGCCGTGGAAGAACGCCACAGCCTGGCACGACAAGGTGCTGTGGGTCCAAGAGCACCTCGGAATGGAGGAAGGCAGCGTCGCGTACAAACGTCTGATCCTCTCGCACCACAAGCACCTCAACCGAGGCGACTACCTCGTCGACGACCGCGGAGCAAACGGCGCAGATCGATTCGAGGGCGACTGGATCAAGTTCGGCAGCACCGAGTTTCCCGACTGGAAGACCGTCACCGCACACTTGTCGAAGCTGGCTTGAACACGAAATCCCCGTCCCTGCAGACAGGAACGGGGATTTCGAGGAATCGAATCAGCGGACGATCTCGCGCCGGACGATCGTCTCGTCGCGGCCGGGGCCGACACCGATGCAGGAGATGAATGCACCCGAAAGCTCTTCGAGCCGAAGCACGTAGTTCTGCGCATTCTGCGGCAGTTCCTCGAAGGTGCGAGCCTCCGAGATGTCTTCCCACCAGCCGGGCATCTCTTCGTAGATGGGCTTGGCGTGGTGAATGTCGCTCTGCGACATCGGCATTTCGTCGTGGCGGACACCGTCCACCTCGTACGCGACACAGATCGGTACCGTGTCGAGGCTGCTCAGCACGTCCAGCTTGGTGAGGAAGTAGTCGGTGATGCCGTTGACGCGCGTCGCGTAACGCGCGATGACAGCGTCGAACCATCCCGTACGACGAGCGCGTCCGGTGGTGACACCGACCTCGCCGCCCTGCTTCGCCAGGTATGCGCCGTGATCGTCGAACAGCTCCGTCGGGAACGGACCGGAACCGACACGCGTCGTGTACGCCTTCAGGATGCCGAGCACCGTGGTGATCTTGGTGGGACCGATTCCCGAACCGACCGCCGCACCACCCGAGGTGGGGTTGGACGAGGTCACGTACGGGTACGTACCGTGGTCGACGTCCAACAGAGTGCCCTGCGAACCTTCGAGCAGAACGGTCTCGCCGCGCTCGAGGGCGAGGTTGAGCTCCAGACGCGTGTCCGAGATGCGGTGCTTGAAACCCTCGGCCTGCGTGAGGACCTCGTCGACGACCTGCTGCGGGTCGAGTGCCTTGCGGTTGTAGATCTTGACCAGCACCTGGTTCTTGAATTCGAGTGCTGCTTCGACCTTCTGGGTCAGGATCTTCTCGTCCAGGACGTCCGCAGCACGGACACCGACACGGGCGATCTTGTCCTGGTAGCACGGGCCGATACCGCGGCCGGTCGTGCCGATCTTCTTCGCTCCCAGGAAGCGTTCGGTGACCTTGTCGATGGCCACGTGGTACGGCATGATCAGGTGCGCATCAGCAGAAAGCAGCAGGCGGGACGTGTCCACGCCGCGCTCTTCCAAGCCTGCCAATTCGGTCAACAACACTCCCGGGTCGACGACGACACCGTTACCGATGACGTTGTTGACGGCGGGGGTGAGGATTCCGGAAGGGATGAGGTGCAGTGCGAACTTGTCACCGTTCGGCAGAACCACGGTGTGTCCGGCGTTGTTACCGCCCTGGTATCGCACGACCCACTGAAGCTGCTCGCCCAGTAGATCTGTAGCTTTGCCCTTACCTTCGTCGCCCCACTGGGCGCCGATCAGGACGATTGCCGGCATGACGTTGTCTCCTACGGTCGACGTGCAGCAGTTGTCCCGCCGCATTGGTACTGCCTGGCTTCCGCGCACATGATGCAGCGCCGAACTGTTGCAGTGACCGAAGGAGCAGTCTAGCCCAGAGCACCAGACCAGACCTGACGGTCCAGAATTTGGCGGTGTGACCATCACGATTGCGAGTCGACACGGAGACTCGCACTAAGATCGTCGGCAGTGATTCGGACGGCCATTTCGGGGAAGGGTGGCGAGGTCCCACTACCCGAGAAGAAGTCTTGATCGAGCTAGGAGTGGCTTTGACCCCTGTGGTGCTCAAATGTGGCGATTCGCCGGTTCCACTCCCCCTGGGTGAACTCACGTCGTTCACTGTCCCTGAACTTCCGGAGAAGCAGGACTTCGACGAGGCCCTGTCTCAACTGCAGGTCGTCACCGAACCGCGCTTGATCGTCGTCGGTAACGACGGCGCGTTTGCCGCGGCTTTGACACGGTTGATGCGACTGGAGCGACTCAACGTCGAACTCGCCTACGTCACCGAGAACAGGTCCGACGCAACCGACGCGTACAAACTCGCAACGGGTGCGCGAGCTGCGCGCACGGCGTTGAAAGGCACAGTCCACACCGTGCCGCTCATCCGCGACGACGCTGGAATCGCGCTGGTAGGTGCGGCAACTGTCACGGGTCCGGCCGATGCCGCCGAATTGATCGGCGAGGCCTACGTCGACGACAACAAACTGTTCTCCGGCACGGTCCCCGGCATCCGGATAGTGCCGAGTCCCAAGCTCCCCGGCATCAAGGCATCTGTCGACCGCAAGAGTCGCTGGGGCGGGCGACGCTGGCTGGAAGGCCGAGCCATTCAGCTGGGCTCGCCCGCGGCTCGTCTGGTTCGCGACGGGGTGGCCAACCCACGCGATCTCAAGCGTTCGACCTTCTACCGGCATGACAAAACTTGGTTGTTGGTCAGGTGAGAACCGGAGCAGCACGGTCGGCGGTTCGGCCGAGCCCTGTCTTCCTCGGCGTAGTTGCGATCGCTGTCATCGCCGGAGTGGTCGCCTGGAACTCGACGTGGGGTTCCATCGCGGGCCGAGCGGGTGTTTTCGTTCTCGTGGTTGCAGGCTGGGTGGTCACGCTGTGCTTGCACGAGTTCGCCCATGCGTATCTGGCGTGGCGTCACGGAGACACCGATGTCGAGGCTCGTGGCTACCTGACGCTCAACCCGCTCAAGTACAGCCATCCGATGCTCTCGATCGGTCTGCCGGTGCTGTTCATCGCATTGGGCGGCATCGGACTTCCCGGCGGCGCCGTGTATCTGCGCACCGGGATGTTTCCGCCCAAGGTGCAGGCGCGAATATCGCTTGCCGGTCCGTTCACGAACGCCGTCGCCGCGGTGATTCTCCTCGTCGTCATACGTACGTACGGCTCAGCGGCCGAGCACCTGACGTTCTGGGCCGGCCTCAGCTTCCTTGCCTTCTTGCAGGTCATGGCGACGGTCTTGAACCTGCTCCCAGTCCCCGGTCTGGACGGTTACAACGCGCTGGAGCCCTATCTCGCATCCAACACACGGCACCAACTCGACCAGTTCAAGCCGTACGGACTGCTCCTGCTGGTTGCACTCTTGTTTGTCCCGCAGATCAATGTCGTCTTCTTCGACGCGATCTACTGGATCTTCGAATTGAGCGGTGTGTCCGACTACTACGCCATGCTCGGTAACGCCCTAATGCGTTTTTGGACGTGATCGAGTGCGCTGGAGGAGACTCGTGAGAGTCTGACATTTCAGACATTCATTCTTCTTCAGGGGAGCATCGATGATTGCGACGTCATTTCAGTCCGGCGGAGTGGAGTACACCCTCACGCGGGCCGAGATTCGACACGTGGAAGCACTGATCGACTTGCTCGCCGACGACCCGATCGGCAGCACTCGGGAGACGACCAACCCCGAAGCCCGAACGATCTACGAGGACGCGTTCAAGCGAATCGACGAGGATCCGGCGCAACTCCTCGTCACCGTTCTGGTCGGTGACGCGGTAATCGGCACTATGCAATTGACCTTCATTCCGGGTATGAGCCGAATGGGGGCGACACGACTGCAGATCGAAGCTGTTCGCGTCCACGAGGATTACCGGAGCAAGGGCATCGGCAGTTCGATGATCCGCTGGGCCTGCGAAGAAGGCGCCCGGCGCGGCGCTTTCCTGGCGCAGCTCACCTCGGATCAAACTCGCAAGGAAGCTCACGACTTCTACGAGCGTCTCGGATTTGTCGCCTCCCATGTCGGGTTCAAGAAGTCACTGAGCTGACGCCCGGCCGCAAAGACTCCCAAATGCAGGCCCGAGCACCGGGGCACGACTGTGCCCCGGTGCTCGCGTCTCGAGTTGGTTCAGTTCAGGCCGCGGTGGGTGGACTGTTCCCGCCGATCGGCTGCTGATACGGATCGATCGACATCGGCGGATAGAACACCGACTTCCGATCCGGACCGATCTCGACACGCCACTCGGTGTGGTGCAGCGTCCGGTGATGGTGGCCGCACAACAAGATCAGATTGTCGAGATCTGTTGGGCCACCATCATTCCAATGAACAATATGGTGAGCATCGCACCACCCCGACGGCGTTCCGCACCCCGGAAATGCGCACCCACCATCACGAACTGCCAACGCCCGCCGCTGCGGCACCGTCGCCGTTCTCGCTTCCTTACCGCAGTCGAGCGGAACACCATTCTCATCCAACAAGATCCGCGTGACCGTGCAGTCGCAGGCGAGCATCCGGGCGGTGTCGATGCTGATCGGACCTACCCAATCCGCCCACGCGAATCCCAACTCCTCGGTGGACGGCAGCAAGTCCTTCAACGCTTGCAGATCCGTCATGTCTTTGGCGCTGACGGTGACCGTGATGTGCGGTTTCACCCCACCTTCGATCGGACCCAACCCCGCCCGCTCGTACCGGCGCAACAATTCGCAAAACCCGTCGGCCCGCCGTAATGCCGGCGTGCGGGTGTCTTTGACGCCGTCTTTCTCCGGTGTCGGAGCGGACAGGCTCGACAACAAGGTGATCAGACGGGCCCCGTTGATCGCATCCAAATCACCTTTTACCGTGACCCGCCCGTACAGGCCTTTCGAGGCGTAGAACTCGTTACGTTCGGAATCCTCGCCGACCGGAACTCCGTCCTCGCGATTGCCGTACTGCTCCTCGATCCGCCGGATCGCCGCCCGCACCGCATCACAATCCGCAATATTCTTCGACGCCAACCCCAACAAGATCCCGCGAGCCTTGTCCACATCCGCCGGCGTCATGTTCTTCGGCGGATGCTGACAAAACGACGCCACCTGACGGGCCTTCAACGCATCCACATCACCCCGGTGAAACGCATCGCCCACCACGGGTTCGAGCATCAACAACCGCGCCAACCCGACCAGCAGACTGCACTCACCGATCTCCAGATTCGTCGAACCGTGCAACCACTGCGCGATCGCCCGAAAACCATTCCCGCCGAGAACATCCCGGGAAAACATCTCCACGATCAGCAACACCATCCGCGACTGCAACTCGTGCCGGACACGCACCAGATCGAGAACCTCACTCTTGAGGTCCTCACCATCCAGCTGCCATGCTTCCCGACTGTCCATACCGAAAGTTTAATCGAACATACTTTCGATAACCAGAGACATAACGGACAACTTCAAGAAGGCCCACAGCTCGAGAGCTGTTGAAATGCATCGCTATTCGCGCTGACGTCCACGCGATTCGTTGACAGAGACTCGCAACTCGCCGAGCGGCACTTCACGCCCCGACTCACTGCGGACCTCGACGCGAACGGGCTCACCGGTAGCGTCGTCCGCCACCGCCAGCGGTCCACCCTTTCCACCGTGCAGGTACTTGTCACCCCACTGCATCAGCGCAAGAACCGCCGGCAGCAAGTCACGACCCTTCTCGGTGAGCACGTACTCGTGCCGCGTCCGCTTTCCAGGCTCCTTGTACGGCACACGCTCGAAGAGGCCCGCCTCCGTGAGCTCCTTCAGCCTCGCCGACGCCACCGCCTCGGTAATGCCGACCCGCGACGCGAAGTCGTCGAAACGAGTTGTGCCGTAGTAGGCCTCTCGCAAAATCAGCATGGCGGAGCGAGTGCCGACCACTTCCATGGCCCGCCCGATCGAACAGTGCGTGGGCCGCCAGGCGTCGCGATCTTCGAGCACCCCGGTCAGTCGTACAGCGTCCATGAGTTTCACCATACCCCCTGGCTTGCTATAACCATAGCCAGAGTCTAGATTGCTGACTATGGAACTTCATAGCCAGCCGGTGCGGACCGGACCCCTCCTCGCGATACTGTCGGGGGCGCCGTTCGTCGCCAGCCTCGACCTCTTTGTGGTCAACGTGGCCTTCGGCGACATCGCCAAGAGCTACCCGGGTCACTCGCTCGGCGAGTTCAGTTGGATCCTCAACAGCTACGCGATCGTCTACGCCGCGCTGTTGATCCCCCTCGGACGCTGGGCGGACAGGATCGGACACAAACGCGCCTTCATCGCCGGTCTCGCACTGTTCACCCTCGCCAGCGCCGCCTGCGCCTTCAGTCCGTCACTGTGGGCGCTGGTGGCTTTCCGCATCGTCCAGGCGGTCGGCGCCGCGGCGCTCACCCCGGCCAGCCTCGGCCTCCTGATCAGTGCCCTCCCGGCTGCGAAACGTCAATCCGGCGTGCGCATCTGGGCGGCGGCCGGTGCGGCTGCCGCGGCATTCGGTCCCGTCGTGGGCGGCATTCTCGTCGAGGCGTCGTGGCGCTGGGTCTTCCTGATCAACGTTCCGGTGGGGATCGTGTTGCTCTACTTGGCAGTCCGACTCGTACCGGACACGACCCACAAGGACCCAGATGCCGGGATCGACGTCGTCGGCGCTGCCCTGCTCACAGTCGGAGTCGGCTCCCTCGCGCTGGCACTCGTACAAGGACCTGACTGGGGGTGGACCGACAGTCGCGTTCTGATCGCCTTCGCCGTGGCCGCCGTGACACTACTCTCGTTCTGGTGGAGCAACTCTCGTCACCGAACTCCGTTGATTGCTCCGGATCTTCTGAAAATCCGCTCGTTTGCCTGGTCCAACGTCACCGCCATTCTGTTCAGCGCAGCGTTCGCCGCCGGCCTGCTCTCGAACATCCTCTGGCTGCAGGAAGTTTGGGGATACTCGGCATTGCGTACCGGCTTCGCCGTCTCACCGGGTCCGCTTCTGGTTCCGCTGTTCGCCATCGCCGGTGGATCGCTTTCGCGCAAGTACTCGGCCGGTCGCGTCGCCGCACTCGGCAGCCTTCTGTGGGCTGTCGGAACGGTATTGGTCCTCGTCTCGGTCGATACGACGCCCAACTACGTGACCGGACTTCTACCAGGCTGGATCATCGCCGGGATCGGTGTCGGTCTTGCCCTGCCGACCATTCTGTCGCAGGCCACGGCGGATCTGGCACCGGCTCGATCGGCCACCGGTAGTGCAATCGTCAGCATGAGCCGACAGATCGGAACCGTTCTCGGCGTGAGCGTTCTGATCGCGGTTCTCGGTTCTGCTGTCGACTACGACACCTTCCGCCAGGCCTGGTGGGTGATCTTCGCCGTCGCGCTTGCGTCTGCTCTGGCATCGCTGGGAATGACACCTGCGACCACACCCACCCCAGTTGTCCCTGCTGAATCCGCCGTCCCTGAAAGGAATTTGTCATGAGAGACGCAGTTATCGTCGAAGCCGTTCGCACTCCGATCGGCAAGGGAAAGGCGAACGGCGCCCTGCACGGCATCAACGCCGTCGACCTCCTCGCCCACAGCCTCACAGCGGTAGTCGAACGCACCGGAATCGATGCAGCACTGATCGACGACGTCATCGGTGGTGCGGTAAGCCAAGTCGGTGAACAGAGCCAGAATGTCACTCGCACTGCCCTTCTCGCCGCCGGCTACCCCGAGTCGGTGCCGGGAACCACCGTCGACCGCCAGTGTGGAAGTAGCCAACAAGCAGTTCATTTTGCCGCTCAGGGCGTTATTGCCGGTGCATACGACATCGTTGTCGCGGCCGGAGTCGAGTCCATGAGCCGAGTGCCGATGGGCTCGAGCAGCATCGGGCGCGAATCGCTCGGCGTGGGTTTCGAAGAGCGCTATCCGGACGGTCTGGTACCACAGGGCATCAGCGCCGAATTGATCGCCGCCAAGTGGGGACTGAGCCGCACCCAACTCGACGAGTTCTCGGCGTCGAGTCATCGGAAAGCCGCGCTGGCAACCGAAAGTGGGTACTTCACCAAGGAACTCGCAACTCTCCCGCAGCTGTCGGTCGACGAGGCCATCCGCCCCGGCACCACCGTCGAGACCCTTGCCGGCCTACGGACCGCCTTCGAATCCGACTATTACGCACAGCGATTCCCACAGATCGACTGGTCCATCACCGCAGGCAACAGCAGCCCCCTTTCGGACGGCAGTTCGGCGGTGATGATCACGACCAGTGAAATCGCCGCGAAACTCGGACTCACCCCGAAGGCACGGTTGCACAGTTTCGCGGTCGCGGGCGACGATCCGCTGTACATGCTCACCGCGGTCATCCCCGCTACGCAGAAGGTTCTGGCCCGTGCGGGTTTGACGGTCTCGGACATCGATCTGTTCGAGGTCAACGAAGCCTTTGCCCCAGTGGTCCTCTCGTGGGCAGCAGACACCGGCGTCGACCTGTCCAAGGTGAACGTCCACGGCGGTGCCATCGCGCTCGGTCACCCACTAGGCGGCAGTGGAACGCGGATCATGACCACCCTGGTCAACGCCATGGAACAGCGCGGCGCGCGCTACGGACTCCAGACCATGTGTGAGGCAGGTGGGTTGGCCAACGCGACCATCCTGGAACGCTTGGGCTGAGCACTCTCCCCGATGGACGGCATTCCGACATCAGTGACCGAGTGCCGTCCATTCGGGGTCCGGCTTGCGCGCAACGACCCGGAACACGATTCCACCCCGTCCGGTGCGCTGCACCTCGTCGATCAGGAAACCGGCGTTTTCGAGGTATCCAATCGGTTCGCGGGTGAGATGATCGGCACCGAACCGAACAAAAAGCGGTTCGACAACCTTCATCAATGTACGAGCCACAATGTTCTTGCTCGGTCCGTGCTCGGCGAGAACGAATCGACCGCCAGGCACCAGGACTCGAAACGCTTCGCTCGCAACTCGGTCCGGATCGGGGATCGTACAAAAGGCGTAGGTGGAGACCAATGTGTCCACGCACTCGTCGGGAACATCGAGTGCTTGCACGTCTCCGAGTCGTAGGTCGACTTCGGTCTTCACTCCCTCGGAGACCTTGAGCCTGGCCTGATCGAGCATCGCAGTCGAGATGTCCACGCCGATGACGTAATCGACGTCGTCCCCGTAGAGCGGCAGGTTCAGTCCGGTACCCACGGCGATCTCGACCACGCGGCCATGCGCCTGGTCCACAGCCCATTTCCGGGCGTCACCGAGCACAAAGCGTTCGAAGCGCCCGATCTGTCGGTCGTAGTGCGCCGCCATTGCGTCGAAAGTCTTGGCGACCTGTGCAGTGTCTGGTTCACGCATAGTGCCCCGTTTCGATCGATCTTCTGTGCAGTCTTACACGCGAGCACCGGGTCGGGAAGACCTTTCGTGACGAAGGGCAACCGGCCGAGCGAGGTCGTCCCTGACGGATGCCCCCGGTATCGTTCCAGGTGACCTGACCTCACCTACGACGATCATGGATAGAGACCTCGTGCGATCAAGTAACTGCGTCACCGGTTCGGTCCGGCCACCTTTTCTCACTGATTCCACGGGAGGTCTGTGATGGCCGGCGGACTGTTCGCTCTGCTCGACGACGTCGCGGCCCTGGCTCGCATGGCCGCGGCCTCGATCGACGACGTTGCTGCCGCAACCGGTAAGGCGACGGCCAAAGCTGCAGGTGTCGTGATCGACGACGCAGCCGTCACACCGCAGTACGTCCGTGGACTCGCGGCCGAGCGCGAACTACCGATCATCAAGCGCATCGCCATCGGATCGCTGCGCAACAAGCTGCTGATCATCCTCCCGATCGCGCTGCTGCTCAGTCAGTTCCTTCCCTGGCTCCTGACGCCGCTGTTGATGGTCGGTGGCTGCTACCTCAGCTATGAAGCAGTGCACAAGATCTGGGGTGCGATATTCGGCCACGGTGATCACCACGAAACGGCCGACGAGCACCCTCGCGACGAAGAGGCCGTGGTTTCGGGTGCCGTCCGCACCGACCTGATCCTGTCCGCCGAGATCATGGTGATCGCACTCAACACCATCGCAGGCGAAGGCTTCTGGAGCCGGTTGGTGATCCTTGCCGTCGTGGCGGTTGTCATCACCGTGGTCGTCTACGGCGTCGTCGGACTGATCGTGAAGATGGACGACATCGGCTTGAGAATCGCCGAGACGTCGTCGGGCTTCACCCACAAGGTCGGCCGTGGACTGGTTCGCGGTATGCCTCACGTGATGTCGGTGCTCTCTGTGGTGGGTACTGCCGCGATGCTGTGGGTCGGTGGCCACATCCTGTTGGTCGGCATCGACGAACTGGGCTTCCACCCGCTGTACGACGCCGTTCATCACGGGGAAGAAGCAGTCAGTGACATCGCCGGAGTCGGTGGCGTACTGGCGTGGATCGTCAACACCCTTGCCTCGGCAGCGCTGGGTCTGGTGGTTGGCGCCATCATCGTCGCAGCTCAACTGGGTATCACCCGCCTGTTCGCAAAGCGTTCTGCGACGGCCTGATCGCCTACCTGTGGCGGAGCACCATCTGCTCCGCCACAGTTCGCATCCCTTCACGCAACGACGAGGGTTCGAGCACCTCGACGTCGGCTCCCAGCCCGATCAATTGTGAGAGCGCGACGGCTTCGCTCTCGAGTTTCAGCCAAGCGCCCACCCATCCGTCGTCGTCCTCGGGTCCCACTTCGACAGCAGCCGCAAGCTCGCCCACCACATCGGGGAGCCGGCGCCTGCCCTCTGGCGACAACCGCACCTGGCAGTCGAAACGAAGCAGCGACCGGTCGAACTCGGCCATCGACGCAGCCCACCACGACGGCAGATCGAAATCCACCGGCCGGGTGAACGAATCATCTTCTATCACCGTATTTTTGATGCGGCCGACTCGAAACGACAGCGTTCGACCGTTCATCCCCGCCACCAGGTACCAAACGCCGGCTTTGATGACCAGCCCCAGCGGTTCGACCGTCCGCTCCCGATCGCGGTAGACGAAGCGCAGTCGACGCGAGACCAGCACAGCGGATGTGACGATCGGAAGCGCAGAGATGTCGTCGACGCCGCCGAACCAGCCCGGGACGTCCACCAGGATTCGGTCCTGCCACAAGCGCGCACTCTCGCGCAGCGGACCGGGCAGGGTGCGGAGTAATTTGGCCCCTGCCGAACCGACGGCGTCGGATCGCCCGAGGTCCGCAGCGATGGACGGTACGCCCAACAGCATGAGTGCCGACGTCTCGTCGTCCGTCATGCCGGACAGCTTGGACTGCCAACCGTCGAGCAGATGGATGCCGCCGCCGGGACCGCTCTCGGTCCAGATCGGCACGCCGGCAGCCGACAACGAGGCCACGTCGCGGTAGATCGTCCGCACCGATACACCGAACTCGTCGGCCAATTGATCTGCGACGACGCCAGGGCTGCCCTGCAAACGCAACATGAGTTGGAGGAGCCGCGCAGATCTCATGGTGCGAACATTACCGAGAATCACTGACAGAAGTTGTCAGGAATAGGGGTGCACAATGACCGTCATGGTCACCTGGAAGCAATTCTCCGAAGAAGTTCCCACCCTTGCCGACGCGGTTCAAGCGCGGTTCACAGCCCACAAGCATCACGTCCTCGCAACGCTGCGCAAGGACGGTTCCCCGCGGGTCAGCGGCACCGAAGTCGAAATCCTCGACGGACGGTTGGTGCTCGGTTCGATGTTCGGCGCTCTCAAGGCGAAGGACCTCGTCCGTGACGGGCGCTACGCCCTCCACAGCAATCCCGGCGAGCACACGATGGAAGGCGGCGATGCGAAGATCGCCGGAATTGCACGCGAGGTGACCGGCGACGAGTTCGAAGCCGTTCTGGAAAGCTACACCTACGAGGTTCCGAAACCCCTGCACCTCTTTGTCCTCGATATCGACGAGGTGGTGCACACGACCGTCGACGGGGAACACATGTACGTCGACCTCTGGAAGCCGGGCAAGGAGATCACCCGCTTCACCAAGTGACGTTCTTCTCGCAATGCTCGCCGTTGGCACACGATTCCACCTGGACAGTGGCGTGGGAAAGACCGTGACTTTCGAGGACGGTGCGCGCGGATTCCAGAACGTTCGACGAATTCGCGTCACTGGTCAGGTGGACCGTCGCGACATCCATCCCGGTAGTGAGCGTCCAGACGTGCAGGTCGTGGACACCCATCACGCTCGGCAGTGCGGCCAGGTCGGCCTCGACAGCTTCGACGTCGACGTCGGCGGGCGACGCCTGCGTCAGAATGCGCAGCGATGCTGCAGCCAGTTTGATCGCACGCGGCACCACCCACAGCGAGATGAGAACACCGACGACGACGTCCGCCCACGTCCAGTTGAACACCAGGACAAGGCCACCGGCGATCAGAACGCCGACGCTACCGACCGCGTCGGCAAGCACTTCGAGGTACGCGCCACGCACCGCGAGGCTGTCCTTGGAATCGCCGCGCAGCATCAGCATCACGACGATGTTCGCGGCCAGACCGGCGGCAGCAGTGATGATCAGGGCGCCGCCGGGAATCTCGGGTTCGTTTCCGATCCGGCCGATTGCCTCGTAGAAGACCCAGGCCGCAACGGCCAGCAGCATCACCGCGTTGGCCATGGCGGTCAACACCTCGGTGCGGTGCCAACCGAAAGTCCTGGCAGCGGTGGTGCTGCCCTTCTTCGCGAGCAACAACGCTGTCAGTCCCATGGCCATACCCACCACGTCGGTGAGCATGTGACCGGCGTCGGCGAGCAGAGCCAACGAGTTGATCAGGATGCCGACCGTGGCTTCGAGCACGAGGAATGCAACGAGAATCGCAAGCGCGATCGCCATTTTCCTGATGCGTTGCGGTGACGGTCCTACGCCGACCGAATCTGCTGCCGAGTGGCCATGTGAATGACCGTGCCCTGCTCCCATTTGTCCTGTTCCCTCCCAAGTCCTTCTCAGAGCATATGCATACATTCGCATACATACAATGAGTTGCTCAGTGAGCGGGAACCGGCAGAGGTCAGTGATCCGGCTCGTACGCGGGATGAGGCACAGTGGGCGGCAGGGTGGCGATCGACGAGATGCGCTTCATGCCAGCTACCTGCAAGAGGTCGACAACCAGCGAGCGAATCTGGGCGAACACCACGGTCGAGGACAGTCCTGCGTTCTCGACTATCGCCGGTTTCAGCTCCTTTGCGACCGAGCGCAGGACGCGCGCTGCTTCGGCCTGATCAGGCTGCTCCCCCGGCTCCGCCAGGATCATCTCCTTCAGAACTTCGACGGCTTTCGACAAGCGCTCCACCTGAGCTACCAGACGCGGATCAAGGATCTCGTCGTCCCTGACCAACGTCAACGAACGACGCGCGAGCACTCGAATGTTGCGCATCGCGTTGTCGATGGGATCGGCTGTCGCCATGAGCCTTTCGAGGCGCGGTCGACTGTTCCAGTACAGCGGGGAGATTCGGCTGATCTCGCGCCCGCCGAGAAGGTTGCTGCGCAATCCGTCGATGGCACCTTGAGTTGCGCGCGCCTTCTGCAGCGCCTTCACGATCGGGTCAGGGTCGTTCGCAACAAGCCCGTCTGCCACCAATTGCAGTACCTCGGAAGCGGTTCCGAGAATCGATGCAGCATCCTTGCGTGCGCGTCGTACCGGGTGGGTGGGGATGATCGCGACCACAGCGATGCCCACCAGGCCACCGACCAGGGCATCGATCATGCGATCGGGTCCGCCACTGCCGCCCGGCGGGATCAGCGTCGCCACCAGCACCGCCGAGTTTCCCGCCTGCATGGAGAAAATCGGTCCGCTGTTCAGAAGCACCGCCACGGACATCGCCAGCACGACGACCAAACTGATCTGCCAGGGCCCGCTCCCGATGCCGGAGATGATCAGGTCACCGATTCCGATACCGACCGTGACTCCCGCAACCAACTCGAACGAGCGTCGGAGTCGGGCGCCCAACGACAGACCGAGCGAGACCACGGCGGCAATCGGCGCGAAGAACGGCGCATGGTGCCCGATCACCGTGGTAGCAACCCACCACGCCAATCCGGCCGCCAAGGCACATTGAATGATCGGTAGCGCCGACGTTTGAAGCCGACGCACCGATTTGCGAGCCCGGTCCTTGATCCCGGCCCGGCTCGGACGGAAACTGCTAACCGAGGCCAAGCGCTTCGGCGGCGTTGGGATCGCAGTCTTCGAGCAGATCGAGGCAACGCGCGTACTCGTCGGCTTCACCGATCGTCTTCGCGGCCTTGGCCAGGACGGCGACGCAACGCAGGAAGCCACGGTTCGGTTCATGGCTGTACGGCACGGGACCGAAACCCTTCCAACCGTTTCGACGCAGTTGGTCGAGTCCGCGGTGGTAGCCGGTACGCGCGTAGGCGTAGGCCGTGATGGTTTCGCCCTTGTCCAGGGCAGCCTCGGCGAGGTAGGCCCACGCGATGGAGGCAGTGGGATGGTCGGCCGCGACCTGGGCCGGGTCAGCGTGGTTGAGCAGTGCCGATTCCGCTTCATCGTCGCCGGGAAGCAGGGTGGGCTTGGGTCCGAGCAGGTCACCGAATTGGGTCATGCGCTCATTGTGCCCGCTACGCCTTTCTGCCACAGGACCGCCTCGCCGACGGTCGGAGTTATGCAGGCTACATACCGGTCGTTACCCTGACATGGTCATTGCTGCATAAGACCGAAGGGTTACCCGTGCCGGACTCGAAAGACGACAACTCGACAAAGAGCGCAGCCCCGAAGGGTGCGTCCGAGAAGTCGGCCCCGACCGAACCTGCGACTGTGGCGATCCAGAAGGCAGACAAGAACTCGAAGGCCGGCAAGGATTCGAAGGCAGACGGCGACGCCAAGACCGCTAGTGCGCCAACGGTCGCGATCCCCAAGGCAACTCAGGCTCCCACGGCAACTCCGGCTCCCACGGCAACTCCGTCACCCACAGCAGCCCCGACACCCCAGCCGAAACCGGAGCCCGCCACCGTCGCGATTCCGAAAGCCTCGCGGCCGACACCACCGCCCCGGCAAGCTCCGACCCCACCACCACCGGCGCCGCAGCGCGCCGCGCCTCAACGTGTTGGTGCCGCAGCGCCCCCACCTCCGGCCCAGCCGATGCCGACCCGTATCGAGCCCGCCGCGCCGGAGAAGACCAAGCGCAGCGGCAAGGGCTGGTACATCGCGGCAGCAGC
Organism: Rhodococcus baikonurensis; assembly: GCF_040489275.1. NCBI lineage: Bacteria > Bacillati > Actinomycetota > Actinomycetes > Mycobacteriales > Nocardiaceae > Rhodococcus > Rhodococcus baikonurensis. Next base: position 225,540 of record NZ_JBEUOQ010000003.1, on the reverse strand, counting down.
GGCCGGCGTGGCCGTCCTCGCGGCGATCGGCGTCGCCGTATTCGTCTCGTCCAACAGCGGTAGCGGTGAAAGCTCACCCGAAGCCCAGGTCCAGACCGCCATCTCGACGTACGTCGACGCTCTGCAGACCGGCGATCTGGCAACGCTGCGAACGTCGACCTGTGGGGCGTTGGGCGAGTATTACCGCACCATTCCCGACACGGCGTTCGCTCAGGTCCACGACAATGCCGTCGCGCAGAAGACGATCCCGCAGGTCGGGGCTGTCGACGCGGTTCGCATCACCGACGACACCGCGATCGCTCAGGTCCAGGCAAGTTTGCCGAGCACGGGCGAGCAGTCATGGCGCACATTCGACCTCGAGCGCCAGGACGGCACGTGGAAGGTCTGCGATCCCAGCAAGTAAGTACCTGAACAGACAATGAGTACCTGAACAGACAATGCGCGCCGGCGAGAATTTCGCCGGCGCGCATTTTGTTCTGTGTAGCTCAGTTGTGAAGCCGATCAGCCTGCCGAGACCGAGCGTCCGGCCGACTTCAGGTCGTTGCACGCCTCGACGACGCGAGCCGTCATGCCTGCTTCGGCCTTCTTGAGGTAGCTGCGCGGGTCGTATGCCTTCTTGTTTCCGACCTCGCCGTCGACCTTGAGGACGCCGTCGTAGTTGGTGAAGAAGTGTCCTGCGATCGGACGGGAGAACGCGTACTGGGTGTCGGTGTCGACGTTCATCTTGACGACGCCGAAGTTCAGCGAGTCCTCGATCTCCGACTTCAGCGATCCCGATCCACCGTGGAAGACGAAGTCGAAGGGCTGCGAACCGGAAGCCAGGCCGAGCTTGGCAGCGGCGACCTTCTGGCCCTCTTCGAGAACCTCGGGCTTGAGCTTGACGTTGCCCGGCTTGTAGACGCCGTGGACGTTGCCGAAGGTGGCAGCGAGCAGGTACTTGCCCTGGTCACCGATGCCCAGAGCGTCGACCGTCTTCTCGAAGTCCTCGCTCGAGGTGTAGAGCTTGTCGTTGATCTCGGCCTCGACGCCGTCTTCTTCGCCGCCGACGACGCCGATCTCGACCTCGAGGATGATGCGTGCAGCCTTCGAGAGGGCGAGCAGTTCCTTGGCGATGGCCAGGTTCTCGTCGATCGGGATAGCCGAGCCGTCCCACATGTGCGACTGGAACAGCGGGTTACGACCGGCGTCGACGCGCTCCTGCGAGATCGCGAGCAGCGGACGCACGTAGGTGTCCAGCTTGTCCTTCGGGCAGTGGTCGGTGTGCAGCGCGATGGTGACGTCGTACTTTGCGGCGATCACGTGTGCGAACTCGGCGAGCGCAACAGCGCCGGTGACCATGTCCTTGACGCCCAAACCGGAACCGAACTCGGCGCCGCCCGTCGAGAACTGGATGATGCCGTCACTGCCGGCGTCCGCGAAGCCCTTGATGGCTGCGTTGATGGATTCGGAGCCGACACAGTTGATGGCGGGGAAGGCAAAGGAATGCTCCTTGGCCCGACCAAGCATCTCGGCATAGACCTCGGGAGTTGCGATAGGCACGGCGGGAGTCCTCCATATACGTGTCGTTCGGAGCGCTCGGCGATGTGAAAGCGCTTCGTGTGGTCCTAGCAGTATGGCAAGTCCGACTCGTCCCGTCTCTTTGCGGTCTCGGCCACCACACAAGCCCGGTATCAGTCACCGCCGCCGACGCGATGACCTGCGGTGGTGGGAAACACTCAGATTCGGCCGGTACTCTGGCCCCCGTGAATGTGCAGGCAGCAACTGAATCCGTGACGAACCTGGCCTTGCTGCCCGGCTTCCTCGATCCCGTGAACCTCTTGAATTCCTTCGGAACGTGGGTTCTGGTGGGATTGCTTCTGGTGGTCTTCATCGAATCCGGCCTGCTGTTTCCGCTCTTGCCCGGCGATTCGCTCCTCTTCACCGCGGGGCTGATCGCGGCTTCCAAGTCCACCGAGATCGAACCGTTCGCACCTCTGTGGGTGCTCTTGGTGACCATTCCGATCGCCGCGATTCTGGGCGACCAAGTCGGGTTCTACATAGGCGCCAAGGGCGGAACTGCCCTGTTCAAGACGGACGACGCGCGGTTCTTCAAGAAGAAGTACATCGACGAGTCGCACGCCTTCTTCGAAAAGCACGGCCCGATCACCATTATCCTGGCTCGGTTCGTGCCGATCGTGCGTACTTTTGCACCGGTGGTCGCCGGTGCTTCGAAGATGAAGTACTCACTGTTCCTGACCTACAACATCGTCGGCGGCATCCTGTGGGGTGCCGGCGTGACTTTGCTCGGCTACCTCCTGGGGCAGATCGAATTCATCCGCGACAATGTCGACTACATCTTCATCTTGATCGTCCTGGTGTCGGTTCTGCCGATCGTCTTCGAAATCGGAAAGCGAATTCTGGCGTCGAGACGTGGTGAAACGGCGAATACTTCCACTACGGACAATTCGACGGTGACAGTCCCCGAAGACCCCACCCCCTGATTGCAGAACGAGGCGAAGAACTGACCACGATGACGCTCGCATCCGGCAGTTTCTCCCCACTCGAGACTGCCGGGCCTCTGTTGGTCTGGATCATCGTCGTCACGTTCGTCTTCATCGAGTGCGCGATCATCCTCGGATTGTTTCTGCCCGGTGATTCGCTACTGATCACAGCCGGAATCGTGCTTGCCGGTCACGAATCCGGTGCAGGCCACGTGTGGGCCCTGTCGGTGGGCGCGATGATTGCCGCCATTGCCGGTAACCAGGTCGGGTACGTCATCGGCCACCGAACCGGCAATCACATCAAAGCCCGCAAGGGTGGCAAGTACTTCACCGAGAAGAATTTGCACCGCGTCAACATCTTGTTGGAAAAACACGGGTTCTGGGCGGTCCTGATCGCCCGCTGGGTTCCGTGGGTGCGCACCCTGTGCCCGATGGTCGCCGGCGCAGCCAAGATGAACCACACGCGCTACACCATCGCGAGCACCATCGGCGCGATCATCTGGGCGCCGGTGCTCTTGCTGCTCGGTTTCTACGGTGGCTCGTTCCTCGATCGCGTTCCGTGGTTGCTACCCGCCGTGCTGATCGTGATGATGGTCAGCTTGGTCATCGGTACCGCGTTGGGTATCTGGCAGTACCGCAAGGAGATGGCCCGCCCCGCCGAAGACGTCGAGGTCGAAGAAGTCCTCGACTAGAAGCGCACGGCTCAGTGCACGTGGCTCCGGTCCCACGCCGGTAGCGGGTCCTCGTAGCGCGTCCAGGCCCGCGGCCCTTCGCGTAGTTCGTCATCGGTCAGCAGGGCTGGGTCGAGGATTTGTGACGGCGCCGCCGGGTCGAGTTTCACTCCGATGAACACGATCTCCTGCCCCGGTACCTCCGCTGCCGACGCCCACAGTTGAGCCGGTTCGATGACGAGGTTGGGGCCTGCCTGCGACCAGATCGCGGCGAACTCGGGCCGACTCGCGATCCAGCAGAAGCCTTTGCTTCGCAAGAGGCCCGCGAACTGACCGAGCGCAGCCTCGAGCCTGGACGGATGAAAAGGGCGCGAGGCGCGATACGTGACGCTGCGAATTCCGTATTCCTCGGTTTCCGGGGTGTGCCCACCGGCCAGTTCCTCGTCCCAACCGGGTACTTGCGCAGCCAGTTCCGGGTTGTAGAGGCCGGTTTCGAGGACGCGATCGAGGGTGACTTTGCCGTGGTCGGTGCGGATCAGTTGCGCGGTGGGGTTGAGCCTGCGAAGCGTTGCCTCGACGGTTCCCGCCGCCCGCTGGCTCACCAAGTCGGTCTTGTTCAGCAAGATGACGTCGGCGAACTCCACCTGATCGACCAGGAGATCGGAGATGCTGCGTCCGTCCCCCTCCCCTGCTTCGAGGTTGCGCTCGTCCAGTCGTTCGCCTTTTGCCAGCTCGCCGAGGAAGGTCGACGCGTCCACCACGGTCACCATCGTGTCGAGCTTCGCGAGCGAGCCGAGGCTGAAGCCGTCCTCGAATTCCCAGTCGAAGGTGGCTGCCACCGGCATCGGTTCGGAGATGCCGGTGGATTCGATCACCAACTGATCGAATCGCCCCTCTCGGGCCAGAGCGCCGACGGCGTCGATCAGATCCTCACGCAGCGTGCAGCAGATGCATCCGTTGGTCAGCTCGACCAACTTCTCCTCGGTGCGATCGAGGTGGCCCTGGCCTGCGACCAGGGCCGCGTCGATGTTGATCTCGCTCATGTCGTTGACGATGACGGCGACCCGCCGACCGTCGCGATTGGCGAGGATGTGGTTGAGGAGTGTGGTCTTGCCTGCGCCCAGAAATCCGGACAGCACGGTTACCGGTAGCTGCTTCATTCCTTAATGATAACCATTGTCATTATCGACAAGGGGAAGCGGGCCTACTGCACTGCGGACGCACTACCCGAGAACTGGCTCTCGGGCCTCGGCAAACCGAAATGATCGCGAAGCGTCGTACCCGAGTATTCGGTCCGGAACAAACCGCGATCCTGCAGGATCGGAACCACACGCTCGGTGAAGATCTCGAGCCCACCCGGGTAGTACGGCGGCATGACGTTGAATCCGTCAGCAGCACCGCTGGTGAACCACTCCTCGATCGTGTCGGCCACCTGCTCGGCGGTTCCGGCAAATACCCGATGTCCGCGCGCACCCGCCAAACGATGAAGCAGACCCCGAACCGTCGGACGCTCACGCTCGACAATGCCGGCAATCACCTGCAATCTGCTTTGCTTGTTGTCGGTGACATCACCTGCCGCCGCGAACAATTCGACAGGAACCGGAGCATCCAGTTCCAGATTCCGAACATCGGTTCCGGTGAGTGCACCGAGCTGCGCGAGCCCGTACTCCGGCGAAGTCAACTCGTTGAACTCGCGCTCGAGTGCCTTGGCCTGCTCTTCGGTGTCACCGATGAACGGGCTGATTCCGGGCAGGATCTTGACGTGATCGGGGTTGCGCCCGAACTGAGCGGCCCTCGACTTGATGTCGGTGTAGAACGCCTGAGCATCGGAAAGTCTCTGGTGCGCTGTGAAAATCGCCTCCGCGTACTGACCGGCAAACGCGCGACCGTCGTTGGACGCACCGGCCTGCACCAGCACCGGGTATCCCTGCGGCGTTCGCGGTGCGTTGAACGGTCCCCGCACCCGAAGATGCCGGCCGACGTAATTGATCTCGTGAATCTTGCTTCTGTCCGCGTAAATTCCGTTCTCCCGGTCCAGCCTGATCGCGTCGTCCTCCCAGCTGTCCCACAAGCGCACCACCGCGTCGACGAATTCCCGTGCACGCGAGTACCGGTCACCGTGGTCCGGATGCTTGGCCAGTCCGAAGTTGGCTGCTGCCAGGTCGGTGCCGGTGGTGACGATGTTCCACCCCGCGCGTCCGTTGGAGATGTGGTCGAGCGAGGCGAACAGCCGAGCCAGGTTGTACGGCTCGTAGTACGTCGTCGACGCCGTCGCGATCAAACCGATCCGCTCGGTCGCCACTGCGATGGCTGTCAACAAGGTGATCGGCTCCAACGTCCCCGCTGGACCGTGCTCGACGTCGCTGCGCAACGCGGGACCGTCGGCGAAGAAGATTCCGTCGAACTTCGCTGCCTCAGCGGTGCGCGCGATCTCCTGGAAATAGGTGACGTCGAACAGTCGTTCCGGGGTTGTCCACGGATGACGCCACGCCGCTTCGTGATGGCCGGCGGGGTGGATGAACGCGTTGAGGCTCAGTTGGCGCGGAGAATCAGACATGCCTGAATGCTGGCAACTGCCGCCGCCGTCCGACAGGGTTAGGGTTCGCGTGATTCCAACTCAGGGTGGGCAGCTCGGTATCGTCACAAGGGTGAGCCGCGTAGTCGTAGCCGAGTTCGTACCGTCCGAGGACTCGGCACCTGTTCTTCGGCAATGGTGTGAGGTGTTCTCCGAAGGTCAACGCCGGCTCTCCGGAACTGCGCCGACAGCGGCGGTCCTGGCGGACATGATCGAGGCCGAAGGCGATTCGATCGATGTGTGGCGTTGGATCGCACGCGACGCCGACACCGACGAGGTTCTCGGTATCGCCCAGGCACGACGAAATTCAGCCGAAGCCGACCTCGCAGAGTTACGGATGTACGTGACACCCCACGCGCAGCGACGAGGAGTAGGACGAGCGCTTTCCGAACTCGTCGAGGTTGACATCACCAGGTTCGGCGTGCGGAGAATCAGGGTCACCGCGCTCGTGGGAAGTGCGGCCGAACACTTCCTGCACAAGTTCGACGGCCATCGTGTGCTGCTTCGACTGGCCAACCAGGTGCAGCACCTCAGCCCTCCCACCGCAGAAAGCGATCACCCCGGCTATCGAATCGTCAGTTGGCGCAACCGAACCCCCGACGAGCTTGTCCACTCCTTCGCGGAGGCATTGAATCGACTTCTCGACGCACCGGGCGCCGAACTGCAGATGCCCGAACGTAATTGGGGAGCCGACGAGGTCAGATCCTGGGAACAGAAGATGACGGGTGGCTCTCAGGTACTCCTGGTGTGCTGCGCGGTCGACGGCGTCGGCGAAGTGGCCGCAGCGACAGTAGTGACGGTGGACGAGCACGACTGCACCCACGCTTCGCAGCACGACACCGTGGTACTTCCCCAACATCGCGGGCATGGCCTCGCTCAGTGGGTCAAGGAGCAACAAGCGGCTGTGTTGGCAGCTGAATTTCCTTTGCTGCAAAAGATTCACACGACGGTGAACACGGAAAATCACCCGATGCTGACCGTCAATCGGAGCCTGGGATATCAGACTGTTGCGGAGCGGATCCTGGTGGAGATCAGGAGAGTCGAGAGTGCGTCGCACAAGCCTCGGTGACGATCGTCCTCCACAGGCCCGGGTGCGACTGCCAGAAGTTGTGCGCGACACCGTCGACGACCTCGAAACTACCGTTCGGCACCAGCGCGGCCAGTTGCTGCAACGGCCACGACGGGCGAATGTCGTCGGCTGCCGCGAGAAATGTCATGGGCACGGGTGAGTCGGCCAACTGCCGAAACAGCTGTGGTTCATGAATCCATTCGACGAACGATTCTTGAAGCGATTGCCAGACAACAGGTTCCCAAGGTATCTGCGGGTCCGGCTCGATCCCCGCTTCGTACTGCTTCGACCATGTCCGGTCCTTGTGGAGGCCGTGCCCCGCGATTCCGACGACGCCGGACACCGATTCCGGACAGTCGAGTGCGTACCGCACTGCCAAGTCGGATCCCCACGAGTGCCCCAGCACAACCCAGCTGTCGATCTCGAAGGTGCGCCGGACCAGTTCGAGGTCCGCAACCGCCTGCGTCATCGAATGAGCGCCGCCTCGGGACCGACCTACTCCGCGCGGCTCAGGGCACCACGCGCGCATTCCTTCAGGGACCAGCTCGTCCTGAGCAAGATAGTGAACGCATCCCGGGCCGCCGGAGAGAACCAGAACGTCCGACCCCGACCCACCGACATCGATGTGAAGACGAACGCCGTCGGTGTCGATCACGTGCCGGGATTCCATGACGGAAAAGCCTAGCGCTTACGCGGGTATCCAGCCGCCGAGACGACAAATGCCGCTTCCATGAGCATCCACCCACCCACCTGCACCGAGAGGTCTCGCTCGGGGACGCTCGACGAGCGCACCGTTCCGGCGGCGAAGGTGGCGATGTCGCCGGACAGACTCGGCAACTGAGCATCCTTGGTCCAGTCGTGCCCGAACAGCGGCAGACCTTCGATCTGCAGTCTGTTGTTCCAGGCGGCTTCGGCGGAGGACAGAACGATCTGCGCTGCGAGTTCGCGCGCTCGCAGGTCCTCGTGCGTCTCCCAGGACAGGTTCACCACCACGAAGGCGAGGTAGCGGGCCAGGATTGCGTTGAACAATCCGCCGTCGCCTCCGCCGCCGCCCGTGATGACTCCGTACTCGGTCATGCCGTCGTACACGGCGTCGACGAGTTTGTGGACTCGCTCGCGGTGACGCGGCTCGCCCAATCGCGTCGACAACTCGGTTTCCAACCCCAGCGTGACGCCTTGACAGTACGAGTAGATCGCGCGCTCGAGGGTGCCGTCGCGGCGGATACCGTCGAAGATCAGTCCGGAGTCCGGATCCCGCAGCGTCTCGTCGATCCAGTCGGCCGTTGCTTGCGCACGCCAGAGTTTTCCGGTGCGCGCCAGCATGATTCCGGCGGGTCCGTTTGCCGGGGTGTTGTAGAAGTCGGAACCTTTGCACCACGGAATGCCGCCGCCGTCGGCCGGGGACCACGAATCGAAGAGTTGCGATTCGAGCGCCTGGACCGCGGTCCGGTGATCGACCGAGAACATGCGTTGAGCACGTTCGAGCGAGAGGCCCAGCCACGCCATGTCGTCGTAGTAGTTGTTGGTCCACGCCGAGACGTTGCGGACCCGCACACTGCGGGCAACCTTCGCCACCCGGCGACGACGCTTGGGCGTCGGGTCACGTTCGAGTGCGTCGATTGCAGTATCGAGCAGGTGCGCCTGCCACCAGTAGTGCCAGGGCTTGAACATCCGCTCGCGCCGAACTGCAGGCCAGGCAACCACGCCGAGTGCTGTCCGGGGCATCCCCCACAGGCGCCGAAGGTGACGACTGACTATCGCGCCCTCAGCCGCATCGGCCCGCTCTGCCCACACTTCCTGCATAACTACCTATCCTGTCTGGTCGAGCCGCTACGCGCTAGCCGGAATACGAGAGCGAGATCAGCGGGAATCGGCGAGATCGGCATGCTCACGGACCCACGCGTGCATCGCGATACCGGCCGCGACTCCGGCGTTGATGCTGCGGGTCGACCCGAATTGCGCGATCGAGACCGTCATGGACGCAACCTCTTTCGCATGATCGGTCACTCCGGGGCCTTCTTGACCGAACAGCAGGATGCACTCTCGCGGCAGGCTTGCCGTTTCCAGCGGCACCGACCCCGGAGTGTTGTCGACGGCCACGATCGTGAGTGAATTCTCACGGGCGTACTCGACGAGTTGGCCGATGTCGGCGTGGTGAACGATGTGCTGGTATCGATCGGTCACCATGGCGCCCCGCCGATTCCAGCGCCGACGCCCCACGATGTGGACGGCGGCTGCGGCAAACGCGTTGGCCGTGCGGACTACCGTGCCGATGTTGGCGTCGTGCGCGAAGTTCTCGATGGCGACATGCATCGTGTGACGGCGCGAGTCGATGTCCTCGACTATCGCTTCCCGCGTCCAGTACCGGTACTCGTCCAAGACGTTTCGACGATCACCCTCGGCCAGCAGCACCGGGTCGTAGCGCTCGTCGGTCGGCGGTTCCGTGTCGTGTTCCTCGGCCCACGGTCCGACACCGTTGGGATTCTCGCCCCACTCGGTGGGTCCCGGTTCACCGGCCCCGCCGGAAACGTCGTCGGCTGCGACTTCGGTCATCAGAACACCTCGTTGGAATCTGCAGCCACGGTGAAGCCGTGCGTGGTCTGATCGTTGACACACGAGACGTCTGTCGCGGTGGTCGTGCAGGTGAAACCCAGTTTGCTCAGCGGTTGACCGGCGGCCAACACCGGATCGGCGTCGGGGCCGCCGGAGGTGTACACCTCACCGCCCGAACACATGAAAGCACCTTCGCCCTCGTCGGTGACGCGAATGCCGTTGCCCCAGTTGACCATGCAGCTTTCCGGCCGCGGCGGGACCGGGGTGGTCGTTCCCTCGCACCCGGCTTCGATTCTGGTGGGCAACTTGATGATGCCGCACTGGAAGTTACCGTCGGGAGTGGTGAAGTAGTACGACTCGTTGCGCTCGAACTGCACGTCCGTGAGCGTCGTCGTCGGCGGCAGCGTCGTGGTCGGTGGTTCGGTGGTCGTGGTGACGACGGGCGCGACGGTGGTTGTTGTCGTCGGTGTCGCGGTCGTGGTGGTCGAACTGGGCTGCGCCGCTACGGTCGGTGCCGAATCCGCCTCCCCGCCGCACCCTGCGAGCACGAGCGCCGATCCGACGCCCAACAACACGAACCCCACCCGAACACGAACCACCCGACTACCTCCACACACGTCATCTTGGCCCAGCAACAGCCGACAGTGCACTCTATCGTGCGGCCGACTAAGTGCTGGTGACGCGCTTGTTCATCAGCCGTGAGAGCCACGCGGGCGAGAACCGCGACGCACTGAGGAAGAGCTTCGCCTGAGTTCCGACCGGGTAGTGAACCTTGTGTACGCGTCCGGCGCCGCGTGTGGCCGTCCACAGCTCCTGCGCGACGTCGGTGGCAGTCAGCTTGATACCCAGAGATCTGGTGGCACCAGTGTCCATTCCGGTGACCATCGCGGTCTGGACGAACAACGGCCAGAGCGCTAGTACGCGGATGTCGTGCTGTGCCCATTCCAAATCGAGCGCCTCGGTCAGGCCGCGAATCGCGAACTTGGTTGCGCCGTACGTCGCGAGTTCGGGTTGGCCGTAGATCGCCGACGCGGAGCACAGATTGACCACCTGCGCCCCGGCGGTATCACGGAGGTACGGGAAAGCCGTGTGCGTGCCGTTGAGCGTGCCGGTGACGTTGATGTCGACCATTCGGCGATGCGCCGCAAGAGAAATATCCTCGAACCGTCCCGAGGAGAGCACGCCCGCATTGTTGATCAGGATGTCCAGACGGCCTGACTCCCCGGCAAAATCGGCCAGACACCGCGCCCATCCGGCCGGATCGGTGACGTCCAGGACACCCGTCACGACGCTGCCGCCGAAGCCGTCGATCTCGGCCTTCACAGAGGCAAGGCCGGCGTCGTCGATGTCGAATGCGCCGACGCGGTATCCGTTGCGCGCGAACAACAGCGACGTCTCCCGCCCGATTCCAGCCGCAGCACCGGTGATGAAGACGTTCGGTTCGCTCATCCGGTCAGGCTATCCTGGATGTGGAGGAAATCTGATGAATCACCGTCGCGTCGTACACACCGTGTGTTTCATCGCGGTGGGGTATCTGATCGTGCTCGCGGTGTGGCTCGGATGGCTGGTCGAGCACACCCCACCCGGCACGCTGCCCTATCAGATCGGCGGGCTGCTCGCCGCTTTCGGCTCGGTTCTCGGATTCGGAATGGCCTGGGCCAACCGCCCGACCCGTGCCGAGCGCAAACTCGAGAAGCACGGCCTCGAAGGATGGGCACGGATCGACAAGGTCACACCCCTGCGCCGAACCGTCGACGGCGAGTTGGCCAAGCTCGCACTCCACCTCACGGTTCCAGGTTCCGATTCGTACTCGGGTCGGATCGAGTACGAGATCCGGCCCGAGTTCAAAGACAAGATCACTCCCGGATCCACGGTCACCGTCATGGTGGACCCGAAGAACCGAGACCGAATCATGCTGTGCCCGTGAAAAACTAGACGCTCTTCTTGCGTCCCAGCGCCAACATGCCCTCCACCAGCATCAGTTGCGCTCCCGCGTACGACGCCAGGATCACACCCTCGGCAGCAGCGCGGCCGGCGGTCCCGCGGATGAACAGTCGACGCACCACGATCAGCCCGTCGGACGCGGTGAAGAGCACTCCGCCCAATCCGAGCCAGGACCGTCGATCCTTGTTCGGGACGACCACGTCGAGCACGGCCTTCGATTGCGGCGCCAGAGCGGGGTCCGCCGACAACGTCGAGGTGGTTCCCAACATCAATCCGTATCCGGTGAGCGGCGTCGACACGCTCGGCGCCTTGGCACGCAGCAGACCGGACGCCGTCGACCAACCGCTGATGCGGGGCCGCAGGGCAGCGCGCGTCGGCCGAGCGCCACGGCGCAGCAGCAGCGCCGAGTAACTGGCCTGCATCACCGCGAACGAGGACGCGCCCTTGATCAGACGAGCATCGTTGTCCGGGTCGATCATGAACACGTCGCCGACAGTTGCAGCGGCGAGGCCGGCCAGAAGCAGTGCGGTATCGGCAGTTTCCGTCTCCGAACGCTTGCGCAGCACTCGGGCAGCCAGGGCGGGTGCAATCAAGGGCTTCGCGATCTGCTGAACCCGCTCGTTACCGACTGCTGCCCCGACCACGGTCGCTGCCGTCGCCGCCGCAAAAACTGCGTGCTCGATGCCCCACTTGCCCGCCATCACAATCCTCCTGTTGGTTACACGTCCAACAGCGACCGTACTGGGTCACTCAGGCGGCATCGCCGGATTTGACGTCCGCGCCGTAGACATCGACGTATTCCTGCCCCGATTGCTCACAGAGCACCGTCATCAATTCGTCCGTCGCCGCGCGCACGACGGCCTGGTAGCCCCGAAGTTCGCGGTACCGCGAGAAGTCGATCGGCTCCCCTACCGTGATCCGGACCTTGCTGAAGCGCCACATCCGCGTCCCCGGCGGGTTGACGGCGTCGCCGCCGTGCACGACGACGGGAACGACCGGTGCTCCGGTTTCCAGGGCAACGCGAATCGCTCCGGTCTTTCCCTTGTACAGGCACCCGTCGGGTGATCGCGTTCCCTCGGGATAGATCCCCCAGACCCCGCCCTTGTCGAGAATTCCGATGGCCGTGTCCAACGCCGCACGGGAGGCGTCGGCGCCGCTACGATCGATCGGCACCTGACCCGCCCCACCGAAGAACCAGCGCTGCATCGCGCCCTTCACACCGGTCCCGGTGAAATATTCACTCTTCGCGACGAAGGTGATGCGTCGGCGCACCATGAGAACCAGGAAGAACGAGTCGACGACTGCCCGATGGTTGCCGGCGAGAATCACCGGCCCCTTCTTGGGGATGTGGTGCTGGCCCTCGATCGTCGGCCGCCCGAACAGCCAGAGGACCGGGCCGATCAGGACGTATTTGAACAGCCAGTAGAGCACAGGGCATCACCTTTTCCGTCTAGTAGACAGTGTCTACGTTCAAGATAGTAGACACTGTCTTCCATGACTGTCAGCAGCCTTCGCGAAACACTTGTCGCCACCGGCGTCGAGATTCTCGATGTCGACGGCGCCACGGAACTGACGCTACGGGAGATCGCGCGGCGCGCGGGCGTGTCGCACGGCGCCCCGCGGAGATACTTTCCGACCCACAACAGCCTGCTTGCCGCAATCGCCTCACACGGCCTGCGCGATCTCACCGACAGACTCGATCCCATCCTCGCCGGCAAACAACCCGCTCGTAGCCGATTGATCTCGGCAGCAATCGAATACGTGTCATTCGCCCAGGAGCGACCCGCAATGTTCGAGTTGATGTTCCGCCACGACCTCCTCGAGGGCGCAGGCAGCAACCTCCGGGAGTCTTCACTCCCACTCTTCGCCGCCCTGCAATCCCTGACCGACGAGGCCAACGCCTCCGATCCCACCACTTCTGCACTGAACATCTGGACGGGAACCCACGGCATCGCAGTGCTGGCGACAAACCGAAGCCTCACGCTCGTCTGCCCCGACCTCGACATCGCGGCACTCGTCACCTCGACTGTGACGAACCACCTTCCGCACACCCGTTGATTTACATAGTTACCCTATGTAATAATATTTCTCGTGTCCGATGACCAGCAGCAACTGCACGAACTACTCGTCGACCTCGTGAGCAATACACACCGCTTCGCGAAGCTGGCAGGTTCGTTCGCGTCCGAGCAGTACCCACGCGCCTGGCTGCGCGCACTCTCACTTCTCGAGGAGTACGGCGAAATGCGCATCAGCGATTTCGCCCGGCTCGACAGATGCTCGCAGCCCTCCGCCACCGCGCTGCTACGCAAACTCGGCGAACACGGTTACGTCGAGCGCCGGGCCGACCCGGAGGACGCCCGCGCAGTGCGCGTCGCCATGACCGAGAAGGGTCGAAAGATATTGAACGACGGCCGAAACGAGATCGCCGACGCCCTGGTACCTCACTTCGTCGAACTCGAGCCGGAACAGATCAAGAAGCTGGCTGACGGATTGGCCGAATTACGGTCCATCATCAAGACTTCCGACCCCAGCTGAAATACCCACCACTGAAAAAGGAGGTGGCCGTGAGCAACACGACCGCGACATCAACGCACCAGAACGAGGCTCCGCCGAGCCTCCTGAAGCAACCGAAAGCGGTGTGGGCGGTAGCTTTTGCCAGCGTCATCGCCTTCATGGGCATCGGTTTGGTCGATCCGATCCTCAAGCCGATCGGCGAACAACTCGACGCCACACCGTCGCAGGTTTCGCTCCTGTTCACCAGCTACATGCTCGTGACCGGCGTGGCCATGCTCATCACCGGTGTGGTGCCCAGCCGCATCGGCGCCAAGAAAACACTTCTTGCAGGCCTTGCCATCATCATCGTGTTCGCTTCTCTGGCAGGCGCTTCCAGCACCATCGGGCAGATCGTCGGATTCCGTGCGGGCTGGGGACTGGGCAATGCACTGTTCATCGCAACGGCACTGGCGGCCATCGTCGGCGCGGCCAGCGGCGGCGTCGCACGTGCGATCATCCTGTACGAGGCTGCACTGGGCATCGGTATCGCGGTCGGACCGTTGGTCGGCGGCGTTCTCGGTGACATCAGCTGGCGCGCACCGTTCTTCGGCGTCGCAGCCTTGATGGCAGTTGCCTTCATTCTCATCGTCGTGATGCTTCCGAGCGCACCCAAGCCGGAACACCACACATCCATCGCTGCGCCGTTCCAGGCTCTGCGGCACCGCGGGCTACTCACTGTTGCCATCACCGCGCTGCTCTACAACTACGGATTCTTCACGCTGCTCGCGTACACACCGTTCCCCCTCGACATGGGGGCGTACCCGATCGGATTCATCTTCTTCGGCTGGGGCCTGATGCTGGCGATCTCGTCGGTTTTCCTCGCCCCTCGCCTGCAACGACGCTTCGGCACCCTACCGATGATGATGCTGGCGCTGACACTGTTCGCACTCGACCTCGGCATGATGGCGCTCTTCACCGAGAACAAGATCGTCCTGATCGTCGGCGTCGTCCTCGCCGGTTTGTTCCTCGGCGTGAACAACACACTCATCACCGAAACCGTCATGATCTCGGCTCCCGTGGAACGGTCGACCGCCTCGGCTGCCTACAGCTTCGTTCGATTCGTCGGCGGCGCCGCAGCCCCGTGGGTTGCCGGCAAGCTCGGCGAGTCCAACGTCCACATGCCGTTCTGGGTCGGCGCGGTGCTCACCCTCGCCGCCGTGTTCGTCCTGTCGAGCGGACGCAAGGTCCTCGCGCACGTCGACGACCACGATCCCGCGCCGCACAGCGTCGACGAAGCGCTCGCCGTCACCGTCGGCGACTGACCCCTGTGAGTGGTTAAGGAGTGCAGGGACCCCTTAACCACTCACGGGGCGTCAGCTCAGGTTCAGATCTTCCAGGCCCAACAGCGAGCGGTACTCGACGCCCTCGGCACCGATCACCGCATCCGCACCCGTCGCGCGATCGACGACCGTCGCGACTCCGACCACGGTGGCCCCCGCCTCGCGCAGGGCCTTCACTGCTGTCAGCGGCGAATTGCCCGTGGTGGTCGTGTCCTCGACAACCAGGACACGCTTGCCCACGATGTCCGGGCCCTCGATCTGACGCTGCATCCCGTGTGCCTTGGCAGCTTTGCGAACGACGAACGCGTCGATCGGGCGTCCGGGAGCGTGCATCACCGCCATCGCAACCGGATCGGCGCCCATCGTCAAACCGCCGACGGCGTCGAAATCCCAGTCCGCGACCAGTTCACGCAGCAGCGAGCCGATCAGCGGCGCCGCCTTGTGGTGAAGTGTCGCGCGGCGAAGGTCGACGTAGTAATCGGCTTCCTTGCCCGAGGACAACGTCACCTTTCCGTGTACAACAGCCAATTCGCGCACCAGCGCAGCCAAATCCTCACGATCGCTCATGAGTGCTCAGCCTACCGACCACTGCCTTGTGTTCGGCTTCTGCCTCTGGGCTACGTTCGCCCGCGGCCTCTGCCCACGATGTTCGTCAGCCGACGAACCAGACCCTTGGGAACCAGACGCCCAGCCGTAGTGAGGACCTTGTACTGAACTCCCGGAATGCTGATGACCTTGTCGTCACCGAGATCCTTCATCGACGCCGCAACCACCTGGTCGACGCTCAGCCACATCGGCTTGGGGATCGTGGACATCTCGATACCCGCACGCTCGTGGAACTCGGTGCGGATGAAGCCCGGGCACAGTGCCTGCACGCGCACTCCCGTTCCGGCCAACCCGCCGGACAGTCCCTCCGTGAACGAGATCACGTACGCCTTGCTTGCCGAGTACGTCGAACCGCGCCCGGACAACAGCCCCGCGACGCTCGCGACGTTGACGATCGTTCCGTGCGCCGACGCGATCATGCTGGGCAGCGCCGCGCGGGTCAGCCGCATCACGGCGGTGACGTTGACGTCGAGTTGCGACTGCAGCAGCGCCGGATCTGCGGTCCAGAACTCGCCGGACGTACCGAATCCGGCGTTGTTCACCAACACCTCGACGCCCTTCTCCAATCGAAGCGCGACCGTGTCGCGTCCGGCCTCGGATGCGAGATCGGCAACCAAAATCTCCGACTCGGTGCCGAACATCGTCTTCAGCTCGGACGCGAGGTCATGCAATCTGACCTCGTCACGCGCGACGAGAACCAGGTCGTATCCGAGGGAGGCGTATTTCTTGGCGAAACCGGCGCCGAGACCAGAGGTAGGTCCGGTCACCAGGGCAACGGGACGCACAGGGCGATCCGAGTGGGAAGTCGACATACCGGCCACGCTAGTGGTTATCGGGACGGGACGGGAACCTGAAGGTCAGTCGACGGGGCGAATTGTGCCCGAGCGCTGCGACGCCGGACGCTGAGCCGGCTTGTCGGCCGCCTCGGGCTTGCGCAGCGATTGGTCCTGACGCGGTCCAGATTCACGCGATCCAGATTCACGCGGCGCGGACTCACGCGGCGAGAATTCACGAGGTGCAGCTTCACGAGGCGGCTGCTCCTGACGCGAACGGGGCTGCTCTACCGGATCCTGAGCGGGGCGAGACTTCTCGGCCCCCGGCCGCGGACGGCTCGGATCGTGATCGACCTCGAGTTCATTGGGATCGGTGACGGGGGGCAGTACGTGCAAGATGCCGGACAGCCGCGCAACCGACTCGATTGCCGCGTCCCAATCCCGGCCGTTGCTGGTCACCGGCAGCGAGCCGAGCGTCCACGGCCCTTCGCTCCACAGCATGCTGATCGACGGCGGAACGGATTCGGTGAACGCCACCATGCGCTGATCACAGACACGACGAGCAATCTCGAGGTCCGTTGCGAAAACCACCCGGGAACCGATCGCACCCAGCAGGTTCAGGTCACCGTCTTTGGGCGGAGCTGTCGACTTCAACCGGAGATCGATGTCGACGTCGGACCCGATCTCGCGGCGAACGGCCACGATGGTCGCGGTCTCTTCCAGGTCGAACAGCACGAACTGCTCTCCGCGGCGACGGCCTCGGACGACGTCGGTGGCTGTGAGGTAGTCCTGCTTGGCCATGACCGCGCGATGCCATTCGCCTGCCAGCTGATCGTCGGTAGCCGTGTACGTGTAGCCCTGAGCCTTCGCCCAGATCTGACGCACTCGTCCTGATTGATCTCGCCTCGTCCTGTCGACGTACAGAAGCGCACCCGCGCCTGCGAGTGCAATTGCTGCCAGTCCGAACCACATTCCAGTCATCACCCTCCAGGGTAGCGACTCGCGGCTTCAACCTCCCGCGACACCCTGGTGGACTCGCCCGATGTGTCGTGAACGACTCAGTTGCCGAACTTCGGCAGCGACGTACTCAGAATCGTGTTGGCGGTCATCGTCCCGTTCTCCACCGGCGTTCCGTCGACGACGATGTTGTCCCCCGGTTGCAGATCGGCGATGGTGGCACGGTTGAGCGCGATGAGCGTGGTGTCCGCAGTGGTCAGGATCGTCACCTGCGAGCCGCCGATCGAATCGATGACCAATGTGCCGCCGTCATTCGACTTGACGGTGCCGACGGCTCCCCCGGCGTCACCGATGACTTCGCCGAGCCCGCCCGGAAGCTGGCTGAGCGGGGAATCCGTCGTCGGAGTCGGTGCCGTGGTGCTCGCCTTCGGCGGTGTGGTGGTCGGCGCCTGCGTCGTGGTCGTCGGGGGAACGAAAGCGGTCTGGGTGCCCTTGTCGTTCGAACCGAACGCCGAGAACGCGACGATCGCGATCACGGCGACCAGGATCCCGACCACGCCGGCGGCCACCCATGTCGCGAGCTTGCGCTTCTTGCCGCCTCCCGACGACCCGTCCTCGATGAACGGCTGTTCCGGCGGGACACCACCGCCACCACCGGCAACCGGATACTGCTGTGTATTTCCGTACTGCTGCGTATTTCCGTACTGATCCGTGGTCCCGTACTGCTGGGCCGTGTACGGCGGATAGGCCTGCGTCGCTCCGGGCGGCGGCGCCTGCGGATCGAACTGCGGGTTGTAGGCAGGGAACGCCTGAGTGGGATTCGGCTGCTGCCCCTGCTGCCCCAAGTACTCCGTGTTCTGATCCGGGCCACCGTAGGGATACTGCTGTGCCCCCGGCTGCTGACCGAAATACTCCGTCGGCTGGTTCGGATTCTGGCCGGACACCGTCCCGTACTGCTCCGTCGGCTGGTCGGGCGTACGCCCCCACACCTCGGTGGCCTCGGGATCCTCACGGCGCGGCCCACCCGAGTTACGCGGATCGTTCTGATCGGTCATGCCTGGCTCACCTTCGGTTGGGACGAAAGAGCGTCGAAGTCGTTCGGAGAGGCGCGGGTGCACTCATCCCCGGTTCGAGCATCCAGCCATCCAGGGTAGAACAAAATGCGAATGCCCCGCCGATCCAAGTGGATCGACGGGGCATTCCGCTTACCGAATCAGGAGAGAACCAACTGATCCGCGTCCTCGCTGACACCGACGTGCACGGTGTCGCCGTCCTGGACCTTGCCTGCCAGGAGCAGCTTGGCGAGCTGGTCGCCGATCGACTGCTGAACGAGTCGACGCAGAGGCCGAGCGCCGTACAGCGGGTCGTAGCCGCGCACTGCGAGCCACATCCGAGCCGCACCGTTCACCTCGAGGGTGAGACGACGCGCAGCCAGACGCTTCTGCAACTGCTCGAGCTGGATGTCCACGATGTGCTCCAGCTGCTCTTCGGAGAGCGAATCGAAGATGACCACGTCGTCGAGACGGTTGATGAACTCCGGCTTGAACGCGTGGCGTACCGCGTCCATGACCTGCTCCCGTGTGCCACCGGATCCCAGGTTGGAGGTCAGGATCAGGATGGTGTTTCGGAAGTCCACCGTGCGGCCTTGACCGTCGGTGAGTCGGCCTTCGTCGAGCACTGCGAGCAGGACGTCGAACACGTCGGGGTGTGCCTTCTCGACCTCGTCGAAGAGGACCACCGAGTACGGGCGTCGCCGGACAGCTTCGGTGAGCTGGCCGCCGGCTTCGTAGCCGACGTATCCCGGAGGGGCACCGACGAGTCGGGCCACCGAGTGCTTCTCACCGTATTCGCTCATGTCGATGCGGATCATCGCGCGCTCGTCGTCGAAGAGGAAGTCCGCCAAGGCTTTGGCGAGCTCCGTCTTACCGACGCCGGTCGGGCCGAGGAACAGGAAGGAACCGGTGGGCCGATTGGGGTCGGCGACACCTGCTCGGGCGCGGCGAACCGCATCCGAGACGGCGACGACGGCGTCGGTCTGGCCGACGACTCGCTTGCCGAGTTCGGACTCCATGCGGAGCAGCTTCTCGGTCTCGCCTTCCATCATCCGGCCGGCGGGGATTCCGGTCCAGGCTGCGACCACGTCTGCGACGTCGTCTGGCCCGACCTCTTCCTTGAGCATCACGTCACCGTCGGAGGCGGCTCCGGAAGCGGCTGCTGCCTCTTCCAGTTCCTTCTCCAGCGCCGGGATGCGGCCGTAGCGCAACTCGGCTGCCTTGCCCAGATCGCCGTCACGCTCAGCGCGTTCGGACTCTCCTCGCAGGTTTTCGAGCTGTTCCTTCAGCACGCGCACCGAGTCGATGGCCTGCTTTTCGTTCTGCCAGCGGGTGCTGAGCTGATTGAGCTTTTCGCGGTCGTCGGCGAGTTCCTGACGCAGCTTCTCGAGCCGTGCCTTGGACGCGTCGTCGGTTTCCTTCTCGAGTGCCACTTCTTCGATTTCGAGTCGGCGAACCGTGCGTTCCACCTCGTCGATCTCGACGGGCCGCGAGTCGATCTCCATACGCAGTCGCGATGCGGCTTCGTCCACGAGGTCGATGGCCTTGTCCGGCAGGAACCGCGACGTGATGTAGCGGTCCGACAGCGCGGCAGCAGCCACCAACGCGGAGTCGGTGATGCGCACGCCGTGGTGCACTTCGTAGCGCTCCTTGAGGCCGCGCAGGATGCCGATGGTGTCCTCGACCGAGGGCTCACCGACGAGCACCTGCTGGAAACGACGCTCGAGTGCTGCGTCCTTCTCGATGTACTTGCGGTACTCCTCGAGTGTGGTGGCACCGACCAACCGCAGCTCACCGCGGGCGAGCATCGGCTTGATCATGTTGCCTGCGTCCATCGCGGATTCACCGGTGGCTCCGGCGCCGACGATGGTGTGCAACTCGTCGATGAAGGTGATGACCTGTCCGGCGCTGTTCTTGATGTCGTCCAGAACTGCCTTGAGACGTTCCTCGAATTCACCGCGGAACTTGGCACCGGCGACCATGGACCCGAGGTCCAGGGACACGACGGTCTTGCCTCGCAGCGATTCCGGGACGTCACCCGCGACGATGCGTTGGGCCAGGCCCTCCACGATCGCGGTCTTACCGACGCCGGGCTCACCGATGAGGACCGGGTTGTTCTTGGTACGACGCGAGAGCACCTGCACGACACGACGAATCTCGGTGTCGCGACCGATCACCGGATCGAGCTTGCCGCTTCGCGCGGCTTCGGTGAGGTCGGTGGAGTACTTCTCCAGCGCTTGGTAGGTGCCTTCCGGCTCCGGGCTGGTGACGCGAGCGCTGCCGCGGACGGTGGTGAAGGCTTCACGCAGTGCGTCCTGGGTGGCGCCGTGGCGCACGAGCAACTGGGCGACGTCGGAGTCGCCGCCGGCCAGTCCGTAGAGGACGTGCTCGGTGGAGACATATTCGTCGTCCATCTCGGTGGCGAGGTGCTGAGCAGCGGTCAGTGCCGCGAGTGCCTCGCGTCCGAGTTGCGGAGTGGAGCTTGCGCCGGTTGTCTTGGGCAGGCGGTCGACGATTGCCTGAGCTTCACGGTGTACGACCGTGGGGTCGACGCCTACGGCTTTGAGTAGTGGGGCAGCGATGCCGTCGGTCTGGTCGAGCAATGCGACCAGCAGATGGGCGGGCCGGATATCGGGATTACCCGCCGACGACGCCGACTGCAGTGCAGCCGTCATCGCAGCCTGGGTCTTGGTTGTTGGTGTGAACGAGTCCACTTGTCACCTTTCTGGCGAAGTCGAACGGGAAGAGCCGCGACCGGTTGGTATTGCGACTGTGTCACTATGCTCAACGCGGACAAACTTGAGTCTATTCCGCTCAAGTTTGTTTTCGCCAGACCGAGTTGGTTTCGTAGGTCACATTTTCGGCCGTACTAGAATTGTGGCGAGAGTTGCAGCTGGTGCGAAAGGGGGATGGATTGGATCCGACAGTGATCGCCCGTCTGCAATCCAGCCTCGATTCTCTGACCGACGACGAAGAGAGCCGCGCGCACTTCTCGGCAGTGTTCTACACCGGCCTCTTTGCGGAACATCCTCTGTACCGCTCATTGTTCCCCGCCGGGATGGAATCGCAGGGCCACCGTTTCTTCAGAGCCGTCGAGTTCGTCGTGAAGAATCTGCCGCAGCACCGCCGAATCCGAAAGTTCCTCACGCAACTCGGCCGCGACCACCGTCGCTACGGTGTCGAGCGTGAGCACTACGAGGCCGCAGGCGTCGCTCTGAAGCGCGCGGTTCGGTCGATGTACGGCACGAGCGCGCACAGCCGCTACAAGTGGACGCCGGAACTGGACGAGGCCTGGTCGCAGTTCACCGACCTCGTCGTGAGCACGATGGCCGACGGCGCCGAATCCGATACGACCCCGGCGCTCTGGGGCGCAACCGTGGTCAGCCACGAACGAGTCCTCGACGATCTGGCGATAGTGCGCCTCGAAGCCGACCCACCCATTCCGTACGGGGCGGGACAGTACGTCGGCGTTCAGATTCCGCAGCGCCCGAAAATGTGGCGGTACTACTCACCGGCGATTCCGACCAACCCTTTCGGTCAGCTCGAGTTCCACATCCGCAAGGTGTCGGGAGGATGGGTCAGCCCCGCGATCGTCAGCGAAACCAACGTCGGTGACCGCTGGGTCATGTCCACTCCCCTCGGCGGTCTCGAGGTCGACTTCACCAGCGACCGTGACGTTCTCATGATCGGGTCCGGCACCGGCATCGCCCCTCTGCGGGCCCAGGTGATGGAAATGTCCCAACGCGCGAACAACCCGCGCGTGCATCTGTTCGTCGGCGGCCGCTACCCGTGCGACCTCTACGACCTCGAAACCCTCTGGCACATCTCGCTCAGCAACCCGTGGTTGACCGTCGTACCGGTTTCCGAAGAACCCGAAAACCCTTGGTGGCACAACGGACCGGTGCTCGAACCGCCCTTCGGAATGCACAGCCGACTGATCGGACCGATCGGAAAAGTGGTCGCGCAGTTCGGCTCGTGGGCCGACCGTCAGGTGCAGATCTCGGGGTCACCGTCGATGATCAAGACGACCGTCTACGCCTTGCGTGCCGGCGGAACTCCGCTCGACCAGATCCGGCACGACCCGCTCTACTGACTACAGGAGAACTTTCATGGCCCAGCGAACCTGGTCGAGCACAGTTGTCGAACATCACCGTCTCCGTGAGGATCTGGCGGTTGTCCGCCTGGTCGGCGATGTCGTCCCCTTCCGCCCCGGCCAGTACGTCGATGTCAGCGTCCCGCAGAATTCGCGGTTGCTCCGTCGGCTCTCCCCCGCCCTGCCTCCCTCACACGACGGGAAGCTGGAGTTTCACGTCAAGACGGTTCCCGGCGGTTGGGTCAGCGGTTCGATAGTCAAGGACACCCAGCCCGGTGACGTCTGGCAGATCCTCGACCCGCGCGGCAACCTGTCCGTCGACGAGAACGGACCCACCGTCATCATGGTCGCGGGCGGAACCGGCTTGGCTCCGCTCCGGTCGATCATTCTCGATCTGGCTCAGACCCCGAACCCGCCGCAGGTGTACCTCTTCTTCGGTGGCAGAACGCTTCGCGATCTCTACGCAGCGGACATGCTGTGGCTGCTCGCCGACCAGTTTCCGTGGTTGCAGCCCATTCCTGTCGTCGAAGATCTCTCCGACGGCGGCCCGCCCGACGGATGGTTCGACCGGTTGAACGTCGACATCGGATTCGGCGACGATCATCTCATCGAGGGAACGCTCGCCGACGTCGTCGCGTCGTACGGTGCGTTCACCGAACATCAGGTCTTGGTGTGCGGGTCAGCAGCAATGGTTCGATCGACGCGTGATCGATTGATCGAGGCCGGAACGCCGGCCGAGGTCATTCAGTTCGATCCTTACTGACGGTCAGTACGTCGGATCATTGCGAACGGTGTCGACGTCGATGCCCACTGCGCGCAGCCTGAATTTGGTGCTGTTGACCATGGATTCGCTGCCGACGACCTGAATGTCGTAGCCCGCCCAGTCACCGAACGAGGTCACGACCTTGCCGACCTTGCCGACGATGCGCCTGGCCATGCCGATCGGGGGCAGCGGTTCCGCTTCGGTGTGCCACCACGGATTCTCGTCTTCTTCGGAGACCGGGACAATCGTGAGCCACGGGTGCTTCTCTGCCAACTTCCACAGGTATGGAAGGTCGTACAGATCGCACGGATGCTGTCCGGAATAGAACAGTTGGACCTTGCGGGTGTTGCCGCGTCGGATCAGCTCGAGTATCTGAGCGCGCAGCGGAGCCACTCCGGTTCCCGACGCGATCATCAAGAGGTCCTTGGAGTTCTCCGGAATCCCCAGGGCGCCGATGGGCGAACCGACCACCCAGGTGTCACCGACAGCGGTCTGGTTCACCATGACCGGGCTGACCCACCCACCGGTGACCTGCCGAACGTGGAACTCGAGGATTCCGGTCCCGTCGTACGGCGTGGCCGGCGAGAGGTAGCGCCACATCCGCGGCCTCGCGGCGACCTGCACGCTGACGTACTGACCGGCGCGGTACTCCATCGTCTGGTCGAGCTGGAGCCGCACGACGGCGACGCCCTTGATGACCGGACGGCATTCGACGACCGTGGCACTCCAGGCGGGCGGTCCGTCTTCCGCGTTGGCGGCATCCATCATCGCGGCCGAGATGATCGCGAGCGCGTTGCGCCACGCGCTGTCCACCTCGTCGGTCCACATTTCTGCGCCACCGAAAGTTTCGAGTGCTTCGATCAACGCGTTCCCGACTGCCGTGTAGTGCTCGTCGGTGACGCCGTACTTACGGTGATCGCGGCCGAGCTGCGCGAGGTACTCGACTATCGCGTCGGACTCGTCGAGGCGCTCGACGACGTGGGCGATAGCGCCGACAAGCCGGTCCCGCTGCACATCCATCGCTGCCGGAAAGAACTCCCGGGTTTCGGGCGATCGAGCGAACAGGATCGAATAGAAGGTACGGGCGAGCCGTTCCGGACCATCTTCCACCGCAGCGACGGATTTGAAGCTCGACCGGACCAGAGAGATTGCTTGCGAATCCACGCTCATCCTCGTCCCGACTAGACGCGGCAAGACCCGCCGCGGAATTTCGTCTGCAGCTTATGTCACAAATGTCTGACTCGTAAATCATTCTGGACAAGTGTCACAATGCGACCCCATTTCGCGGTGTGACCGTCCCTTTCTTATTCTTGCGTGCAAGATAAACAAGAGCTTCGACACTCTCGATCGCCGAGCTAACGTTCAGCGAAATCTCAACCAGCCAAACAGGAGTCGTGCCGTGGATTTTGTTCGACAGGACGAATTGCCCACCGATAGCGGGCTTACGTCCCAGATCGCCTCCACTACCCCGACGCTGACCGAGCTTCAACGTCGGGAACTCGAGTGCGTCGAATTTTTCGACTCTCCGGAACTGGGCCACCTCCCCACGTCTCGGCGGCGCGAGGCCTTGCGTGAACTCCACCGGACCGGCACCTACACGCACACAGCGGAGGAATTGCTCGTCGGCGCCAAACTCGCCTGGCGAAACCACGCCCGGTGTGTCGGTCGCGCCCATTGGCGGACCCTCAAACTCATCGACGCGCGCGATGCCGTCACCGCTTCCGCTCTCGCAGAAGCGTGCTGGGAGCACCTGCGTCTGTCGACGAACGGTGGCGCTCTGCAGTCCGTCGTGACGGTCGGCCCCCTTCCCCGCGAGGACGGCCAGGAGTACCGCATCCTCAGCCCGCAACTGATCCGCTATGCCGGCTACCGTCAGCCGGACGGCAGCATCCTGGGCGACCCCTGGCACGTCGATCTGACCGCTCAGGTCACCGCGATGGGATGGAAGGGCGCCGGTACGGCGTTCGACGTTCTCCCCGTACTGATTTCGGTTCCCGACGAGCCCTTGCAGTATTTCGACGTTCCGACGGACCTCGTACTCGAGGTCGAGATCGAACATCCCGAATACGGCTGGTTCGCTGATCTGGGGCTTAAATGGCACGCCGTTCCCGCGGTCTCGGACATGAATCTCGACATCGGCGGAATCGTCTATCCCTGCACACCGTTCAGCGGTTGGTACGTCAGCACCGAGGTCGGCGCACGCAACTTCAGCGACACCGATCGCTACAACATGTTGCCCACCATCGGAGCGATGATGGAGCTCGACATGAGCCACGACCGCACGCTGTGGAAGGACCGCGCACTGGTCGAACTGAACCGCGCAGTTATCCACAGCTACCGCAAGGCCGGCGTCATCATGGTCGACCATCACACTGTCGCAAAGCAATTCATCGATCACATCGCGCGTGAGGACAAGGCCGGGCGCAAGTGCCCGACCGACTGGTCCTGGGTGAACCCGCCCATGTCCAGCTCGCTCACACCGACGTTCCACCGCCTGTACGACGAGCCAGATCTCGACATCCGGCCCAACTTCGTCACGAAAAAGAAGAAGGGCACCGACCAAGGCCGGTGCCCCTTCCACAACTGATCGCGCTCAGAAGGGGATCTGCCCCAATCCGACGCCGACCACGAGCATCGTGATCGAGATCAGTCCGGCTCGCCACAGGACCTTCTTGTGGTGATCCGCCAGGGACACACCGGCGAGGGTGACGAGGAGCAGGATCGCCGGGACCAGCGGACTCTGCATGTGTACGGCCTGCCCGGTGATCGACGCGCGCGCCATCTCCACCGGCTCGATGCCGTACTGCGCTGCAGTCTCGGACAGTACCGGGAGCACCCCAAAGTAGAATGCGTCGTTGGTCATGAAGAACGTGAGCGGAATGCTCAGGACGCCCGTGATGACGGCAAGGTGCGGGCCCATGGCGTCGGGGATGACCTGCAACAACCACTCCGCCATTGCCTCGACCATGCCGGTTCCCTGGAAGACTCCGGTCAGCACGGCCGCTGCCAGGACCATCGCGACGACCGAGACGATGCTCGACGAGTGGCGGGCGATCGCTTCGCCCTGATCCTTGACCGCCGGGAAATTCACCGCGAGAGCGATCGACGACGCGATCATGAACAGCACCGGGATGGGCAGGATGTCCATCACGAGCACCACGAGAAGGATCGTCGTCAGCGCGGCGTTGAACCAGAGCAGCTTCGGTCGCAAGGTGTCCCGCTTGGGGTCGAGGCCGTCGATGAAGCGTCCGGTATCGCCGCCGTCGTCTTCGGAGTCGTTCGAGCCGCCGGTGCCGGCGCTACCGGTGCTGGAACTTCCACCGTTTCCGACCTTTTCGAGGATGCGCTCAGAAGTCAGGACCAAAGTCCCGATCCTGCGGCGTTCCATGATCCCGAGGTGAATCGCGAATCCGAGCACCATGATCAGGCCGACGATCAACGACGGCACCATCGGGACGAAGACGTCGGACGGTGAGAGTCCCAGCGCACTCGCCGCTCGGACGGTCGGGCCGCCCCACGGAATGATGTTCATCGTCGCGTTGGACAGGCCGGCGATCACCGTCAGGACGACGGGGCTGACACCGAGTTTGAGGTAGAGCGGTAGCAGCGCGGAGGTCACGATGATGAAGGTCGTCGAACCGTCGCCGTCCAGGGACACCACCATCGCGAGCACCGCGGTTCCGACCACGAGCCGCATCGGATCGTCCCGCACCATCCGCAAGATGAGTTTGACCAGCGGATCGAACAGTCCGACGTCGATCATGATTCCGAAGAAGATGATCGCAAAGAACAACAGAGCCGCGGTGGGTGCAAGCGACTTGATGCCGTCGGTGATCATGTCGCCGATTCCGAGCCCCGCCCCGGCAAGTAGTCCGAAGGCCACCGGAACCAGGGTCAGTCCCACCACCGGGGTCGCGCGTTTGGTGAGGATCAGGAACATGAACACCGCAACCATGAGGAAGCCGAGTGTGACGAGCATGATGAACTCCTTTTGTGCTGAGTTGCCGAGAAAAACGGCACGGCAAATCGAGCCGGTGACCTTCGTGGAGGTGAAACGAAACTTTCGGTTGTGCTAGTTCGTGCCGGGCGGATCGAGCGTCGCGTCGACGAACTGGGCTTGATCGGCAAGGAAGGCAGAGAACTCTGGTTCGGTGAGAACTGCACTGTTCCAACCATTTCGGCGAGACAGCTCGTTCCACCGCGGGCTTGCCGCCAGATCCCGCACCAAATCCTGCAAGCGCTGACGCTGATCGTCGCTCAGACCCGGCGGCGCCATGAGCCCTCGCCAGTTGGTGAACGTGACGTCGACGCCCGACTCCGCCATGGTGGGCGCATCCACCGCCGGGGTGCGCTCCGGCGAGCTGACCGCAAGAACCCGAACCGTGCCTGCCGCAATCTGATCCAGGTACTCACCGATTCCGGTTGCAGCGACGTCGACCTGCCTGGTGAGCAGCGCGGGGAGCAGTTCTCCGCCGCCGTCGAAGATGCGATAGGGAGACAGCGACGGATCTATCCCGACTGCCCGTGCGAACAGAAGGCGGAACAACCCGTCCGGTCCACCTTCACTCGAACCACCGCCGATCGAGATCGACGACGGATCCGCCACCCAGGCCTGCGTCAGATCCGCCAGAGTTTTGTACGGCGAATCTGCCGGAACCAGTAGAGCTTCCGGTTCTTCGACCAGTCTCGCGATCGGCGTCACGTCGGCAAGAGTGTGCTCTGACGGCAAAATCTCGAGCGAACCCAGAACACCGAGCCCCATGACCATGAGCAGATCGGGATTCCCGCTTTCGAGAGCCAACCGGTTGAGTCCGACGATGCCGCCCGATCCGGGCAGTACAACGACGTCGGAGTCGACGGTTCCCTCGTCGGCCAGTGCCTGCACCATGGTCCGGGCGGTCAGGTCGTAACCACCACCGGCCACCGAGGGCACCAGTACTCGCAGTTCTTCGGAACTCTCACCCGCTCGGCCACCGGCGAAGAAGGACTCGACCGGAGTGCATCCGGTCGAGAGCACGAGAGTCATCGCGCAGGCGCCGAGCAGGGCGATATGCCTACTCAGCCGCTTCGATACCTTCATGTCGCTGCCCTTGTCTGCTGGTTGTCTGCTGGTACCGCTGTGTGAACAGGTTTCATACTGACGCACTTTGTGACTGGGGTCACCATTGGGAAAGCAAATTGATTTGTGCTCATTGTGCTCACGAACGGGCGCTTTCCCGACATCGAACCGAAGGCTAGGGTCTGGCTGGTGTCCTCAGGAAACGAGCAGGCCGAGCGAGAGCGCAGGTCGCCACTGCGTGCGCGCTTGCGTCCGCGCCGGCACACTCTGGCGTCGCAACTCCTCGAGCTGCAACTTCTGATCGTCGTCGCGGTTCTCGTGTGCGTCACTGCCCTCTCCCTCGCTCAATCGTCCGCGAGTTTTCAACGCGAGGAGGGCCGTCGCGCACTCTCCGCAGCGGAATCGCTCGCAGCCAATCCGGCGGTACGCGAACTACTCCCCCAGGCTCAGACCCGCCTGCGCTCCGGACTACAGGGTTCGGTCGACTCGGTGCGCGCCATCTCGGGCGTCACCTACGTCTCGCTTGCCGACGCCGACGGCACTGTCGTCATTTCGACGCGCCCCGGTGATGTCGGCATCGATGCACGTCAGACCCAGGATCGGTCGTGGACGGGCTTGGTCGACACGCCATCCGGCAAGGCCGTGGAAGCGCACGTTCCGATCCTCGGAGGCGAAGGCACGATTACCGGAACCGCGATCGTCGGCATCGAGTATCCCTCGATCTGGGCGCGACTGCTGCAGTCGGCGCCGAACCTCCTGGTGTACCTCGCGGTGGCCTCACTCCTCGGCGGCGTCGGTTCGATCCTGTTGGCCCGCAGGGTCAAACGGCAGACCCTCGGCATGGAGGCCGGGGAGATCCTGGACCTGGTTCGCCAACGAGAGGCGATGTTGCGTGGCCTCAAGGAAGGTGTCATCGCATTCGACGCGCAGGGAAAAGTGGTGCTGATGAGCGACAGTGCTCACCAACTCCTCGACATCCCACGCGGGAGTGCCGGTAGATCGGTGCGGGACCTCGGCCTCGACGACCGCCTCCAGAGTGTACTGACCTCCGGCACAACCGAATCCGATCAGTTGGTTCTTGTCGGTGATCGACTACTGGTCCTCAACACCGTCTTGATCGAATCCAAAGGCCGCACTATCGGGTCGGTCACCACTTTCCGCGACCGCACCGAATTGCGCTCCGTGGAAGAGGAACTCGACGTGACCAGAACCAGCACCGACGCACTACGCGCACACATCCACGAGTTCGACAATCAACTGCACACCATCTCCGGCCTCGTCCAGCTCGGCGAATACGACGAGGTGGTCGGCTACGTCGAGGGCTTGACCATGGAGCGCGCGCAGGTCAGTGCATCCGTCACCGACAAGATCGCCGACGTCGGTACCGCTGCACTCGTGATCGCCAAGATAGGTGCCGCTGCACAGGGACTGGTCACGGTCGAACTCACCGAAGACACACATCTGGAGGCGGTGGACCGCAGGCTCGGACGAGATCTCGCGACGGTGGTCGGAAACCTCGTCGACAATGCCGTCGACGCCGTCGGTGAGATGACGGAAGCCTCGCGCCGCAAGGTTCGGTTGTCGATTCGCGACCGCGGTGCAGCCGTCGAAGTGCGAGTCGAGGACGCCGGCCCTGGTATCGCGCCGGAGAATCGCGACAGGGTCTTCGGTCAAGGCTGGAGCACCAAGGGACAGTCCAGTGACGGACACGGTTTCGGCTTGGCACTGGTACGCCTGACGTGTCGTCGACGCGGTGGCGACGTCACCGTGAGCACGTATTCGACAGCAGGAATCGAGATACCGGGTATCGAGACAGAGGACATCGAGTGGACTGTCTTCACTGCGGTCCTACACGACGGAGAGGGCGCATGATCCGGGTACTGGTGGTCGACGACGACTTCATGGTGGCGAAGGTGCACAGCGGATTCGTCTCGCGGATAGACGGTTTCGAAGTGTGCGGCGTTGCCCATTCGGCCGAGGCCGCGCTGACCGCGGTCGGTGAGTTGCAACCCGACCTGGTTCTACTCGACGTGCACCTGCCCGGTACCACGGGACTGGATCTGATCGCCCCGTTTCGCGAGCTGGCACCGGAGCTGGACGTTCTCGTCATCACGAGTGAGCGCGAGGCGGGCTCGGTCAAGAAGGCACTGCGCAGCGGCGTCGTGCATTACCTGATGAAGCCCTTCACGTTCGAGGTTCTCCGTGAGCGGCTCGAGCGATACCGATCGACCTACGCGAACCTCGACAGTACCGGCGAAGCAGAACAGGACGCGGTGGACGAGGCTTTCGGAGTGGCCGGTGGCGCCGCGGGGGCGTCGTCCCTCAAGGGGCTACCGAAAGGACTCAGCCCCGAGACCCTTCAGTTGGTCGAGACAGCACTGCGAGAGGTAATCGAACCCGCCTCGGCAACAGAAGTTTCCGAGAGGATCGGCATCTCACGCGCAAGCGCGAGGCGCTACCTCGAGTATCTCTACGAAACCGGGCGGTCCACCACCTCGCTGAAATACGGAGTGGTGGGCCGCCCGGAGCGCCGATACGTCTGGAAACGCTGACCCTTCGCTGTCGACGCCGGTTCCTAGACTGCGCGGGCGCTGGTCTCCCAGTACCGCGCGCGCAGAGCCTTCTTGTCCAGCTTGCCCAGTGGTGTCAGCGGTAGGGAATCCACGAAGTCGACGCTCTTGGGCGCGTGAACCGAACCCTTGGCCGCCTTCACCTTCTCGACCAGTTCCTCGGTGTCGACGGTCAGTCCTGCTCGAAGTACGACACAGGCCTTGACGGCTTCGCCCCACTTGTCGTCCGGCACACCGACTACCGCCACCGATGCGACGGACGGATGCGCCGAGATCACGTCTTCGATCTCGCGAGGGAACACGTTGAAACCACCGGTCACGATCATGTCCTTCTTGCGATCGACGATGGACATGAACCCGTCCTTGTCCTTTCGCGCGATGTCGCCGGTGTGTAGCCAACCGCCCCGGAACGCCTCGGCAGTTTCGGCCGGCTTCTTCCAGTAGCCCTTCATGATCAGCGGGCCGCGCACGCAGATCTCACCGAGTTCTCCCTGCGGCACCTCGTTGAGGTCGTCGTCGAGCAACCGGACGTCGAGCCACGGCACCGGGCGCCCACAGGTAGCGAGGCGGCCCGGATCGTCAGCGAGGTGTTCTTCCTTGCGCAACACCGAAATTGTCATGCCGCACTCGGTCTGACCGTAGAACTGGAAGAAGATCTGACCGAACTTCTTGATGCCCTCCTGCAACCTGGCAGGAGACATCGCGGACGCCCCGTAGAACAGCGTCTGCAAACTGGAGACGTCCCGCTTGGGCAGATCGGGGTGGTCCATGAGCATGTAGATCATGGTGGGCACCAACATGGTTGCCGTGATCTTGTGCTTCTCGATCGCTTCGAGCACAGCACCGGGCTCGAAGGCAGGCAGGACGATCAACGCACCGCCGCGCAGCAAGGTCGGGATGAAGAACGCTGCGCCGGCATGCGAGAGTGGCGTGCAGATGAGGAAGCGGTTGTCCTCGGGCCATTGCCACTCCGACATCTGGATCTGATTGAGCGCTGCACCCGAACGGAAGGATCCGACAACACCTTTGGGCTTGCCAGTCGTTCCACCGGTGTAAACCATGCTGCTGGCGTCTTCGGCGTCGACGTGCGCGGCCTTCAGCGGCGCGGGCTCGAACGTGGCAGCCAGCGCGAGGATGTCGATTCCCACCTCGGACGGACCCATCGAGAGCACGTTGGTCAACGAGGGTGAGGACGCCTTCAACTCGGCGGCACGCTCTTCGAAGGCATTGGGATCGAAGATGAGGGTCTCGATCTCGGCGTCGTCGACGATGTACTTGTGGTCGTCGAGCGATCCCATCGGGTTCAAGGCGCTCGCCCGGCAGCCGGTGATCATGGTTGCGCCCATGCTGATCAGGACCTCGGGGCGATTCTTCGAGAGCATCGCGGTGCTGGTGCCCTGAGTGATTCCCAGTGACGCGAGCGCCTGGGCGAAGCAGCTGATCTGATCGCGCATCTGACCGCCGGTGAGGATCACGTCGCCGAGGTACAGCGCGGGCTTGTCGTGATTGCGTTCCAGAGCGGTGATGAGCAGGTCCGGACCGTATACCGGTCGGTGCAGGTCAGCGAACTCGTCTGTCATCTGGTCTTCCTTCTGCTCGGCGCGTGCAGTCATCGAGATGTGCTCCCGGTCACGGATACGATATCCAGAATTGCACAAAACTGGAACAGGTTCCACCTCTTCGATCGAATCCGAGAATGCTCCCGATCAGCGGGAAGCCCGTCGTCACCCGCCAGAGCGGTGGTTAGCGTCGATGTACCCACCGAGACGACAGCGTCTCGGTCGCGTCCAACGGAGAGTGTCATGACTACCAAGCTCGGTACCGCCCACTTCACGGCAACTGCTCCCCGTACCGCCACCACGCTCCTCTCCGATTTCGACTCGTTGTACGGCACCGTGCGCTCGGCACGCGACGGGTCCGTCGTCGAGCAGGATGTGGTGTTCTTCGGACGCCCCGACCCCGGCGCACGGCTCACCGGATCCGTGAGGCCACTGGGTTCGACACTCGAGCGAATCACCGAATACCACGATCAGACCGGGCATCTGGTGGCCGAGGTCTTCGTGCGGGAAGCCCCGTCCACTGACGCCGGCGCCGATTCCGTTGCTGCCCTTGCTGATTTCGCCGCTCGGCGTTACGGATCCGCATCGCTACGACGGTTCCGCGGGCGGTGCACCGCGACCTCCTCGGGAGCAGACCTGAACTGCTCCGTGACGGTACTCGCCACGTACGAGAAGGACCACGAGAGCGTCACCGACGTAGCTCTGGTCGCCACCGATCCCACCGGGGTTGTCACTGCCCGGGCCTGGGCGACTCTCGCCGTCGACAATGCTGCGACTCTCGCCGGCTGAATCCCTGCAGGTCACCGAGTGGGTGTTCCATCCAGCGGGAACTGCCGTATCTCCAGCGGACGCTTCGTCGTTGTATGAGACGGATCACATCACTGGAGCGTCGCAAGACGCGGCTCGGAGGAAGACATGGCACTCGGAACCGGCCCACTCACCACTACGGACGCCCCGACGCAGTCGGGCGCCGGCGAGGAAATTCGAGAAATCGAAGCGGCAGCGCCTCCCGCGCGGTTCGCACGTGGATGGCACTGCCTCGGACTCAGCAAGACCTATCGCGACGGTCAGCCCCACCAGATCGAGGCATTCGGCACCAGCCTTGTCGTCTTCGCCGACAGCAAGGGCGACATCAAGATTCTCGACGCCTACTGCCGCCACATGGGTGGCAACCTCGCTCATGGAACCGTCAAGGGCGATTCGATCGCCTGCCCGTTCCACGACTGGCGTTGGGGCGGTAACGGAAAATGTACGGCGATCCCCTACGCACGACGCGTTCCGCCGCTGGCCAAGACGCGGGCGTGGACCACACTCGAGAAGAACGGTCAGCTGTTCGTCTGGCACGATCCCCAGGGAAATCCCCCGCCCGCCGAGGTCACGATTCCCGACATCGAGGGCTTCGGAAGCGATGAGTGGAGCGACTGGAGCTGGAACACGCTCACCATCGAAGGCTCTCATTGCCGCGAGATCGTGGACAACGTCGTGGACATGGCCCACTTCTTCTACGTTCACTACTCCTTCCCCAAGTACTTCAAGAACATCTTCGAAGGTCACGTCGCGAGCCAGTACATGGAATCGGTGGGACGTGAGGACATCATCAGCGGCACCAACTACGGCGACCCCAACGCTGTGCTCCGTTCGGATGCTTCGTATTTCGGTCCGTCGTACATGATCGACTGGATCAAGAGTGAAGCCAACGGGCAGATCATCGAAACCGTTTTGATCAATTGCCACTACCCCATCTCGAACAATGCGTTCGTGTTGCAGTACGGCGCGATGGTCAAGAAACTTCCCGGTATGGACGACGAGTCCACTGCCGCGATGGCTGCGCAGTTCACCGAGGGCGTCGAGATGGGATTCCTTCAGGACGTGGAGATCTGGAAGAACAAGGCTCCGATCGACAACCCGCTGCTCTCCGAGGAGGACGGCCCGGTTTACCAGTTGCGGCGCTGGTACAACCAGTTCTACACCGACGTCGAGAACGTCACGGAAGACATGACGAAGCGCTTCGAATTCGAGATCGACACCACCCGCGCCGTGGAGAGCTGGAAGCGGGAAGTCGCCGAAAACGTTGCCGCACGTGACGCCCAGGCGCTCGAGACAACCTCCTGATCCGCAGTCGAAAGCACTGCTGAAACAACCTGACTGGATGCAAGGAACAACATGACGTACGAAGTGCTCGAACAGATCAATGCGATGGCCGACGACATCTTCGCCGAAGGTATCGAGGCCGAGCGGATCGGCCGGGTGGCCGACGACACCGCCAAGAAGATGAAGGCAATCGGTTCCATCCGCATGCTGCAGCCCAAGGAACACGGCGGCATGGAAGCGCACCCTCGCGAGTTCGCCGAGACCGTCATGCGCATGGCTTCGCTCAATCCCTCGGCCGGCTGGGTCCACGGGATCGTCGGAGTTCACCCGTGGCAGCTTGCGTTCGCGGATCCCAAGGTGCAGCAGGAGATCTGGGGATCGGATCCCGATACCTGGATGGCTTCGCCGTACATGCCCGGCGGAATGTGTATCCCGACCGACGGCGGTTACAAGTTCTCCGGCCGCTGGCAGTTCTCCTCCGGCACCGACCATTGCGACTGGGCATTCCTCGGCGCGATGGCGTGCGACAAGGACGGCAACATGGAGATGCCGCCGCGCATGCTCCATGTGATCATTCCGCGCACCGACTACGAGATCATCGAAGACTCGTGGGATGTCATGGGACTTCGCGGCACCGGTTCCAAGGACCTGGTGGTCAAGGATGCCTATGTCCCGGATTACCGCGTCATGGACTGCGACGAGGTCATCGACGGAACGGCAGTACGCAAGTACGGGCGCACCGAGACGCTGTATCTGATGCCGTGGTCGAACATGTTCCCCCTCGGCATCACTGCCGCCACGATCGGGATCTGCGAGGGAATGCTCTTCCACGCCAACGAGTACCAGGCCGATCGCATCAACGCGCAGGGCACGGCGGTCAAGGACGACCCGTACACCTTGTTTGCCATCGGTCAGGCAACTGCCGACATCCGGGCTGCCCGCGACACCCTGCTTGCCAACGTCGACCGCATGTGGGATCGGGTGGACGCCGGTAAGGAAGTGACCTTCGAGCAGCGCGCCGAGGGACGTCAGACTCAGGTGCAGGCCGCCTGGCGCGCAATCAATGCAATCGATCAGGTCTACCCGCGTTGCGGTGGCAACGCACTACGGATGGACAAGCCGCTCCAGCGATTCTGGCGCGACGCTCACGCGGGGCAGCACCACGCAATTCACGTGCCGGGCACCGTATTCCACGCCGCCTCACTGAGCCGTCTCGGCGCAGATCCGCAGGGTCCGCTGCGGGCGATGATCTGATCAGACTTCGACACGAGAAATCGACAGGAACAGAACACGATGACACACACCGACATCAAGGGACTTGGCTACGTCAAGATCTCGACCAACGACATGGCACGTTGGCGCACTTTCGCTTTCGATGTTCTCGGATTCGCCAAGGGCAGTGGGCCGGACGAGAACGCCCTCTACCTACGACTCGACGAGCGTGCTGCTCGCATCGTCGTCGTCGAGGGTGAGCGCGACGAGATCGTCAACATCGGTTGGGAGGTCGCCGATCACGCCGCACTGCGCCGCGTTCAGGAGGCCCTCGAGAAGAACGGCACCGAGGTCGAGCAGCTTTCGCTTGCCGAAGCAGATGCTCGACGGGTCGAAGAGGTCATCGCCTTCACCGATCCCGGTGGAGCAGCCATCGAGGTCTTCCACGGAGCGATCCTCGACCACAGCCCCGTGGTGACACCCTTCGGTGCTCGATTCGTCACCGGCTCACAGGGTCTCGGCCACGTCGTACTCCCGGTGATGGACAGTGCTGCGAGCTTCGACTTCTACACCGAGGTGCTCGGCTTCTACCCACGCGGCGCGTTCCGTCTGCCGGCACCGCCCGAATTCGGGCCGCTGCGAATCCGTTTCATGGGCGTCAACGAGCGTCACCACAGCTTGGCCCTGTGCCCGGCACCGCACGGCGGCGCACCCGGCCTGATTCACATCATGGTCGAGGTGGACACCCTCGACGCCGTCGGCCAGGCTCTCGACCGAGTGATGAAGGACGGATTCTCCGTGTCGTCGACCCTGGGTCGTCACACCAACGACAAGATGATCTCCTTCTACGTCCGCGCACCCGGCGGCTGGGACATCGAGTTCGGCACCGAGGGCGCGAAGGTGGATCAGGACTCGTACTCCTCCGAGGAGATCACCGCTGACAGCTACTGGGGCCACGACTGGTCCGGAAGCGAACCACTGGCAGCTATGTAGTACCCGCCCGGTAGTAAACCGACGAAGGGGGCTTGTGCGAATTCTCGCGCAAACCCCCTTCGTCGTTTCCACCATGACGCGCCCGAAAACAGACCGGTGATCCACTTCACAAATCCGCAACTCTATGACACTATTTCTAATTGAAATAGCCAGTTCACTGGTTGTGGAGCTCTAAGAGAAGTGAGGTACACGATGACACTGCAGGCTGTGGATGCTTTAGGCGGAGATTCGGCCCCGACAGCAATTCTCGATCGCGTCTCGCTGGTTCTCGACGCCTTCGACGGTCCCGGCAGGTTGACGCTCGCTCAGGTCGTTCGGAGCACCGGCCTTCCCCGCTCGTCTGCCCACCGCATGCTCGAACGTCTCGTCTCGATGCGTTGGCTGCGTCGTGACGGCCGCGACTACGAACTCGGTATGCGCCTCGTCGAACTGGGATCGCTCGCGGTTCATCAGGACCGCCTCCACGCTGCAGCCATGCCGCTTCTGCACGAGCTCTACCGCGTCACCGGTTTCGTGGTCCACCTCGGCATCCTCGACGGGCCCGACGTGGTCTACATGGAGAAGATCGGCGGACGCCTCGCCGCCGCGGTGCCGACGCGTGTGGGTGGTCGACGCCGCGCCGAGACCACTGCGATCGGTCAGGCACTGCTCGCGTTCGGTTCGCCGAAGTCCTCGGGTTACGCACTGCCCCACCTCGCCAGAATCCGCGAGTCAGGGGTTGCATTCGAATCCGGAAACGGCCTACCGGGATTCAGCTGTCTTGCGGCACCGATCGGCCCCATCGGCCGCGCGGTTGCCGCGGTATCCATCTGCGCGCCGTCGAAGGCCCTCCGCCTCGACCACGTCAGCGCAGCGCCGGTCCGTATGGCAGCCGCTGCCATTTGGCGAGGCATCGACGGCGGATCGCTGAGTGTCACTCCGACGTTGCAGCGTCGTCACCTGTTGCGCAACATGCCGACCGCGGCCGGAGCCTGACTCAGATATTCGAGCCGTTGCCGGTGAGCCCGGCCTGCTCGAGTGCCAACACGTATTCCTCGACGTTCTTCCATCTGCCGGGCGTCGAGGGCAACGGCGATCCCAGTCGGTCGTGCTCGGCAACGTTCGCGAACTCGGCGGACGCACGGTCGATGTCTTCGAGTAGTTCGCGAGCAAGTTCGATCTCTGCGCGGAAGTACCGTTCCGACCAGCGCAGTGTCATGACCGGGAACGACCACGCCGGCTCGTTCTCGGCATGATCTGCGTGAAGTTTCGCGCGTCGAATCTGCTCTTCGACATTGGCGATGTGGGCTTCCACCAGGGCCTTCAGTCGTTCAGGCTCATTGAGGTGTCCCATCCACAGACGCAACATCACGCCGTGCTTGAGCACCGGAACTTCCACCGGCGCCTCGCGTGACCACGTCCGGACGGCGTCAGTTCCCGACTGGGTGATCGAGTAGAGGCGCTTGCCCCGCACCCCCGGCTCGGAGACGACCCGGGACTCCACGAATCCGATGCTTTCGAGCTTCTTCAGCTCTGCGTAGACCTGGCTGATGGACGGGCTCCAGTAGAAGAAGCCGACACTCCAGTCGGCCCACTTCTTCAAATCGTTTCCGGTCAGTTCCTCCCCGAACGTCAGCATCCCGAGCACTGCCCAGCTGGTAGCGGGAAGTCCTCGGGACACGTCATCAGGTTCGGACATGCCCGAAGTCTAACAATCACTGGTGATTTGCTGGTTTCGTAGAATCCGAACGGACCGCTGAGCGGGATCAAATTTGCGTGAGGCCCCTCCACCTGGCACTCGGTCGGCCCGGACCCGTGCCGAGAAGCCATTGCTGCCATTGAGTGGGACTGCCGCTGGATTACCGCCGCGCCGCCACACATCGTTGTTTCCGAAGCTGTTTGCAGAGTTTGAACAAGGAGACGACATGACCGTGGAAAACGCCGAGCCGCCAGTTCTGGACGGACGCACACTTCGCAACGTGATGAGCAATTTCTGCACCGGCGTCACCGTCATCACCGCTCACGACGGAGAGTCACCCCTCGGCTT
Source organism: Rhodococcus baikonurensis (assembly GCF_040489275.1). Classification (NCBI taxonomy): domain Bacteria; kingdom Bacillati; phylum Actinomycetota; class Actinomycetes; order Mycobacteriales; family Nocardiaceae; genus Rhodococcus; species Rhodococcus baikonurensis. The sequence continues at coordinate 186,661 of NZ_JBEUOQ010000003.1, read as the reverse complement.
CACCTGCCAGTCTCTGGTCTCGGTATCTCTCGATCCCCCGCTGCTCTCCTTCTGCCCGGCGAAGACGTCGACGAGTTGGCCGAAGCTTCGCGAAACAGGGACTCTCTGCATCAACGTCTTGGCACACGATCAGCAGGACATGTGTTCGGCGTTCGCACGCGGCGGGACGGACAAGTTCCTCGGCGTCGAATGGGATGCCGCCGGCAACGGCGCTCCGGCGCTGAGCGGCGCGCTCGCCCGCATCGAAGCAACGGTCGAGCAGGAGCACGACGCCGGTGATCACACGATCGTCGTCGCACGCATCACCGATCTGAACGTGCTGCGCCACGACGGTCCGCTTCTGTTCTACCGCGGTGGGTTCGGACGCTTCGACGCCTGAGTGCTCAGGCTGTCCCGCTGCGTGGGAGATGGCGGCGCCTAATCGAGACAGCACCGATAGCGTCCGAAGTAGTTGTCAGACCCTGAACTTCTCGACTGATCGGACTAACTCGATGACCACTCTCGAACCAGACACCACGGCCGCGATCACGGCGACGGTTACCACCTACCTCGACGCCGTGGCTCGCGGATCGTCAGCGGACATCGCCGCCCTCTACGCCGAGAACGCGACACTCGAAGACCCGGTCGGCAGCGAACCCCGAGTCGGCAAGGCAGCGATCACCGAGTTCTACGGCGCTCTCGAGGGCGGTTCGCAAGAGACGGAACTGCTGACCCTGCGGGTGAGCGGATCCAGCGCGGCCTTCCACTTCCGCGTCGTCACGCCGGTCGGCGACCAGATCTACGAGGTCGAACCGATCGACGTCATGACTTTCGACGCGGACGCCAAGATCACGAGCATGCGTGCCTTCTGGTCACCGGCCGATCTGATCGCACGCTGATGCGTCAGGTCAGTTGCCGCAACTGCGGAAATCGTGTCCTGGTGGAGAAGTACAGCGACGCGCACACCAGCGTCCAATGGCTCGAAGAGTCGCAAGAGGTGTGCCCGGAACTGGGGCGCGAGAACGGCCGTGCCAACGCTCAACGGACGTGTGGTGCTCTGCGCCAGACGATCAACGATCTCGCCGACGCCGGAGAGCTCGAGATGAGCCTGCGCAGCTATCCAGTGCCGGGCAAGCTGTCCTGAACGCTTCCGCGTAGCACTTCGGCGAACGTGCGCGCCGATTCCAGGTCGTCGGCGTTCGGCCGCCCCTTGCGGATTCCGCCGAACAGCTTGAACGGAAAATACGTATCCCACGCACGGGACGAGAACGCGGCGACCACATCGAAGCCCTTCTGTTCGAGCAGCTGAACCAGCGGACGCGAGAAGCGATGAATCCCCTTGTCGGGAAAACCACTGGTAGCAAAGACAAAAGCCTTGGATCGTCGTTCTACGGCGAGCGAGTCGATGAACGAGCGTAGATCTTCGTGGTACGAGCGCAGATAGATTCCGGACCCGAAGCCCACGAGGTCGTAGCCGGCGAGCTCCGCGGAGTCGATCTCGCCCGGTTCGACCACGCGAGCATCGAGAACCTCTGCGATGACGTCGGCGATCCGCCGCGTATTGCCGTGGGAGACAGAGGTGCACACGATGATCGCCTTCATCGACTGCCTTCATTCGTCGTGGACATATGCATTTTCTCCCCAGGGTTGGTCACGGAACTCCCCCAAGGATATGGGCAGGAATAGGATCGATTGCCCATTGGTGAGGAAAGATACCCGGCATGTCAGCACGATTGAAAGGACGTAGGCGCGCGGTCAACGCGTTGGTCGTCGACGTCGAACGATGGGCCGCTGAGCACGATGACGTCAAAGCTGTAGCCCTGGTCGGGTCCTACGCGCGCGGCGCGGAGCGTATGGCGAGTGATGTCGATCTGATGATCCTGGCCGAAGATCCGGACGCGGTTGTGAACGGGGATTGGTTCATACAAATCCGTCCCGACGCGCGATTCATCAGAGCCGCGAACTGGGGGCCGGTCCGAGAGCGGCGTTTCCGCCTGCGGTCCGGGCTCCTCGTCGAACTGAACTTCGCCGCCGAAAGCTGGGCGGACGTTCCCCTCGACGAGGGCACTCGACGCGTTCTCGCGGACGGCCACCGAATCCTGTACGACACGGGACCTCTCGATGTCGCCACGGGCGCGGCAAGAACTCCTCGATGAGCACCGCGACGGCCTTCGAAATCCTGGCCGCCGAAATCTCCGCCTTGCGCGGCTCCCCCCTCGTCGCGATCGACGGTGTCGACGGGAGCGGCAAGACGACATTCGCGAAAAATCTTGCAGCACAGCTGAATGCACGCCCCGTCATCGTCATTCACGTCGACGACTTCCTCAATCCGCCGGAGATTCGTCATCGCAGAGGTCGGCAATCGCCGGAAGGCTTCTGGCTCGACAGCTACGACTACGACGCCCTCGAACGCCATGTTCTCGACCCACTGACACCGGGAGGAACCCGCGAGTACCTGCTACGACGGGACAGCGCCGCGTACCTGCATGCAGCCGATGGAGCGATAGTCCTCGTCGAGGGCCTGTTCCTGCATCGTGACGAACTCGCCGAAAGATGGGACTACTCGATTTTCCTCGACGTGCCCTTCGAGGTCACCGCGCAGCGAATGCACCTTCGCGACGGAACGAACGCAGATCCGGAACATCCGTCGATGAACAGATATGTCGGTGGCCAACGGCTCTACTTCGCGGCCGCACGACCCTGGAGCCGAGCGGACTGCGTCATCGACAACTCCGACCCGAAAATGTCAACTCTGCAGCAATAGAAACGTGGCGCGGCGCCCGTCCAGTCCTTAGCCACGATCAACGCTCTGGCAGCGCTCGCGGCGAACTGCGAGAACATCGGCACCGGGTTCACGAATTCGTCTTGGGGTAGCGACGAAGGATAGAGTGTGCTGCCTGGGTGACGGTGGTGCGATCGTAGGTTTGCACGAAGTCGAAGGTACGCTCGAGATCTGGCCCGTTGTCATGAAGATCTCGCGCCGACAGCATCGCAGCATGATGTGGTCCCAGAGTGACGACCGTCCACTCGTTGACAAGATCATCACCTGGGTCGAGCGGTGCGTGTTGCACTTTACCGTCGAGCATCACGGACAGTCCGACACCGTAGACACCGGCGAACCCAACGGTATCGGCGAGGTGACGCCACCGTGCTGCTGTGGATGCGGTGAAATGCTCGGCTTGTTGAAAGGTGCCCAGAACAAGCATCGAGGAACCCGATGTGGCGGCTTGCGTTTCGAGGGACTTACTCAGTTGGATCAACAGTCGCTTGGTACCGCGCCGGACCTGGCTGTGAGCAGACACGATCGAGTAGGGAGTGCCGACGTCGGGGATGGGATCACTCCACACCGGACTGTCGGGCATCGCGACGACCGGTTCGGACAACAGTGAACTCGGATCGTCGACTGCGGGATACAACTCACCCGTTCCGTATGTGGCTCCGATAGTGATTGCGGCAAGACGGGCGGATTCCGAGTCGACACCCTCGGCAAGGATAATCGCGTTCGATCGCTCGACGTAGGCACCGAGCGCATGTACCGTCGTTCCGACTTCGAAATATGCTGCCTTGGAAAGTAATTCCGCGGAAGTGACAATGATGTCGGGTTCGACCAAAGACAGCAGCGTCGCCGAGTGCTTGTCGATGCCGACACCATCGAGTGCAATCAGACGCCCACACGCGCGGGCTTCTCTGATCACTGCCAGAGAGTTGTGGGGATCGGCAAGCACCGATGCGCTGTCAACCGTGATGACGATCCGTTGCAGATTTCTCGTCGTTCCTTCGATACCAGAAGCGTTCAGAGCTGCTCGGGAAGCCGAGTCAACGGCCACCAGTAACGGCAGGCGATCCGCGACGGTGCATGCGAGTGCAGTACGGGACATGGCCAGTTTGTGACTGTCGAATTCCGAGCGTTGCTGCATCAATTGCGAGGCGCGGCGAAGGGCATGCGCCGAACACAGAGAGGAATTGTCAGGCCCACGCAATTGCAGCTCGGCACCTGCAAGTGCGTGGTCGTCGAGGCGGCGTATCGGTGCGAACTGCATGCTTACTTCCAGACCAATCACATCGGAGAACTGGGTGATCGGAGAATTCGACGATGTCGAACCGTTGCTGGTGTCATACGCCATGGTGTGGCTCTTCACTACGAGTCGGGACCACCAAGCGTTCATGCGGCCGGACGCGTCGATGGCGGCGCCGGCTGCTCGACACTGAAAGAGACTACCGCAAATCACGGCGCAACCCGGTGACGACTACCTGATCGCGCGCCACAAAGTGCACATCGAGACGCAGATCAGACCAGGAAACCAAGTCAACGCGTGTCGAGCACTGCTCACTTCACATCGTTCGTCGGAGTTGTTTCCGGCTCAAGCACCGAGAGCATCAGCAGTCGATGCGGCATCGCCCGCAATGAGTTCGGAGGCACCGAGAGCCTGGAAAATCATGGAGACCGCGCGCGTCGGGGCAAACAAGCGAATGCGGTTGTTGCCACGCCCCGCAGCGTCGACAACGGCATTCGCCACTCCGGACGACATGAAGGTCACGCCGGAGAGATCGACGTGAATATCGGTGCCGACCAGGAGAAGTCGGTCGAGCGCATGCACCAATTCCACACGCTGACCCATGTCCAATTCTCCGGAAAGCCTCAGTACCGCATAGGAAGGGGTGTAGCTTTCCACGTCGATACTGTACCGATACCCTTCTCGGCCGGCGCTGTCGAAGAGATCGAGAACATTTGCAGCTGAAGAACGTTCGTTGATCGTAGTCATGAAAGCCTCTTGTCTGGACTCGGCGTGCCCCACCGCCCGAATCAGCGATGAATCACTGTGCGTCGGATAACCAACGGTGTCGGTCACTGCGTTCCAGACGAACTCTGCCACCGGCAGGTTTCGCCGACACATCTACATTCATAACGCTAGGGTCTCGAAATTGTCACAGCGCGATGTCGCACTTTGGCGCCACCCCCGATGCACTGAACGCGTATACCCCACCCGGCCCCGACGTCTCTGCGGGGCGTCTCTGCGGCGTCAATCACTAGCTTTCTCGCTCATCGGGAAGGTGGGTTCGCCGCACCACCATTCCGCAATACCTTCTGTGACATGGATAACATTGTCGACGTACTCGTCATCGGATCGGGCGCTGCCGGATCGGCCGCAGCGCTCCAAGCACACGCTGACGGCGCGTCGGTGGTGATTCTGGAGAAGAGCGGACGCGATGCCGCGGGCGGCAATACTCGACTGTCCGGCAGTGGATGGTTCGTCAACCAGGACCCTGCTGCCGCCCGCACCTTCCTGCGTTCGTTGAACGGATCGTTCACCGTTGCCGACGATGTCATCGACGCCTGGGCAGAGAATACGCAAGGACTGTCCGACTGGCTCCGCAGTCTGGATGCATCTGTAGCGATGACCGGCGATTTCCATTCCACGGCGGAGTACGGCGAACTCGACGGAAGTTCTTGTTACGCAGGGATGGACACCATCGAAGGGAAGATGGGCAATGAACTTCTCTACTGCTTCCTCGTTTCCGCTCTCGCTGAACGTGGCATCACCACTCTTTTCGACACCGAAGCCACCAGACTCTTGACGGATGAATCCGGATCGGTGACCGGAGTCGAGGTCCGTTCGAGTGAACAAACTTCGGAGATCCAAGCGCGCCGGGGCGTCATTCTTGCCACCGGAGGATTCGAAGCGAATCCGGCCATGGTCCGCGACTACTTGCGTCTGGAGAATCCGAAGATCTGGGGCTCACCGTCGGCAACCGGCGACGGCCACCGCATGGCGCAGGCAGTGGGCGCAGATCTGTGGCATATGAACAACATGATGACCATTACGGGAATCCCCGGTGATCCCGAGAATCCCACGGGTTTCTTTCTCGCGCTGTGGAATGCACATAATTACGTGTTCCTCAGCCGGGAAGGTCGACGTTTCACCGACGAGTCAGCCGAAATGCGGCACGGTCATGTGTTCAGAGAGGGCTCTTACCAACACTTTCCAGTGCAACCGATGAACATCGTCTTCGACGAGACGATGCGGTTGGCCGGACAATTGAGCCCCAGCCGTGACGCACTGCCCGTCGGACACAGAGTCCTCGACGAAGGGTACGAGTGGAGTTCGGACAATCAAGCCGAGATCGACAAGGGTTGGATCGTCAAGGCGGACACGCTTGCCGAGCTCGCCGAGAAGCTCGGACTGGACCCCACAGTCGTGGAAACGAGCGTGCGCCGCTACAACGAGGCGTGCACAGACGGCGTAGACCACTCGTTCGGTCGCAAGCCCGAGACTTTGGCTCCGATAGCGACCGCTCCGTTCTACGCCGTCTCCGGGCCACCGCTGCTGGGATGGAGTAGCGGTGGGCCGCGCCGCGACGGTCATTCCCGCGTACTCGACACCGCCGGTAGCCCGATTCCGGGACTGTATGCGGCGGGCGCAGTGAGTTCCACCTACAGCGCGGCAAAGGACGGTGGATTCCACATTGCCGACGCCTTCGCATTCGGCCGTGTCGCCGGGGCCCACGCTGCCGCGCGCCAAGCTTGATACCGTCTGCCTTTCGACTGACTAGCTGCGCACAATCACGTGGCTCGTCAGTTGTGGTCGATCGTCACGCAGATGAATCCTCTGCGCCGGATGAAACCGGGATTCGTACCGGGACACTATCGCCTCGGCGGTCCCGTAATAGCTCACATCGCGCGGACGAACCTTCGCACGCCGCAAGGACTCGTCGAAGCTGGTTTCAACCCAGATTCGTAGGTCGAACTGATCTCGCATCAGTCCCCGAAAAAGCAGAACTCCCTCGACGAGCACGATGGCACGATCTGGAACCCGGGCCTTCGTTACCACCGATTCGTCCGTCTCCGGATCAGTCGAGACGTAGGAAATGTCGGAAACTTCGGCCGACCGTAGCGGCACCAGCACACGACTGCTGAGGATCGAATAGTCGTACGCATCCTCGAGATACCCACGCACCGCGTCGGGATTGTTGTTTCGTACGGCTTTCGCAGTCGAGAACTCGTCGCCATGGATCGTGACGACGTCATGGCCCGACGTCGAGATACCGTCAGCCAACTCGTCTGCGATCGTCGATTTTCCGGACGCCTCGATTCCCGAGAGCCCGACGACAGTGCGTCCGAAGCGTACTTCGTGGCACCGTACGACGTGCTCGACAAGAGAACCCGAATCATCCGCGCCGAAGGTCTTCTGCCGATTCACACCCGAGCGGCCTTGACCTCGTCGAAGAACGCGATGACGGCGGCTTCATTCTCCGGCGGGACCGTCATTGACGCCCGTGGACCCGCTACCGCGATGGAGTCGTCGGCGAGCCGGTTTCCAATGGTGAGCTTCAGTCCCGACTTCGACGGTTTCGCCTTCACCGCAATGTGTTCGACATGCCAGCGAGCCACTTCGCTCGTGCTCGCAGCGGTGCGGTCGAAGACCTCCACCGTGCGGTGGTCGAGGACCATGACGATGTTGGTCCCGACGGTAACTTCCAGATAGCGTCGTTCCGCCACGGTGTGCGCCTTTCGGTCAGTTGAACCCGACGCTACACACCGTGGCAGATCTCAGCGTGACATAACTCCGCTATTCAAAACTTCAGCTGTTCAGAACTTCTGTTGTTCAGAACTTCTGTTGTTCAGAACTTCAGCGGGATGAACTACCCGCATCCACCGGCAGTGCGACCGACGTGATGTAGCGGGCCTCGTCGGAAGACAGGAACAGAGCAGCGTTCGCTACGTCCACCGGTTCGATCCACGGAATGGCGAGCATGTTCATCGTCATCGCGGCCGCAGCGAATTCCTCCCGCGTCGGGTTCTCGAGATCGGGGCGGAACTTGCCGCGCACCAACGGGTTCTGAATCATCGGGGTGTCGACGTTGGTGGGATGGACCGTGTTGACCCGCACGTTGTACGGCGCCAGTTCCTTTGCCAGCGAACGCATCAGACCGACTACACCGTGCTTGGCTGCGGTGTAATGCGCAACCCCGACCAGCCCCCGAAGTCCGGCGATGGAGCTCGTGAGAGTCATCGATCCCCCACCTCGCTCGATCAAGTGCGGAGCCGCGACCGTCGTGGTGTGCCACACCCCGGTCAGGTTCACGTCCAGCATGGTCTGCCACATCGTTTCCGACATGGTCAGTGCCCCGTCGGATGACGTGATACCGGCTGTAGCGCACACGATGTCGAGTCCGCCGAGCGCTTCGACCCCCGAGTCCACCGCACTGCGTAGTGCCTCGAGATCCCGAACGTCCACTACCGCAGATTCGACCTTTCGCCCCATCGCCCGGATCTGCGCAACGGTCTCGTCGAGATCCGCCTCTGTTGCGGGCGGCGTGACTGTCGTTTCCAACGACGTGCACACGTCGACCGCGATGATGTCCGCGCCCTCTTCGGCAAAACGCACGGCCTGTGCCCGCCCGATTCCCCGAGCCGCACCCGTGATCAGCGCGATCTTGCCTTCCAATCGAGAAGTCATCAATTCACACTTTCTGGGTCAGGCCGGCGTCGACGACCAACTGACAGCCGGTCATGTAACGGGACTCCGCGGATGCGAGAAACAGGACGGCATTGCTGACATCCACCGGATCGACCCAGGGAACGGGCAACAGGTTGCGTGCGCTCAGTACTGCAGCAGCATCTGCTTCGGTGGGATTCTCGATGTCCGGGCACAGGTTCGCGAACACTCGCTCGTTGATGATCATCGGGGTACGTACCGAACCCGGATGCACGGAGTTGACGCGAATGCCCTCCGCCCCCAACTCGTTGGCCAGCGTTCTGGCCAGACCCACCACAGCGTGCTTGGCGGCGCTGTAATGACCCGCTCCGGCAATACCTTTGATTCCGGCGGTCGAGCTGACCAGAACGACGGATCCACCGTCGCCGAAGTGCGGAACACAGGCTTTGACGGTGTGCCACGCCCCGGTGAGATTGACGTCCAGCGATCGGTTCCACACTGCCGGTTCGATGGTCCACGACGGTCCCGGTGTGTCGTAGACGCCGGCGTTGGCGACCACGACGTCCAGACCCCCGAGTTCGGTAACACACTCGGCCACTACTGCGGCCAAGCCGTCGAAGTCCCGAATGTCCGCCACACCGGTGACCGCGACACCGCCTCGATCACGCACTGCCTGAGCGGTTTCCGCCAACCCCGATTGTGCCTGTTCGACGTCCAATGCGATCACGGACGCGCCTTCTTCGGCGAGCCGCTCGCAGTGTGAACGTCCCATTCCGCCGGCAGCACCCGTTACGAGCACCCGCTTGCCTTCGAGACGACTCATGCGTTCACCGCGCTGTTCAGCTCGAAGCCTCGGTATCCCGCTGCTGCCACGTCTGCACAGATGTCGGAGTAGACACCGAAGCCTCCGATGAAGGGCATGAAGATCCTCGGCTTTCCCGGGATGTTGGCTCCCATGTACCAGGAGTTCGCGGATGGAAACAATGTTGCCGACGCCCGACGCGAGCACTCCTCGAGCCAGGTGTCCACGGCTTCGGCGCTCGGCTCGATGGTGTCGATGCCGTTGGAATCGAGATGCTCGATCGCGTCGGCGATCCAGTCGACGTGCTGCTCGGCAGCGAGGATCATGTTCGACAGCACACTCGGGCTACCGGGTCCGGTGACGATGAACAGGTTCGGGAAGCCGTGCACTCCCAGGCCGAGATAGGTTCGCGGACCCGCATGCCAGTTCTCTCGCAAGGTCTCGCCGCTGCGGCCACGGATCTCGATGCGATCGAGTGCCCCGGTCATCGCATCGAAACCGGTGGCGAACACCAATGCGTCGAGTTCGTAGTGGGCGTCGGCCGTCTTGATCCCGGCCTCGTCGATTGCCTCGATCGGTGCGCTCTTGAGATCGACCAGGCTCACGTTGTCGCGGTTGTAGCTCTGGTAGTAGTCGGTGTCCGTCACGATCCGCTTGGTCCCGATGGGATGATCGTTCGGGATCAGCAAGTCTGCGATGGCCTGATCTTCGACCACCGATCTGATCTTGGCCTCGGCAAACGCCGCTGCTGTGGCGTTGGCGTCGATGTTGCTGGTCTGGTCGGCGAAGGTTTTGGCGAACAGGACACCGCCGAGCTTCCACCGCTCTTCGTAGGCCGCGTTTCTCTCGGCCTCGGACACCTCGAGCGCACTGCGAGGGTCCGAGACGAACGGTGATCCACCGCCGCTGCGCTTGGACAGTGCTCGACGCTCGGCGTAGTCGGCCTTGATCTCGGCGCGCCGCTTGTCGTCGAGCGGCGTGTTTCCCGCCGGCACACTGTAATTCGCGGACCGCTGGAACACGAAGAGGTGCTCGGCTTGCTCGGCGATCAAAGGAACGGACTGGATGCCCGACGATCCGGTACCAATCACTCCCACTCGCTTGCCGGTGAAATCGACGCCCTCGTGCGGCCAGAAGCCGGTGTGGAAGACCTCACCGCCGAAAGTCTCCCGACCTGCAATGTTCGGAACGTTCGCGGTCGAGAGGCTGCCAGTGGCGCACACCACGAAGCGTGAGGTGACGTCATGACCACCGTCGGTGCGCACTCGCCACGTCGACGAAGCCTCGTCGAACTGTGCGCTCTGAACACGGGTATCGAAGGTGAACCCACTGCGTAGGTCGAAACGATCGGCAACGTGATCGAGGTAGGACAGGATCTCCGGTTGCGCGGCGTACTTCTCGCTCCAGTCCCACTCCTGTTGCAGCTCTTCGGAGAACGAGTAGGAGTAGTCGAAACTCTCGACGTCGCAGCGTGCGCCCGGGTAGCGGTTGAAATACCACGTGCCGCCCACTCCGGAGCCCGCTTCGAAGCCGTGGACACGCAACCCCTGCTCGCGAAGTCGGTGCATGGCGTACATGCCGGCGACGCCGGCGCCGATGACTACGACGTCGAGTGGTGCGGTGGAGAAGTCAGGATCGGTCATGGTGGTCACGCTACGAGTGGGTTGGTTGGCAGAGGAACGGGTTCTCCCGCTGGGTGGGCGGGCGAGGCGGGTTTGTCCACCGATCGGAGGACACCGATGTCGTCCGGCACTGGGACCGGTAGGCGGACAGACCTGAAGGGAATTGGGGGCCATAGTTGTCTCATCACCGAAACACACGGTCACCGAGACCGACCAATCGAGGAGAACATGATGAGCACCAACACAATTCGACCCGAAGCAATTTCCTTCTCCGGCCTCAGCATGGCAGCTCTGGTTGCCCGCGCCGCCGGTGCGAACACGGTGAAGTCGATAACCGACACATCCGTCACGACGGCGATGATCAGCAATTCGGGTCGCGGCGCCCTGTATCTGGTCGACGCGTCCAATCCGAACGGCGACTGGGTCGTCCCGCCGGCGGACTACATCCTCCCCAACACGAACGTCAACGTAGTCGCCACCAGTAAGAACCAGAACGACTTCCCCATCGTGCTCACGTACCGCTCCGACGACGGTGGAGTGTTCGTCTTCAGTGCCACCAATTCGAAGACCAGGGCAGATGTCGGCGGTACGTACGCCACCGACGACCACGACGTCACGGTGACGATGACCTCGGGTTACCCGGCCATGAATGTCACCTACGTGATCCGGTGACGCTTGCTCACTCCAACAGACCCTGTCGCATCGCAGCGGCGACGGCGGCGCCTCGATCGTTGACTCCGAGTTTCTCGTAGAGGCGCTGTACGTGGGTCTTGACAGTGGAGGGCGCGAGAAAGAGCTGTGCGGCGATGGCCGGGATGCTTGCGCCCTGCGCGATCAATCCGAGAACCTCACGTTCGCGGGCACTGAGCGTCGGACCGGAAGGTTCACTGCGACGCCGGACCTCCCCCACCAATCCGGCGGCGATGCTGGGCGGCAACACATCTCGGCCCGCGGCACAGTCGAGTACGGCGCTCACGATCTCGGCGCGAGTGGATTCCTTCGGCAGGAACCCGGCAGCGCCGGCTTGCAGAGCCTGATAGACGACGGACGACTCGTCGTGAGCGCTGAGCAGTAGCACCCTGGTCGGAAGCTCGTCTCTGACCACTGCGGCGGCGACCTGAGTTCCGTCCAGGTGCGGCATCCGGAAATCGAGCAGCGCCACCTTCGGGCGTAGTTCGCGGATCATTGCGAGCGCTGCTGCGCCGTCGTCGGCCTCGCCCAGGACGTCGATGCTGTCACTGCCGGTCAGGGCCCGAACCACGCCCTCACGGAACAGCGGGTGATCGTCGCCGACCACCACGGAAACCTTGCCGACCACCGGCTTCGTGCCTTCTCGCATTGCTCACTTTCTCACGCCCGTATCAGCAATGCGAGCACTTGCGCCTCCCCCGATCGGGGGACAGACGATTCAACCCCGCCGCGGCCCCGTCGGCGGACATACAGCAGCACTCATTCGCGACAAGATTGATTCATCGCCGAGAACGGCAACCACACACCATCCCAGGAGCAGACATCATGCGTACCAACACCACTCGCTTCGTAGCAGTCACCGCAATCGCCCTCGCTCTCGGCGGAACCGCTCTGGGAACCGCAGCGATCGCCAACGCCGGCACCATGCCGACCGACGGCCCGACGGTTGCCATGACCATCACCAACAACACCGACAACCCGATGCTGCTGGACAGCGCGTCCAACCCCTACGGACAGTGGATCAACGGCCCCCGCTCCTACCTCGCCCCGCACACCACCGAGATCGTCACCGCGTACAGCAGCGATCCCCGAGGCATCGGTGTCGACGTCACCTACAACGTGGCCGACGGCGTCCAGACCGTGATGGCGGCCAACAACTACGCCGGCAACCCCACCCTCGACGGCACCCGCATCATCGGCGACCCGACGCACGTCATCCTCACCGACTACATGGCCACCGGCTACCCCACGATGAACGCCTCCTACGACGTCTTCACGCAGAACTGAACCAAGCGTCGAAGCACCCACGAACTTGATCCGCTACGGCCCACGACCCGGTATCCGCATGGATGTCGGGACGTGGTGTGCGCTGACCAACTCAGACGCGTTCGACCAACACGCAGCGGGCACCACTGAAGATAGTGGGCATGCACTTGTTGCAGTGGATGCACAGTGAATGGGTATCGGATTCGGCTGCGATCCGATTGATCAGATCCGGTTCTCTGAGCAGCGCCCGTGCCATGGCGACGAACTCGAATCCCTCCGCCATTGCCGTATCCATTCCAGCCTTGTCCGTGACACCGCCGAGCAGCACGAGCGGCAGCTTCACCGCAGCACGGATCTGCCGAGCCTCTTCCAACATGAACAGCGGCTTGTACGGATAGGTATGCAACATGCTCTTACCCACCAACTGCACACCGAGTCGAACAGGTTGCGGCATCGCGGCGGCAAACTCGCGGATCGGCGCATCGCCCTTGAACAGGTACATCGGGTTGAGCAGTGAGCTACCCATCGTCAACTCGAGCGCATCGACGCTTCCGGATGCTTCGAGCCACTGCGCCACCTGGATTGCTTCGTCGACCCAAAATCCTCCTGGCACACCGTCGTCCATGTTCAGCTTGGCCAGGATGGCGATCTTGTCGCCGACTGCATCGCGCACACTGCGCGCGGTGTCGAGTACGACGCGAGCCCGGTTCTCCAGTGATCCGCCGTAGGAGTCCTTACGACGGTTGAGTTTCGGGCTCAGGAACGAGCTCGCGAAATAGTTGTGACCGAAGTGGATCTCGACGGCGTCGAATCCTGCTTCGACGGCAAGTCGCGCAGCGCTCCCGTGCGCCACCGCAATTCTGGTGATGTCCGCTGTGGTGGCGCTGCGAATCATCCTCATGCTCAACGGATTGAACGAACTCGACGGTGCCAGCGCGGGCAGTCCGGTCGACTTCTGGTTCGCCACGGGACCGGCATGCCCGAGCTGCGCCGACGCAGCAGCACCTTCGGCGTGAATGGCATCGGTGAGCCGCCGTAGCCCGGGGAGGGCATCGGGCCGCATCCACAGCTGACCGTATTCGGTGCGTCCTTCCGGTGCGACGGCGCAGTACGCGACGGTGGACATCCCGACCCCACCGGCTGCCGGGCGTCGATGGAATTCGATCAGCTCGTCGGTGACCAGGGCGTCGGGAGTTTTGCCTTCGAATGTCGCGGACTTGATGATTCGATTTCGAAGGGTCACCGGGCCGAGCTTTGCCGGGGCGAGTACGTCGGGAGCAGCGGTCATCAAGTTTGCCTCTCGCGGGAGTTGTGTCCAGGACGGTAAATCCACGGCCGAGAGATGGCCAGCGTCCGTGCCACGGAGCGGGAAACGACTTCAGCCCGGCCGAGGTGGCCGGGCTGAAGTCGTCAGTGCCGTTCAGACTCGTCCGAAGTACGCATCCTTGAGCACTGCCAGGTCGTCGATGTCCTTGGCGTCGGCGTCGAGAACCACCTTGCCGATGTCGAGGACCGTCACGTGATCGGCGACGCTCATCGCGGCCTCGACTGCCTGCTCGACCAGCAGAACAGCCAGGCCGGTTTCCTTGAGTTGTTGGACGCGGTCCATCACCTCACCGACGATCACGGGAGCGAGACCGCCCGAAGGTTCGTCGAGAAGGAGTAACCTCGGCTGCGCCATCAGCGCTGCGCCGATCGCGAGCATCTGCTGCTGACCGCCCGACATGGAACCTGCGGGAAGCGAACGCTTCTCCCCCAGGATCGGGAACATCTCGTACATGGACTCGACGGACTCCATGAGTGCGCTCCGCTTCACCTTGCGGGTATAGCCACCGAGCAGGAGGTTTTGTTCGACGGTCTGCTTGTGAAAGACCCGCTTGCCCTCCTGCACGTATGCCATTCCCTGCCGCACCCGCTTGTGCGCGGGAACTCCGGTGATGTCGGCGCCGTCCATTTCGACGGTTCCAGAGGCCACCTTGTTGAGGCCGGACAGAGCACGCAGCGTGCTCGTCTTGCCGGCTCCGTTGCGTCCGAGCAGGGCTGTCACCTGACCGGGATAGACATCGAACGAGACGTCCCAGACGACGCGCAGATCGCCGTACCCGGTCTGCAGGTTACGGACCTTCAGAATCGGTTCCATCACTTCACCTCACTGGTCTGATGGTCCACCGCGCCGATTTCTTCGAGAAGCGCTTCCTCATCGCCGGACTTCACTCCGAGGTACTCGCTCAACACGCGTGGGTGATGTTCGATCGTCGCGGCGTCACCGGTAGCGATCACCTGTCCCTGAGCCAGTACCACGATCTCGTCGGCCAACGAGAGGACGAGGCGGAAGTTGTGCTCTACCAACACCACTGTGGCCCCGGCATCACGCAGCACCCGGATCAGGTCTGCCAGGCGTTCGAGTTCGTCCTCGTCGAGTCCGGATGCCACCTCGTCGAAGAGGACGACCCTCGGCTCGGCGATGACGGCGCGAGCAACCTCGAGCATGCGTCGCATCCCCAGGGGCAGCGACGTCGCGATCTCGTTGCGTAGGTGCGACATCCCCACGAGTTCGAGGACACGCTCGGCCTCGACGATGTCGGCCTTTGCGATCCTGCGGAAGCTGGGCAGACGAAGCACGGCCGACGCCATCGACGCGCGGTGCACCGAATAGCGTCCGGATGCAACAGCTTCCAGAACTGTGATGTTCTCCGGAATCGTCGGAGTCTGGAATGTCCGCGCCACACCCACACGGGCCACCTTGTGCGGCGACGACTGCGAGACCACCGTGTCACCGATCGTGATCACACCCGCATCGGCGGTGTAGAACCCGCAGATCATGTTGAGCATGGTCGTCTTGCCTGAACCGTTGGGTCCGATCAACGCGGTGACCTTACCGGCCTCGGCCGTCAACGTTGCCGCATTGAGTGCCTGGTTACCACCGAATGCCTTGGACACTCCGTCGACCACCAACCGAGCGCCGTTGATCGCCGCAAGTTCCGGTGTCCCACCGCCGTTTTCCTTTGCAGTGACTACGCCCATGCCGGCCTTGCGATCGAGTTTCGAGACGATCGCTCGTCCGACCTTGGTCAAACCACCGGAGAGCAGCACGCCGCCGATGATCAGGAAGCCGCCGTAGAAGATCAGCGAGTATTCCTGGAACGCCGTCGACTGGTTGGGGCCGAGCTGCATGATCGCGGCACCGACAACCGCGCCGTACACACTTGCCGCCCCGCCCAGGATCGACGCCGCCAGAACTGCTGTGGCAAAGGTGAACCCGAAGGCCTCCGGCGAGATGAACAGGTCGGTGTTGGCGAACAGCGCACCCGCCAGACCCGCCGGGAACGCACCGATCGCATACCCGAGCAGCTTCATCCGGAACACCGACACACCCTGCGACGACGCCAGAACCGGCGACAGCTTGAGCGTGCGGAACGCGATGCCGTGGCGTGAGACCACGAGGTTGCGCATCACCGCGAACCAGAGGACGGTCACGACGACGACCACCATGTAGTACTGCTGAGTATCGAGTTCGGAACCGAAGAGCGTCGGCGGTTCCATACCGGTGAGGCCGTTTCGGCCGCCGGTCTTACCGCCGAAGATCGCCAGTACGTCCGGTACCAGCAGGACCAGGAAGAACGACGTCATCGCCAGGGACCAGTTGCCCAGGCGCAGACCGGGAACACCGGTCAAGATACCGACCGCCAGCGCCACAGCTCCGGAGGCAGCGAGCTGGAGCAGAATGTCGGTGTGACCGGCCTGGGACATCAGACCCGCGGTGTAAGCACCGGCCGCGTACATCGCGGCCTGGCCGAGCGCCAGTTCACCGGCGAAGCCGAGGCTCAGGTTCAGGCCACTGACCACCAGTGCCAGGATGCAGGCCAATTGAATCTGCCGTGATGTCGACAGATCCAGCCCGAGGACCGGGAGCAGCAAGATCACTACCGCCAGGACCAGCGGGATGATCCAGCTCGGAAGGGAACGGAAAGTCCGCCACGCGCTTACCATTTCACACCACCCGTTCTCGGACGTTGCCGAACAAGCCGGCAGGTTTGACCATCAAGATGACGATCAGCACCGTGAAGACGGCGATATTGCTGTACTGACTTCCCGCCCACAGAGCGGTGAACGATTCCACCAGGCCGACGGTCAGTCCGCCGATCAAAGCGCCTGGCAGAGAGCCGAACCCGCCGATCGCCAACGCCACGAATCCCTTGAGGGCCAGCGCGGCACCCAATGTCGCAACTGCAAACGTCTTGGGACCGACCAGCAGTCCGAGGACACCGGCCAATGCACCCGAGAAGGCAAACGCACCCAGCGCCAAACGTCGGACGTTGACTCCGCGCAGCATCGCCGCTTCACGATCCTCGGAGATACCGATCAGAGCCAGACCCGTCATGGTTTTCTTGGAGACGTAACTCAACCCGATGACCAGTGCGATCGCCGCAACAAGCAGAGCGATCTCGACCGGGTAGGTGCGGCCGCCGAGTAGGGTGATCGGTTCGTTCGATCCGAAGAACGGAACCGTGAGAGGTTCACTACCCCAAATCAATTGAGTTGCACCATTGAGCAGAGTGGCAACACCAAGCGTGGTGACCAACTGGTTCTGGTGATCGGCCACCGGTCTGATCGCGACGATCTCCTCAACCGAGGCGAGGAGCATCACGGTCACGGTTGCCATGACGGCCACCACGAGAACGGGGAGTTTCAGGGTTACCAGACCCGTGTAGGCGACGAAGGTGCCCACCATCATCAGCTGAGCTTGAGCGAAGTTGAAAGTGTTGGACGAAACGAAAACGATGTTGTACCCGATGGCAACCAGCACGTAGACCGCGCCGAGCGCCAATCCGGACCACAGAATGGTCATGACGCAGCCGGGTTTCCGAACTGACCGTTGAGGATCTTCGTCGGGCTGATGAACTTCAGCTCACTGGTATCCGGGTTCGGGCCGTGGTTGTCGGAGCTGAAGTTGTAGCGCGAGAGGAATGCAGTCTTGGCATTCTCCTGGACCTCTGCGGTTTCCAGTGCTTCGGCGAGCTTCTTCGGATCGGTCGAACTGCCGACCTTCTCCGCTGCCGCCGCGACGAGGGGGAATGCGTCGTAGTTGTCCGCGAGGATCAGCGTCGACGGGATCGAGCCCAGCGACGCCATCGTGTCCACCATCGTGGTGACGAGCGCGTTGTTCGGATCGAACACCGTGCTGGTGAACACCTGCGTCACGAGGTTCTTCACCTGTGGGGTGCCGAGCACACCGGCGGGCGGATCGTTGGCGATCAGGTTGGTGGCAGAGACCGACGTGTTGCCGATCAACGGCACGTCCCAGCCGAGTCGCTCCAGGCTCTGCAACACGTATCCGAGCGGGGCGCCGTACGCGTCCAACGCGATTGCCGTTGCACCGGCATTCTTCAGCGACTGCAACTGAGCCGTCATGTCCAGCGCGGCGGCGTCGTACTCCTCGTTGCCCGCAGCCTTCAAGCCGACCTTCTCGAGCGCACTGGTCATCTCCTCGCCGAAGAGTTCACCGTAGGCGGTACTGCCGTGCAGGACTCCGACGCTGCTGTAGCCCTTGGTCTTTGCATACTCGGAGATGCCGCGAGCGGTGTCGGTCGCACCCGGAGCCAGGTCGAAGTTCAGCGGGAACTTCGAGGGGTCCGTCGAATCGGGAGAAGGCGCCATGCTCAGCGAGAGGATGTTGTTCTGCTTGAGGATCGGGAGAACCGCAGCCGCAATCGACGAAGGACCCGAGTTGAGGTAGAGGTCAGGCTTGTTCCCCGAGTTGATGGCTTCGCGCAGCTTGGTGACGGCGATGGTTGCATCACCCGCGTCGTCGACAGTGGTGAGCTCGATCTGACGGCCACCGATTCCCCCGGCCTCGTTCTGGACCTGAACGCCGGCCTTGGTGGCCAGCAGCGAGGTCTGCGAGTTCGCCGCGAGAACGCCCTGTGCACTGATCCCGCCGGTCAACAGCACTCGGTACGGCGAATCCGCGCCACCTTCGGACTCCGAAGAACCACTACACCCCGCGAGAGCCAGAGCCGTCACGGCTACTGCCGCAACAAGAATGGGCCGACGATTCATGTCTGCACTCCTAGAACACATGTATGCACCGAACGTCAGGCGAATACCTGACGAAAGAAGGGTCGACCGGTGGACGCGCCTGATTTGGAGCACCAGCCGACCAAGCACCCGCTTGATGATCTAGCAAGCAGTTGCTTGGGTTGGAGCATAGAATGTGATCTGGATAACGTCAAACGCGTAAAAGAGGATTCATGGAAGCGGACGCTATGCACATTCGGGTCGCCTCGACAGACCGATTCCCGCTGGGTGGAAATGCCAAAACGGCCCCACGCCCTGCGGGATTCGATGAAATGAATCCGACAGGGCGTGGGGCCGTTTGTGACTAGGTCCGACTACCGCTGGTTGCGGGGTTTCCAGACCACCAACGCGTTGTTGCGCGGAATCGGAACGAGGTCCCGGCGGTACCCCGCATGGACTTTCGCGATTTCCTCGGCCAATTCGCGGACGCGATGCTGCAAAGCCTCGACCTGGTTGGTCAGTTCGATGATCCGTTTGATTCCGGCAAGGTTGACGCCCTCGTCCTGCGAAAGCCGTTGCACCTCACGAAGAAGCGCAACATCACGAGGGGAGTAGCGTCGTCCTCCACCAGTGGTTCGGTGAGGGGTGACCAAACCGAGTCGATCGTAGTTGCGCAAGGTCTGCGCATGCATTCCGGCCAACTCGGCTGCCACCGAGATCACGAAGATCTGGGCGTCAGGATCGACCGTCGCATCCCATTGATTCTGCGGTCGTTCGGTCATCATGCACCGGCCCACCCGGCCCGTGGATCGAACCCGCTCGCCTTCTCGGCTTCGAGATAGGTCTTCAGCGCTTCGATCGCCGGGTCGTCCAACTTCTGCGGGACGGATACCTTGACGGTGACCAGGAGATCACCGGCACCATCGGGACGCTTGGGGATACCGCGTCCGCGAACTCGCAGAATGCGTCCGTCCACCGTCCCGGCCGGAACCTTCACTCCGACACGGCCCTCCAGGGTCGGCACGGACAGTGTCGTGCCGAGCACCAGTTCGCCGTAGCTCACCGGAACCGTCAGAGTCAGGTCGTCACCGTTGCGGCCGAAGACGCTGTCGGGCTTGACGCGGATGTTGACGAACAGGTCACCGGCCGGTGCTCCGCGGAGGCCCGCTTCGCCCTTGCCCTTGAGCCTGATCTTCTGACCGTCACTCACGCCGGCGGGCACGCGAACCGTGATGGTCCGTGTCCGGTTGGTGACGCCGCTACCGTGGCAGTCCTCGCACGGCGAGTCGATGATCGAGCCGGTTCCCCGGCAATCGTCGCACGGCTCACTGAATCCGAAGGCGCCCTGGTTCCGGCTGACAACGCCGGTTCCGTTGCAATGCGGGCACACTCGCGGGCTGGTGCCTGGCTTCGCGCCGCTGCCGTGGCACGTGGTGCACGACGTCGGACTTGTCAGACGAAGTGGGACGGTGACACCGAGCGCTGCTTCACGGAAGGCGAGCGTCGTCTCGGTCTCGAGATCCTTGCCTCGACGCGGGCGATTGGGTGCGGCTGTGCGCTGGCCCGCGCCCCCACGGTTGAACAATCCGCCGAAGATGTCGCCGAGACCCGAGTCCTGCGCGCCGGCACCGCCGCCGAACAGATCGTTGATGTCGAAACCGCCGGCGCCGGGGTTGAATCCGCCGCCGCCTTGAGCGCGGGGGCCGAAGCCTCCGCTGGCAAAGAGGCGCCTGGCCTCGTCGTACTCCTTGCGCTTGTCCGGATCGGACAGAACGGCATGAGCTTCACTGACGGACTTGAAACGCTCTTCGGCCTTCGCATCGTCAGGGTTGGCGTCGGGATGAAGATCCCGAGCCAGCTTGCGATACGCCTTCTTGATTTCGTCGGCCGTCGCGGTGGACGAGACGCCCAGCTCCTTGTAGAAGTCCTTCTCGATCCACTCCCGTTGACTCACTGGGCGTCTCCTCCTCTCACTCTTACTTCGCTTCTTGTTCTGAACCGTCTGCAGGCTTGTCGCCTACCCGGTCCGTCACGGCCACCATCGCGGTCCGAAGGACCCGGTCGCCGAGCTTGTAACCCTTGCGCATGACCGTCCCGAGTACGGGGTCGTGGCCTTCGCCTTCATGCTGCACCGCTTCGTGGAGTGCGGGATTGAAATCGTCACCCTCGTTACCGAAGTCGGTCAAACCCAGACCCGTCAGGGTCGTGTTGAGCTTGTCCGCGAGTGCACGCAGTGGACCCGATTCGAGGTCACCGTGTGCCCGAGCGCGATCCAGGTCGTCGAGGATTCCGATGAGCTCGGTGATGACCGAAGCCCGCGCGGTTTCCTTGATGACCTGCTTGTCACGCTCGACGCGACGACGGTAGTTGGTGAACTCCGCCTGAAGTCGCTGCAGATCCGCAGTTCGTTCGGCGAGCTGATCGGTGGCGGATGCTTCCTCCACGATCGACTCTGCTTCCTGAACTACCCCTGTGTCTTCCGAGTCGAGCGGCGGCAGGGATTCCCCCGCCGCCTCTCCCTGTGCACCGGTCTCGGGGTCGACCGGGTTGTTCTCGGGGTTGTCCGAGGTCACTTCTTGTCCGAGTCGGTGGGCTCGTCGACAACCTCGGCGTCGACAACGTCGTCGTCATTGCCTGCGCCGTCGGTGTTTCCGGCCTCGTTTGCAGCGGAAGCCTCGTAGATGGCCTGGCCCAAAGCCTGCGACTCGGTGCCCAGCTTCTCCACTGCGGTCTTCACTGCAGCGATGTCGGTGCCTGCCAGGGCGTCGTTGACGTCCTTGACCGCTGCCTCGACCTTGGTCAGGATCTCCTCGGAGACCTTGCCCGCGTTCTCACCTTCACGCTGCTCCTTGACGAACTTCTCCGTCTGGTGGACCAGCGACTCGGCCTGGTTGCGAACCTCTGCCTCTTCGCGACGGGCCTTGTCTTCCTCGGCGTGAGCCTCGGCGTCCTTGACCATGCGCTCGATCTCTTCCTTGGACAGACCGGAGCCGTCCTGGATCTTGATCGTGTTTTCCTTGCCGGTGCCCTTGTCCTTCGCCGTCACGTGCACGATGCCGTTGGCGTCGATGTCGAAGGTGACCTCGATCTGCGGAACGCCACGCGGGGCGGGCGGCAGATCGGTGAGCTCGAAGGAGCCGAGCAGCTTGTTGTGCGAAGCGATTTCGCGCTCACCCTGGAAGACCTGGATCTGCACCGAAGGCTGATTGTCGTCAGCGGTGGTGAAGGTTTCGGAACGCTTCGTGGGGATCGTGGTGTTGCGCTCGATGAGCTTGGTCATCACGCCACCCTTGGTTTCGATACCGAGGGAAAGCGGCGTGACGTCGAGGAGCAGAACGTCCTTGACCTCACCCTTGAGCACGCCGGCCTGGAGTGCGGCGCCGACTGCGACGACCTCGTCCGGGTTGACGCCCTTGTTGGGCTCACGGCCACCGGTCAGTTCACGAACCAGATCGGAGACGGCCGGCATACGGGTGGAGCCACCGACGAGCACGACATGGTCGATGTCCTTGACGGCGATTCCGCTGTCCTTGATCACTGCCTGGAACGGCGCACGAGTGCGATCGAGCAGGTCCGAGGTGATCTTCTGGAACTCGCTGCGGGTGAGCTGCTCGTCCAGGAAGAGCGGGTTCTTGTCCGCGTCGACCGTGATGTACGGGAGGTTGATGGAGGTGCTCTGCGAGCTGGAGAGCTCGATCTTCGCCTTCTCCGCAGCCTCACGCAGACGCTGCAGCGCCATCTTGTCCTTGGTCAGATCGATGCCGTTCTGAGCCTTGAACTTGTCGACCAGCCAAGCGACGACGCGCTCGTCCCAGTCGTCGCCACCGAGGTGGTTGTCACCGGAGGTTGCGCGAACCTCGACGACGCCGTCGCCGATTTCGAGCAAGGAGACGTCGAAGGTGCCGCCACCGAGGTCGAAGACCAGAATGGTCTGCTCGGTGTCACCCTTGTCCAGTCCGTATGCCAGTGCAGCCGCGGTGGGCTCGTTGACGATACGAAGGACGTTGAGGCCGGCGATCTGGCCGGCTTCCTTGGTTGCCTGACGCTGTGCGTCCTCGAAGTACGCGGGGACGGTGATGACGGCGTCGGTGATGTCTTCGCCGAGGTAAGCCTCCGCGTCACGCTTGAGCTTCATGAGCGTGCGGGCGCTGATTTCCTGCGGCGTGTACTTCTTGCCGTCGATTTCCACGTTCCAGTCAGTGCCGATGTGGCGCTTGACGGAGCGGAGGGTGCGGTCGACGTTCGTGACTGCCTGGTTCTTCGCGGGCTGACCGACGAGAACCTCGCCGTTCTTGGCAAATGCGACCACCGAGGGGGTGGTACGTGAGCCTTCGGCGTTGGCGACCACTACGGGCTCGCCGCCCTCCAGCACTGCAACTACCGAGTTGGTCGTACCGAGATCGATACCGACTGCACGAGCCATAGTGTTCCTACCTTTCGTTCTGCGGTTCTCTGCCCGAGTGGTTGATCTCGAACATGACCGCGAGTTTTTCGCTTGGTGAGCGTCCTCCGCTCAAGTTTGCCTCCGACCGTAGCCGGGAGTCAACTCGAAGTTGAGCCGAGGGCGCTCAAGCTTGTCGAAATGGTCAACTACAGCCCACGTAGATTTGTTCCCGCCTTCCCCGAAAAGCCGAAAAAGTGTGCCACATCACTTCCAGATCTGTACGAATGGCTACGATCGGCCGGTGACCGATCCCGACAATCCTCCCGTTCGACCTGCTCGACCGGCGCCGGCGCGCCCAGCCCCCGAGCGACCCGACGTCTCGGTTCGGCCGCTCCGACCTGCAGCGAACGACGAGACGCCCAAAGCCGTGACGTTGTCTACTTCCGCCTGGATCGGCTCGTTCGTAGTCCTGGCCGGTATCGCCGGAGTGGTAGTCACCAGTCTCGACGACGTCCGCTCAGCCCTCGAGGAATCGACTGCGCGCGACAATCCCGGATACTCGTCCACCGACATCTCCGATGCCGTGACGGTCGTCCTGGTGGGCAGCGGCGGCGGCGCTCTCGTCCTGGTCCTGCTCGCACTCATGAGCCTTCAACTCCTCCGTGCCCGCAAGAACGCCGGGCGGGCGATGACGGCGATCGTGGGAGTCGTGAGCATCGCGGCCGGACTCGGCTTCATGTCTCTGGTCGACGGCGCTGCGGATATCGGCGCTGGAGTTCTGAGATGGGGTCCGATTCTCTACTGCGTCCTTGTCGCAGTGGCGGCGATCGCTCCGTTCACTCCCGGTGTCAGCACCTGGTTGCGAGTACGCCGATGAAGGTTCACGTACAACTCGACTCCGCGCCGGGCGCGGGCGCTGCTCGCAGCCGTGAACTCGCGGAGATCGGCGCCGGTGGCCTGTTCACCTTCGAGGGACCACACGACGTGTTCTTCCCACTCGTCGAAGCGGCATCGGCCGTCGACCTCGACCTGATGACCAACGTCGCCATCGCGTTCCCCCGTAGTCCCATGCATCTGGCACATTCGGCCAACGACCTGCAGTTGCTCAGTCGCGGGCACTTTCGCCTGGGTCTCGGATCGCAGATCAAACCGCACATCGAAAAACGCTACAGCGCAACGTGGTCGCGTCCAGCGGCCCGCATGAAGGAGACGGTCGCCGCGGTCAAGGCGATCTTCACGGCATGGGAGAACACCTCGACGCTGAACTTCCGCGGCGAGTTCTACACCCACACACTGATGCCACCGACGTTCGATCCCGGCCCCAATCCCTATGGGCCGCCGCCCATCCTGATGGGCGCACTCGGGCCGGTGATGACCCGAACGGCGGCGGAGGTGGCCGACGGACTACTGGTCATGCCGTTCCACACGCACCGCCATTTCCTCGAACGAACACTTCCGGCCGTCGATGCCGGTCTTCGTGAATCCGGCCGCACCCGAGAAGAATTCACGATCATCCCGCAGGTCATCGTCGGCGTCGGCCGCGGCGACGAACAACTCGCCGCGGCTGCACGAGGCGTCCGAGCCCTGCTCTCGTTCTACGGTTCGACGCCCGCATACCGTCCGGTGCTCGACGTCGAAGGGTGGGGCGAGGTCCAACCGGAACTCAATGCCCTGTCCAAGCGAGGCGGCTACGCCGACATGGCGTCACTGATCACCGATCCGATGCTGACCACACTCGCCGTCGTCGGCACCCCCGAAGAGTGTGCGGCCGAGATTCGGCGGCGGTTCGGCGAGCATGCCGACGAGGTGTGCTGCTACTTCCCCGGTTACGACGCAGAACCGGCCGACGTGGCGTCGCTGATCTCGTCTCTCGACTGAACTGCTCAGGCTCGCAGAGTGCGTGCCAACTCGACGAGCGATTCCCGGGCAGCGCGCAGGCTTTCGTCACCCTGCTCGATCAGAGGTGCCATCGCCGGAATACGGTGCGCCAACGTCAGTTCCGCGGTGATGACGGAGACATCCATTCCCATCGACACCCCGAGCACCTGCACGAGTGGCGGGACGGTGTGATCGTTGGCCTCGTTCCCCGAACCCGGCCCATAGGTGTTCCCACGGCTGGACACGATCACCACCGGCTTACCGGCCAGCGGCTGAGTGCGCGTGTCGAAAGGCACCGTCGTCCCCAGGACGTGTACGTAATCGATCCATGCCTTCAACGTGGACGGGATCGACCAGTTGTACATCGGTGCACCGATCACGACTGCGTCCGCAGCGATGAGTTGCTCGATGATCCGAGCCTGCAGTGCTTCCGCGGCGGGATCCGGAATCTCCCCATCGACTCGCAAGCGTGGTGCGTAGTGCAGGGCCGCATCCGCGAGGTGCGGCAACGGATCCCGATGCAGGTCCACCGTCACCGTCGTGTGATCCGGGCTGTTCTTCGACCACTGCTGAGCGAACAGGGCAGTCAGATCACGCGAGGTCGAGTTGTGGAGTTCGGCAGACGAATCGATGTGAAGTAGCTGTGGCATTCCTCATCACTACCAGAGCGCGCTCAACTCTTCTCCGCGGCGAGATCGGATTCTGCCGCGTACTGCGCCAGCAGAACACGTTCGCGCTCGCGATGCGGATAGAAGAACGTCACCACCGCGGCCCCGGCGCACACGATGATGATCGCCGCGATGTAGGCGTTTGTATCCCCGTCCAGGAAGGCGTTTTTGGCGGCGGTCATGATTTGGTCCGCGTATTGCGGGTAGCGTTCCGCCAGAACTTCGGCGCTGGAGAAAGATTTGGTGAGCGCGGCCTGAGTTTCGGGAGTCACCTCCGATGCGTTCGGTGATGACGAGATCGCATTACCCAACGATTTTGCGTACCCGGCCGTGAGTATTCCGCCGAGAATCGACTGCATGATGGCCCCGCCCAGGTCGCGTTGCAGGTCCGACGTTCCCGACGCCATACCCGCGCGATGCACGGGAACGGATCCGGTCAGCGAACGAGATGCCGGTGTGCCGGCCAGGCCGACGCCGATGCCGACCAGTGCGTAGGCCAGCGCGACCTGCCAATACTGGGTGCTTTCGTTCCACAGGAACAGCGCGACGAACAACCCCAGAACGACGAACAAGTAGCCGGAGAGCAGCGTGACGCGGGCACCGTACTTTTCGATCATGGTCGCCGAGCGCGGCGCAACGATCACCATCGCCAGCGCAGCCGGAATGATGGCCGCACCGGCTGCCAGCGTCGAGTAGCCGAGGACGTTCTGCAGGAACTGCTGGCCGATGAACATCGCACCCATGAGCGAACCGAACACGACCAAACCGCCCACCGCCGCGACCCAGAAGGTCGGGCGCGCGGCTACGTGAAGATCGAACAGCGGATTGACCGCGCGTCGCTGTTGCAGGAAGAACCCGATACCCGCGACGACCGCTATCGCCCCGAGCACCAGAGCCAACGTGCCCGAACCCTTCACCGGCGCGAAGTTGATGGACAACACCAGCGCCCCGATGAAGACGATCGACACTGTGCCGCCGAGGTGATCGACCCGCTCGGTCGTCTCGTTGACGTGAGCGGGCACCAACACCAGCGAACAGATCAGGGCCACAAGGGCCAACGGAAGGGTGACGAAGAAGACCGAACCCCAGTGAAACTGCTCGAGCAGCGCCCCCGAGACGATCGGACCGAGTGCTGAAATCGCGCCACCTATTGCCGACCACATGGCAATCGCCTTGGTTCGTGCCGGTCCGGCCCACAGCGCCGTGATGATCGCCAGCGTCGTCGGGAATGCCAGACCTGCCGACACGCCCCCGACTATCCGAGCGAGGAACAGCACTTCGAAGTTCCCGGCGAATCCCGCCACGATCGACGCCGGAATGGACAGCGCCATACCGGTGACCAGCAACATCTTGCGGCCGTATCGGTCTCCCAAGGCCCCCAGGTAGAGCACCGTTCCGGCCAGGCCGAGCGAGTACCCTACCGCGATCAGGTTCAGTTGCGTCTGGCTGGCGTCGAAGGCCCGCCCGATGTCCGGCAGCGCGACATTCGCGACCGAGAGGTTGAGGTTCGCGACCGCAGCGACCAGGATGAGCGTCCCCAGGACGAGGGTGGCTCGATCCGGTGAAGCGGACTTGATGTCACTCGCCATGCGCGTGCTCCCATCGAGGTGGGACCCGGACCTGGGAGTTATGCCCGGATCATCCCGAACTCAAGATAGAACCCTCTCCAAGCGCTCGCACAGTGAACGGGTCCCTATTCGGGCACAATTTCAGCCAAGACGCCCTCGGCGCTGCGGGCAGCAACCAGGCACGCGCGCGAGGTAAACCTGTCGAAGAGCGGATGCCTGGACAACTCGCGCCATCGCCGGACAGCCGCCGTAGCCCGCGCACGCTGCACCTCCGGCGATTCTTCCGGTTCGCAGCCCAGACGGTCACTGGCCCGGATTCCGTAGCCACCGATCAGTCTTTGCAGTTGTGCCAGGTCGTCGGGTGGCAGATCCGTGTGTACCGAACGAAGTCGCCCGAGCAGTCGAAGTTCGTGGAAACCGTGAACGTCGGCGAGCAACCGTTGTGCCTCTGCCGCGATCTGATCGCCTTCCTCACTCGGATCGGCTTCGAGGATCCGGCCCAACGTCACCAGAGCGGTGTGCGATTTCAGTTGATCCGCGCGCTGCCCGAATTGAACGTCGATCACCTGACGCAGTTCGTCCAATCCGCTTCGCTCCAACAATTCCGCGGCCAGGGACGGGGAATCAGTGGCGCCCAGCTTGATCGACGTCACGGCGAGACGAATTCCGAAGAGCCCGAACCGATCGGCCAACTGCGCGCGCATGGCCGCGTCGACCGGAAGCGGACTGTCCTGCCTGGCAAAACGGTCCGCGGAGAGCAGCGCAAGGCTCAGATCCTCGGCCGGAACCTGCGCGAGCGCCGAGAAGGCCGCGAACTCACTCTGCCGCATCGTCCGAGCAGCGAGGGCGAGCAAACCTGCCACCGGAACCACCGACTGGCACAGGCCGGTTCGCTCCAACTCCTCGGCAAATCGTGCCGCGACGTCCTTCGCCGAGGACAATGCGTCGAGTCTGCCTGCACCGACCTCGTCAGCACGCGAGAGAACACCGATCACTCCGAGCGGGCCGGATTCTCCGCCGACATGATCAGCGATCTTCCCGAGGAACTGCATGTCGCTGGCGTTCAGGGCGCGCAGCAGATAGACCACTGCATCCGCGCCCGGTGCCCCGCCGTCGGGAACAAGCATGTCCCACGTTCTGGCCGAAACCTCGGTCGAGAGCGACGAGGTACCAGGGGTGTCGATGATCGTCGTGCGAGCCAATGCCGAAGACGGCCAGTCGACGTCGATGCGGTCCACCGAGTCTGCGGTGTACTCCCCCAGATCGAACGTGAGCCTGCCGTCGCGGCGCGTCACCGGCACGTTGAACTCGGCACCGTTCTCGGCCGTCGCGGTCACCTGCGGCGTTGTCCCGTTCCGATACCAGGTGACGACGCGCGTGCATTCGGTCGCGTCAGTCGGCGCTATATCCTGTCCGACAAGCGAATTGAGCAGCGTCGACTTACCCGCCTTGAGGGAGCCGGCGAGCGCCACTCGGAGTGGCTCGTCGAGCCTGGCTGCACATTCTTCCAACTGGACTCGCGTCTGCGGCTGGTCCGCGTAGACCCGTCTGGCGTGGTCGATCAGTGCGTGTGCCGACTCCACGGCGGTCAGAGCAGTCGCGGCATTCATGCGTTGGTCACCTTTGCCGAAGCAGGAGCGGGAGTTTCGCCGATCAGCGTTCCGGCAACGGCATCAAGCTCTGCGACGACGCGCATGTCGGTCTCCAGACGCTTGATACGAGCTGCATGTTCACTCGACTCCAACTGCGCGGCTTCCTGCGTGGCGCGGAGGGATTCGTTGATCGAGCGCAGCGCCTGCTCGGCGATGTCGGTGAAATGATCCCGCAGAAGCCGCTGCACCAGGCGGAGGCGATCCTTCGACTCCTTGCCCACCTGGAAGCTGACGTCGTCGGCAAACCGTCGGATAGCCGCTTTCGCCTCGGCCCGACGCTTGAGCACCTGCGCTTGCTTGTCTTCGCGATAAGCCTTGGTACCCAGCAGAACCCCGGCTCCGATCGAGATCGGGTTGACCAGTGCCATGCCCATCATCGTGGTGATCAAGCCGAACATCAGGACGCCGCCGTACGAGCCGCGCATGCCGACCAGGACCTTCTGAGTGATCCCGATTCGGCCGGATTCGAGGTCCGACAACGCGCCAACCGGTTCCAGGAAACCGTCGGTGTCGGCAACGTCGAGATGCGGGAGCGCGACGTCGCCGGTCTCCGCAAAGTGCTGCGCCACAACCTCTGCCAACCATTGAGCTCGATCGTGAGCCCACACGAAGTTGTCTCCGATGGCGGTGGCAATCTCCTGTTCGAGCCACTCCCCTACAACGTCCCAGTCCTTACCGGGATCGCCTTCGTCGACAGTCTCCTCGGCCTGGCGGGTGACCCGGCGCAACCGGTCCCGGAGGTCGTGATCGATGTCGGCGGCGAGGTCTGCGATGCCGTCGCCGAGGCTCTGTTGCCAGAGTGAGGTCTTCTTGTGCAGTTCCTCGGCCGCTGCCCGAGCACGCTGCAGGCCGGCAACCGCTGCCTGAGCTGTCGACGGATCCTTCAACGCCGCAAGCTCACTGCCCATCTCCAACGTCAGATGCGCTGCCGCGGAACGGACGTCCATCGCAACGGCGCGTCGAGTGTTCGACTCGGCACGCGCAACGACGTTGTCCCGCAAGAACTGATAGAGGTCCAAAAATCCGGATTCCGCTTCGAGTTCCTTGTCCCCCAGCCTCAGAGCGTGCGACCGCAGTACCGAGGAGATCGGAATGAGCGGCAGGTCCAACCCGGCTCGCTGGAGATGTCCGCGATCGGCGTCGAGGATCTGCCGCCAGTGCGGGTACAGATCGGTCTTGCTGATCAACCCGGCTACCGCAGGACACAGATTGACGACCTGGCGGATGAATCCCAGCTCCGGTTCGGTGAACTCCTGGCTGGAGTCCGACAGAACCAACACTGCATCGGCCGCAGTGATCAATCCCAATGTTCCTGCAGCATGAGGATTTCCATGACCACCGACACCGGGGGTGTCGATCAGAACCAAACCGTCGGCCAACAGAGGACTGGGAACACCCACTTCCACACGCAGAACTTCACGCCCTTCGGCGCGAGGCGTGGCCGGGGTGATCCCCATCAGTTCTTCGAGCGGGAGGGGCACCCGAATGGGCGCCGCACCCGGATCGGCGAGAATCAGTTCGGCGACCGCGGTCTCCGCGTGCTGAACGACCGTCGCCACGGCAGTGGTCTCGTCGTCACCGACCGAGCACACGTCGATGCCGAGCAGAGAATTGACGAACTGGCTCTTGCCCTGCTTGAGGGGTCCGACCACCACGATACGAATACGCGGATCATTGACTCTGACCTGAGCATTCTCGAGTCGGCGCACCAGATCCGTTCGCCCGAAATCCTTCGCCACGACTGCTGTTCGTTCGAGCAACGACGCCGTCGACGACGCGACGCGCGCCTTCCGACTGCTTACCTGACTCGCTGAATCACTCATGAGCTTCGTTGACCCGCAATTCTTCCCGACTCGAATATCCGGCCCTGCGAACGCATAGCGCGCGCAGGGCCGGATTTGTTACATCAGGTCATTTTGACCGATTTCAGTTCCTGCGTCAGCAGATCAGGGATGCAGGTGATCGACAACCGCAACCGGGTCGATGTGATCGACCGGCGCTGCAACCGAATCCTCGGCGAAGAGCGAGTGCCCGGTATCGGCGCTCAGTCCCGAATCGGAGCCCGAACCGAAAGCATCGGTCGCATCGATCGACGACCACGGGTTCAGCGCACCGGTCAACGAACTCGTCAGGTCGGACACTCCGCTGACTGCTCCACCGAGTGATCCACCCAGGTCAGCGACGCCGCCGCCGCCAACGGTACCGCCACCGTCGACGGTGCCACCAGCAGCCGCGGCTGCGTCGGCACCGATCGAACCCGTCACGTCGGTAGCTGCTCCGACAGCCCCGCCGAGCGATCCACCGAGATCGGTGACGCCGTTCAGTGCTGCGCCGAGCGACCCTCCCAAACCGGCTGCCGCGTTCGTGGCTGCGTCGAGACCTGCGGTTGCGTCGAGACCTGCTGTTGCGTCCAGAGCACCGCCCACCGTCGCTCCAAGATCGCCGGTCACAGCACCGAGGTTCAGTCCGTCCGCCGCGATACCTCCGAGGTCGACGGAAGGCAGTTCAGCGGAGATCGGGCCAAGGTTCACTGCGCCGAGGTCGACGGAAGGCAGGTCGGCGCCGATCGAACCGGTGTCGATTCCGCCGAGGTTCAGTGCCGTGTCCAGCGCTCCACCGAGTGCACCTTCGGCACCGAGAACGCTGTCGAGTGAGCCCCCCAGTCCGAGGCCGGCGCCCAGCGCACCGTCCAGCGCGCCGGTGAGGTCCGTGCCCACGGAACCGACAGCACCCAAGCCACCTGCACCTGCGAGAGCGGTGTCGAGAGCCGCAGCCACACCGGCGGCCAAGCCTGCTTCGCCGCCCAGGCCGAGTGCACCACCGAGGTCGATGCCGGTAAGTCCACCTGCGCCCAGCGCCGCGTCGAGGGCGCCGCCGAGTCCACCTGCGAGCCCGGCATCGACGCCGAGCGCCGAACCGAGGACGCCTTCGAGAGCCGTCGACAGATTCGCGCCGCCGCCCAGAGCCGCTGCGAGGTCTGCGCCGAGACCGCCTTCGATGTCGAGTGCTCCCCCGAGCAATCCGCCCAGTGCGCCGCCCAGGTCGGCTCCGACCGTTCCGCCGGCGCCGAGGGCACCGGAGAGTGCTGCGCTGAGCTGAGCGCCGAGGTCCGCGCCGCCGCCGAGTACGGCGTCAAGGTCGAGTCCTCCGCCGAGGCCCAGTGCTGCGTCGAGTGCGCCGCCGAGTGCAGTTTCCAATCCGCCACCGACGCCGAGTGCGCCGCCGAGCGCGCCGCTCAGGGCAGCACCGAGGTCGAGGCCGCCTGCGATATCGGTGAGGACGCTGACATCCGTGATCGCTCCGAGGACGCCGCCGAGCGATGCACCCAGATCGGCGCCGATCGTGCCGCCGGCTCCCAGGACACCGGAGAGCGCGCCGGACAATGCCGTGCTGAGGTCGCCCGTCAGAGCGCCGGCCAGATCCAGGCCGCCGCCGAGGGCAAGGGCGGATTCCAGAGCGCCGGTCAGGCTCGCCCCCAGTTCGCCGCCGATGTCGAGAAGACCACTGAGGTCTGCTGCGCCGCCGAGGAGTCCACCGAGAGCCAGTCCGAGATCGGCTCCGAGATCGCCACCGATGGCGAAGACGGGTGCGAGAGCTCCGCTGAGCCCTGCCGTCAGGTCGAGTCCGCCGACCGCGCCGATCGCGGCGTCGAGGGCTGCTCCCAGTTCCGCGGTCAGGCCGCCGGTCACCCCGAGGGCACCGCCCAGAGCCGCGCTGAGCTGTGCGCCCAGATCGAGAGCTCCCTCGAGATCGAGTGCACCACCCAGACCGAGACCGGCTTCGATGACAGCGCCGAAGGCTGCACCGAGGTCGGCACTGATCTCGCCGCCGATGGCAAGCGCAGCACTGAGGGCTGCTGCGAAGTCGCCGACCAGGTCGAACTGGCCGCCGAGGGCTCCTCCGACTCCGAGGCCCGCGCCGGCGCCGAGACCCAGGCTGCCGCCCAGACCGCCACCGAGACCACCGGTGAGGCCGCCGCCGATTCCGAGTCCGCCGCCGATTGCACCGGCAGCGGACGCGCCGGCGTTGACGATCGCGGACAGGTCGGCGCCGCCACCGGCAAAGAGGCCGGACTCGGCGACCAGCGGAGCGACCGCGACGATGTCGGCGGGGCTGACGTCGCACAGACCGGCAGCATTGAGGGCCGCAGTCGGGTTGGCGCAGTAGTTGGCAGCTGCCTCGTCGTCACGAAGTAGCCCGAGGATGAATTCGAGTACGGCGTTCGTTGCCATGGCGGGTTCTCCTGAAGTTCGTTGACCGGGCTGTTGCCGGTGGGTTGTTGCCGGTGATCCGGAAACTGGTGCGCTGCCAGAGGTAGCGAGTGGAATCAACGCTAAGAACTTTTGCGGTGGGGGCCAACGGGGTGCACCCCCCTCATCTGCAGGGGCGGACGGGGAAGTCCCCTATGGGCTACGCCCGGTCGGATTAGGGGATTTGCCCCGATTAGGGGATCGGCCCCCTACTTCTTCGCGACGCCTCCGATCCGGTAACGATCTTGGTCCTGAAACCGACATCGCAGACAACCGCGACAGTCCTTCTGTCGCCCACGACCAGGGGAGTTCGTTCATGGCGGCAGGGCTCGGCATCAGCATCGGTTCGGCCACTCTCGTAGCTGTCACCGACGGCTCGACCGGTGAAACGCAACAGGTCCGCTTACCCAGTGCACTGCAATTGGACGACGGATCCGTCATCACCGGATTTGTCGAGCGCGTCGGCGACCCGATTCCGATACTTGCCGCCGACGGTACCGAGTACCGTGGCGAGGCTCTCGCGGCAACAGCGGTAGGCGCGCTCGTGGGCCAGGCGGACGGCGATGAAGGGACAACCGTTGTCCTGGCTCACCCGGTGGCGTGGAACCGCCACACAACACGCACCATGGAGTCCGCGCTGGACGATGCCGGCGTTCACGGGGCTACTCTCGTCGCCGAACCTGCGGCCGTCATGGCGTGGCTCGCAGCTTCCGGAACTGCTGTCAACGACGGTCTGACCGTCGTCTACGACCTCGGCGCTCGCTCGCTCGACGTCACGATGATGTCCACGACCGGCGGACGGAGCGAAATCTTCGGAAAGCCACTGCGCAGCGAGGACATCGGCGGCGACGAATTCGATCACCTCGTCACCGTGCACCTGCTCGATGCGGTTTCCGACCACTTCGCAACCCTTGATCCGTTTGCTCCCGAGACGATTGCCGCGCTGGAAACTCTGCGCGAGAATGCCCGCGCAGCCAAGGAGGAGCTTTCCACCGAGACGGAAACCGTTGCCCGAGTGGCGCTTCCCGGCGCCCTGAGCGACATCCGACTCGTCCGTTCCGAGCTCGAGGATCTGATCCGGCCCGCCCTCACCGAATCGGTGGCTTTGGTGCGTGAAAGCCTGCGATCTGCCGCCGTCGAGTCCAGTGACGTAAATCAGGTTGTTCTGGCCGGAGGAAGCTCGTCCATTCCCCTAGTCGCCGAACTGTTGTCTGCGGAGCTTCGTGTCCCGGTGATCGCCGACGCCGATCCAGCGTCGTGCGCAGCGTCCGGCGCCGCGGCCCTCGCACTCGACGCCAGAGACTCGCACGTGCCGGCCGCCGCCACTGCAGTGATTCCCGTCGAGCCGTCGCGCAAGCCCGCACCGGTTCCCACCTTCTCCACGCCGTTGATTGCCGAGCCGACCGAAGAAGAGAACACGGCGACTCGACGCTCGTCGAGAGTGGGTGTCGTTGCTGCAGTGGTGGGAGCATTCATCGTGCTCGCCGCAGGCGGACTCGGAATCGGAACAGCCATGGACAAGATCAACATTCCGTCCAGTTCGGCGAACACCACCAACGAGTCCACCTCGTCCACCGTTTCGACCACACCGGGCTCTACTCCCGGCAGCACCACGGCAGCCGAAGCAGCAGGCACCGGATCCACGACTGCGAACAACGGCACTCAGAACAATCAGCCCGGATCTCCTGCTGCCGCAGCGGGTTCGACGACGGCGCCAGGGGCAGTGCCGGTTGCCGGCGCACCGGCTGGATCCGCGCCCGCACCGGGCGAGACCGCTCAGTCGGCGCCTGCACCTGCCGCACCCGGCGCCCCGGCTCCCGCACCAGCCCCCGCCCCGGCACCCGCGCCCGCGCCCGCCCCGGGAGCAGGCGTCGGAACCGGTATCGGTGATGCTGCGACCGGCATCGGCAACGGAGTCGGCGGTCTGGTCGACGGCGTCGGGAACGGAGTCGGCGGCGTGGTCGGAGGCCTCGGTAACGTCGTCGGTGGTGTCGGCAACGTGGTCGGTGGTGTCGTCGGCGGCGTCACCGCGCCGATCCGCTGACCGGACGGCTTTCGATGAACCGTGACAGCGGCGCCGAATCGTCCTACATCGCGGGACTTTTGCGCGGCATCGACCTGACTGCATCGCCACTGCGCCTGTTCGTCACCGGGACCGACGCCAGCGCTCGACCCCAAGTGACGAGAGCGGTGCGGAAGAGAATCGAATCGGGTGACAAGCCCGTGGTCACCGCAGTCACGCTTGACGCCCCGGTCGATGCGATCGTGGTGATCGCGGACGCGCAGGCTCTGACCTCCGACGAAATCCGCGCCCTGAACGAGCTGGTTCACCGTGACGACCTCGGAGTTGTCATCGCCTCCGATCGGATCGATCCTTCACTCGCACCGATCTATTCGAACATCTCGAGTTTCGGCACCGTCCTTCATCTGGACCCGTTGAACCGATCCGACATTCGGAAGATCGCCGCAGATCGAAGAGTTCCCCTCGACGACCGTGCCGTGCTGGCGCTCGAGCACCTTGCCGGTGGTTCCTTCGGGGCCGTCGAAGCGTATTTCGCCGCCGCCTCGGCGGGCCGCCCGGAAATGGCGACAGCCGTACGCACTCAGATCCTCCATCAGGTCACAGCTCTGCATCCGATCGAGCGGGAGATCCTCGAGGTTTCACTCGCCGTCCCGGACATCGACGCCTTCGAACTCGATCTGGGACAGGAGAAGTTCAGCCTCACAGCGGCATTCGACCGAGCACTGGCGACCGGCCTCTTCGGTTCCCGATCACCTCTCGTCGCAAGCGTGCTGGCCGAGTCGACCAGCACCGCGCGCATCCGCAGCGAGCTGATCAGAATCGTCGAATCACGCGCGCACGCGCGAACCCTCGACGTCGACACCGCGCGAAAACTTGTCGACTCCGGCATCCGCCACCGCGACCTCACGGCCGTACTACGAGACGCAGTCGACGGCAGTACACCGGCGGTCGCGGCAGATCTCCTCCGTCGCGTGAATTCGATCGAGGCTCTCGGCCTGGCCGACACGCTTCTGTACGCCCAGGTCTCGGCTCGAAGTGGTGACCTCGACACCGCTTGCCGCCTGGCCGATTCCGTCATCGCCGAACCCGATCCCGGCAACGCGCAACTGGCGGCGGCGGTACGAATCCGCGCAGCTGCATCCGCGGCCTGCGGCCAACTCGGCGCCGCTGCAGATCTCTACACCTGGCTCGGTACGGAGCGCACCGGAACCGAATCCCCCTTCGCCGCAATCACCTTCCTCGGCATCGGCAAGGTCGACGACGCGAACGCAGCACTGACCGGAATCACCGGATCACCGTCGAGTTCCACGGTCGGCGCTGCGACCCTGGCCAACGGACTGATGCAGTCGGTGACGGGAGTCGCACCGACTGCGCTCAACACGATGTCGCGCGCGCTCTCGCTCCCCGGCGGAGCAGACACATCTGCATTCCAGCCGGATTCCGCCCCGGCACTGGTAGCTCTTGCACTCCTGCACAACGGCGCCCACGAACGGGCCGCCACTGTCGTCTCGGCCGCGATCGCCGCCGTCGACGCAAGCAGCCACACGTGGGCACGGCTCCACATCCTTCGCGCCTGGATCGCGATGGTCCGCGGGCAGGACGCGGTCCTCGAGGGCCTTCCGGACGAGGTGGTCCGCGGCCCCCTCCGCGAGCGCGACTCACTGTTTCTACACGCGCTGATCGTCGGCCTCGCTCGTCGCACCGGCGATCTCGCTCAGTTACGTCGAGCTTGGTCGGGCGCAGCAGGCGCCCTCTCTTCGTGCAGCGTAGATCTCTTCAATCTCCTCCCCGTAGGCGAACTGTGGCTTGCCGCAGTGCGACTCGACGAGACCGAGCAGGTCGAGCATCTGGTCGACGACGCGCGCTCGCTCCTGCGCGCACTCGGTGAGCCGCCGCTGTGGTCTTCGCCGCTTCATTGGTACGGCGTCCAGGCATCGATCCTCGCGCAGTCACCCGCCGACCTCCTTCCACATGCGCACGCACTCGCGGAATCAGCCAAAACCCACACGTACGCAGCCGGTTTGGCGACCGCAGGCCGCCAGTGGCTCCTCCTCCTCCAGGGCAGCGTCGACGCCGACGATGTCGAAGCCGCGGCGCGGACGCTGAGTCGGATCGGACTCCCCTGGGACGCAGCCCGCCTCGCCGGCGAAGCAGCGCTCCGCACACCGGACACCAAATCGGCGACGGCATTGCTCCACGTCGCGCGCTCGCTACGCACAGCGTCGACGGCCGAGACGAACGGAACCGATTCGGCCGACAATGCGGCGCCACCGTCGGTACTGACCGAGCGCGAACAAGAAGTTGCCGAACTCGTCGTCGTCGGCCTGACGTACCGGGAAATCGGCGAACGTCTCTACATCTCCGCCAAAACCGTCGAGCACCATGTCGCACGCATCAAGCGTCGCGTCGGCGCGCAGTCTCGTTCGGAACTGCTCACCATCCTTCGTAGCATGACACCGGCGAACAAATAGTTAGCTGAATATTGTCCGGACGGTTGCATTTATCCGTTCAAGTGATAGTTTTCACAGGAATCAGAGCATACATACCGAGCAAAGTTCGGTAACTGTGAAACGGGGATCGCTATGAAGTGGGGAGTCGGACTCGCCGTCGGCAACAAACAAAGCATTGCCGCGATCGCGAAACCCGACTCGGCACCAATGATCCTCGAACGCGAATCGGTGCTGCACCACGCTCCTGACGGCACCGTGCAGCTAGGTGGAACCGCGACAGGATCCGCCGGCTTGCGGGGGTTCCTCGACAGGGTCGGAACTGACGATACCGACAACTTCTCCGAGCACATGACCCGAGGAGAGGAACTCGTAGCGACAGCGATGTATTGCCTGGTCAAGGAGGTCCGGACACTCACTGAACAGAGTCCGAACATCTCCGCGGTGATCCCGGCTGGCTGGTCGAACGATTCTGTCGCCGCGCTACGTGACGCACTCGACAGTATGGATCTCGACGGCGTCGACCTGATTCCGGAAGAGGAAGCCTCCGCGGCTTGGCTCGCGGATCCGGAGGCCGCCGACAGTGCAGCTCGCGGAGCAGCAGCGTTGGCCGCGCCTTTCGCGATCGCCCCTACCCAACCCGAACCCGAACCAACCGACCTGGCCGAGCCGGAGGGAGTCCCCGAGGAGTTTCCACCGTTCGTCCTGATCGAGCCGGAGCCGGAAAGTGACGCAAAGGTCCCGGTCGCGAAAGCACCGAGCGTCGACGGCTGGCTGAATCGTCAGTGGCAGTCGGAGCGCCGACCGATCATCGTCGCAGCTGTCGCCGCAGTTTTTCTGACGCTGTCGGGTTCCGCGGCAGCGCTCGTCATCGGGCACACGTCGACGGTTCCGGCGCCTCGGATTCTCGACGCACAATCTCCCTTGTCCCCCGGCACCACGCCTGACACCGCACCGAGCCCGTCCGGCGGGGCATCGCAGTCAGCGACCTCGCTCCCGTCTCAGGTACCCGCGCTCGGAGTACGACCGACGACGCCGTGGTCACCCGAACCGGAATCGCTCTCGCCCAACCCCTTGCCGACATCCGAGATTCCGAGCGTCGGCGTCGAAAAATCGCCGACGGGCACCGCGACCGTGCAGCAAGGTTCGCCGATCACCGTGCAGATCCCCCCACTTCGGATCGAGAATCTACCGCCGGCGGTCGGACCGCTGGATCCGGTTACCCCGGACAACCCCACCGCGACCGACCCCACGAATACACAGTCGACGCCGACACAGCCCTCCAACCCGACCGACACAACCGATCCGGTGGTTCCGAATCCCGACATGCCCGTCATGCCCGTGGCCCCGAGACCCGGAATGCCAAGTCAGCCAGAATAATTCAGCTGTCCGAGCGGAGGCGCACATTCGTTGTCGGAACTTTTCCCCTATGGTGGGTGCGGTACCTACCGGCTCGGTGCCGGGGACTTGAAGGGATTTCATGCGTAACTCGTTGGCGATCCGCACCGCTGTGGTCGGCGCCTCGGCACTACTGCTCGCAGCTCCATTCATCACGACGGCATCGGCAGAGCCCGCCTCCGATACGCAGGTCGAACAGCTCGAAGCCGATCAGCTTCCGGCCGAGTTGGTCGAGGCGATCGCACGCGATCTGAAGATCTCCCCACAGGAGTATCTGGACCGCGCCGCCAAAGCTCAGGAACTCGGCGCGTACGCCCAGGAGTTCAAGTCCGAGCGCCCTGGCGACTACGCCGGCTCGTGGATGGGACTCGACGGTCAGCCCGTCGTAGCCGTCACCACCACCGAAGCTGCTCGCATCGCCGCCGACGACGGTTACCGCACGCACGTCGCCCCTGTCTCCGCCGACACCCTCGAGAAGACGCTGGCCGACGTCAACGGTTGGATTGCCGGGCTGCCCAAGGAAATCTCACGCGCAGTCAATTCGGCGACGATCGACGTCTTGAACAACCAGGTCGTCATCGACGTCGCGAACAGCCCTGTCGGGCAGGCGCTCAATCTTCCGACCCTGCTCGAGAACACCAAGATCGTTCTCAGCCCGGACGGTGGCGGATCGGTCGAGCCCGGAGCACTCGGCGGCGACACCTACATCACGTCGACTGGCCCCATTCGTGAGACGCCGACCGAGAACATCTCGGTCTGCTCGTTCGGGTTCAACGCCGTCGACGATCAGAACAATGCACTCAATATCAGTGCCGGACACTGCAATCCGGCCGAGGGCTCGAAGTCACCGGTCTACCTGCCGAACCACGCGAACGTCGACGACAGTCAGTTGATCGGCGCGTTCTCACAGTCTTCCGTCGGCAACAACTCCGGCGATCTCGATTACTCGGTCATCAAGTTCGACCAGTCGGGCATCGACGCAGGCCTCGACCGCGCTGCCGTCCGCGGCGCCAACGGGACCACCCTCGCGATCACCGGAACAGCACGTCCCGTGATCGGCGCTCCCATCTGCAAGTCCGGTCAGACGTCCTCGTTCACCTGTGGCGTCGTGGCAGCCGATCGCGTCGAAACACAACTGGTCATGGCCGACGGTGATTCACGAACCGTCCGCGGATTCGCCGGTACCGCGTGCACCCTCGCCGGGGACAGCGGCGGCGCCATCGTCTCCGGAACCTTGGCGCTGGGTATCACCAGCGGCTCCAACAGCAGCGGCGCACCGAGTTGCAACGAGGCGAACCTGGTACTGGCAACCTCCGGTGGAACCTCGAACCTGGGTATTCCGGTCGGAGACATCCTCGATGCGGCAGATCGCGCATCCGGTGGCGGTGTCGGTTCCGGTATCCGCGTTCGCACTGCCGGTTGACCAACCCCTGATTCACGCTCTGTGCCCGCCGATCTGTTCTCGATCGGCGGGCACAGTGCTGTTATCGGTCGGGATCAGCGCTGTGTGCTCATGTAACGGGTGGGAATAGCGCGTTCGAACCCATATAGTCATGGTCGACTGTGATCGGCTCACCACAAGTCCGTGAGCCGTATCCGTGTGCTCCCAGGGGGTGGTACGCGGTCAACGAAGTGGAAAGGCCCTCATGCGAAGCTCCATCGCACGTCGTGCCGCAGTGTTCGGTTCGGCCGCGCTGCTGCTCCTCGGACCGATTACCGCGGTCGCGAACGCAGAACCGAACGAATCCGGAGTATCCGACCAGGCAGCCCATCTGCCCGTCGAACTCGCCGACGCTCTACAGCACGACTTGGCGCTGACGCCCGACCAGTTCGTCTCGCGTTCCGAACTCGCACAGAAGCTCGCGGAGTTCGCCGCCATCGCGCGCGTCCAGTTCCCCGACTCCTTTGCCGGCGTGTGGCTCGACGACCTCGGCAAGGGCGTCGTCGCTCTCGCTGACGGTCGCGACAAGGACGCCGCCCGCGAGGCCGCCGAAAAGGCCGGCTTCGAGGTCAAGGACGTCGCGCAGAGCGAGCAGGCTCTGCAGAGTCAGCTCTCGGCACTCAACTCGTGGCTCGATTCGCAGCCTGCCGAGGTCGCGGACCTCGTGCGTGGCATCGCCGTCGACGTGGTCGGCAACGGAGTTGCCCTCACGGCCGATCCGGCCGCCGGCATCGAATTGCCTGAGTTCCTGAAGCGGACCGTTGTGCACACCGCTGCTCCGCTGCTGGTTCCCCCGATCGTCACGGACCTCATCCCCGCAACCGGATCCGCAACCGGCGA
This sequence comes from Rhodococcus baikonurensis, assembly GCF_040489275.1. NCBI lineage: Bacteria > Bacillati > Actinomycetota > Actinomycetes > Mycobacteriales > Nocardiaceae > Rhodococcus > Rhodococcus baikonurensis. Next base: position 145,297 of record NZ_JBEUOQ010000003.1, on the reverse strand, counting down.
CGCCGCACTGGGCGGAGACGCCTTCGGCGCGACCTCAGGCAACACCGGACTGCGTTGTTCATTCGGCTTCAACGGCACCGACGGTTCCGGACGCACGGTCAACATCAGCGCCGGCCACTGCGATCCCAACCGCGCCGCTGCCGGTACCTCGAATTCGAGCCAGGTCTTCCCGATGGTGAACAACCAGACCGGGCCCCGCGTCGGATACTTCGCCAAGAGCAGCTTCGACGGGCGCGACTACTCGATCATCAACATCGACGACAACGCGAAGTACCGCTTCGAGAACAACAGCGTTCGGGTTCCGTTCAACCGTTCGGTCAACATCACCGGTACCGCCGATCCCGTAGTGGGCGCCCCGGTCTGCAAGGCCGGATCGACCACGGGCTTCAGCTGCGGCGTCGTCACCGGCGTCAACCGCGTCGCCAAGGTTTTGGATCACACCCTCGACAACGGCTTCACCACCAACATCTGCGTCCTGCAGGGTGACAGCGGTGGTCCCATCGTCTCCGGAACGTTGGCCGTCGGCATCACGAGTGCGTCCAATGTCGCCACCTCTCCCCTGTGCGAGATCGCGCAGGCCGAGACATTGTTCGGGCAGGAAGCACCGACGCAGTATGCGACGCCGATCAACGACATCCTCGCTGCCAATCCGGGCCTGAAGGTTCGCGACTACTGATCGCACGCATTCCCCGAGACAGCAAAACGGGCGCCACACCTTCTGAAGGTGTGGCGCCCGTTTCGACGTTCGTGACGTCTTACCGGAAGAGCTGCTTACTGGAAGAGCTGCTTACTGGAAGAGCTGCTTACTGGAAGAGCTGTTTACTGGAAGAGCGTTGTTCCGGCCGGAGCGTTCAGGACCTTGATCAGATCCATGCCCGCAACGATTGCGGTTCCGCCGCCGGCGAGGATGGTACCGGCGACTCCACCGATACCGGCACCGGTGACCATGCCGGGGAGGCAGCCGATAACCAGGCCGGGCAGACCCACGATGCAACCGATGACTGCACCGACGATCGTGCCGGTGAGGCTACCGATCTGCGTGGCAAGCCCGAGCTGTGACTGAAACTTCTCGATTGCCTTCTGATCCTCGTCAGGCGAAGCAACCGGGGTGAACTCGGCAGCGACCGGCTTCGGCTTGGAGCTGGCCGGATCCAGGTTCGGCTTGAGGGTGAGGGTCTTGCCGTCCTCACTGACGGTCTCGTCGAACGGGAACTGAACGTCCCCGAGGTTGAACGCGAGCGGCAGACTCACGAGAGTTGCGCCCTGGCTGTTCTGCAGGTCGACGTGTGTTCCGTCACCCGATACCCGGAATGCCCCGGCGTCGATGGTGGTGACAACAGCCTGGTCTACGACCTCGGCGGTGTACGAAACGTCGGGTGACGTCTCCGGAGCTGCGTAAGAAGTACCTGCAGCGATGCCCGTAGCGGCAATGGTCATCGCTGCGACGGCCGCAGCTTTACGAATGAACATTTTCAATCCTCCCCGGGATCGGGCGGGCGTCAGTCGATGACTCACACCACCCGTTTCCCCTGTGCGTGACGGGCGTAACGATAACAGCCGGTCGGTTGTCCTCACCTGCTCGGAACCCGAGTTAGGGCTGCCTGACAGATGGACACCTGACGGGCACCGCCTAACGTGACGACCAGACATGTCTGCGTCTGACCAAGCCCGTCCGACGCAGAAGATTGATCTCTCCAGGCCACGAGCGGTTACCAGCCGGTACCTACAGGCTGGTAATGCTAGTTACTGGCGGGTAACATAACGCAGGTTAGTATCAGTGGGCTGTCCCGAGGTGGCCGACGCGTCGCCCTGAAACGAAAGGCCGCGACATGAATGCCCTGACGATTACGTTGGGCACGATTGGTGCTCTGCTGAGCTTGGTGTGTTGGTACATCTTCCTCTCAGGCGCGCTGAGGATGTTCAACACCGTGCGCATCGGCCAGTCGGCACCCGATCGATGGCGCCCGTTCTTCCCTCGCTTCAAGCAGATGATCATCGAGTTCATCGCGCACACGCGCATGAACAAGTTCCGCAGCGTCGGCTGGGCCCACTGGCTCGTCATGGTCGGCTTCCTCGGCGGATTCCTTCTGTGGTTCGAGGCCTACGGACAGACGTTCAACCCCGAGTTCCACTGGCCCATCTTCGGTAACACGTGGGCGTGGCACCTGTGGGACGAGATCCTGGGCCTCGGCACCGTCATCGGTATCACCACGCTGATCGTGATCCGTCAGCTCAACCACCCGCGCCTGCCCGCACGCCTGTCCCGTTTCGGTGGCTCCAACTTCAAGGCCGCTTACGTCATCGAAGGCATCGTCCTGCTCGAGGGCCTGGGCATGATCATGGTCAAGGCCGGCAAGATCGCCACCTACGGTCACGCCAACCCGTGGACCGACTTCTTCACCATGCAGGTCGCAAAGCTGCTTCCCGCCAGCCCCGTCATGATCTCGGTGTTCGCGTTCGTCAAGCTGATGACCGGCATGATCTGGCTCGCCATCGTGGGCCGCAACATCACGTGGGGCGTCGCGTGGCACCGCTTCTCGGCGTTCTTCAACATCTACTTCAAGCGTGAAGACGACGGGACCGTCGCGCTCGGCGCGGCAAAGCCCATGATGTCCAAGGGCAAAGTCCTGACGATGGAGAACGTCGACCCCGACACCGACACTCTCGGCGCCGGAAACATCGAGGACTTCTCCTGGAAGGGCTGGCTCGACTTCACCACCTGCACCGAGTGCGGGCGTTGCCAGTCCCAGTGCCCTGCTTGGAACACCGGAAAGCCGCTCTCCCCCAAGCTGCTCATCATGTCGCTGCGTGACCACGGCTACGCCAAGGCCCCGTACCTGCTGGCCGGTGGACGCAAGGACATGGGCGGCGACGAGATCGGTCTCGTCGACGCCGAAGGCAACGTCAAGGAAGCCGCACTCGCAGCCATCCCCGAGGCAGCACGGCTCGAGGCAGACCGCAAGCTCGTCGGTGAAACCGTCGAAGGTGAGATGGCCCCGGTCATCGACGCCGAAACCTTGTGGAGCTGCACCAACTGCGGCGCCTGCGTCGAACAGTGCCCCGTCGACATCGAACACGTCGACCACATCATCGACATGCGTCGCTACCAGGTCCTGATCGAATCGGAGTTCCCCTCCGAACTCGCCGGCCTGTTCAAGAACCTCGAGAACAAGGGCAACCCCTGGGGCCAGAACTCCAAGGACCGTCTCAACTGGATCAACGAGATGGACTTCGAGATCCCCGTCTTCGGCAAGGACGCCGACAGCTTCGAGGACTACGAGTACCTCTTCTGGGTCGGCTGCGCCGGCGCCTACGAAGACCGTGCCAAGAAGACCACCAAGGCCGTCGCCGAACTCCTTGCCACCGCGGGAGTGAAGTTCATGGTCCTCGGCGCCGACGAAACCTGCACCGGCGACTCCGCACGTCGTGCCGGCAACGAGTTCTTGTTCCAGCAGCTCGCAATGCAGAACATCGAGATGCTCAACTCGGTCTTCGACGGTATCGAGCAGAAGAAGCGCAAGATCGTCGTCACCTGTGCGCACTGCTTCAACGCTCTCGGCAACGAGTACCCGGAGGTGGGCGGCGACTACGAGGTCGTGCACCACACTCAGCTGCTCAACCGTCTGGTGCGCCAGAAGAAGCTGATCCCGGTTGCATCCGTGAGCGAAGACGTCACCTACCACGACCCGTGCTTCCTCGGACGCCACAACAAGGTCTACGACGCTCCCCGTGAACTCATGGAAGCGTCAGGCTCCAAGCTCGTCGAAATGCCGCGCCACGGCGAACGTTCCATGTGCTGTGGCGCCGGTGGCGCCCGCATGTGGATGGAAGAGAACATCGGCAAGCGCATCAACGTCGACCGCGTCGACGAAGCGCTCTCCACCAACCCCAAGAAGATCGCCACGGGTTGCCCGTTCTGCCGCGTCATGCTCACCGACGGCGTCACTGCCCGCCAGGAGCAAGGCCAGGGCGAAGGCGTCGAGGTCGTCGACGTCGCGCAGCTGATGCTGAACTCCGTCACCCGCCTCGATCCCGCCCAGCTCGGCGAGAACATCAAGGTGATCCCGCGTGAGAAGGCACCGGTCGCTGCCGAGGCAAAGGCTGAGACCGTCGAGCAGGATCGGGTCGCCGAAGTCGAGGAAGCCGCCGCGACTCCGGAAGCCAAGGCTGCACCGGCAGGCAAGGGTCTGGCCATGAAGGGCCTTGCCAAGGCACCAGGCGCAAAAGCTCCCGGCGCCAAGGCACCCGGCAAGGGCCTCGGAATGGCCGGCGGGGCAAAGGCTCCCGGCGCCAAGAAGGCAGCTCCCGCCGCAAGCGCGGAAGCTCCCGCTGCCGAAGATGCTGCACCGGCCGCACCCGCGGCAAAGCCCAAGGGGCTCGGTCTTGCGGGCGGAGCCAAGGCTCCCGGCGGCAAGGGACTGCAGATGAAGGGCGCCGCCAAGGCACCCGGAGCAAAGGCCGCTGCAGCACCGGCAGCGGAAGCTCCGGCAGCGGAGGCTCCCGCTGCTGAGGCTGCTGCACCCGAAGCTGCTGCACCCGTCGCCAAGCCGAAGGGTCTGGGCCTGGCGTCCGGTGCCAAGGCTCCGGGTGGAAAGGGACTGCAGATGAAGGGCGGAGCCAAGGCTCCTGGCGCGAAGGCTGCTCCGGCTGCCGCTGCGCCTGAAGCACCTGCTGCTGCGGCTGCGCCTGAGGCGCCGACGGAGGCTCCGGCTGCCGAGGCTCCCGCCGCCCAGGCGGAAGCCCCGAAGGCTCCACCGGTCGCCAAGGCAGGCGGGCTCGGATTCAAGTCGGGCGCAAAGGCGCCCGGTGCCCGGAAGGCATCTCCGGCTGCAGCTCCCGCACCTGCTGCGGAGGCACCGGCAACGAAGACCGAACCCGTGAAGGCAGAACCCGCTGCGGACGCACCTGCCGAGGCGTCTGCACCCGCGGAAGCTGCGGCACCCGCTGTGGCGCCGCCCGCCCCCAAAGCAGGCGGACTCGGCTTCAAGGCCGGTGCAAAGGCTCCCGGCCGCAAGAAGTAAGCGCACCACTCGCGAATGCCCTCACCGTCATGGTGGGGGCATTCGCTTTGTCTGAAGCCCGAGGTCTGCCTGTCAATCTGCGACAAGCATCACCGCACCACGCGCACCACGCGCACGCCCGACGCCCCTTTCCTGCTGCCGTCCGATGACGTAGCGCCCCGGAGCGATTCCGGTCGCGCCGTGCTCCGGATGGATGAGGTAAGCGGTCACCTGGGTGTCGAGCACGCCGAGTGCAAGGCCCCGAGCGTCTTTCACCGGTGTCGACCACACGCACTCCCCTACGTCTGCAACCAGACTGTGAGGGTTCCCGCCCGCCGCGCTTCGCAGCAGTTCCACTCCCGAGAGTGGAACGTTCACGGATCGAGTCCACGGTAACGGCGTGACGATATTTGCGAGCAGCGAAAACGGGATCACGATGAGATCGCCCTGCGCTTGAAGACCGTCGACGACGGGAATGGACACTTCCTTGTCGAGATAGTCGAAGACGTCGAGGCCGGTGAGGGTGGTGAGAGCGGACAAGGTCATGTTCGAGTTCATAAGTATCACCAAGGGGTTAGAGGGTTCGAGGTTGAGTGTGTGTGTGAGGTTCAGGTTCGACGAACGAGGCGTGCATAGTCGGTACCGGTGATGCCGTAGGTCCAGCCGGCAGCATCCAGCGCGGACGTGAACCATCCGGGCACATGCAGTCCGTATCGCCGCCGATGCCCGTCGCGTTCCAGAGAGCCGTTGACCGCGAGCAGGATTCGCCCACTTCGGCCCCAGCCGTCCGGCGACGCGTAGAGCTGTAGCAGGCAACCGGCATTGCCCGGATCATCGGTTTCGTCGACCAGTGTCAGTCCGGCGCTCTCGATGTAGGTATCCCAGCCGATGCGCTCGATCGCGCACCGACGGATCTCGACATTGCGCTCCAGTGCGATCCGTTCGGCGGTCGGGTCGAGCACCACCCAGTCGGGAACGATCGCCCCGTGCAGAACGAATGCATGTGCGCCGTCTCCGAATTCAATTGCAGGGCCATCAGAATGGTGCAGTCGTCGCTCTCCCAGCGTGCTGCCCGGTATCGGTTCGCTATGCACGGCGCCGGGTCGTTCAGCCATGATGCACAGGTTGTCGAACGCCCACCACCACCCGGTCGAGTCAGCGAGTGCGGTCTGCACGTCCAGGAGTTCACGATCTTCCGAATCGAAGGTCGCGAGACCGTATCGACGGAACGTGTCGTAGTACGCGATTCGATGGGCTTCCTGCTGTCCGTACCAGGTCACTCCGCCTGCCATCGGGGTCGACATCGTTCGTATCGCGACCGCGACTCCGTCGAACAGCGTGGTGTGCAACGATTCCCAAACGGACGCCCTGATCAGGCGCTGCCTCTGCCGGCGTTCTATCTGCCAGTCAGCTTTCCGACCTTGGATACTCGCGTTCATACGTCGGCGCGATGACGCGAACATGCTCGCGATATGTCCGGACGGGCAGTCGACTCCGGCGCCGTCGAAGGACATCGTGGTCGACAAACCTTCGGCGGCGATCAGATCCGAACCGGCACGGGGAGACGGAACCCAGACAAACTCCGGTTTCGGGAGTCCGGATCGCCGATATAGTTGCGCGACAGCAGATTCTGCAGTGGATCGATCGGCCGGACGTGTACACAAGCCGCGTTCGAGCCATACGTCGCGGACTGCTTCCAAGGCCTGATTGTCTACATCGAAGATATCGATGTTCTCGGTCGATGTCGCTCGACGTGACGTCGACGAGCGAAACGGTGCGGCGCTCACGCGACGGTGGCGGTGTCCGCCTTTCCTGTAGTCATAGTTCTACAGCGTGGCACGCAAACGCTCCGGACGCAAGGGTTTCCTGGAGTGTGATGCCGAGGACCGGCCGCCGTTCCCCATACCGAACGCCCTCTCCAGCGACGCGAAAGTGGTTCGAAATCCACGACGTTCGTGGGTTCGCCGGCCGCGTCACACACGGCCGACTGGTACCCACCGGTCGCAGCGCCGAGGACGTGCGCTGGAACGAGAAGCTCCGCGACCAGCTCGGTGGCGCGGGGTGGCAGGTCGGTCATTGCGGCCCTCGCACGCAGCCGCGGGGCCGTCAGCTACTGGTCGCAGGCTTCCACAGCTCCAGCGTCGGGATGTCCGGTGGGGTGAACCCGAGCACCTGCCCGTAGAAGGACAACTCGGCGTTGCGTGAGCTGATGATGGTCGACTGCTTACGGAATCCGTGCGATTCACCCTCGTAGGCCAGGTAGGCATGCGGAATACCCTTGGCCACCAATGCATCCCGGAATCGTTCCGCCTGCGAGGGCGGCACGATCGGATCGTCGAGGCCCTGGAGCAACAACACCGGGCAGTTCAACCCGTCGACGTTGTTGAGCGGAGCACGTTCGGCGTACAGGTCGGCAGATTCCGGCAGTGGACCGATCAACCCGTCGACGTAGCGCGACTCGAAATCGTGAGTTTCCTGCACGAACAGGTCCAGTTCTGCCACCCCGAAATAGGAAGCACCACAGGCGAACACGTCGGACGTGGTCAGTGCGGACAGAACGGTCCATCCGCCGGCAGATCCACCCTCGATGGCGAGGCGGGCCGGATCTGCGAGCCCCTGCTCGGCCAATCCGGTGACGGCGGTGACGACATCCTGCACGTCGACGACACCCCACTGACCGCGCAATCGATTACGATACTCACGTCCGTATCCGGTCGACCCGCCGTAATTCACATCCACCACTCCGATTCCGCGGCTGGTGAAGAAGGCGTAGACGAGGTTGAGGGCCGGTGCGACGTGCGCCGTCGGGCCGCCGTGAACAAACGCGACGTACGGCGGCAGTTCGCCGTCGAGTCCTTTGTATCGCGGACTGCGCGGCGGATACGCAACGGCGTGAACTTCTCGCCCGTGTCCGTGAGCCACGACTGCTCGCGCTTCCGGAAGATATGCAGACTCGGGCAATTCTTCGACCGACGAACGGATTTCGGTCAGTTTTCCGGTACCGAGGTCCAGTTCACGTAGCGCGCCCGCCAGTTTCGCACCTCCCGAGACGAGCAGCAACCGGTCGCCGCGAACCTGCATGAGGCCGATACTGGTGACCCCGGGGATCTCGATGTCGCGTAGTTCTCCCGACGCGGGATCGAGCACCCCCAGGGTGTCGGTTCCCACGGTGCGCGCGGTGAGAAGGTGGCCGTTGTCGAGTTCGACGAACCAGCGCGCACCGAAACGCCACTGTGGCCCACCGAAATCCGCCTCCACCGGGCAGATCGGGGTGATCTCGGCGCCGACGCGATAGATGTTCCACCAGCCGCTGCGATCGCTGATTGCGAAGAGTTCGTCGTCGGTGATCCACTCCGGTTGCAGGACCGACTCTTCGGGTCCGCCGATCAGTACGGAGTAGTCCTGAGCGACGCCGTCGACTAGTGGAGCTACCCGCAGTTCGGCACCGTCCCAGGGCATTTGCGGATGGTTCCACGCGATCCAGGCGATCTTGGTTCCACTCGGCGAAAGCCTCGGTGACGAAAGGAAGTCCGAGCCGCCGACGATCGAGCGGATCTCGCCGGAACCGTCCAGAGGAATCGCGCAGATATCGCGAGTGATCGCCCCGTCCTCCGCGTGCGCTTCCCGAACCGCCCACACCTCACCGTTCACGATCTGCAGGTCTGCGTATCGCAACGCGGCCGGCGACGCCGGTTCGGGCGTAAGAGCCCGCGGAGTGACTCCTTCGAGGATGTACACCCGTTGATCGGAGAATTCACTGAAGACCAGTTTTCCGGACTCCGTGACAGTCCAGGCGCCACCGCCGTACTCGTGAACCCTCGTCCGCGCGTTCCACGGCGCCGGGAGGATGTCGACTGGTTGGTTGTCGAGACCGGATCGACGAATCGACGTCCGACCACTCTCGGTCGGACGAATTTCAGCCCACCAGATCTCGTCGCCGACGTATCGTCCGCCCTCGACAGGGTGGCCACCTGCAGCCAGATCAGCTGCTCCGATCGGAGAAGTCCACGATCCGTACGGGGCTGCAATCTGCTCGCTGGGGGTCATCGCTCGACAATAGCCAACTGGTCGCGCGACACGGTCCCCGACAATGCACTTGCACAGTGGTGGAATCATGTAACTCGTGAGCACACCAGAACCCGTCCGCCACCGTCAGCCGCAGCGCGAGCTGGAGCAGTCGTCGAAGCTCCAGAACGTCCTCTACGAAATCCGTGGACCGGTGCACGCGCATGCCGCCCGGCTGGAGGCGGAAGGGCACCGGATCCTCAAGCTCAACATCGGCAACCCGGCACCGTTCGGATTCGATGCCCCCGACGTGATCATGCGAGACATGATCGCTGCGCTGCCCTACGCGCAGGGCTATTCGGAGTCGAAGGGCATTCTGTCGGCGCGGCGCGCAATCGTGACGCGCTACGAACTGGTTCCCGGCTTCCCCGAGCTCGACGTAGACGACATCTACCTCGGCAACGGTGTCTCAGAGCTGATCACGATGACCATGCAGGCCCTCCTCAACAACGGCGACGAGGTGCTGATCCCGGCACCGGACTATCCGCTGTGGACCGCGATGACGAGCCTGTCCGGCGGTACACCCGTCCACTACCTCTGCGACGAGGCAAACGACTGGAATCCCGATATCGCCGATATCGAATCCAAGATCACGGACAAGACCAAGGCTCTCCTCGTCATCAACCCGAACAACCCCACGGGTGCGGTGTACTCGATGGAGGTTCTGCAGCAGTTGGTCGATCTGGCGCGCAAGCATCAGCTTCTGCTCCTCGCCGACGAGATCTACGACAAGATCCTCTACGACGACGCAAAGCACATCTCGCTGGCGACGCTCGCCCCTGATCTGCTGTGCCTGACGTTCAACGGCCTCTCGAAGGCCTACCGTGTCGCGGGCTACCGCTCCGGCTGGGTCGCGATCACCGGGCCGAAGGATCATGCGGCCGGCTTCCTCGAGGGTCTCGATCTCTTGGCGTCGACGCGGCTGTGCCCCAACGTCCCCGGACAGCACGCCATTCAGGTGGCCCTCGGTGGGCACCAGAGCATCGAAGACCTGATCCTGCCCGGCGGCCGTCTTCTCGAGCAGCGCGACGTCGCCTGGGAGAGACTGAACATGATTCCGGGCGTTTCGTGTGTCAAACCACGCGGCGCGCTCTACGCCTTCCCTCGTCTGGATCCGAACGTCTACGACATCCACGACGACGAGAAATTGGTGCAAGACCTGCTACTCCAGGAGAAGATCCTGATGGTTCAGGGCACCGGGTTCAATTGGCCCAATCACGATCACCTTCGGATCGTCACGCTCCCGTGGGCCCGAGATCTTGCCGTCGCCATCGAGCGATTCGGCAACTTCCTCACCAGTTACAAACAGTAGATTCTCCGGCTGAATCCGGCTGAAATCGAGTAAACAATTCGTTGTACAAATGCCCCGTAAACGTAAAACCGCGGGGCATTTGTGCGACCTTGGTCACATTTTTCGCAAACCACACGGTTTGATTGACACTTTAACTATTTAGTGACCTGCCCTGATGTGAAAACGGTCCAACCGGTACGTGATTCGTTGCGGAATTGGTAGTTGGACAACGCGCCAAATCGGTTTGAAATTGGGTACATTAGTTATCAGCACTTCGGTGCCGCGAGCACCTGGTATCCCTCCCCCCCCTGTGGATACCAGGTTGGTGGCGGGGACAACCCCCCCTGTTCCCCGCCACCCAGCTCGACCAATCTCCGTTTCACACCCCCTCATCGGTAGCACCGGTTTTCACGGACACTGCCTTTCACCGACACTGCCTTCAGAAGCTGACCATTCGCTTCGGAGCCGATAACATTGCACCGGTGCAAATCCCCAGTCCGACACTCAGTTTCCGATGAGTCACGGCCACGGCCACGGTGGACCCATTCAGATCGGCCCCACCGCCTCACGCGTCGTCATCGGCTTGCTCGTCGTCATCGGCATGATCGTCGTCGCGGCAGCAATCGCACTGTGGCCGGACAAGAACACCATCCCCGTCCCACTCCCTTTTCAGAATGCCGACGGCAGCTCGGTGGAAACCGAGGCGGGCACGGTCACCATGCAAGACCTCGGCGACTGCGGGAGTTCCTCCGCTGGAAGGGTATTCGTCGGCGCCCCGCAACCGCCGCCCACGTCGGCCTATCAATGCCAGCGGAGCATCGTCGACATCGAATCCGGGCCGAATGCCGGAACCAAGACACTGCTCGAGGTCATCCCGGGCGCCGGTCAACCGGATCTACGAGTCGGTGACCACATTCGTCTCGTGCGTCAGACGGACCCGAACGGCAATACTCAGTACTCCTTCGAGGACTATTCGCGTGGACTCCCGCTGGCACTGATCGCTTTGGCGTTTGCCGTAGTCATCATCGCTGTTGCGCGGTGGCGCGGATTGCGCGCTCTCGTCGGACTGGTGATCGCATTCGGCGTTGTCGTCGGATTCCTCCTGCCCGCCTTGCTCGACGGCAAGCCTGCGATACCGGTTGCACTGGTCGCCGGCGCGGTGATCTTGTACGCGGTTCTCTATCTGGCGCACGGTGTCTCACTCAAAACCAGTTCGGCATTGCTCGGCACCCTCGCCGCGATGGTGCTCGCGGCGGTTCTCTCCTATCTCTGTATCGAACTGACCCATCTCACCGGGTTGTCCGAAGAGCAGAACACCAATGTGCAGACATACATCGAACACATCGACATCACGGGCCTGCTGCTGGCGGGCTTCATCATCGGATCGCTCGGTGTTCTCAACGACGTCACCATCACCCAGGCATCTTCGGCATTCGAGTTGGCCGAACTCGACAAGCACGCTCCTCGCCGAAAGGTGTTCAGTGGGGCGATGCGGGTCGGACGCGATCACATCGCCAGCACTGTCTACACCTTGGTCCTCGCGTACGCCGGCGGGGCGCTGCCACTGCTGTTGCTTTTCAGTGTCAGCGGGCGCCCACTTCAAGACGTGTTGGTCGGTGACGCCGTCGCGATCGAAATCGTCCGGTCCGCGGTCGGCGGAATTGCTCTGGCTCTTTCGGTTCCGCTCACCACCGCAATCGCCGTCATTCTCGCGCGCCCGCCCGGTAGTGCGGTCAAGACCGGCCCCACGTCAGGTGGACGCCACTCCAAACGCTGACACCGGGTCTCAGAGTCCGGGGATCGGCGGGAGGACCGGCAACAGAATCGGCGGCAGCCCCGGAATGTAGATCGCGGGCGGCGGAGGTGCGGGTGCAGGCGCCGGCGGCACATAGGTGTCCTGCACAACCGGCGGGGCCTCGACCACCGGTGGCGCTTCCTCCGTCGTGGGCGGGGGCGGGGTCGTCGTGGGCGGGGGCGGCGGAGTCGTCGTGGTAGTCGGTGCCGTCGTGGTCACCTCGGTTGCCACAGGTCCGGCTTCGTCGGAATCACCGAAGACCTTTCCGCCATAGCCCAACCCCAACCCGACGATGACGACTGCCGCGATCACACCGGCGCCCAGGCCGGCGAAACGCAGCGGATTCCTCGGTTCCGTGGACGTAGTTTCCGCAGTCTGTGTACCGGCAAGCCACGACGGGTGCGCGGTTCCTGCTCCTACTCCCTCGTCTTCGCGCACCGCCGAGTACGCCTGGGCGTCAACCATCACGGCCTCGGTGTCGGCATCACGTTCTGTGCCGAATCCGTCCGTGGCCGGGTCGCTGACGGCGACCGCGAGATCTTCGGCCCGATCGAATCGTTGCTCGTGTCGGTTCGGTCGCGGCTGCGGCAGGTCCGCGGCATACGGACTCGACATCTGTTCCTGCGGAACAGACTTCGCCTCGACAGCGACCTCCGGCCGTTCCGATTCGGGGAGCGTCGCGACTCCTCCATGACTGAACGCCTGTACCGGGACAGGCACCTCTGCCGGTGTGTGAATCGGATAGGGCGCGAAGATCGGCGCCACCGCAGGGACCTGGACCGGTGCAGCGACAGGTCGTGACGACGGCGCCAGGGACGACTCCGCGATCAGTGCAGCGCCTTGCGCAGCCACCAGTTCAGGCTGTTCTGGCGCGATGACGGGGCAATCCAGCCACGCAGCGAGCGTCGCCCGCACGATCGGGATGCGCGCACCGCCACCGATGAGGACAATCGCGTCCGGGTTACGGCCGGACGTTGCGATGACCTCCCGTATTTCTCGGGCAAAGGCCTCCACCGACGTGATGACCAACGAATCGAAAACTTCCCGCGACAGCAGGAGAAGCCCACCGGGACCGGGCAGGCACACCGCGCTCCGTGTGGACAGTTGTTCCTTGGCAAGTCGGCATCGCGACTGCAGTTCGGAGTCGCCGCCCGGGTCGGCCGGCGTCGAGATTCGGCGGCGTACGGTCTGGTCGGAGTAAACGAGGTCGTCGAAGTGGTCGCCGCTGATCCGAGTCGACCGAGCAGTCACGACGGTAGACCTCGAATGCCTGTCCACAACGCTGATCGTCGATCCCGAGCTACCCATGTCGACGACGACAAGCGTGCTCTGGTCGGTCAGCGCACCGGGTTCCTCGAGCATCCGAAGCGTGGCTGTAACTTCGGGAATCAACTCGAAGTTGCCGATGCCTTTCTGCTCGAACGCGGCCTGGAGTGCACCGGCTTGCGCTTGATCGCGGTAGGCGACGACCGTATGACTGCCAACGCCGACATTCTCGGCCAATGCCACCTTCGTTGCTTCTGCGGCGATTTCCTCGGGAATGTCGCGTCCGCGATCGACCGCTCTCGATCGAAATACCGGACCACGGTGGTCGGGCGTCCCCGGGCGCGCCAAACGCACAGCGCTGGCTCCCACCGTCACACCCAATACCAAGTTCATGATCCACCTTCGTCGACCGTGGACGGGTCCTGTCAGCAGACCCCGTCATTCCCCGGCCGGAAGTCTACCCACTAGGGGTGGTCTACAAGGTTCGCGCATCGCATCTAACGCCTAATCGCAGCTACTTTTTCGCTACCTGGACGTTCGACCTACCGCCCCAATCCGCGATAGTTCCATCCAGCAGCACGCCAGACCTCCGGATCGAGGCAATTTCTGGCGTCGACGATGACGCGTCGACGAACGAGCGGATCCAGATCGGCGGGCACGAGCGAGGCAAACTCGTCCCATTCGGTCGCAATCAAGACGACATCAGCGTTCTTGCAGGCGTCTGACGTGGAGGTTGCGTAGTGAAGGGTGGGAAAGAGTCGGCGAGAATTGTCCATTGCCTTCGGATCGAAGACGGTGACTGCCGCCCCGTGCAACTGCATCATTCCTGCGACGTTGAGCGCAGGCGAATCGCGCACATCGTCGGATTCCGGCTTGAATGCAGCCCCCAGCACCGACACGTTAGCTCCCAGCAAACCATCATCACAGGCCGCCGTCACCAGCTCGACGGCTTTCGTGCGTCGTCGCATGTTGATGCTGTCGACCTCGCGAAGGAAGTACAACGCTTGGTCCACACCCAGTTCTCCGGCCCGCGCCATGAAAGCCCGGATGTCCTTCGGCAGACATCCCCCGCCGAACCCCAACCCCGCATTCAGAAACCGTCTGCCGATCCGATCGTCGTATCCGAGAGCGTCAGCCAACATCGTCACGTCGGCCCCGGTGGCCTCGCACACCTCCGCAATCGCATTGATGAAGGACACCTTGGTGGCGAGAAATGCATTCGCCGATCCCTTGACCAACTCGGATGTCGCCAGGTCGGTCACGAGAAACGGCACCCCCGCGCCCAATATCGCGGCATACACCTCACGAAGAACACCTTCGGCGTTTCCCGGTCGATCACGATCGATCCCCAGAACCAACCGATCAGGTCTCAAAGTGTCCGCGATGGCGTGCCCCTCACGCAGGAACTCCGGATTCCAGGCCACCTCTACTGCTGCGCCCGCCGGCGCGCCGGCACGTAGTCGCTCGCCGAGAGCGGCAGCCGTACCTACCGGAACCGTCGACTTGCCGACGATCAGAGATGGCCGTCGCAACAACGGCGCCAGCAGATCGATCACCGAATGAACGTGGCTCAGATCCGCGCCGTACTCCCCTTTCTTCTGCGGAGTCCCCACACCGACAAAATGAATGTCGGCAAAATCTGCGGCATCGGCATAGGACGTCGTGAACCGGAGCCGACCCGACTCCAGATTCTTCTCCAGCATGTCGGTCAGACCCGGCTCGAAGAACGGGACCTCCCCACGGGACAACTTGTCGACCTTGGACTGGTCGATGTCGACCCCCAGCACGTCGTGACCCAATTCGGCCATACACACAGCGTGGGTCGCGCCCAGGTATCCCGTTCCGAACACGGTCATCTTCATGTGTTGTTGGTATGCGTCCGAACTTTCCGAAACGCGTACGCCAGATGGGCGCGAAACCAACATCGGGCGTACGACGAGTGCGTCGCGCGTGCAACCTATGCTTCTGCCATGCACGTTCTCTTCGTTTGTACGGGAAACATCTGCCGATCACCCACGGGCGAACGCCTCGCACGTGCATATGCCGCCGAAGCCGGGATCATCGGATTCACCGCGTCGAGTGCTGGAACCCGGGCGATGGTCGGGCACCCGATCGAGCCGACGGCCGCGAGGGTTCTCGCGGGGCTCGGCGGCGACCCCACGGAGTTTCAAGCTCGACGCATGACAACAGCGCTGGCCTCGGACGCCGACCTCATTCTCACGATGACCGAAAGTCAGCGAGACAAAGTCCTGGCGATGGCTCCGGCGCGGCTGAAGCGCACGTTCACCCTTCGAGAAGCCGCACGGTTGGGCTCGCTCGCGGATGCAGGAACGGTCGACGACCTCGCCGCCGCCAGGCCCCGATTTCGTGCCACCGAACCCGAGGACGTCCTGGATCCGATGGGTAAGGAAGAGAAGGTGTTTCACGAGATCGGACTTCAGATCGCCGATCTCGTCGGCCCACTGCTCAGCCGACTTCGCTTCGGTGAGCGCTGAGCGAGGTCACCGCGGTCAACTGCGGTAGCGACTTGTCCGACTCGTAGTAATAGCTGTACTCGTACGCATTGCGTCCGCGAGACGGCGTCATCGTGATGACAGTGCCGAGGACGTGCGCACCCACACTCTGTAGGTTTCCGACCGCGCGCGCCAGTTGATCGCGCTTCGTGGAGCCGTGTCGGGCGATCACCAGAGCGCCGTCCGACATCGCGGCCAAAACCGCGGCATCCGTGACGGGGAGCAACGGCGAGGCGTCGATGATGACGTAGTCGTATCGCGCCCGCAGTTCCTCGAGAACATGTTTGGCCGTGTCCGTACCGAGTAGTTCGCTCGGGTTCGGGGGGATCGGTCCGGAGGCGAGCACAGTCAGTCCGTCGAACTCGGTCGGCTGAAGCACATCGTCCAGCGTCGCTCGACCGGAGAGCACCGAACTGACGCCGACACTTCCGATCAATCCCAAGTACTTCGATACTCGCGGCTTGCGGAGGTCGCCTTCCATCAGGCACACCGATTTGCCGGCCTCCGCCAAGACGAGAGCGATGTTCACGGCCGTGGTCGTCTTGCCCTCGGAGGGAAGCGAACTCGTGACGACGATGACACGCGGTGGATGGTCCACCTCGAGGAACTGAAGGTTGGTGCGCAATTCACGGAAGGCTTCGGCACTCACGGAATTTCCGTCACTGAAAGCGATCGCGTGATTGACCTCGACGTCCTTGTCGAACGGGATCGTGCCCACCATCGCCGAACCCGCAATCTCTTCCACCGTTCGACGATCCTTCACCGTGTTGTCGAGCCGATCACGAATCAACGCAAGCGCGATTCCCGACACCAGTCCCGCCACGGCTCCCAGAGCGAGGTTGCGTGAAGTCTTAGGTGACACGGGAACAGACGGTTCTTGGGCCTGCTGCTCGACGACCACACGCGCAGGCGGCGTTCCGCCGTTCTCAGGCGTCTCCAGTTCCTTTGCCAGTGAGACGAATTCGGACGACAGAGTATCTGCAATCTCCCGTGCGAGTTCCGGTGAAGGATCCTTGACTCCGAGGTCGATCAGCACAGTGTCGGGCGCCGACGTCGCAGTGACCTTGGACGCCAACTCGTCAGCCGACATCCCGCCGACCACTCTCGGCCCCAGTGCGTCGATCGTCCGCTGCGCGAGAGTTCGGCCGGTCAGGAGTTTTGTATAGGACAGAACACGCTGCTGTGACAGCTGGCTACCTTGAAGCGCCTCGTTGACCGAAGTACCCGCCGACGTCGAAACGAAAAGCCTCGTCGAGGCCTGGTAGATCGGTGTCGACAGAAGGGACGCACCAAGAGCTCCCAGGATTCCGAGTACAGTTACAGCAGCAACTATTCGCCATCTGGCTTGCAATATCTTCAGGTAGTCGACAATTTCCATCTTGATGCCTCCTTCGGCTCACGCATGTCCACTGCGGGTCTGAGCGGTTCTTGCCGGTCAGACCGCGAGGGCGAACCGGGCTTTCTCAACTTCGATATCGATCAACTGCAGCAGGCACGATGCCTGGTACTCACGGACGTCCCAATCCGCGGTAAGTCCAACCAGCGCCTCGCCAGTCGTCGGGGGAAAGGCAATTGCGCCCGTCGACGATCACCTTCTTGCGAACCACCGAATCAAGATCGGACGGCTGCAACTTCAAGAATTGGGGCCACTCGGTCAACACCAGGACGACATCAGCACCTTCGCAGGCCTCCAACGCATTTGCCGAATAGGTCAACGTCGGGAACAGCGCACGCGAATTGTCCATGGCCTTCGGGTCGTACACGTTCACCGCAGCACCTTGGAGCTGAATCTGGCCCGCGACATTGAGCGCCGGCGAGTCACGAACGTCGTCCGAGTCCGGCTTGAACGCGGCACCCAGAATTGCAACTCTCGCGCCGAGCAGCGATCCGCATGCCTCCCGTGCCAATTCGACCATGCGTGTACGTCTGCGCATGTTGATGTTGTCGACTTCGCGAAGAAACGTCAGTGCTTGGTCGGCACCTAGTTCACCGGCGCGAGCCATGAATGCACGGATGTCCTTCGGTAAGCAGCCTCCCCCGAAACCAATTCCCGCGTTGAGAAATCGACGTCCGATCCGAACGTCGTATCCGATCGCGTCGGCGAGCACTGTGACGTCGGCACCAGCAGCCTCGCACACTTCGGAAATGGCGTTGATGAACGAGATCTTCGTGGCCAGGAATGCGTTCGCTGATGCTTTGACCAACTCCGCCGTAGCCAGGTCCGTGACGAGAAAGGGAATCCCCTCATCGACAAGGTCTGCATACACTTCGCGCGCAACAGATTCCGCGCGTCCGTGTCGATTGCGGTCGACCCCGAGCACCAGACGATCGGGATGCAATGTGTCCTGGACGGCAAATCCCTCACGGAGGAACTCGGGATTCCACGCCACTTCGACGGCGTCGCCGCTCGGTGCCAGCTCCCGCGCGCGCTTACCGAGCCGTTCCGCGGTGCCCACCGGTACCGTGGACTTCCCGAAGATGACCGAGGGCTTGGTGAGTAGCGGTGCCAGAGTCTCGATCACGGCATCCACGTAGATCATGTCCGCAGCGAACTCGCCCTTTTTCTGCGGTGTACCGACCCCGAGGAAGAACACGTCCGCAAATTCAGCGGCTTCCTCGTAAGACGACGTGAACTTCAGTCTTCCTCGATCGATATTTCTTCGTAGAACCTCACGCAAACCTGGCTCGTAGAAAGGAACTTCCCCTGCTGCCAGTTTCTCCAGCTTTGCCGCGTCGACATCCACTCCGAGGACCTCGTGACCGAGTTCGGCCATACAGGCCGCGTGTGTCGCGCCCAGGTATCCCGTGCCGAAAACTGCTATGCGAGTGCTCATGGTGCTCGATCTACTTTCTCGAGAGTGTGTGAAGTGTTGATGGGATGGGAAATTCACGTACGTAGGGCACCGATGTTGTCGCGGTACCACGAGACCGTCGACGCGATCCCTTCGCACAATCCGATGGTCGGCCGCCATCCAATCTCTCGAATCATGCTCACGTCCAGAAGTTTCTGCATCGTTCCGTCAGGCTTCGAGGTGTCCCATCGCGTCTCGCCGGTGTATCCGACCTCGTCGGCAACCATCGAAGCGATCTCACGAATTGTGTGATCCTCGCCGGTTCCGACATTGACATGCGATGCACCGTCGTAGTTGTCGAGCAGATGCAGACACGCCGACGCCAGATCGTCGACATGCAGAAATTCACGGCGAGGATTGCCACTCCCCCAGTTGACAACCAACGGCACTGCGGACGACTGCGCCTCGTCGTAACGCCGAACGAGGGCGGGCAGTACATGCGATCCGCGCGGCGAGAAATTGTCGCCCGGGCCGTACAGGTTGGTGGGCATCGCCGAGATCCAGGATCGACCATGCTGTCGTCTGGCAGCTTGGACACGGAGTATTCCCGCAATCTTTGCAATTGCATAGGCATCGTTGGTCGGCTCGAGATGCCCGGTGAGCAGGTACTCCTCCTTGATCGGCTGCGGCGCCAATTTCGGGTAAATGCACGATGATCCGAGGAACAGGAGACGCTCGACGCCGTGTGCAAGCGCAGCGTCGAGCACGTTCACCTGGATCCGAAGATTCTCCGACAGGAAGTCGACGAGGAACGCGCTGTTCGCCGCAATTCCACCAACTTTTGCTGCTGCGAGGATCACATTGGTCGGCTTTTCGCGGGCAAAGAAATCGAAGACAGCGTCCCGGTCACGCAAATCGAGTTCGGCGGACGACTTTCCGAGAAGGTTCGTGAAGCCTTCGGATTCCAGGTGCCGCCACACCGAGGAGCCGACCAATCCTCGATGTCCGGCTACGTAGAACGGTGCGCCTCGATCGAGCGCTCGCGCTGCGAACGAATCACTCATCGCGTCGCCAACCAGTCGGGAAGTGCCGGAGTGTCGATCCACGGGCGCCCCTCATGTTCGAGCGCTTCGATGTCTGCGTCGACCATGATCCGGGCCAGTTCGGGGGTGTGCACTCCGGCCTTCCACCCGAGTTTGCGCTCGGCATGACTCGGATCCCCGATCAAGGCGTCGACCTCAGTCGGACGAAGGTACCGCTCGTCGAATCGCACGTGATCTTCCCAGTTCAGACCCGCATGTTCGAAAGCGACTGTCAGGAAGTCGCGCACCGAATAGTTGCCACCGGTGGCGAGCACAAAATCCTCAGGCTCGTCGACCTGCAACATGCGCCACATACCCTCGACATACTCCGGCGCATATCCCCAATCACGAATCGCGTCGAGATTACCCATGTACAGATGATCCTCGATCCCTGCCTTGATACGCGCCACCGCACGCGTGATCTTGCGCGTCACGAACGTCTCACCGCGCCTGGGAGACTCGTGATTGAACAGAATTCCGTTCACCGCGAAGATCCCGTACGCCTCACGGTAGTTCTTCGTAATCCAGTACGAGTACACCTTCGCCGCACCGTAGGGAGAGCGTGGATAAAACGGCGTCTCCTCGTTCTGCGGCGGTGGCGTCGCACCGAACATCTCAGAACTCGACGCCTGGTAGAACCGGCAGTCGAGCCCCGCCATCCGAACCGCCTCCAGAAGACGGATCGACCCCACACCCGTCGTGTTCCCCGTGTGTTCGGGTTCGTCGAAGCTGACCCGGACGTGAGACTGCGCAGCAAGGTTGTACACCTCGTCCGGCTTGATCTGCGCGAGCAGCGTCACCAGGCGCGCTCCGTCACTGAGGTCACCGTAGTGAAGGAAAAGCCGCGCATCCACATGGTGGGGGTCCACATAAATGTGGTTGATCCTCGAAGTGTTGAACGTCGACGATCTACGGATCAGTCCGTGAACCTCGTAGCCTTTGGAGAGCAGCAACTCGGCGAGGTACGAGCCGTCCTGCCCCGTGATTCCGGTAATCAGTGCGCGTTTCATCCTGCGTTCCTTCCGTTGCGGGACAGCCCGCCTGATAGTTGCGAAACCACGGTTGTGGTCCGTATTCCTCCGAATCGACCGGCAGTCTTGATCTCGCTCATGCGTGTCCTCTCGAACGGCCGAGGAACTTTCGAATGTCGCGCGATGCCAACCGGACGAATGTCGAGTTACCGAACAGGTAGCGCCGCCACAGACGTTTGGGTTCCGATGCAAGTCGATACATCCACTCGAATCCCGAATTTCGTACGAAAGACGGTGCCTCAGAAACGGTTCCGGCCAAGAAGTCGAAGGCCGCGCCGACACCGACGGCCACGTAGTCGGTTCGATCCGCTATCGCCTTCGTGACAAAATCCTGCTTCGGCGCTCCCAAGCCGACCCACACGATGTCCGGCGCCGACGGACCGACCTTCGTGATGATGTCATCGACGAACTCCTTGCTGAACGCGGCAAACGGCGGGGCGTAAGTGCCAGCCACCGTGATGCCCGGGTACAACTCTTCCACTCGATCCGTCAAAAGACTCAACGTCTCTTCTGTCGTGCCGACAAAATGGTGACGAAGGCCGTAGCGGCGCCCCTTGTCCAAGGTGGCCTCGAAGAACGATGGACCCCGGACTGGTCGAACACCGACGTGATCGGAAGCGGTGGCGCCGATAAGGCGCATCACCCAACTGACCGGGGTTCCGTCTGCGAAGTTCACACCGGGGCCCTTCAAAATCGCGGAGTAGTCACGATCGTTGTGCGCCGCCGACACGCAGTAGGAATTCGACAACCTCACGGAGACTCCGGTTCCCGCTCCCTCTCGTCTGTCGTTGACTACCCAATCGGTAGCTCCCTCGAGGTTGGTCGCGGCAAACGGAATGCCACCCACCTCGATGACCTCGAACGGACTGCTCATCTGTCTCACCACTTTTCAGCGTTCCTTTGTTGACGTTCATTGCACTGGCCGTAGCTGCGCGACAAGACCGATTTCAACCGAGATCGAGTCCAATCACGCTGCGGTTCAAAGAGAGAAAGCTCTGTCTCGACAACCGATCGAGCGATACGCGAGACGAGAGTCGACGCCGGCGCAACCGGGATCGCCACAGCGTTCCTACCGGCCAGTGTCGGTACACCGCCGAGATCCAAACAGACCACCGGCAGGCCCACGGCCGCTGCTTCGGCCGCCACCCAGCCGCCCGAATCGTGCATGCTCGGGAAGAGCAGAACGGAGGAGGCCCCCATCT
Organism: Rhodococcus baikonurensis; assembly: GCF_040489275.1. NCBI lineage: Bacteria > Bacillati > Actinomycetota > Actinomycetes > Mycobacteriales > Nocardiaceae > Rhodococcus > Rhodococcus baikonurensis. The sequence goes on along the minus strand of NZ_JBEUOQ010000003.1, from coordinate 123,260 downwards.
CGCCCACCACTTCCGATCTGTCGCGCCACCCGCGAAGCGTGATCTGACCGCGGCGATACGGAAGCGACATCTCAATCCGCCCGCGGGCGGGTCCCTCCCCGACAAAGGTCATGGACCAATCGGTGCCCAGCTGCTCGAGCGCATCCAGAATCAGATCGATTCCTTTGTACTGCAACAGTCTTCCTACGAACAAGAGTCTTCGTTTCGGCCTGGGTACCGTTTGCTTCTCGATTCCGTCGTAGTCCAGGACACAATTGGGTTGGACGACGACGTTGCGTGCCCGCGGTGCGCCACGTCCGCTGTCGGAGTTCATCGCGATGAAAGTGTCGACTCGTCCTGACATGAAGATGTGTGTCAGTGACCGAGCGGCTTTCGTCGAGCAGGTCCGAACTGCCGTGGTTGCCAGATACCGCATACCGATGCGCTTGGCGAGTGGCATCGGCGGGTAGGTGTTGCCCCCGGCAGGCCCCCATACGAGTCGTGCGCCGCCGGCTCCACCGAACAGCACCGGTGGGGGCAGCCAGTCGGACGCGAACGTTGCATGGTGCAGGACGTCGAAGTGTGCCGCTTCACGCCGAACGAACAGTGAAGTGTGCCAGAGCCATCGGAGATATCGACCGTACGATCCGGCCTCTTCCGCGGTCAAAGTCGCTATTCGTACGACACGAACTTCGCAACCGAGCTGTTCACATTCTGCTTCCAATGTGGGAGCCTCACCGGAGCGAGTCACCACCGTGATCGACTCACACAGTTCGGAAGCCGCCGAGAGAAGCGCCCAACCCGCCCCGGATTCACTCCCCTGATTCGGATCGCAGGCGTATGCCGTCATCAACAACCGTGTCATCGCGCTACCTCGAGCCTCTGTGCGCGCGGCATCCGTGAACCGCGGTGGCCGAATTGCTCTGAGAACCAACCGATGTTTCGTGCACCGTTGTCGAGAACCACGCGTTTGATCCGTGGGCTGATCAGGGCAGCGGGGATCAAGGTCGCCGACGCGAGTGCGAGCAAAGCGCGTTTGGCAATCTGAACCGTCAGCAGTGGCAGTCCGAGCTGTCCCTGACAGACCGCGAGGATTCGTCCGTTGTTGACGTACCGGGCGAAGAGCCAGGAGTCCCGACGCCGTTCCTCGTCGACGGGTTCGTACGCAAGCGCCTCGTCGCACCACAGCAGCCGGACACCGCCGGCACTCATCCGGAGCGTGAACTCGGTGTCCTCGCCGCCAGGTAGATCCCAGTCGTCACTGAAGTTCAAGCCGTTCAAAGCTTTCAGGTCCAACAACAGATTTCCAGCACCTGCCGACGCAACCGGCGTCCCGGTCGAATGTCGAACGCGAGTGTGCAATGGAAGTTCCGAGGCGGGCAGGCCCACCGGAATCACGGGACCGGCCACAGCACCTGCGTCGAAATCTGCGGCGCAGGTGAGGAGATTCGACAGCCAGTCGAAGTCGACGTACTCGTCGTCGTCGACGAAGATGATGTACCGACGATCTCGTGCACGGGCGAGATCGACCAGCGCACGTCGTGCCGGAGATACCCCGCCGAATCCGAGATGCAATCGTTCGATCCCGTCGGCGACATATATCGGCGTCGTGGATTCCGGATCGTTGTCGCCCACCACGATTTCGGCCTCGACGCCGGCGCCCTCGATCGACGCCTTGACACTCTCGACGCACACAGCAAGTGAGGCTTCTCGACGGAACGTCAGAATCGCGACCATGACGCCGCTCAGGTTCTTCATGAGAGATCAACTTTCGGTCGAGAGGTGTGATTCATCGAGACCAGGAGTGCGACGCTCGCGTTGACACACGCCGACAGCGCCAAGGCTCCAGCGACATAGACGGCATCGTCGGACAGTCCGGCCCCGAGAACGATCAGAAACTGCACCGGCAGCAGCACTGCGCGGAACGTGTTGAGGGTTCCGGTCTTGTCCAGGACGCGGATCGACGTGCCGACGCCCAGAAGAATCCCGTTGAACGCCACCGCCAGCCCGCACATCAGAATGACCGGTATCAAGTTCGGAAAGTGCGTCCCGACCAGATGATCCATCAATCGCACTCCCGAGAGTCGAATCTCGAGCGTGAGACAGATCAGCGAAACGCAGATGATCGAAACCCAGAAGACCTGCAAGCCCACTCGGCGACCGAGTGCCATGCACTCGGCCGGGCTCATCGCTTCGACACCACTGCCGAACTTGCGCATCAGAATCGGCGAGATGCCCGCGAACATCAAGGACAGTGGACCGAGCAGTGTCTGGGCAGTTCTGATCTCACCGATCATCGAGATCGACGCCACCACGGTCAGTATCAAGAACATCGCCTGCTGCGCAGCTGATCCCATCAATATCTCGATCGCAAACGGCACGGATCTGTACCGGTGAGTGCGTGAGTACCTGATTGACGGCACCGGCGGTATCAGACGCATGGTTGCGTGACCGAGAACGAGCGCGACGAAGACACCGACCGTATAGGTCACGAGTGCAAGTGTCAGATTCTCGACCAGGAAAGCTGCTATAAGGACGAACGAGAGTGTCACGATCTGTATCGACGCAGAGATCCAACTCGCACCGTCGTGCATCAGCATCGTGCGTATCACGTCGAACACCACGAAACCAGCTGCAGCCAAGGCGTATACCGTGAGATTCATCGAGTCCGAGCCGGCAATCAGGAACAGAGCCCACACCGATGTCACTGATACCGCCGCCAGCGCGATCGTGGGTGCCAACGCCGGTCCGCGCTCGACGGTCCTCGCCCCTCGTGACAGCCAGACGTCGACGCCGATCGCTCGCCCCAGTGCCAGTGCCAACAGACCCGCCGATTGAATCACGGCAATCTGTCCTACTTCGATCGGACCGCCGAGTCGTGCCACCGAGGTGAGGACGACAAAAGTGAGGATGCTCGAAAGCGCCTGATCCGCCATGAATGTCACATGTCGAGTGCGATCGTTCACGATCTCACCTCGTTGATGAGCTCACGCATCGACGTCGCTGCCTTGCCCGATGTGAAGCGATTCGAGTAGTGACGATATGCGGATCTACGTATCGCCGATCGGTCGCCCGCTCCGAAGATCCGGTCGAGGGCCTCGCGAATCGACGACTCATCCAAGGAATGGAGAGGCGTTCCGCCAGGTCCGACGATGTCCGCGAGAGCGCCGCTGGTTGCGTAGATGACCGGGGTGCCAACCGACATCGATTCGATCGCAACGCGTCCGAACGGCTCTGCCCATTGAGACGGCACCACGGACGCCGCACTGTCGCGGAGTATCTCGATCACATCTTCGTGTGAAGTGAATCCGGCCAGCGTGACGTTGTCGCGAGCTGCGCTGATGCTGGAGATCTCGGCGTACTGCGGTCCGTCACCGAGCACTGTGAGTGAGGGACTTCCCTCGTCCTGTGGCCAGTTGCGCACCAGGTCCAGGACACCCTTCTCCGGTGTCAGTCGGCTCACGCAGACAACCGAATCAGTGCTCCGAAACGCGGGTTCGTTTTCTTCGAATCCGAAGTTCGGACGAACCACGACGCGATCGGAATCGATCAGTGGCCCCTCGATCAGCCGCGCTGTCATCGCGCTCGTTGCCACGAACCTGTGCTGCTTCCATCCCGAGACGCTCAGCTTGACTGCCGCAGCACTCAAGTAGCAGACAAGGCTCTGAAGTCGGCTGTTGCCGTAGCATCCGTTGCGGACACAGCTCGAGAAGTAGTTCGTGGAACCACATTCGGTGCACGTGCCATCCCCGCGCAACTTGGCGGACGGTGTGGCCAGGCGGTAGTTCCGAACCGCCTGCAGCGTAGGAATTCCGGCTGCTCGCGCAGCCACGAGCAACGAGGCCGAAAACGCAGGCCAGAGATTGTTGACGTAGACGACGTCGGGCCGCTCCGAACGGATAATACGAAACGCGTCGACAAGTACCCGCGGGCTGAATACTGCTGTGACTGCCGCCCACGGTCCCCCGGAGATCTCGGAGTTGTCCGTGGTGCACCGAACCGTCTCGTATCCGATCGATTCGAGGAGCTTGGATTCGTTCGCAAAGCTCTGCTCCTCGCCACCCGGGTTCCGATAGATCGCATGGAACATCAAGGCTTTCGGCTGCGTGGATCCACCGGCGGCCGTTAGGGTCACATCAGGCTTCGAACGCGCTACATCGAACGTCTTGTACATCTCACCGACCTCCTCTTTGCTGCGTAGCGAGGCTGTACACATCGTTCGTGTCGGCACGCCGCGCACTGTGAGAGCGGTGCGTCGAGGGTCCGTACGGTGCCAGGAAGACCCATACGATCAACCACATGGCGCCGAAGAAGAGCGTCGATTCCGTCAAGTCCATCGAGAAGACGAGAACCATGATCGCGACGACGGCGATGTACTCCGTTCTGCTGCGAGCTCGCCCGAGCGCCGTGCGCAGAAGCAGGTAAAAGCCGGCCAACAGCAGCAGGAATCCGATCCAACCGATCTGCAGACGAATGTCGAGCATTCCGTTGTGCGCGCTGGTCGCCGGAAAGGACAGCTTGGACCGGATCATCTGTCCAACGGCGCTGTCAGGTGCCCAGACCGAGCCGAAGCCCCAGCCGAGCAGAGGCCGCTGTTCGGCGTAGTAGCCGGATACCGTCCAGAGATGTAGCCGGCCGGTCAACGTGACATCTCGCGAGAGTATCGCTGCGACATCGGGTCCGAGCACCTTCATCGCGCCGGACACCCCGATGTAGAGCCCGATGATTACCGTCGAGGCGAGGTGAGCGTTCGGAGTCCGTCGAAAACACTTCAGAGCAAGCACTGTCGCCAGTGCAATCCCAGCAGCGACGAGACTGGTCTGGCTCCGGGCTTCGAACAACACGATGCCCGCGACAGCAAGCGCCGCCACCCACGGTATCCGCTTGACGTCGGGAAGCATGAGTATGACAGCAACGAGAACAACTTCGATCGCAGCCATTCGGCCCAAAGTGTTCTTGTGGGTGAAGATTCCGCGATAGGCAACGGCGCGGGTGTCCACGTCGATGCCAGTCGAAGGATCGAGAATCACGACGATCAGAGACAGGACGAGTAGTACCAGCAAGGTGATGGCCACAGTCCGCACTCGCACCGCGAAGGTCAACTCCCGGGCGACGATGATTCCCGAGATCGCCAGGCACACGATGACGATGCCGGCGACTGCGGAGTTCCGGGGTAGCGTCGACCAGTACCAGCTGGTCGCCGGAACGCAGGCCGCGATCAGAAGCGCGAAGACGGGCCAGGTCGCATTCCGTGAGTATCGCCGATCGAGGAAGTAGACCAACGCCAGTGTCGCCGCGAGAACGGCCGAACCGTGTACGAGCAACGATCCGAGAGCTGTCTTCTGCGTGTACGCCTGAAAGGCTCCGCTCGCGCCGATGACCGCGATCACCAATGCCGTTCGCAAGATCAGCGGATCGTGCGGAGCCTCATTTTCGCACGGCACCGGTGCCGCCTTTTGATCAGTAGGCGCCATCACTTCCCACCACCGCCTTGAGCGTCTTCGCGACGATCATGACGTCACCCATCATCGACCAGTTGTCGACGTAGGAAAGGTCAAGGCGGACAGTGTCTTCCCACGAAAGATCCGAACGTCCACTGACTTGCCACAGGCCGGTGACACCGGGCTTGACCAGCAGTCGGCGACTGACCGCACCGTCGTACATCTCGACCTCGCGCCGAAGCGGTGGCCGCGGTCCGACGACGCTCATCTCTCGCCGAAGGACGTTGACGAACTGGGGCAACTCGTCGATCGAGTACCGACGCATGAAGCGACCGACAGTCGTCACCCGCGGATCGTCTCGCATCTTGAAAAGCACTCCGGCGCCTTCGTTCTCCTTCATCAGCGCCGTGACCTGAGAATCCGCATTCTGGACCATCGAGCGGAACTTGAGCATCGGGAACGGCTGCCCGTCCAACCCCATCCGCTCGGACTTGTAAAGAACCGGCCCCTTGCTCGTGAGCTTGACTGCGATCGCAGCCGCCAGAAGCACCGGACTGATCACGACGAGTACCACGGTTGCGAAGACGATGTCGAAGGTCGTCTTCGTGAACTTCTGTGCGCCGTGATAGCGCGGACGCTCGACATGGATCAGCGGAAATCCAGCGACCGGGCGCATCGACAGCCTCGGTCCGGACACGTCCAGAATCCCCGGTGCGACAACAAGGTCCACATGATCACGCTCGAGTTCCCAGGCCAGTTTGCGCAGCCCTTCCGGGCCGAGTCGCTCCGACGCCGTCACCGCCACCGTGTCGGCCCCGACCTGTTCGAGTGCGTCGGCGACGCTGTGCTCGTCCCCGAGCACCGGAATGTCCCGGCCGTTCACTGTGACAACTTCGCCCACGTCTCCGCCGTAGCCAGGTACGCAGACGCCGACGACTCGGTATCCATGGGCATCGTCGCGCTCGAGGTTGCGTGCAAGATCGACAACCGCCCCTCGCACACCGACCACGAGAACTGCAGTTCGAAATTCACCTCGGGCCCGCTCACGAGCAATCACCCGTCGCCAGATCCAACGACTCGCGATCAAGGCGGTCAATCCCATCGGAAACGCAACTGCGAGGTACAGGCGCGCGATCTCCAGGTGAAGGAGAAGGCTGGCGATCGCAATCAGTCCGAACAGGCGGAGCGTTCCGACAGCGATCAATCGGTACTCTTCAGGGCCGCTTCCGATCACCCGAGGAGATCTGGTGCGAAACACTCTCAGTACGGCGAACCAGCCGATGATCAGGGCGAAAGACAGTGCGGTGTAGCTCAAATGGCCGAACGCTTCACCGTCGACGACATCCGCGTCGCTACCGAATCGCCACCATTGAGCCAGAAACACAACTGCCGCAACGATGATCGTGTCGGTGATCGCCAGGCGACGAAGATACGCAGATTGCCATTTCCTGCGTGCGGACACTCCACCAGCCCGCTCCGGCGCTACTCGTCGGTGTTGTTGTGGCCGTTCGTTCGTAGGCGCGGCCATATCGAGAACCGTCATGTGTTCAGATACCTTTCCCCAAGCACAGAATTCGGCCTGAAGCTGTTCACCGGCCGAGGTCCATCGGACCGCCGTGCCGAATCCCGATACTTCGACTGCGAAGCAACTGCTCCGCATCACTGCGTTCAGTGCGAATGGTCGCATTACGTGCGCCTTGTAGTTAGCCCGGCGACTATTGTCAGGCCTCGGCCCAACGGTCGATTGATGCGGCATTGCCGCAGCTCACACCCCATGATTGAAGCAGAGTCCACTAACGACCCAAACACGGGACGATCGGCGATTTCTCCTCGCCCGCTGACGTCGCCAGCCTCGATATTGCCGAGACTCAGGACTTGGCAATTATTCGGCTAGCTGGTCAGTACCAGTGAGGAGTTTGCCACATTCCGGACAACGTGGCAATAGCGCTTTCCGAACTTCTTCCGGACTCCGGCATTGAACTCAGTTACTTACCCTCCAAGCAGGAAGGTGCGAACATTCCCCACTATTACCGTTGCGTACCTATAGTTTTCATTTCCGTCGTCAATTGGACTCCACGTTTGGACGGAAACAAGCACGCAGTTGGTAATCGCTCTGCAAACCATGCTTTGATGCGTTCAGCGTCGCCTCAACCCTGGACGATTGTCCGATACTTCGCCTATGGGTGTCTTACCTACGACGGGCCGACAATGCGCGAACCTGCGATCGGGCGACACCGAGAATTCGGACATGCGAAAGGAGGAGCCTGCTCCCTCAACGACAGTCTATGAGGTCCTAAAATAGCTGCAGCACAGCTGAATTCGAGAGGTGCGGAATTGTATAGCCCCCCGGCTGCAAAGCGGGGCGATCGCTACCGATGGCCATGCAAGCGTGTGTGGCCGTATAGGGTCAGCTGACGATCGACACGCTTGTTGGCACCCAATAGCGGAGAGTGTCTCTCGAATAATCGACGTTGCGAGACAACTGATCAGCTGGGCGCAGGCTATCGAGAAAACCCCGCACGCTTCAATGGCCTTACGCGAACCCACGTTCGTTTCGTCGCAAGTCATCAAGACACGACCGAGGCCCACCGGTTGTGTGGCATACGTGAGCAACTCCCGCAGAGCAGTCGACGCTCTCCCTTCCGGTGTTCCGACGGCCGGACCCCTTCTTACCGTCTCGAGCGATCCGCCAGTTGGTTGCCGGGACAATGTCGGGCCCGGCAACGCCGCCGGCTGCGCGAACAGCTCCTGCACCCTCTGTCCAAATCCATCGCGGGATGCAACCAGATCGATCTACCCAACTACTGCGACGACCGATGAACCTGCATTCCGGCAATGCGCGTCGCAGACTCAGAGGACCCGACTAGAGATTGCGTCCGATTCACCACATAGAGAAGGGCCCCCGAGCATTGCTCGGGGGCCCTGTGAGGCGTCGGGTTTAAAGTACGACCAAGTCAGATGACTGTCGACGTGACCTTTCGTTCGCCAACTGGATTGCTGTCCACGGAACCTCCCACGGCCACGTCAGCGACAACCGGATCGGAATCGTAGTAGTACTTGTATTCGTAGGATCCACGGCCGTTCAGCGGGGTCATCGTGATGACGGTGCCGAGAATCGTCGCACCCACACTGTGGAGATTGCCGACCGCCCTGCTCAGCTGTTCCCTCTTCGTCGAGCCGTGACGCGCAATCACGAGCGCACCGTCCGCCAGAGCTGAAAGAACTGCAGCATCCGTAACAGGAAGCAACGGCGAGGCGTCGATGATGACGTAGTCGAACCTTCTGCGGAGGTCGGCAAAGACTGCATGAGCAGTGTCAGTGCCCAGCAATTCGCTCGGGTTCGGAGGAATCGGACCCGAGGCAAGAACCGTCAGGTCGGCATTGCTCGTAACTTGAAGTACGTCGTCCAGGTCTGCTTGCCCGGCCAGGACCGAACTCAGACCGACGCTTCCGATAAGTCCAAGGTACTTCGAAACGCGAGGCTTACGAAGGTCACCTTCGACGAGACACACCTTCTTGCCTGCCTCGGCCAACACGAGTGCGATGTTGACCGCAGTCGTGGTCTTTCCCTCGGAGGGAAGAGAACTCGTGACGACGATGACACTCGGTGGGCGATCCACGGCCAGGAACTGCAGATTGGTTCGGAGCTCGCGGTACGCCTCGGCACTTGCGGAATTGCCCTCGTGGAAGTTGATCGCTTGATGAACTTCGCGTTCCTTGTCGAACGGAATTGTTCCCACCATCGCCGCGCCGGCGATGTCTTCGACCACCTTGCGCTCTTTGACGGTGTTGTCCAGGCGATCACGCACCACAGCCAACCCGATCCCCAGCAGAAGCCCGATCGCGGCACCGAGCGCCACGTTCCGCGATGTCTTCGGCGACACCGGTTCCGCGGGAGTTTGTGCTCGCTGCTCGACAACGACGCGCGCCGGCGCTGTGCCACCATTCGCAGGCGTACCCAGATCTTTGACCATGACGACAAACTCGTCCGACAGCGCATTTGCGATTTCACGTGCCAGTTCAGGCGACGCATCTTGCACACTCAAATCGAGAAGTACCGTGTCCGGCGCCGATGTCGCGGTCACCTTGGACGAAATCTCCGCAGCGGAAAGCCCGCCGAGCCGATCGGGCCCGACTGAATCGATCGTTCTTTGTGCCAGTGTCTCGCCGGTAAGGAGCTTGGCGTAGGAAGTGACCAACTGCTGCGAGAGCTGGTTACCTTGGTAAGCCTCGTTCACGGTTGTTCCGGTAGAGGTCGACACGAACAGGCGCGTGGAAGCCTGGTAGACCGGCGTCGCAATCAACGAGGCGCCCAATGCGCCCAAGATCACGACCACAGTGACGACAGCGACTATCTTCCACCGTGCCTGCAAAATCTTCAGGTAGTCCCGTACATCCATCGTCGAATCTCCTTCGGCTCGAACACGTATCACGTCTTCGAGTAGTAATCGACAGCCGCTGTCGAGCCGCTGCACTCAATGCAGGCTGAACGAGGCAGCCAATCTTCTATCGCGCGTCCCTGCGTCCCAGCGCGAGGTATTTGCCGAAACAGCCAGGGGGGAGAAGCCTTCACGGCATCTCACACATCTCACTTCCTGGCCGATACATGATCGGGAAGCGGCGAACACGCGACACTGACAAACCCGCGACACTGACATCGGGTCCACTCGCACATCGCGCAGAGCAGACACAACGTGCAGCCAGGCTGAACTCTACTGCGTCATTGGTCTTTTCACCACCGCAACGGAGCCTCGGAACGCCCTCGGTATCGTCAATCGACCGCGCCGACCGCGAAAGGGTCACATACCATAGCGAGCCGTAGGACCAACGTCCGTCGTCGACCAACTACGTAACTTGCCGCCGGAAGTTGATGCACACCAACCGAACAAGGCAACATGCCCCTCACCATGCGACGCACGAGCTGCGATCCCAGCATCTCCCCCGGTTACAGCTCGCTCGCTGACGGACTTTGGTCCCGGGCGCACGGCCACTTCCCCTCGATGCCTACAACAACCCAGCCTCCGTGAAGGTTTCACCGGTTTACGGCCTCCCGAGACCTCGGTAGGTCCACCCTGCGTCGCGCCAGGTGGTCGGTTCCAGGCAGTTACGTCCGTCGATGATGACCTTCTTGCGGACGACAGCTTCGAGGTCCGACGGCAACAGCTTTCGAAACTCGGTCCACTCGGTCAGAACCAAGACGACGTCAGCGCCTGCGCACGCGTCAAGTGCGCTCGAAGTGTAAGTGAGGGTAGGGAACAACGCCTTCGAGTTTCCCATTGCTTTCGGGTCATAGACATTGACGGCAGCGCCTTGCAGCTGAATCTGGCCGGCAACGTTCAGCGCAGGTGAGTCACGCACGTCGTCGGAGTCAGGCTTGAAGGCGGCACCGAGAACCGCAACGTTGGCTCCTAGCAGCGAACCACACGCTTCTCGAGCCAGTTCGACCATCCGAGTACGGCGACGCATGTTGATATTGTCGACTTCGCGTAGGAAAGTGAGTGCTTGATCTGCTCCCAGCTCACCCGCACGTGCCATGAAAGCACGGATGTCCTTCGGTAGGCAGCCACCACCGAAACCGATTCCGGCGTTGAGGAATCGCCTACCGATTCTCTCGTCGTGGCCGATGGCATCGGCAAGAACGGTCACATCTGCACCCGACGCCTCACAGACCTCCGAGATCGCATTGATGAACGAGATCTTCGTCGCCAGAAATGCATTGGCTGATGCCTTGACCAACTCCGAAGTCGCAAGGTCGGTCACGACAAAGGGAATACCTTCGTTCAAGAGCTGCTCGTACACTTCACGCGCAACCGATTCCGCACGTCCGGGTCGATGGCGGTCGACCCCGAGCACAAGCCGGTCCGGGTGAAGCGTGTCTTTCACCGCGTAGCCTTCCCGGAGAAATTCCGGATTCCACGCCACCTCGACGTCTTGTCCGGCAGGCGCCAGTTCGCGTGCCCGCGCACCCAGTCGCTCTGCTGTGCCCACTGGCACAGTTGATTTCCCGAAAATAACGGTCGGCCTGGTCAAGAGGGGCGCGAGCGTCTCGATCACCGAATCGACAAAACGCATGTCGGCCGCGAACTCCCCCTTCTTCTGCGGCGTGCCGACGCCGAGGAAATGGATGTCGGCGAACTCTGCGGCTTCCTCGTAGGAGGCGGTGAATCGAAGACGTCCCGCGGCTATGTTGCGGCGCAGCACTTCCTCGAGTCCTGGTTCGTAGAAAGGAACCTCCCCAGCTTCGAGCATGGCGAGCTTGTTCGGATCAACATCCACCCCGAGAACCTCGTGGCCCAACTCGGCCATGCACGCAGCATGTGTCGCCCCGAGGTAGCCGGTGCCGAATACCGCAATACGAGAAGTCATAACGATGTCTGCCTGTCGAAGTCGGGTTTACGTCGAATAATGCTGTAGTACTTCATGTCCTGATCGAATCGACATTCTGTCGATACCACTCCACGGTCGATGCGATCCCCGCACGAAGGTCAATCCTGGGCTGCCACCCCAAATCTCGAAGCTTCCCGATGTCGAGCAACTTCCGCGGCGTCCCGTCAGGTTTCGAATGATCCCATTCGATCTCGCCGTCGAACCCGATCTCGTCCGCCACGATCGCGGAGATCTCCGCGATACTCTGGTCCTCGCCCGTACCGACATTGACGTGTTCTGCTCCGTCAAAGTGGTCGAGCAAGTGAAGGCAGGCATCCGCCATGTCGTCGACGTGGAGAAACTCGCGTCTCGGCGTCCCGCTGCCCCAGTTCACGACTGACGCAACTCCATCACGGCGCGCGTCGTCGAAGCGCCTGATGAGGGCCGGCAGCACATGAGAGCCCTTGGCGGAGAAGTTGTCACCCGGGCCGTAGAGATTGGTCGGCATCGCGGAGATCCACGGACGCCCGAACTGCTTTCGAACGGCCTGTACCTGCAGGATTCCCGCGATCTTTGCGATGGCATATGCATCGTTCGTCGGTTCCAAATGACCGGTCAGAAGATATTCTTCGCGAATCGGTTGAGGAGCGAATTTCGGGTAGATGCACGATGATCCGAGGAACAGCAGGCGATCTACGTCGAATTCGGCCGCCGCGTCCATCACGTTCACCTGGATGCGAAGGTTGTCGGAGATGAAGTCCACCGGCAGTGTGCTGTTCGCCAGGATCCCGCCGACTCTGGCTGCCGCGAGAACCACGTTCTTCGGCCTCTCAGCAGCGAAGAATTCGAACACTGCACCGCGGTCGCGAAGATCTAGTTCGGCAGACGTGCGACCGACAAGGCGACTAAAACCGTCGGCTTCCAACCGACGCCAAATCGCTGAACCCACGAGGCCACGATGACCCGCGACGTACACCGCGTCGCTCCGATCGAGGGGCTTCTGCGCGTACTCCCCCGTCATCGAGCGTGCTCCCAATCCACCAGGTTCGGACGGTCGATCCAGGGCTTGCCCTCACACGTCAGAGCCTCGATGTCCGCATCGACCATGATTCGAGCCAGCTCAGGGGTATGCACAGTCGCCTTCCAGCCGAGCTTCTGCTCCGCCTTACCGGCATCTCCGATCAACGCATCTACTTCCGTCGGCCGCAGATAGCGCTCGTCGAAGCGCACGTGATCTTCCCAGTTCAGGCCGGCGTGCTCGAAGGCCACCGTCAGGAAATCCTTGACCGAGTAGTTGCCGCCTGTCGCGAGCACGTAATCGTCCGGTTCGTCGGCCTGCAGCATTCTCCACATTCCCTCCACGTACTCCGGCGCATAGCCCCAGTCGCGGATTGCATCGAGATTGCCCATGTACAAATGGCTTTCCAGACCGGCCTTGATCCGTGCCACCGCTCGCGTGATCTTACGAGTGACGAATGTTTCGCCTCGCCGGGGAGATTCGTGGTTGAACAGAATTCCGTTCACGGCAAAGATCCCGTACGCCTCGCGGTAGTTCTTGGTGATCCAGTACGAGTACACCTTCGCAGCACCGTACGGCGATCGCGGGTAGAAGGGAGTCTGCTCGTCCTGCGGAGGCGGTGTCGCACCGAACATCTCGGAACTGGACGCCTGGTAGAACCTGCATTCGAGACCAGCCATCCGGACTGCTTCGAGCAACCTGATCGACCCGATTCCCGTCGTGTCACCGGTGTGTTCCGGCTCGTCGAAACTCACCCGCACATGGGACTGCGCTGCGAGGTTGTAGACCTCGTCCGGGCGTATCTGTGCGAGAAGAGTGACCAAACGCGCCCCGTCGCTGAGATCGCCGTAATGAAGGAACAGTTTTGCGTCCGGCGTGTGGGGATCCACATACATGTGATCGATTCGAGCTGTATTGAACGTGGACGATCTACGAATAAGTCCGTGGACCTCGTACCCCTTGCTCAACAACAGCTCGGCCAGGTATGAACCGTCTTGGCCTGTAATTCCGGTGATCAGTGCCTTCTTCATTTCTCTCCTTCATGTGTATGTACGACCATCTGTATGTACGATTTCAAGATTTTCGGGCATCTATTCACACGGTCACGCCCGTCTTCTCCATGCTCGAAATTCGCCGCACCGAAATACAGATGCACGGAATGACTTGGAGTACAACCATTCCTGCGGATAACCCCAGGTACAGCGCGGCGGGTCCGAGATCAGGAATCAAAGATATTGCCAATGCCATCCCGGCGAGGCCGCTCAGCCAGACGCACAGGACTTGCAACCACAGCCCTCGCGGGTCCATGAGGAACATTGCCGCCGGTTGATGCACCGAAACAACAAGGATGTAAACACTTCCGGCCAAAACGGTTGCCAGTGGCACGGCAAGGCTTCCACCCGAGACAAACCGTATTCCCGGATAGCTGATGACGATCAGGGCGAGCGCAAATACGGCGCCTACAGTGCCGAGAAGCACTATATGCTGGGAAAATTCGCGTACCCGAAGTGTCCCGAGTCGGTAGCGTTGGCGATATCTCGACCACAAGTTCTGACCCATCACTCCCAAGATCGCCAGTAGCGGTCCAGCGAATTGCGCCACTACCGAATATTGTGCGACGTCTTCCACCGTCCCGAAAGTGGAGATCAGCAACCTATGGCTCTGAAAGCCGACGACCATGCCGATCGATATGAGAAAAAACGGAACCGCAGTTTCAGCCATGCGAACTCGCACCGGGCTTGTAAGACTCCAGCCGACCAACGAACCCACGTCGCCGGAAATCGACCGAAGCGCGAGAGCAAGGGTCAGAAATCCGACGGCGAGGTAGCCTGCGCACGGTGCCAGAACAAACAGGTAGGCCGGCGCGTGAGTAGTCCAACAGACCACTATCACGATCAGTTGAATGATCGGACCGATCAACGCTGCGGTAACGACAACGCGCATCTTTCCGCAACCCTGCAGGATGCGGGATCCCAAACCCAACGGAATACCAACTGCCGCAGATATAATCACCACTGTGGCCAGCGCTGACGCATGACTCATCTCACCGACTGCGCCTAGCATCGGCACCCACAGCCCCAACTGGTAGAACAGGAAAGCGAGGCTTGCGACAGCGAGGGACACCAGAACGGTAACCAGACTCGCCCGCCGAAAATGGGATTGGAACGACATCCGATCGAGTGCACCACTTCGGTAATCTGCTGTTGCATTAACCATGGTCGCGCCGATACCGAAGTCCGCGAAGGGAAGTAGGTTCAACATGGACGCCATCAGCGCATAGAAGGCGTAGTACTCAACGCCGTAGTCGCGAGACAGAATTGCTATTACGGCGAAGTTCGCACAAGCTCCGGCCAGCAGACCTACCAGTCGAAAGAACCCGGTCCCACCCAGGTCGATCGACTTCGCCGACCTCAGGTAAGAGCTGACCACTGTGTTCACCCTCGCGCCTCCGAGGTTCCCGCACCAGACACGATTGTGGACTGCTTCAGACCGCTGTTATCGAGCCGAGAAAGTACCTTGTAGCACGCGGCAACTGCTACCTTCGTGCAGCCCCGCAGGTAAAACCCACGCGCGAACGACGCTCGTCCCATACGTGCGTTCGCAGCTGCGGCAACCGCCGATGCGCTCATCAGCCGAACGGTGATCCCCAGATGTCGCGCGTAGTGCCCCCTGATCGACTCCTTGCACAATAGCGATTTCTCGGGAGAACCAATGGATTTCCCTGCGTACATCGAATACACGAGGGACACAGTGTTGTGTTGAACGATTCGGCCGACGACGGATAGCCGAATGAACAATTCGTAGTCGTCGGCATAACGCTCGACGATCTCAGGTACGTCGAGAGCGATCGCCGCTTCGTAATCGGCACGCCGAACCAGCGCCGCTCCCGGTGGAAACGGACCATAACCTTGCGTCAACAGGGTTCGAGTATTGATCTCGGAGTACGACTGTTTGTTCAACCGACTACGCCCACGCGGGAGGCTCGCCATCACACGTCCAGCGACGACTGCGCAGTCCGCCTGCGCGGAGAGAATACGCAAGGACTCGTGAACGCCGGATGTGACCAGAAGATCATCCGCGTCCAGGAACACGATGTACGGTGCCGTGACAAGCGCGGCCCCCCGTCGTCTCGCAAGGTATGCACCCGCATTGGGCTGCGTCAGGACACGGATGTCGTGGGCGCGACATAGCGCGGCGGTACCGTCTGTGGATCCGTCGTCCACCACGATGACTTCCGAAGCGCCCGCATTGTGCGCGCTCTCGATTGACGCCATAAGTGTGGCTTCCGCGTTGAAAGCTGGTATGACAACTGCGAAGTTCGACTTCAATTCCGTTGTGGGTTCTGAAGATTCACCGGACACGAGGAGTCACCCCCGCTAGTACTCGTCTTTGGACACGATCAGTTTTTGCAAGAAGCGCAACTCCCAAGGACACTGCATAATCGAGCCGGTGCGACCTGAAGACTGTGACACCGGTCAGGGCGCGCGATCGCCGCATGTCCCGATAGTGATCCATCATGCCCCGCACCGAACCAGCACCGGCCGAATCGAAATCACAGAAGAACTCGGTCCACACCCGCGGTTCTGATCGGACTGCCATCTTCAACAGATACAGCTGATCGGCACTGAGCCCGAATTCGGTATCGTAACCGCCGATCTCAACATGCAGAGACTTCTCGATCACACATGCTTGATGGGGAATGATGTTTCCACCCAGGGAGAATCGGGACAGACTGAACGGGATCCGGCCACCGATTCCGATGGAACTTCCGGAGTCATGAATGTTGCTCAGCCCGTAACCCCACCGCCAAGAGACGTCCCCTCTTTGATACTCCCGAGAAACTCGTTCCAGAACGTCACCTGAATGGAATACGTCCGACGAGTGCATGAACCACAGCAATTCGCCACTCGCCAACTCTGCACCGATGTTCATTGCGTCATAACGACCGCTGTCGAGACCTGTGTTCCACACCAACGAATCACCCAGTGAATCAAGGTATTCCACAGTCCCATCGGTCGAGCCACCGTCGATCACGATGTGTTCGACTCCTCGTGCACTCTGAGTCCGGACACTCTCGATCGTGCGGACCAGCCCAGATAGATCGTTCCTGGTGATGGTAATGACGGTGACCGATGAGTTCATCGAGAAACCCCTCTCGCGAGTGCATAGGCGTCATTGAGTGCTGTCCGCGCACTCACGACGTCGACAGTTCGGTTGAAACTTTGTGTCTTGGCCTGAACTGCGGTCCGGTAGTCCAGGCAGTCGAAATAGTGTGTGACGGCCGTCGAAAGCGACTCGGCGGTATTGCCGGCGACTGGATAACCAAGCGAGACCATACTTTTGATATCTCGACTGATTACGGAGACACCTACAGCGGCAGCCTCCGCCGCGGATATCGGAGCGCCCTCCCAGGCTGCAGTATGGAGATACAGCGAACTGGCGCGCACTTCATCCAGCACCTGTTCAGCTGGAATCCAGCCCGTCACCCGAACCCCTGATTCCACGAGACTTTCTTTCAAGACGGCTTCACCATCTCCTACCCACACGAACTCGAACCTGCTCGACAGCCTTGATGCAATATCGGCGAACAATTGGGGATCTTTTTGGGGAAATATTCTTCCCACCATCACTACTCGGCTTCTTTCAGCCGATGTTTCCGTTGCCCCATGGCTGCTTGCGCGCAAATACCCGCCGTGATCGGTCGGTGATACGTTGCCGACCACGATCGAGGTGGAGGAGTTCGACAACTCCGTAGTCAACTCGGCTTCTCGTCCACTCACCGCGACAACGCACTGGCGCCGAATCGAAAGTAGCCCACGCTCAACAGACTTGTAGAGTACCCGCGCGAGAGGGCTGACGTCGGTGCGCTCGAACGCATAGCAGTGTGGGGTGTATACGATCCCAGCCCGGTGTCCTGGGATGATCCGGGCGAGACCGGCAAGACTGGAATGCAGGTGCAGAATATCGAAATCTCCTCGGCGCACCATACGAATCGCGGACAGTAACAGTGCGGCCAAACTTCCAGGTACCAATGTCACGCTGAGTTCGGAGGGAAAATTGTACGTGCTCTGCCCGACCCGTTCGCGAGCGATCACGCAGTGATGCATTTCCGGGGTCAACGCCTGATAATTCAAGATCGCGGTGCTTACACCCCCTCCGAGTGCTTCCGTGACATGCAGAACTTTCATCGCGCACCATCTCTCGTCGGACCGGCACCAACCGGTGCATCTCGAATCGTTTTCATCTCAACGTCTTCCGTCTCCGAAGTATCAAATGATCGTTTCCGCATGCCTGAGGAGCACAAGAGAAGGAGGAGAGGGCACAAGAACGGAAGCAGACCGGTTCGATAGGGTTGGATCGGCGCCTCCAGGAAACCCACAGCAACCGTGGTCACGATAAGCGCCGATGCCAAGTATCGATTTTCGACATCCGTGGTCAGCAGCGCCCAGACCGCAGCGACGACAAGCATGGCAATTCCGAGAAACCCGACGGCGACGCCGAGTTCCAGCCAAATGTTGTGCGCGGCATAGTTGGAGGAGAAGCGATACGCGTTATGCTCCGTCCAATAGTTCGGGCCGTGACCAACACTCGGGCTCTCCGAAATCAGCTCCTTTGCTCTCATCCACAAAGCACCGCGATAGGTGTAGTCACGAAGTCCGTACACTCGGAACACCGGGACAAAAGAAATCGCCAACGCAATCATCGCAGCTGCCAGAGCCACAACCCGCGTCGTGCGGTTCCCGATACCCAGGACTACGAGGTATCCGAGAATCAAACCGATCATTGCTGTTCGACTACCTGAAATTTCGATCACGATGAGGCTTGCCAGTCCAACCGCCGCGACTGTGATCCAGTGTTGCCGATAGACGGCAATGACGCTCAGCAATGCGACACAAAGCCCGAGAAAGTTGCCGTTGCCGGTAATGGACGACGTGAGAACTTGGCCAGCCACAGTGCACTTGTCCACTCGACAGGTCTCGGCCACAGCCTCAGGCCAAACGACGAAAACCACAGCGACAGTCAGACAAAGTACCAGCAGACCTTGGTAAGACAGACGGGTCCAATTCAGTACATCAACAGAGAGGGCACGGCACCACAGGAGCGTAGGCACAATCATGAATATCGCTCCGACGATGCCGATGTCCACGACCCCGAAGATGAGGGCCGGCATGATCACTACCGCCATTACCAGCAACGCGGGAATGTAGGGGAACGATTCGCGGGACCCCAGCGCCACAATGAATATCGCGATTCCTATGACAATCGAGGGTAGGTAGGCGATCACGAAGACCGCGGATCCGGAAACCGGAATGTATAGGGCAAGGACGCTACCCAACACGGCCTTGAAAAGGACCGGCCAAACGACCGATACCCAAAACCAGATCCCGATCAAGCCGCTTCCGGTACTTGTCGAGTTTTGAGGTCGGGTTTGCAACACCGTAACCACACTTGCACGTGCGATCAGCAAGAGAAAAACACTGGCAAACAACAGGATCGAGAGATTCATGTCATTGGCCGACCGTCGGCGACTGGCATGGCACAGCCAGGGAGTCGAGCAGGCGTTCCCTCTGGGACGCGACGGCCTCGATGCGTGAATCGATCAGACTCCAGTAAGTGGCTGGATCGTCTCGAATCGATTCCACCGCGTCGAGAACGCGCGTTGCCGAAGTCCGTCGGGCATCGAGAACGTATTGTTCCAGCCCCAGATCATGAAAAGCTCCCCATGATTTTCGTTCGTAGCCTAGGTGCACACTCGGCTTTCCAGCGAGCAATGCAGACAACGATCCGTGGAGGCGTGTACTGACAACAACGCGATTCTCCGCGCTTTCCAGATAGTGCTGCAATGGCTTTGGGGTTTCCGGAGAGTATTTGGCGGTGAGGGGCGTGTCATTGTTTCCGCCACCCGTGGACTGAATCGCCCATACGACATGATCTGACCGAGCCAAGTCGGACAAAGTGTTCTCGTAGGATCCAGGGCGGGAGAGCTCACGGGCCACGACTACCGGGCCATGCGTGATCTCGATATTGCGAGGTGCACGGACCTCCGCCATCTTGAGAACCGCCAGATCCGAGATCCGTTCGACATTGCCGAGGTCGGCGAACAATTCGTGTGATCGATCGTCTCGAACGAGCACCTGGTCCATCGCCTTCAGCGAACCTGCGATGCGGCGACGGAGAAGGCTCGGGAACGGGCCGATACTCTGCGGGAGATAGATCTTGCGCGCACGACTTCGTGCGGCAAGATCGAGTTGACCGAAATGCGCCCCTGCAGTTTTCAGGGCTTCAGAAACAGACGAACCTCGTAGGTATCCGCCCCCGACGGCGACAACCAAATCTGCTTGCTCGAACAGCATCTTGACAGATGCCGGCCCGCCGGTGAGTGAACTGGCCAGCATGGAAACGCGTACGGACGCCTTCTTTTTCGGGTTCGGAATCCATGCCGATGTCCACTGATGGAACTTGACATGGTTCGCCATCGGATGGTGGCGGAATGATTCTGCATCAGTGGCAATCACGTCGACGACAGAGTCCGGCCACACCGATCTCAGCAATTCGAGTGTTTCCTCCACCAGCAACCGGTCGCCAGAGTTTTGAGCACTGTATGCATGAATGACCAGGATGCGCGGGCGGTCACGATTGTATTCGGGCAACGATCTCACTCCTGGTCGTCATGGTGCGGGACGCCTGCAAACCCATTGAATAGGCAGAATCTCGGTACCCGTCACTCGATACGATGCCGAGGGCGGACCGCAGGCTGGCCGCGCCGGTAAATGTGAGCACTGGCCCGGAGGTACGCAGATCCTCGAATGCAGGTAGATCGGTGGCAACAACCGGCCGGCCGCGTGCCCACGCCTCCCATACGAACACAGGATTGAGTTCGTTTCGACTGGGCATGAATGCCGCATCTGACCAATCCAGGTAGGGCACAACATCATCGACGCGTCCGACTAGTTCCACCGTATGCGCAGAAGGCTTCGCATCGTCGAACCGCCGTTTCAGATCTTCCTCTTCCGGCCCTGATCCCAAGATTTTGACTTCACAAGGAATCTCGATATCTGACAGAAGTTCGGGAATTCGATCGAAACCCTTCTGCTTGGATAGACGACCACAAGCCAAGAGCCGTAGGGGTGCCCCCGCACGTTCACGACGAGTGGTTTCTCTCGAGTCAACTCGGATCAAGTTCGGCTCGTATACAAGGCGAGCATGCGGTCCGTAACGTCGTTGGCGAATCTGACTCACGGCTAATTCCGAAGGTGCAGTGATCAGCTTTGCGTTCCGAAGTGCATTACGAACGAGCACGTTCTCGATCAGGGAGACAACGCCAGTTTCATCCGCACTCGGCAACTGATGGAAGGTCGCAATCAGCTCACTCGGAAGGCGTTTGAAGACACTCGCGACGCCGAGTGCGACATGGCTGCCCCTCATCAGTGAATAGACCACATCCGAACGCTGAAGATGTGTTGTTATTGCACGACTGGCTCCGACCAGTCCGCGAGGACTCCTTGGATAGTCGAGCATGACGAACTCGTCGGCAAGGTCGGAAACCTCGTTGAAGTCTCGGCAGCCTGCAAACAAAGTGACGACGGTCGTATGTGTGTCGGCAAGGCCGCGTAGTAATCCGCACAGTGACTTTTGTGCACCCCCACCTTCCAACCAGGGTGCCACGACGAGCAAAGACTTCAACTTTGGCGGTTCCGACACAAACTTCTCCTGGTCAATTTGCTCTATCACTTCCCAACACCGCCTCGAGCGTCTTCGCGACGATCATGATGTCGCTCGTCATCAACCAGTCGTCGACATACGAAAGACCAAGGCGAGCTGCGTCTTTCCACTAGATTCGATCGACTGCTCACCTGCTGCGGGCATTCACATCTCAATATGCGCCGTCACTGGCCAATACCGCTTTCAGTGTTTTGCCGACGATCAAGACATCCCCCATGAGCGACCAGTTGTCGACGTACGAAAGATCAAGTCGTACAGTCTCTTCCCAGGAAAGATCCGATCGTCCGCTGACCTGCCACAACCCTGTGATGCCTGGCTTGACGAGAAGTCTGCGACTGACTGTTCCGTCGTATGCCTCGACCTCGCGACGCAGCGGCGGCCTGGGGCCTACAACGCTCATCTCGCGACGAAGAACGTTCACGAACTGAGGCAGTTCATCGATCGAGTATCTGCGCAGGAAGCGCCCGACCGGTGTAACGCGCGGGTCGTCGCGCATCTTGAAGAGCACACCGGCGCCGTCGTTCTGGGCCATCAACGACGACACCTGCGAGTCCGCATTCTGGACCATCGAACGGAACTTGAGCATCGGGAACGGTTTGCCGTCCAGTCCCATTCGCTCTGCTCGGTACAACACCGGTCCCGGACTCGAGATCTTGACCGCCATCGCCGCCACCAGAAGAACAGGTGCGATCGCGACCAAGATCAGCGACGCAAAGATCACATCGAACGATGATTTCGCAAAGCGTTGCGCACCATGATATTTCGGTCGCTCGACGCGAATCAGAGGCTGACCTGCTACCGGGCGCATCGACAATCGTGGGCCCGACACATCGACGATGCTGGGCGCAACGACCAGGTCCACGTCCCGCGATTCCAGATCCCAGGCAAGCGCGCGGATACCGTCCGAGCCGAGATGCTCGGTTGCCGTCACGGCAACGGTGTCTGCGCCGACCAGTTCCAATGCTTCGACAACCGACGTCTCACCGCCGAGAAGCGGTATGTCACGTCCGTCGACCGCAATGGATTCGTCTGCGCGCCGAAGGAAACCTGGCACACACACTCCGACCACGCGGAAACCGTCAGCACTACCTCGCTCGAAGTTTCGTGCCAGTTCAGCGCCGGCGTCCTTGCTGCCCACCACCAGTACAGATGTGAGGCACTCTCCGCGCGTACGACGTCGTACGATCACCCCACGCCACAGCCAGCGGCTGACAAGTAGTGCGAGAAGCCCGACGGGAAATGCGAAAGCGAGGTACAGCCGGGCGATGTCGAGTCGAAGCAGAAGGCTCACGATCGCGATGACCCCGAACAATCTCATCGCGGACACGAGGATTCGCCGATACTCTTCCGGACCGCTCCCGATCACACTCGCGGATCTCGTCCGGAATATCTGCAACGTCGCCAGCCATGCGACCACGACACCGACGGACAATCCGGTGTAGCTGAACTGCCCGAGCTCACGGGCGTCGACGGCAGTCGGCGCGGCGCCGAATCGAAGCCACTGAGCAGCCGACACCGCCCCGATGACAATCAGCGAATCCGTCACTGTCAGAGCGCGTATGTAACGCTGCTGCCACGCAGCACGCGAGGAAAACTCCGCACGGGAGTCCGGCACGATGCGCGGACGCTGATACCCGAGCGACGGCGCCATGGGCATGTCCAATGCCGACATCTGACCAACCTTCCCGTTTGCGAGCCGCCAGGCCCCGACCGTTCTTCGGAATTTCCGGTTTGCATCCAAAAGCCGCAGACACACCAAAAATATGGAGTAGAGCAAATGTTCCGCTTAGGTGTCGGCAACATTGCAACTTGATAATCCGGGGGCGTTGCACGTGCCGTGTGGATACTATGAGAACATCTCGAAGGCCCGAGTTCAATTCGAATAATGTTGCAGGTCAAGACTCTAAGCAGCAATCTCGTCTCGACTCAGACACCCGAAGGCTCCTGGACGATTGTTCATATTCGGTGGCCGCGATGTCAGTCCATCATTCTCGCCCCAGTTACCAACTGGTAGCTATAACTCAGCTATCCGTCCGATTCCAGAAATCACTCAGGCCTTAGGTCCCAACGATCGCAATAGCTCACAAAGCGGACATTCCTAGTCAGTGCAGACCACAGTTCTTTCGCTTGGGTAACTGGACCCGAAACAACACAATCGAGAACCGTCCCTGCATTCCGGGGACCTATGTCCCCGAAGGTCGAATCGGCTCGACCTGATTGAACTTTCTGCAATCCGAAGGTGAATTAGCCTTCGACGTCCAGTAATTCGGCAGATCGAAAATCTCGCATTGCCACACGGATGACCAAGCCCTTCGCGAAGCGTCGAAAAAAAGATTTCATGCTTCCCACTATGTGAGATGTAAAACATGAAAGCGCGAGGGCCGAACCGCTCGGGGGCGGGTCCTCGACGCGTCGTGGGCGTTATGCCTTGATCAAGTAATGTCAGCACGTGGCGCCGAACCGAGGGCGGTGATCGGCGGTCTCCAGCGAGTGCGCAGCCTCGAATCGCACGTAGACATATCGGGTACAAGCGAATGGAACTGAAAATGTTGAAGATTCGTGAGATCCGCTCCGAGTCCGGGATCGTTCCTCGACTCGCCGTGCGATGGTTGATGATAGTGCTCGCCACGATCTTTGCCTTCTGGCCTACCTGGACCAAGCTATGGCAGAGCACGGCCAGCGGCACAGCCATCGGCTATGTCTTCGCCCTACCGCTGTTGTGCCTTGTTGCGGCCGTCGGAACAGACTTGAGGCGCGGTCCGGAACTTCCTATTCACGATCGCGAGACGGACAAGATAGTCGGTTGCATCGGTCTCTTCGTCGCGTTGGGACTCCAGGCACTCCTGCTACCGCGCTTTGCCGAGACGTACGAATTGATGCATATCGACGTGATCGCAGCCTGGATATTCGTTTGGAGCGCAGCGGTTCTGATGTTCGGGCTCCGTCCGGTCAATCGGTACTGGGCGATCTGGGTGGTCCCGATCATCCTGGCGCCCCTGCATTACCGAGCCATCGCGACCGAAATGGGCGGGACCCGTTTCGACTACAGCGTCCTCATGGTGCTGGTCGCGTCTGCCGCGACCACGATCGCCGTCAGTAGAACGTGGAGGCGAGGGGCGATCGCGTTCGTCGCCGCAACGGTACTCGGCGTGGTGGTCCTCTACGTCACGATTCAGAAGTACCCCACTGCTCCGCTTTTCGTCGTGCAGTTGTTTCCGGCGCTCGGGACCGCAATTGTCGTCGGTGCCGCCTTCTATCTGTACGAACGCCGGGGAAAGTCGCTCAAGCCGTTCGACCGACCACTCCGAAAGCCCTCGACAGCCACGAGCAACTGGACCATCCTCGCGGTATTTGCCGCCGCCGTGCTGATGTTCTTCACACCGCTGCCACCGACAAGCCTGACCGTTAACGTCGGTCCGCCCCCGGCTACTGCCGATCCTCGACTTGTCGTTCCACTGGGCTGGCATCAGATTGCAGCATCCGAATACGACTGGCCCCGTCGCTACTTCGGCAGCACCTCCGAACTGAGCCGTCAGACCATTCGGGCCGACACCCCGAATCCTGCCTGGGACTCACAGATGCGGCCTCGCACGGTACAGATTGACGTCGTCCAGGTCCGTCGGCCATCCACGCTCGCCGTGTATCCCAGCAAGACCACATACGACCTGGAGAATGCGAGAGTCAGCCCGACGGTCACGGTGGAGTTACCACGCGGGATCGTCGCCGAGATGTACACGATCGTCGACGACGCTCTCCTTCTCACATGGAGCAATCTCAATTTCGTCTGGACGCGGGGCGACGGAGCCGCGCAGCGAGTCAGCCTGATCAGCGTCGACAATCACGAACCCGATGCCTACTTCCCCGAACCGAAGCCGTCGATGGCGTCCAACGGTAGCAATACGCTCGCCGTCCTGCTTCGTGGTGAAACCTCGACCGAAGACACCGAATCCGAGTACAAGGATCTGGACATGCTCGAAGCGCTCGCTCGACTACTCGTGGAGGCTCAGACGTGGTGAACGAAAACCGAAGCCGGCAGAACAGTGTCGTGGTCAACGGCGACCCGGATACACCGGAGTACCGCGAGGCTGCCCTGCACGATGCAGTGAACGGACTACGCGAGCGCCATCCGATCTCATCCGCTTCGGTTGCCTTCTACCCGTGGCAACGAAACGTGTTATTGGTGGGCTTCGCGTTGGTTGCCGTCAGCCTCGTCTTCTTCCTCGCGCCAACTCTCATCGCTCTGACATTGATCTGCACCATCGGATATATCTGGGCGATGGTCGACCGCTTGATCTTGTTCACGAGGGGTCTTGATGCGTCCTCGATCATGACGATCAGTGACGAAGAGGCACTTGCTCTTTCATACGACGACCTTCCCACCTACACCATTCTGGTCCCCGCATACAACGAGCCGGAGGTCGTCGGCGACCTCATCGCAGCCATGCGAGCGATCGATTATCCGGCAGACAAGATGCAAGTCCTGCTCCTACTCGAGGAGGATGATGCCATCACGATCGAAGCGGCGCTTGCCGCCGGTGTGGACGAGGTCGTCAGCATTCTGAAGGTGCCCGCGGCCGATCCACGAACCAAACCGAAAGCATGCAACTACGGGCTGCATTTCTCGACGGGCGAGATCGTCACGATCTACGACGCCGAAGATTCCCCCGACCCACTCCAATTACGTCGAGTAGTCGCAACTTTCGCGAAGCTTCCCGAGAACACTGCTTGCGTTCAGGCCAAACTTGCATTCCACAACGGAACTCAGAACCTGTTGACCGCATGGTTCACCGCCGATTACGCGCTGTGGTTCAGCTTCATCCTTCCTGGATTGATGCGGAGCAATTCACCGATCCCTCTCGGCGGAACCTCTAATCATCTACGACGCAGCGTTCTCGACGAGATCGGTGCATGGGATCCTTTCAACGTCACCGAGGACGCAGACCTCGGGGTGCGGATAGCCGAGAGCGGATATCGCACCGCGGTCTTGAATTCCACCACACTCGAAGAAGCCAACAGCGACACGATCAACTGGATAAGGCAGCGATCGCGTTGGTACAAGGGATATTTGCAGACGTGGCTCGTTCACATGCGTCAGCCGGTGAAATTGTGGCGTGGTTTGGGCCCGATCGGCTTTCTCAGATTCACAATTCTCATGGCCGGCACACCCGTGGTCGCCACTTTGAACATGGTGTTCTGGCTCATCAGCCTGGACTGGATTCTCGGACAACCTGAAGTCATCCACCAGATCTTCCCCAACTACGTCTATTTCCCCGCGCTGATCTCTCTGGCATTCGGAAATGCCGCCGTTCTCTACATGAACCTCGTGGCGTGCCGCGAAACGCGAAACGCGATGCTCCTCGTTGCCTGTCTGACTGCTCCGTTGTACTGGGTACTCATGAGCATCGCGGCAATCAAGGGAACCTATCAATTGATTCGAAACCCGTCGTACTGGGAGAAAACTTTTCACGGTCTGAACACCTGAGAGCGTGAGCCTCGCGTTTTACACAGGTGTGAGTTATGTCTACTGATCAATCTCACCCGCAATTTCACCCGAATCCGGATTTCCACGGAAAACACACAGCTAGACGGTTGCGGTAAACACTCATTTCAGTCACAGAACTTAACTACCGATACGCGAGAATCGCAGTGAAAGGTTGCCGAACGATCACAGAATCGACGTTCAGTGGCTTATACGCCGGGGCGGCGCTGGCTTACCGCGCAGCACTCAGGCACTATGACCGGTATGAGCGGTTTTTCGGAATGGGTGAAGCATCAACTGGAACTTCGCCAAGAAACAGACGTGGCCGATGCTGCGCGTGCGCTGGGAATACGACCATCGGAGCTCGGTCGGTGGCTGTCCGCGAAACGCCCTCCCACGCAGGACACGATCAGAACCGCGTGCCGCGTCTTCGACGTCCACGTACAGGAAATTCTCGTCGCCGCGGGATACATGACACCCGACGAATCAGGGCTGGACGACAAACCGATTTCGCTGTCCGCCCTCAGCACCCGAGAACTCGTCGACGAACTGGCGAGACGCTCCGCGTCACACAGCCCCGAAGATCAGTAAGTCAACTGCGGATCCGGTTGATCCAACCTTTCCTTGAGCCAGACTCGTAATTCCGGTCCGTACTCGGTGCGGCTGAGCGCATGGTCGAGAGAAGCCCGCAGAAAGCCACCCGGGTTACCCAGATCATGGCGGGTTCCGTGATGCACGACGACGTGAACCGGATGTCCCTCCGCTATCAACAGCGCAATCGCATCCGTCAGTTGCAGCTCGCCACCTTGTCCGGGTGAAATTCTTCTGAGCGCGTCGAAAACCGCGCGATCGAGGAGATAGCGTCCGGCCGCTGCGAGTGTCGACGGGGCATCCGCAGGGTCCGGCTTCTCGACCATGCCGACGACTGCGAGCACGTCGGGGTCATCGCCTTCTTCGGGCGCTCGGACGTCGAACACTCCGTATGCGCCAACAAGATCCGGTGCGACGTCGAACGCGCACAGCACTGAGCCACCGCGCTCGGCACGCACCTTCGCCATCGTGTCGAGAACACCGCAGGGGTGTACCAGGTCGTCGGGCAGCAGCACCGCGAACGAGTCCTCGTCTGCGTCCAGCACCGATTCGACCAGTCCAACAGCGTGTCCCAAGCCCAACGGGGATTCCTGTACGACCGGTTCAACGGATATGAGGCCTGGAGCACGCCGCACGCGCTCGAGCAGATGATGCTTTCCGCTGGCGGCGAGCTTGCCCTCGAGCACCAGGTCCTCGACGAAATGCCCGACGACCGATGCCTTGCCCGGCGCAGTCACGATCACCAGACGTTCCGCGCCTGCCTGGGCCGCTTCACTTGCGACCAGCTCGATCCCGGGTGTATCGACCACGGGGAGCAACTCTTTCGGAACCGTCTTGGTGGCCGGGAGGAAGCGAGTCCCCATCCCGGCGGCCGGCACCACAGCAGTCTTGAAAGACCGTTCAGCGCACCCTGTCATCGTTCACCTCTCCGCTCACGCGATGTTTCACACACTTACCGTTACGCGCATGCAGCGGTCGTCCCCTCATTTCGACGACCGAAGCTCACACCGCATGTACAGCCTGCGCACAAGGTCTACCGGGCGACCGATGCCGTCGCAAGTTGACCCGAACTCGGAATTCGTTGCGCACGAGAGCTACACACCACCCCTCGTTGTCACTTCTACGAGGTGCACACCGCGCTCCGCTCACTACCCGTTACCGCGGCGAACGGTTGTGGCCCTTTTTCGACGTTGACCACGGCGGGACGTAACTACTGGCCAAAGAGACAGGTACGACACAACTTACGAGCTCAGCACCCCGACCGGACCGTCCCCAGTCGACCCGGACGTAGGTCCTGGAGGCGCCGCGTAAATGGTCCCGTGCGACTCCACCGGCCTTCAAGTTCGGTTATCCGCAGGTGAATGCCTCTGAATACCATTGAATACGAACGAAATACGGGTATCGAGTAACGATGCCAGGTTCAGGTTGTTATCAAATCGTGACCATACTCCCACTGGGCGGAACTCCCAGTGGACTACTAGCAATGTCCTAACTTGCCAGTGAAGCGATCACGTCGAAGAGTGGATCGTCAGGCCCGATGTCCATCGTGCATTCGTTCGGCCGTGGATCCGGTACGAATGCCCACAGGAGAGCGCCGGCCGTGCCGGCCGCCTTCTGCCCCGTCAGCTTCGTCTCGATATTCGTGGCTCTGGTCGCCAGTGATTCACAACTACCCGCCAATTCGCCTGTCTCGGCGACCAACAACGGCTTCCCGACGTTCGTCGCCTGCTCGATACGTCGTGCCAGTCCGTTCCACTGGTCGCCCGGAAGCGGCACCCCGTCGGCTCCGTAGTCGTGATACTGCAGAACGTCGACGAAGTCGGACTCGCTCACGTATTGGTAGTCGTCACCCGCAGTGCCGCACTGACCGCCCCCGACGTATCCGGCCGTGATCAGAGTGTTCGGATCGATCGCTCGAAGTTCGGCGCCTGCCGTGTCGAAGAAGTCCCGCAACACCTGCGCGGAATCAGACGGGCACGTTCTTGTCCACCAGTTGCAGGCGGCATCGGTGCACAGGCTCGGTTCCGGCTCCCCCACCAATTCCCACGCCGCGACGGAAGGCTCGTTCTTCCAGCGGTCGACGGCGGTGTGCATCCAGTCCTGGAAGCTCATGGTGGCTCGACCTGGGATCAGGTTCGCGACCTTCCAGTCGTCGGTGTACCAGTCCCTGGATTTGAACAGCCCGTCATCACACCCGCTGTCCTGGGGTGAGAGCACCGGAATCGTGAACTGGTTGTGTCGCGCGGCAGCGTCGAACACCGCATCCATCGGTCCGAAATCCATCTCTCCGGACACCTTGTTCACCGCGAGCGCCTGGAAGGCGTTGAAACGCGTGACGGAGTTCGGCGGCAGCGAACCGAAGTACGCGTCGAGGTCGACCATCGCGCCACAGCCGAAGTTCACCGACCAATCGGTGGCCAGTTGATAGGCATTCAGCCCGGTAGGCCACCACGGCTGTCCGTCGAGCGTCAGTCCGCTCGACGACGCTCCGACCCGGACCGTCTTAGGCGAATCGGCAACCACCGGCGTCGTGAACATTCCTGTCACCACCGCGACGGTTGCGAAGCCGACTACAGCGGCAGCGATACGGCGACGCACTGTGCGTCGCACACGCGGACGCGCTTCTTCAGAAGACATCTACAACCATCCACGTCATACGGACAATCCTCCCACACGAATTGCCTCATCGACCCGTTTGACGTTCACCGGTGACGCGATACAAACGCCAGGCCGAAGGGTCCATCCCGCCGTCGTTGGGCACCTCGAGCACGAGCGCTCCCACACCGCCGGCACCGGTGTCGTACATCGTCGGATAGCGCCGATTGACCGCGTCCGACACACCGCGACCGGTATTCGGAACCGACAGGATGTATTCGACGTGATGTTCGGCCGGGTTGTTCAGTACGCGCACGAAGTCCGCATCGGAGGGCACGACGAATTGCCGAGGGTTGTTCGACGACGCCACGACGGCATAGCTCTGCACGGTGTCGAGCAGAACCGATCCCTCCGGCAGAGCCAAGTCGTCCAAGTACCTCGCAATGCGACGCTCGGCCGCAAACGTGCGCAGATTTGTCTGCTCCTCGAGGTTCTGCCGGCCCGGAATGATCGCGCTGGCAATGGAATGCTCGAGCACTGCGATCCGCGCATTACCCATCGCGACAAACGTGACCAGCGTCGAGCCGACCAGCAAGCACAGGGAGATCACAAGAGGTAGAGACGGTCCCGCCTGCTCGGGGTACGTCGACACCGAGCGCGACGCAGCAGCCCCCGGTCGACGCGTGACGACCGGCGCTCCGCGAGGAGCGATCAAGACCACCAACACGAAACACAGCGGAATGATCGAAATGTAGAAGCGCAGAAGGGGAAACGTCGATCCCATCACGTACAGCAAGGTTTGGGCGCCGAGGATGGCGCCGAACAACACAAGAGGCACGATCACTTCGGTGTCCCGCCGCCGAAGTGCGTAGATGACGGCCAGGACCGCGAACACCGGGAGCGCCGGCCCGAGGACGGCCATTTCGGTAATCGAGAACCCGAGGCGGGCAATCGGTGAGTCGGTTCCGGCACCAGCCTGCTCCAGGATGGAACTGTTCCCGTACACCGACGAGAACTGTTGGAACGCTTGACCGGTGATGAGCCAACTGGCAAACGACCACAAGGCGAAGGCAAGGAATCCCGGCATCATCACGACGGCACCGTCGAGCGCTGCTGCCCAGAGCCGCAAGCCAGGTCCCGCGCCCTCGCCCCGCTCCTCCGCGGTCGGGCGGAAACGAAGCCAACTCACCACGGTCACCAGCACCACTGCGACAAACAGCGGTGCCAATGCGTCGTAGCGGGTCAGGTACGCCAGAGCGAACGCGAGGCCGGCACCGATGAGGTCGTGGACGTCGTCGCTTCGCATCCACCGAATCAGTCGACGTGTCGCCCACAGAACGAAGAAGAGGAACGGAGCTTCGCTCATTCCGCTCGCCGCGTACATGACGATCATCGGATTGGCAGCGAACAGCACGGTCAAGATGACGGTGACCCATCGCGTACACCCACGGTCACGACTGATCCCGCGGATCTGAATCACAGCACCAGCCATGAAGGCCGCGGACATCACGACCGCAGTGATGTTCCACCGCAGCAGATCCGGCCACCAATGACCCATCAGGCCCATCGGAATCTGGACTGCCGCCGTCAACGGGGTGAACACGAATCCGATCGCCGCGAAGTGCGGATCACGGCTGAGCAACATCGCCGATACCGCGGCGACGCGACTGAGCGAATCGGTGAAGATGAACCCGATACCCGCGTTCATCCACACGCCCAACGCGGTGTAGATCGCGAAGAGGACGAGGAACATCCGCCAGGGCTTCCGGCCCGGTAGATCGTGGACCGCGACGGACAGGGCCGGGCGATCGATGACGGTCACTGTCCGCGACGCCGAGCCACGAGCACACCACCGACGGCGACAGCGATCAGAACCACGGTCCCGAATCCGATCCAGCCGATCGTGACCGCGCTCAGTCCGGTGTCCTCTTCGGCCGAGGTCGCAGTGCCCAACGGGGCGACGTTGACTCCGACGTCGAACGGCTCTCCTCCGCGCGGTGCGACCAGGAGATCACCGGTCAGTTCTGCGAACCGGTCCTTCCCACCTTCCAACCAGTTGAGCAGGCCGTCGGCATCGGCCGCATCACTCGCAGATGTCAGCGCCACCACTTCGTTGTGCGAACCCGAAACCACCTGCAAGGCACCGTACTGTCCACCGAATTCCAGACCCTGCAAGCGCAGGAGCCCTTGATCTGCGGTGTCCATGGGTAGAGCCACCGGAGTGGGCAGCGTCCCGTCCGCCGCGATCAACAACGCCGGCAGAGAGCTGGTCGCCGCGTCGCCGAACGGGAGCACACGCGGTTGCAACGGAAGATAGCTCAACCGCTGCATCGTGACGACGAGGCGCTGCGCTCGAATGAGATCTGCGAAATCACCGTGACTCAAACCGACATCGAGTGTGGGCAGCATCGACTGCGGTAATGCCTCGAATCCTCCAGGTATCGGCGGGAATCCGGTAGTGGACGTGATGGTGCTGGCCGGATCGACAGTGAGCGAAGACGGGCTACTGGTGCCGCACTGGAAGTCGCCGGTGACATCCATCGACACCTCGAACGTCAAGTCGCGACGCAGGAGTTCGTTCGGAACATCGACGCCGATGTCGAAGCGCCCAGTCTCGTTCACCGTCTGCGAAGCGAGGCGTGTATCCCCCAGCGAGATCGACAGTTCTCCGTTGCGCGAATTCGGCAGCGGCACATAGGAACCGATCATCCGGATCGACACGTCCTTCATCGGACGGCCAAGTTGCGACTGACTGAACGGGACGTCGACCTCGATGTGATTGAGACCGGAGGCCGTCAACGTTCCGAGCTTCAGCTCACCGACGGTGATGGCGTCCTGGGAAATCTGGGCAACTGTGTTGTCCGGAGACGCCAGCGCTCTGCTCGCCGCCCAGTAGCCGTCGAAGTTCGCCGCCAAGAGACTGACTTGAGGAACGAGTGTCTTGTCGTCCCCCGAAATCCGCAGCACGGGTGAACCATTCGGAGTCGCCGCGAGATCGATGCCGGCGTCCCCACTGTTGCCGATCACTACAGCCCGCTCGAACAGTCCCGGCTCGGCGGACGGTAAGCTCTGGCCGTTCGGCAGCTGCTCCACCACCACGGCGTCAGGCTGACTTCCGTACTTGTTGACAATCGCCGCACTCAGTTGCAAAGCCGCACTCTGCTGCGACCTTGCTGAACCATCCGTGACGTAGATGGTCGCCTTCCTCAAAATCGGCGGGAAGAAGGTTGCAACAGTCATAGGCTGCTGCTCGGCACCGTCGTAGGTGACAAAGGCGTCCCGGAGTGCAAGGGGCTGGTATCTCGTTCGGTCGTAACAGCGGTCGTCGACGGGAACGAGATGAGCGATCATCGACACGGTCACGCTGCGGTCGACCACTTCGAGACCTTGCAGGGGAACCGAAATCGGCAGTCCGGTTCCGGCTTGCCCGGCGTCGAAGTCGACACGGCTCACCAATCTGCCGTCGGCAGTCACTTCGAGCCAACCTCTACTGAAGTCGGTCGGGGCAGTCAGGATTCCGGTCACGGCTGTTGCGGTGAGTCCGTCCGGCACCGGCACGGTCACCAACACGGGTGCGTCATCGGAGGAGAACACGATGTCCGTCCCTCGGCCGAGTTCGGTGAAGGAGATCGGAGTTGTGGCTGCGGCGGCCACCGACGTATCCGTGTCGTCCTCGAAATCCTGGGCCGAGGCAACACTGCCGAGCGGAAGTAACAAAGTCACCGCGACAGCCACCGGCATTGCCAGCGCGCGCGTCAGCCAGGTTCGAGAGTGGCCCATCAGCGTGTCTCCTCGACATTTCTTGTTTCCGCGCAATCACCAAACACAAATCACGAGTAGCAATCTCGCCAGTTCGTGACGGTCGCAGGTCCGATCGCACCATTACGGACAAACGAACCATAACGACCGATTTGTGCGTTTGGCTAATTATCCCGACCGGCGAGACTTTTGTTACGGCGCGTCACATGATTAGCAATCGCTGCCGCTGGGAAGCCGAAAGAAACCGTCCGAAACCCCGTCAATACGCCTGAACGTCCGTCCAGTCCGAACACTTCACGGGCGGATAATTCTCAGATAAGGATGCTGTGACGATCAATTCGATCATCCCCACCGGCAAGAGCGCGGTCGGAAAGCTGGTCGGCGCGCCTTTCCACTTCGCATCATCGCTACGTATGGCCAGGGTTTTTCACCCTCACGGGATCGAACTGAAGGGAATGTTGAAGCCGGCCACCCCCTTGGTGGCCGGTATCGGAGTCCTCGACGATTTCCGTCACCGCTCGAATGTCGAAAGCCCTCGGAACACCGGGAGACCTACCCGACATACTCGGCCTGGCGCTTCGGTTGCACGAGGTCGGCGCCGATGAAAATCCGTGGGACATTCTTCTCGCAACATCAGGACTTTCTACCTTCTCGAAAATGTTTCCAGCTCCGGCTTTCTCGTGGAACGGCGCGCGATACAGCACACTGGTTCCTTACTCACGCGCAGGCGGTGCGGCGGCGTGGCTGATCGTGACACCGCGCGGCGTCCACCCGACCGGCACTTCTTTGTCGGCATTGAAAACGGCGGTCGATCATTCCCCTCTGCACTTCTCCGTGTACCTCGCGAGAATTCAACTTCAGTTGATACCGATCGGGCATCTGTGTCTCGACGAGGTCGAGGACCACCCGGATTGCCTCCAGCCGTCCTTCGATCCGGTTCTGAACAGGCCGGCCCACATGCGCATGCTTCCGGAGTGGCTCGCAGAAACGCGCAAGTTCGCGTATCGCGGTAGCCGCAACGGCCGAGGAGACACACAAAAGCGCGGTTGACCGGACTTGCCGATCAACCGCGCCGAAGCTCACTCAGCTTGTGAACTTGTCCTTGATATCCGAGACCTTGTCACTGACGGTGTCTCCGGCCTTCTTGACCTTTGCCTCGCCCTGATCGGCAACACCTTCGGCAGCCAGATCATCGTTGCCCGTGGCATTTCCGAACTTTTCCTTTGCCTCGCCGATGAGATCCTCAGCGCGGTGCTTTGCCTTGTCGATGAAGTCAGACATGTATTTCTCCTTCTTTGATTCGGTCGTGCATACGGCCGTGGGATTCGGTCGTGGATTCAGTCGAACTCGAACAGCGTGGAAAAAATGTGTCAGCGTTTTCCGGTGACTGCCTTGACCAGGAACAGCAAGATGACAGCGCCGAGGAGGCAAGTGAGGAAGCTGAAGATCCAGCCGGCGCCCTCGACATCTACGCCGAAGACTCGAAGCAGGAAACCACCGATCAGGCCGCCGATGACACCGACAACGATGTTGAGGAAGATCCCCTGCTGCGCATCGGTTTTCATGATCTTACTGCCGATCCAACCCGCCAGTCCACCGATGATGATCCAGGCGATGATACCGAGAGGAAGCATTTGAACTCCTTAGAGTAAAGAGGGACGGCGCAATGAGAGACTGCCGGTGAAGGGAGAGTTCCGAGCGATCGGCCCGCGCAACTAGACCGTGATCGCGGGTTGTGTTTGCACACAACCGGAGTCTCCGCCGCACGCGCGGGGGATCGTGCACTCAGTAGCAGCCACATTGTCTGCTTACATTTCTATCAGGTGTTCACGACAGAACCAAAATGACTGGCGATTCACCACATACGAGAAACGACACTCACCGACGCACACATGATCAGCGTCACGAAGATCGCGATCGTCACCGAGGTAACGGTCGAGAGGAGCACCGTGACACACAGTGCCACAGCAACATCCATGACTCTGTGGACGATCGGGAGGTCTACCAATACCCGGTCGTCCGGAGGCTCAAACCTCGATCTATCAGAGAGTTCTCGGCTCATCGCGTTTCGCACTTTCCACGGCGATGTGGGTTCTGGTCGCGACGGAGGGATCACCGACCACCACAGCGACTTGATCCCCCGTACCGGTGACACGAGAAATCAACTCGGACAGTGTTTCCGATCCGGATACGACGCTACGTCTCAGTATCACCCGTAGCTCGACAATGCGAACTCCGCGATCGACCAACGCTTTTCCTCGGACACGCGATACTTCGTCGAAGTCCTCCAGTGATGCGCTCGCTCCTTCCGCCACTGCACCCAGATCCGCGGTGATGGAACTGTGCGAGTTCGACCCTGGGACCGTGATCTCCTTCACCCGCCGCAGCGGCACATGCGAGATCAACCACCGCAATGCGAGGAGGACGAGTAGTACTCCCACGCCTCCGACAGCCCACGGCCACCACGAGTAATCGACAAGATCTTCAGCCCACGGGATCTCGATACGCGCAGGGAGATTTTTGATCACGTCGAGATTCCACAGGATCGCTGCAACTCCCAGCACTACCGCGAGCATCCCCACTACGCATGTCGCCACGCGATCCATCGCCGTCGCCGTCCGAGTCATGACATCGATCCCGTCTGAATACGAACCTTGATTCGCGGCGATGGTGACAGTGACCCGGTCAAGTCCCCCAGCACCGCACGGATTTCCGATTCAGCGGTCACGGCTCCATCGGGTGTGACCGAGGCCTTCACTTCGAGCTTGCGCCGAGTCGCGTGCGACGAAGCAGATCGAACCTGCGCCAGTGACTCGACGCGAACCGATGCTATCGCCGCTACATCGGCGGGATCGATCCATGTATTCGTGACTCCGACCAAGGCATTGGCAGTCTTTCGTCGCGGTTTGAGTCCGACGATCACGAACCACAGTCCGAGAACGACGGCTGCGATCCCGGCCGGCAACATCCAACCCTGGTACGTGAGCCCGTCCACATATGTGGCAGCCCTTGGTATCCACTGCGAGCCGGTGATCACGCCGGTGTCCACCAGTGCGTCGCGGACGCCGACCACGCCGAGTGCAAGTAGCGCCGCCGCGATGAGAAATCCAGTAACGGCCGATCCGGGCGTCGCAAGGGGAACAGGAGCAGCAGCCCTCGAGGCCGTGGATGGTGGTGCGACCTTTTCCGCAGTCATCGCACTTTCCTTCCCTCGTCACTCTTGGTAGATGCGGGGAGAACGCTCACGATCGCGACGTCCACGCCGTCCACGTCCAGGCCCGATACGGACTGCAACTGCGTTGTCACGTTCTCTCGCACCGCGGTACCGATCACCGACAAGGATCCGGGCCACTCGATCGCGATGTCGACCTTGGCCCGTACCCGCTTGCCGGATACCAGCACTCGCGCCCTCGGCAATTCGCGCCCGGTCAGTTTGTCCATGCCGCCGGCGTGATGACGCACCCCCGGGGTTCCGCGCGTCGCCTCGAGAACCAACTTCTGCGCGACTCTGTCTCGAATCGTCAGCGTTCCGCGATCGCCCGGCTCACCTAGCGCAGACAACTCCGGTCCAACTGTCTCAGCCACGCCCGCGGCCCTTCAACATCACACCGAGATCGAACTCGCCGTCACGCTGACCACCGACGAGGTATCCGATCACGCCGAGAACCAACGCGATGAGGAATCCGGTGAAACCGCCTGCAGCAGCAGCGACTCCGAGGAGTAGTCCTGCCAGTAGGCCGACAGTCGAGGTGGTCATGTGAATCCTCCGTTGTGGATGTTGTTCGATGGTGCGGGTCAGATTTCGGTATAGGTCTTGGCACCCGGAAACCGAGCGCGCACCCGCGTGTACTGGGCCCGAACGGGTTTGGATATCTGTCGCATCGTGCCGCGCAGCGTCGTGCGCACAACCACACCGATCGGGGATGCGAAGTCCCGGTCGACTCGTGCGAGCGCTCGATTGAGCGCGTCCGCAGATCCGCCCACGTCGGGGTGGTAGTTCCTGATCGCCTCTCGGCGTGCGGATCGGCGATCAGGAACTGAACCTCGAGAGTGCTCAGGCATCGTGCGCACGACCGACTACGTCTTCCACGGTCACATTCACTGGGCCTGCAACGAGTCCCGAAACGGCTTCGCGGATACGTAAAGCCGTATCGCGAACGGCGGCGTCGACGAAGATGCACACATGGATGTCCGTCGACGACTCCGTCACCCGCACGCCGACGACGCGACGACCGGGGAGGTACGTGCCAACCTCGCCGAACATTCCGGCATGAAGCGAGGCGACCCCAGGCACCCGCGTCACAGCCTCCGCGATGGTGTCAGCGATTTCGGAACTCACTGCACCCGTGCAGTCTTGGGCTCGCCGGTTTCGTCGTCACTGCCCTCGTCAAGGTGGACGTCGTGAACCGTGATGTTCACCTCGGTCACCTCGAGACCGGTCATCCGTTCGAGCGCCGCGATGACGTTGCGACGAATGCCGGTGGCCAGATCGGCGAGCGATACGCCGTACTCGGCCACGATGTCGATGTCGACCGCTGCCTGCTTTTCGCCGACCTCGACCGATACTCCCTGGGAGTGGTTGACACTCGCGCCGGGGATCCGCTCACGCAGTGCCCCGACGACTCGGGACGCTCCGCCGCCGACGTCGTACACGCCGCTCACCTCTCGCGTAGCGATGCCGGCAATCTTCGAGACAACGGTGTCGGCGATCGACGTCTTTCCTTGCGAGCTCACGAGAGCCGAGTCGTTCGATGATGCAACATCCTTCGTAGATGCTGTCGCAACCTGCGTGCTGACCATTGTCATCTCCTCCTGTTGATCGATCTACCTGTGTAGTCGCGACTCGAACGCAAAACCGAATGCCTCAGCCGGGTGACGTGCATCACTGACACTTGTTAGTTACTGTCCGTAACATTCAACGCCCCGGCCGCGCGAACAATCTTCGAACGCAGCCGAGTATCCGCATTTCTGCGAGAGGAGCGACTGTGGCGTTACCGCACACACAGGGGCTCGCCGAAGCACCTGACGGCTTGGACCCTGCAACGGTGGACGCCGCGATACTCGGCGACCGAGAAGCATTCGAGTCACTCGTGCACTACTACGGCCCCGCGCTCCACCGATATGCGCGTCGAATGCTCGCGGACGAAGGCGACATTCTCGAGGTAGTCCAGGACACCTTCGTTGCCGCGTGGCGCCGCCTCGATTCATTTCGTGGCGAATCGTCGATGCGAACATGGCTTTTCGCTATCTGTTCCCGAAAGATCGTGGACAGCTATCGAATCAAGCGGGCTCAACCGATCGACGACAAGCTGCTCGATCCTCTCGTGCCGTCTCCCGAGGCCGGTCCGTTCGACGCGACCTCGAACTCCGCGTTCCTGGAAGCTCTGGAAGAGGCCTTGGGTGAATTGCCTTATCGCCAGCGTGCAGCCTGGACACTACGAGAGGTGGAGATGCTCACGTTCGTTCAAATCGGCAAGATTCTGAGACTCACTCCGGATTCGGTGCGTGGGCATCACCATCGCGCACGGGCTAACCTGAGTGAACGAATGACGAGGTGGCGATGACTGAATCACGAACCGACGCATTGATGGCGCACGCATCCGACGTCCTGCGGAACGCTCCCGAGCCAGGATGGGATCGAATCAGCGACAAGGTGATCCGGGCACTGCGGTCGACCTCGGCGTCCAGTTGGCCGCTCGATGCACATGCGTCCGAGGGTCCACGTCTCGGCACGGTGTCGGTGAGCGATCACGTACTCCGCACCCATTTGGCCGCCGAGATCCGTTCTCGACACCACTGCTCGCCGAGCAGTATCGAGTTCTTCGTCGACGGCCACGAAATACGTTCACTACGTATCGAACTGACAGCGCCGTACGGAGTGGATCTAGCCGAACTGTCGGACCGGGTACGGTTCACCGTCGTCGACGTCGTTCACTTGATCCTCGGCGACATGGACCCACCGGTCTCTGCAGAGAGCGTCCACATCGCCGTAGTCGACATCGTGGATGATCTACCTGCCGAGGAGAACACCAAAAGCCACTCCGAACACTAGGTGTTTGTTCGGCAAGTGTTTGGGAACCCGGCACTCATGACCACTCCCCCACCACCGGATCCGGGCCCGGTCCCCGATCCGGGGCCGCCGACACCACCCGCCCCGACACCACCCGATCCGCTGAATCCACCACCTGTGCCGCCGACTCCGACACCACCGAATCCGTATCCCCCGGATCCCATCCCCCAGATCTGAAGTCAGCGAGAATCTGAAGCCAGGGGGCCTCAGTAGTCAGGTGGCCCCAGTAGTCAGTGACCTCAGTAGTCAGTGACCTCAGTAGTCAGCCACCGAGTTCGGCGATCATCTCGCTCAACGATTCCGCGGCGATACGCAGTTCACCTTCGTCGGGGTTGTCGTGCGAGGACGGTAGGCGTTCGGCCAACTGCTCACGAGTGACAAGCGAGATACCCTCGAGGCCGAACCCTTCTTCGTCGGGGACGTAGATCTCGATCTCGCCACCAACCGCTACCAATTCCGAATGGGGGCCGCTGCCGAGCAGTGCACGCAGGTGTTCGGTCGTCACGGTCATATGGTTCACGTGAAATCTCCTGCTTCGGTGACAGCTGACTTTGCTGGTACGGGCTCGACGTGGCGTACTGACTCGACGTGACGCACTACCACCTACTGAGTACCCCTCGCGGGTGAGCAGGAAACGACAAGTACATGAACAACGACTTCCCGAAGGAAACGCACACACCATGACTGAACAGAATTCCACCGACCACGCGGATCAGACGGACGAGCCGCAGACCACCGACACCGATCATGGTCCCGGAACCGGCTCCGATGCAGCGCACAAAGACGTTCAGACCGATCCGTCGGGCGAGCGAACCTGGGCCGACGAGGGTGGAGCTACGACCACCGGCCCGGCGACCGACACCGACTGATCCCGCAGGGACTTAGTCATCGGGACCAAGGTCCCGTGGGTCGACGCTCACGGGTCCTTGAAATCCGTACGGATCTAACGCTTTTCACCTGGGTTTTCGCGATGCGGTAAGGTAGGCACTCAGCACGGTTGAGTACCCAGCCGTTGAAGACGAGCACGGTTCGTGCGTTGCTTCCCGTGCCGTTTCCCGGTTTCGAACGAAACCGTTTCGAACCAGACCGTTCGAACGAACCGTTTCGAGCAATCCGTCAGGAGTTTCGATGAACGAGTTTTCGAGAACTACAGATGAGCGTACGGACAGTCCCCCCACATTCACCACGACGTGTGCGGAAAACATTCAGTCGCTCGTGGTCAGCGGTGAGATCGACGTCCGGTCCCGAGCTGATTTCGCTGCTTGCGTCGACGACCTGATCGGTGAGCGTCACCCGTTCGTACTCGACTGCTCGGACGTCCAGTTCATCTCCGTCGGAGGTCTTTCCATCATCGAGACTCTGTCGGCCAAGGCACGAAGGCTCGGCGTACCTTGGACGCTCGTCGCAGCGCACCCCGTCAGGCGCCCGCTCTCTCTTCTGAAAATGGACGCCGACATCGTGTTCACCGATTCGACAGCCGAGGCGGTCACGTACCTGTCCTCGACGCCCGTCCTGGACGAGACCCTGGCGGAGCCGATGTCGGCGTGAGTACCGATCTCGAAAAGCTCTCCGAATTCGTCGTCGTCGCAAACCGACTGCCCGTCGATCTCGAAACCGACGAAGACGGAGGCAAGAACTGGAAGCGAAGTCCGGGTGGACTCGTCACTGCGCTCGAACCCATCCTGCGACAGCGAGATGGCGCTTGGGTCGGCTGGCCGGGGGTCGCGGACGAGAAGGTAGATCCGATAGTGGTTGACGGCCTTCGCCTGTTTCCCGTCGAGCTCACCTCTCAGGACCTCGCCGAGTACTACGAGGGATTCTCCAACGACACGTTGTGGCCGCTCTACCACGACGTTCTGGTGGCTCCGACGTTCGAACGGTCGTGGTGGCACACGTACGTCGCGGTCAACCAGCGGTTCGCCGAGGAAACCGCCCGTTGCGCCGCGGACGGAGCCACCGTCTGGGTGCAGGACTATCAATTGCAACTCGTGCCGGCAATGTTGCGCGAGCTGCGCCCGGACCTGACGATCGGGTTCTTTCTTCACATTCCGTTTCCTCCTGTCGAGCTCTTCATGCAGCTTCCGTGGCGCAAGGAGATCGTCAAGGGCATGCTGGGCGCCGATCTGATCGGCTTCCACTTACCTGGTGGCGCAAACAATTT
This sequence comes from Rhodococcus baikonurensis, assembly GCF_040489275.1. Taxonomy (NCBI): domain Bacteria; kingdom Bacillati; phylum Actinomycetota; class Actinomycetes; order Mycobacteriales; family Nocardiaceae; genus Rhodococcus; species Rhodococcus baikonurensis. The sequence continues at coordinate 81,077 of NZ_JBEUOQ010000003.1, read as the reverse complement.
CCTGTTCTTGGCCCGCAAACTACTCGGCCTCAAGACAACGACCGCAGGCGTCGGTGTTCGAAGTGCGCTCGGGCATGTGGATTTCGATTCTCGCGTCGTCAAGGTGGGAGCCTTTCCGATCTCCGTCGATTCGGCCGAGCTCGAGCGGCAGTCGAAGAGCGAATCGGTCCTGCGCCGCGCACGCGAATTGAAGGAAGAGCTCGGAAATCCCGAGAAAATCCTGCTGGGAGTCGACCGCCTGGACTACACCAAGGGCATCGATCTACGGTTGCAAGCCCTCAAGGAACTCCTCGACGAGGGCCGTTTGGATCCGGAGAAGTACACGATGGTGCAGCTCGCGACGCCCAGTCGTGAACGCGTGCAACACTATATCGACCTTCGCAGTGTCATCGAGGAACAGGTGGGCCGCATCAACGGCGACCACAGTCAGATCGGCCGCCCCGTAGTTCACTACCTGTATCAACCGGTCGACCGTGAAGAACTGATCGCGTTGTTCGTCGCTGCCGACGTCATGCTCGTGACGCCGATGCGCGACGGGATGAATCTGGTGGCCAAGGAGTACGTAGCCTGCCGAAGCGACCTGGGAGGCGCTCTCGTTCTCAGCGAGTTCACCGGCGCTGCAATGGAATTACGACAGTCGTATCTGGTCAACCCGCACGATTTGGACGGCGTGAAGAATACGATTCTGACCGCGGTTCATCAGGATCCGAAAGAGGGCCGTCGCCGGATGGCTGCGCTACATCGGCAGGTCATGACGCACGATGTGCATCAGTGGGCCGAGTCGTTCCTGACCGCGCTTGCCCCACCCGGACCGCTTCCGGACGATCAGTTCGTCACGGAGCGTGAGTCGGACTTTGCGCGCAACAACTGACCCTCGCGGGCTTGCGTCAAGGGCGCTCGGAGACTCGAGCTAGGATTGGTTTCAGTTCATCGTCAAGCAGCGGCTGCGAACTGATCTCCTCGACATAGCCGTGCAATGCTGCATCGGCCCAGAAAGACAGGCCGACCATGCCCCTCACGATGAAGTACTCCGAGACCTACAACGACGCACTCATCGCGCTCGCTGCCGCTACTCATCGGCCGGCCAACGTGGTGAATCTGTTCGGCGAGTACGCCATTCGTGTCGATCTCGAGTACAACCGTTACCTGCTGGCGACAAACACCGCGGCCGGACTCTCCGATCGACCCGACAACGGGGAATCGTGGCTGGTGCGGTTCTTCCAATCCGAGAACACCGACACTGCGGATCGCCTTCTCGCGGAGGCGTCGCACCAATGGTTGGTCGATGCTCTGGACGCCGCGTTCGAACAGATCGAAGCGGCGGGCAACAAGATCTCCGCCGACGCGGACTTCGGCGACCCTACCCGCACCGAAACTCCATCCTGAACAGCATCGTCTCCCGCGGGCGTCACTAGTCGTTCTCGGCGGTCAACTGGCTGATTCGAGCCGCTAAGACTGCATTCTCTGCCTCCAGGGACAGAATCAGACGAATTCCGACAAGATTGACCCCATCGTCGATCAGCGCGGTGATGCGTCCGAGCGTATCCAGGTCGGCCTCGCTGTACCGACGCGTACCACCGTCCGTGCGGGTAGGGGTGAGTAGACCCCTTCGCTCGTAAAGGCGCAGCGTCTGAGGTCCTACCCCGGACAGCTCTGACATCACTGAGATCCCGTATACGCCGCGCAGCGCCCGGGTCTGGGATTCCGACGTCACTGGAACCTCCTAGTTCGGTGTCGGCTGTCTCAATCGGCGTTATCCGACCTTAGCATCATCACGCAGTGAATCTGACGCGGGGAACATAGATTCAAGCGTGTCCAGGGCCACTGACGGCAAAAATTGGAGTGCCAGAAATGCATGTAAATGCAGCTCAAGTCCCATTTCAACGAGATCGCAGAGCTAGCTCCCCTTCGCCACCGAGCCGAAGCAGCCTTGCCAATTATCTACATCGGCTGATATAGATTTTGTAGCACCTGAAAGCGCCATAACCGGAGCTCGATGGTGCAGAACACCCAGACGTCGGAGTCGGTGGTTCAGCCGACTCCCTCACGGCACACTCTTCACCGGGAGCAAGATGACGACGATCGACATCCCGCCCACACAGGGCGAGAGCAACACCGGCATCGGATTCACTGTCGCAAGCGCGACTTTGACAACCGAAGAGGTCAAGCGCCGAATCGCGATGATGTACGGCGACCCGGTGACAGAGGAGCCGGTAGCACTCGCGCACTGAACCTGTCCGACACGCGATCCGATTGACGATGGCGCGAGATCGCCCCGTTTGCGGGCGATCCCCATCACGACGAGAGGAAAACATATGTCCGAGTTCACCGTACCGGGACTGAGCAGCGCAGACGGTTCGTCCGTCGCCGATATTCTGCAGGAACGCCTCAGCGCCTACAACGATCTTCACCTCACGCTCAAGCACGTTCACTGGAACGTCGTGGGCCCCAACTTCATCGGCGTCCACGAGATGATCGACCCCCAGGTGGAGTTGGTCCGCGGCTACGCCGACGATGTGGCCGAACGTATCGCGGCACTGGGTAACTCGCCCAAGGGCACCGCGGGAGCGATCGAGCGGGACCGCACGTGGGACGACTACTCCGTCGGCCGAGACGACGCTCGCGCGCACCTCGCTGCGCTCGACCTCGTCTACACCGGGGTCATCACCGACAGTCGCACAGCAATTGACAGCGTCGGCAAGATCGATCCGATCACCGAAGACATGTTGATCGGCCAGACGGCACAGTTGGAAAAATTCCAGTGGTTCGTTCGTGCTCACCTCGAGAACTCGGGTGGCAGCCTCGTACACGAAGGCGCGTCCACCGAGCAGGATGCCGCAAATGAGGCACGCCAGAGCTGATGCACCGTCCGCGATTTCGGCCGATCGGGGGTCGGCCGAAATCGCACCCCCCACAACAGGAAAGGGCAAGAGCATGTCTGCGGACTCGCGCGGCACGTCGGCACAGACACGTCGCGAGTATCAGATGTTCGTGTTGCAGCAGCGTTTGTTGTTCGGATCGATCGTGGCAGGCACCGCTCTTGGAGTTCTCGCGATCAACTACTTCTGAAATATCAGGGGCCGCAGCCGTCGAAGACAGGACAGAAACGACACAATCATGAGTTCGAGCACTCTCCGCTCGATCGTTCGTAGCGATCGCTTTGCGGCAAGCACTTCTTCTCTTCTGCTCGTGGACAGCGATTTTCGCATCCAGGGCGCAAACGACGAGTACCTTGCCGTATCCGGCCGCAGCCTCGATCAGTTACACGGAGTGGAAGTGTTCGAAGCCTTCCCCGACAATCCCGACGACTCGTTTGCCGACGGAATCTTTTCGTTGACAGCGTCATTCGAGCGCACGATGCACTCCAGAACTCGGGACGCACTGCCGACTCAGCGTTACGATGTGCGCGACGAGCGAGGCAGCGGGCTGTTTGTCACGCGCTATTGGAATACGGTCAATTCCTCTGTCACCGATGATGACGGCAGGGTTATCGGAGTGCTTCATCGTGTGTACGAGGTTCTACGACCGCGGGCTCAGCAGTCCAGTTCGGCGTCAGACGTACTTGCCCGCCTTCGCGCGGAGAACGACGAACTGAGAAGAGCTTTGGACTCTCGGCCAGTGATCGAGCAGGCCAAGGGATTACTGATGGCAGAGCGCGAGTGCTCTGCCGACCACGCCTTCGACTTTCTGGTTCAGATGTCGCAGGAATGGAACGTCAAGGTGCGCGACATCGCCGGTGGTCTTGTCGCCGCAGCAGAAAGACGTGCCGTGGATCAAAAGAATTCCTGACGACCGGGATTCAAAAGTTGTACGGCTGGGTAATGACCGACCAGAGGTACCCCCGAAATCTTCCCCGCGAGGGAGGAGCCTCGAAGGTCCCGCCGGTTCAGGCCGGCGGGACCGAGCTTTGCCTCAACACCCGACCTGGATCCTCGATCCGAGTCGAGTTCGTCACGCAGCGAAGGGAACGTCCATGTTCATGCGCTCCTACACATCTCCCAGGCCCCTTGCCGACGAGTGGGATTGGCAGCTGTCCGGCACCTGCCGCGACACCGATCCCGCCCTGTTCTACGACGACACGAACGAGCGCGGCTCCAGGCGAGCGAAGCGCGAGAGTTCGGCGAAGCTGGTGTGCGCCAGATGTCCTGTCGTGCAGAGATGCCTCGTGCACGCCATCCAGACCGGGGAACCCCACGGCATTTGGGGCGGCATGACGGCGACCGAACGAGAATCGTTGCGTAAAAGTCGAACTGAACCACTGATCAGTGCCGCGGCGAGCTCACCGGAATAGGTAGCAACCTCAAGGTCTGGCCTCGTGGTGTCGCAAACCGTGCGTGCGGCGTCGCTCCTTCATCTCGGCTTCGAAGAGGTGCGATACTCCACCGGCCAGCTTGTCACGCACCACCTGCTCGCATTCGCGAAAGAAGGACCAGTAGTTCTCGTCGAACTCTTCGACGAGCTGGAAGGTCCAGCGCCCTTCGACCACGTTCCGGCCCATCAACTCGCCCTCGATCTGATCGGCCAGCTCGTCGTTACCGCTGGATCGCAGTAACTCGACGACCTCGTCGAGCATGAGATCCGCATGTCCGATCAGCTGATGGAAGTCGTACAGAGCGCCGCGCGCCCGCTCCACCGTTTCGAGGGCGTTCGACAACACCCCCGCTGCCTTCACCTCGTCGTCCGTGACGCCTTCCGGTCGTGTGTGTACGGGGATCTGCCTGTCCGCCTGAGTGCCCATGAAACGGACGTACCCGAACGGGTCACAAATGAAAGATGGGAATCGGTACGAGCGCACCACAGGTGATGTGTCTCACAATTCATCCTCTAGTTCGAGTAAAGAGGATTACTTCGCCGCGCGAAGGGTAATCGAAGGCCATGAATACTTCCGGGGTAGAGATGGCTGGCACGCATGGCCGGTACCGTTCCTTGCCTCGGTCCGCCGGAATTACGCCACATCTACCTACAGGAAGCCCCTTGATCCCTCTGTCGAGTCCGACCGAAGCCGAACTTACTCACGACTCCATCGCCTCGCTCCGCGTCCGAGCGTCCTACTCCCAACTGCCGACTCTGCGCGGGATCACTCGCACTGTTGCCAACAACACCGGGTTGGATGTCGACGGAACAGCCGATCTTGCTCTGGCGATGGACGAAGTCGCGAGCATCCTCATCGGCCATGCGATACCGTCCAGCGACTTGACCTGCCGATTCGAGACCTACGGTCGCACTCTTCGGATCGTCGTATCGGTGATTGCGCACTCCGAAATACCCGACAAGTCCCACAGCTTCGGATGGTTCGTTCTCGAAGCACTGGTCGACTCGGTCCGTTTGGAACAATCGGAAATCGACGCGGACGGTCACATCACCCTGACGATGACGCTTGAAAAGGGCTTGCTCCAGGAGCGTGCGTGACCGCTGTCCCACCGGACAAGAAGGACCAGTACGAACTAGCTGTCGAACTGTTCGTCTCGATGGCTTCGCTTCCGCCTGACGATCCGACCCGAGAAAAGATCACCAACTCGATCATCGAACTGTGCCTACCACTGGCCACCCACGTCGCTCGCCGCTACCAGGGGCGCGGCCAGCCTTTCGAGGACTTGGAACAAGTTGCGCGCGTGGGTTTGGTACAGGCTGTGCAGCGATTCGACGTAGACAAAGGGTCAGATTTCCTGTCGTTCGCAGTCCCCACCGTAATGGGTGAGGTACGCAAGCACTTTCGCGATCACGGCTGGTCCGTGCGCGTGCCTCGCAGCCTTCAGGAACGACACCTTGCCCTCAACCGGGCGCTCACGTCGTTGTCGCAGACGCTCGGCCGTGCACCGACAGTCGCGGAACTCGCCAAGGAGCTCGACATAGAGCCGGACGAGGTCGAACAGGGGTTGACCGCCGGAAATTCGTATCGAACGACCCCGCTCGACACGGCGTCCGCCGGCGACGGGAGCGGACTGACCCTGATCGATACTTTGGGACAGTACGACGAAGCGATCAGTCGGATCGACAATCACGAAACCCTGCGGCCCGCGCTCCTGGCACTACCGGAGCGCGAGCGCACGATCGTCGTTCTCAGATTCTTCGGTCATCTCACCCAATCCCAGATCGCCGACAAGGTCGGCATCTCTCAGATGCATGTATCGAGAATCCTCACTCAGACTCTGAAGCAGCTACGGACCGAGATGGGTGAAATCTTCTGAAGGTACGTCTCGCGGATCAAATGTATTCCTGTGCAAGACGTTCCATCTCATCTCGATCGATGAGGCCGGGCTGGCCGATGTCGAGAGCCTCGAGATACTTGTTGGCGAGGCGATAATCGTGCCCCCAACGACCGTGCTCGCCGTCCTGCTCGGCGCGCTGAACACTGGAACCGGGCGGAACCTCGTCCCTCAGTCCGTTGGTCTGCGCGCCGATCAATGTGTCCAGCTTGGTCGAGATGGCCGTGAGTGCATCGCGGTCGTTCATCTGAATCCCTTCGTCAGGTGACGCTGATCCCCCACCATACCGAAGTGTCTGTCCAAAAACATTGCACCGCTTAATGTTCGACTACAAGCCTGGACCGATCCAAGCCCTCGAGCTACACTGAACGGTACCGAGGTTGAGAATACAGCCGGGGCTGAAGCCGCTGGCGCTCGGTTCGCATCAAGGCTCTGGATCAGGTCACATTTTCCTGCGTACATCCATTGGGCTCGATGCTTTCCACACCTGGACTCTTTCACTTTCCGTGCCGCCAGGTCGGTCGTCAGCCTTTCGATGAAAAGCACACAGACCGGATCTGCCATGAATCTGAATGATCTCGACCATGCACCGATCGATTTCGTCGATCCCTCAACACAATTGGGGCCGATCGTGGACACACAAGGCTTCGCGGCCTGGCGGATAACACCCTCGACAGTCCTGATCCAGGTCGACGTCGACCTCGACAAACTGTCCGCGCCAGAACTACGAGAACTTCTCGACTCGTACGCAGCGGAGTGGTCTCGCGTCATTCTCGACCTGTCCAATTCACTGTTCGTCGGTGCGGTCTGCCTCGAACTGTTCGCCGAACTGAACTCCCGTTCGCGAGCCCACGATTTCCAGTGGTCCGTCATCGGGTCACACCCGCTTCGACGCTTGCTTCGGGCTGCGCGGGCGGACGAGGAATTCCCGGTCACCAACTCTGTCGAGGGAGCCATGCGCGCACTCGACGAAGCCGAGCAGTCGCTCGAAGCCTCCTGACGCCACGCCTGCACCGGCGTCGAGCGCCGCACGCTCGCAGCGACTAAGGTTCGTCGGGCTGTCCGACGAGCTGAGAGAGACCGAGAATGACAATCGCCAAGCGCCTCGATGCCTTGCAACAGAAGCATCCGGCACTGGGGTTCCCGATAGCGGTCCTCTACAAGTTCCTCGACGATCAAGGTGTTTATCTCGCCGCGCTGATCGCTTACTACGGTTTCGTCTCGCTCTTTCCTCTTCTTCTGTTGCTCTCGACCATTCTCGGCTTCGTGCTCTCGGGCAACCCCGAGCTTCAGCAACAGATCTTGGACTCCGCGCTGCATCAGTTTCCGGTAATCGGTGACGACCTGGGCAATGCGCAACAGATCGGCGGCGGTGTCACAGGGCTGGTGATCGGAATCGTCGGTGGTCTCTACGGTGGCCTCGGCGTCGCTCTGGCTTGCCAGAATGCAATGAACACGGTGTGGTCGGTGCCCCGAAACATGCGACCGGATCCCATCCGCGGTCGTCTTCAAGGGTTACTGCTTCTCGGCACGATCGGTCTCGCGATCGTGGGGACCACCGCTGTCTCCAACATCGGCGGTGCGCTTCATCTGGGCGGTTCGTTCAGCTTCCTGCTGACCCTTGCGGTAGTCGTATTGAACGCGGGCATCTTCATCGTCGCTTTCCGGCTCACCTGCGCCCGCCCGCTCTCGGTGGCCGATGTGGCACCCGGAGCGATCGCCGCTGCTGTTCTCTGGCAAGCACTTCAGTCCTTCGGTGCCCTTTACGTGACATCCGTGGTGCGAGGCGCCTCCACCACCAATGGCGTCTTCGCCATCGTTCTGGGTTTGTTGGCCTTCTTGTTCCTCGCTGCCGCCTCGATCGTCATGTGCGCGGAAATCAACGTCGTGCGAGTCGACAAACTCCATCCGCGGGCGTTGTTGGCTCCGTTCACCGACAACACCGAGCTCATCGAAGGCGATCGGCGCACCTTCGCCGATCAAGCAAAGGCGCAACGCGCGGTTCCTCACGAGAACATCCATGTGACGTTCGACGGGCGCACCAAACCCGACGATTCGGACTGATCTCGACCCCGATCGAGTTGGGTATTTGGTCCCCTCCTGGGTATCGGGGTGGCATTCTGCGCCGCGAATCCAGATTTAACACAAGTGTTGTCATTTCGCGCTGCATCGAAGCGACGAATACATCACAGCAGGTAAACGCGCATAGTTGAACAATCACCTGCTTCCGACGCGGTCCCGGAACGGGACAAAGCCGTCAAATACTGCAACTCGCCATGCATGTAATTGGAGACAGAAAAAGAAGAGCATGGCAGGATCAGGTGTGAGACCGGACTCTCGATGGGAGGGCTCGGCTCGATGGATCCAGGAGAATTTGGTTATGGCTCAGGGCAGTGTCAAGTGGTTCAACGGTGAAAAGGGCTTCGGATTCATCGAGCAGGAAGGTGGCGGACCGGATGTGTTCGTTCACTACTCGGAGATCCAGGGCAGCGGCTACAAGTCCCTCGACGAGGGCCAGAAGGTCGAGTTCGAGATCGGACAGGGCCAGAAGGGCCCCCAGGCTCAGAACGTTCGCGCCATCTGAGTTCGATCCCAGTCTGACTTCAGACTGAAAAGGCTGGACGCTGCACCGCATGGTGCCGGCATCCAGCCTTTTCTTGGTTTCCAAGTCTTCCTGGCCTTGCTGGACTCCGGGTCCGGTACCGGCTAGGTCGCTCGCGCTCGCTTCTTCTTGTGTGAGCTGTCGCAGAACGGCGCGATACCGGTTCGTCCGCATCGACACAAAGCAACCGTGGAGCGCTTGTTCTCGATCGGAGTGCCGTCGTCACGGAGCAACTCGAAGTCACCACGCACCAGCAGCGGGCCGTCCGAGCAGGCGGTTATGGTGGTCTTGTTACCAGGAACACTCGGTGTTTCGGCAGATGACGATTCGGGAAACGCGGTCATATGTCCTCTTCACTTCTCGATTCGGCCACTGGCGTGCCCACTTCCATGCCTGTTCCACAGGCGCGCGGCCCACTGAGCGCCACTCTTGTTTCCATTCTGCGCTCCTCGGCCGATCCGAGGGAGCTTACGGCTGCCACCGACGCCTACGAGGATGCACGGTCCATCGACCCCACCTACGACATTCTTCGAGACGACGACGCTCAGTTGACCCTGACGCTCCTCTACGAGCTTCATTTGCAGGGAATCGAGAACGTCTCGGACGAGTGGGAGTGGAATCCGGATCTGCTCGCCGTGCGCTCTCGGCTCGAAGCGCGCTTCGAGCCCGGCATCGCGGAACTTGTGGGAGAGGTTCCGTCGTCCGGCGACGTGGTGGCCGACCTGTGGGCGACGACCGCTCCCAGCGCCGGCCCCGGTCTGGCGTCCTTCATGGCGAAGGACGCCACGGTCGATCAGTTCGCGGAGGTGCTGATTCACCGTTCGCTCAATCAGCTCCGTGAAGCGGATGTGCACACCCTCGGAATTTCGCGGCTCTCCGGTGCCGTCAAGGCGGCACTCGTCGAAGTGCAGAGCGACGAGTACGGAGGCGGCCGCGCCGAGCGTATGCATTCGCGTCTTTTTGCCGACACCATGCGGGCTGTCGGTCTTTCGGACCGCTACGGCCATTACATCGATGCTGTTCCCGCGGTCACCTTGGCGTCGTTGAATGCTCTCTCGCTCTTCGGTTTTCATCGTCGACATCTCGGAACGCTGGTCGGGCACCTGTGCGCCGTCGAGACCACGTCGGCGCTGCCGAGCAAGCGCTACAGTGCCGGACTGCGCCGACTCGGATTCGGTTCGGACGCGACACTGTTCTACGACGAGCACGTGGAAGCAGATTCGGTTCACGAACAGATCGCCGTTCGCGAACTTGCCGGCGGTCTTGCTTCTTCGCAGCCGCACCGCACTGATGACATCTTGTTCGGCGCCGCAGCGTGCCTCGCGTTCGACGACCTTCTCGGCGATCACCTCACATCGAGCTGGGAGAAGGGCGAGACTTCGTTGCGCGAATGATCACGAGTTGTTCGATTTCCTGACCTGTGGTGATCAGCCCTCGCGCCTCCAGCATGGTGCGCCGCTCGCGCATCACGGGCCCGAAGGGAATGTACTTCCGGGCCGAAATCTCCACGGCCATACCGTGTTCCTCGAGTATGGCCTCGGTCTTGTCGACCCCACACAGTACCGACTGCAGGAGAAGAAGTGTGCCGCCGGGGACGAGCACTTCGTGAACCGTGGCCGCGATCCTGTCGATCAGGGCACGACCGTCCTTGCCTGCGTCCCAAGCCCGTTCGATTCCAGCGGTAGGGAGATTATCTGCAAGCGCAGGGACGTACGGCGGGTTGGAGATCACCAGATCGAAGAGTTCCCCGTGCACCGCGCCGGTGAGGTCCCCACGACGGGAGTCGATCGAGGTTCCGTTGAGGATCCCGTTGAGACGAGCGTTGGCACACGCTCGGCGAGATATGTCGACCGCGACGACGTGACCTGCGCCGGCCGCGGATGCCGCGACGGCAAGGGCGCCGGTCCCCGTGCACAGATCCAGCACCCGACTGCGAGCGGTGAGGTGCTCGAACAGCAGCGCATCCGCCAGTAACGACGTGTCGTGTTGCGGTGGATACACACCAGGTAGACGCAGGATCATCATCGGCTCCTCTTTTTCAGGCGACATCGCACATCGCTGCGTGCGGCTACCCAGGAACCTCGGATTTCATGCAACATCGAAGCATCAACCGCCTGGAACGGTTACATCGTCGCAGTTTGCGGAGTAGACCTGAGTCATGACAGGCAATGCGGACACTCCACAGGGAGCCGCGGCGTTTGCTTCCGCAGCAGATTCGCTCGACACTCTCGCCGAAGCGATCGCCGGACTCCGGTCCACTCTGAACACGGACGAGCATCTCGACTCCATGCTCCAACGTCTGGCCGAGACTGCTGTCAAAGCCCTGCCGGATGCCGATGCTGTCAGCGTGACGGTGCTGTCCGCCGATGGCCCACGAACTGCCGCATCCACCGCGGACTACCTTTCCGAGATAGACGACGCCCAGCACTCTGCCGATCGTGGTCCGTGCGTTGACGCCGCGCGCACTGTGTCGTCGGTACGGGCAAAGGTGGGTGATCACGAGGAAACATGGCCGGAATTCACCGCCGAGGCCCGCAAACAAGGCGTCCGGTCCTACTTGTCCGTGCCGATCACCATGGGAGAAGGCAGCACCGAACTACTCGGTGCTTTCAACGTCTACGGATTCGCGTCGACAGAGTTCAAGCCCTTCGACGAGGAGTTGATGAAATTGTTCACCGCCGGTGCGGGCGCAGCGATCGCAGATTCACGACGCTGGCGTCAGGCGCACGAACACATCGAACAACTGCACTGCGCCATGGAATCTCGGGCCGAGATCGAACAGGCCAAGGGCGTCCTGATCGCCGTCCACGGTATCGACGCCGACGAAGCATTCAGCCGTCTCGTGCAGCAATCGCAGCACACCAACGTGAAACTGCACGAGGTTGCCCGGATGCTCGTCGATTCGGTGCGCCACCGCCGGTTCTGAAAGAACGCCGGTGGCAAAACCCCGTTTTGTACCCCGAAGGTGCAGTTCCCAAACGCATCCAGAGATGTTTCACCGAAACAGTTTTCGACCTGCGTAACTGCTGGCGGTCGCGCGGCGGCACTCGTCCGAAATGTGGTTATCTGTTGAGAACCGGGACGAAAGAAGACCCGACCGTACCAGGGTGAGGAAAGGATCGTCACTGTGCCAATCGACCAGGTTCTTGTCGTAGTTCCCGCCCACAACGAAGCCGAAGACCTTCCCAACTGCCTTCGCGCACTCGCAACAGCGGCATCGGCTTGCATTGTCCCCGTCCGACTTGTTGCCGTCCTCGACAACTGTTCGGACGGAACCGCGGGGGTCGTCCCCGACGGAGTGGAAGTACTGCGTGTCGAGCATCAGAACGTCGGACGTTCGCGAGCGACGGGCTTCTCCGCGTTCGGCTCAGATTTGGGCGCCTCAGCGTGGTTCACCACCACCGATGCCGATTCGGTGGTCGGCCCCACGTGGATTGCGCGCCAATTGGAATATGCGCGTACTGCGGATGTCGTCGCGGGAACCGTGCGCATCGCCGACTGGGAAGGTCATCCACACTCAGTCCGCGAACGATACGAACGTATGTATCACGAGCATCCGTACGGTCGACACGGTCACGTCCACGGTGCCAACCTCGGTGTCCGCGCCGACATGTACTGGAGCGTCGGAGGATTCTCCGATCTCGAAGAAGACGAGGACGTCGATCTCGTCCGGCGGTTGAGCGAAGCTGGTGCCTGTATCGCATGGGCCGAAGACATTGCGGTCACCACGTCTGCACGTCTCGACGGCCGAACTCCGGGCGGTTTTGCCGGACATATCCGTAACCTGGGTGGTACGACCGCCGATAACGAAGAAGCGGAGCTGGCACGATGAAACGACTACACACACTCCTGGACGCAGGTGGACTGTACTTGCCGTTGCCCGGCGGCGGCGCGACGGCAGCACGATGGACCTCCCTGGCAGAACTCACTCGAGAGAACGTGGTCCTCGGCCGAATGGCTGAGGCCCACACCGATGCAGTCGCGATACTCACCGAACTCGACGGGCCCGATCCCGAACCGGGTCAGCTGTGGGGAGTGTGGGCAGCCGAGCCACCCGAACCAGTGGTGAATGCATCTGAGCACGTGGGGATCTGGACACTCACCGGTCGCAAGTTGTGGTGTTCGGGCGCCAACACCTGCACGCATGCACTGATCACCGCGTTGGTCGACGGTGTCCCCTCACTCTTCGCGGTCGAGCTCGGACTACCTGGGGTACATCCAGTTCCCGATTCGTGGAAGGCCGTTGGCATGGCCGAAAGCGACTCCAGCGCGGTCGATTTCGACATGGTTCCGGCAATACCGGTCGGGACGGCAGGCGACTACCTGAGCCGGCCGGGGTTCTGGCACGGCGCGATAGGAGTGGCCGCATGCTGGTACGGCGGTGCCTGCGGCGTCGCAGATCCGTTGTACGACAAGGCCGCAAGCAGCGAAGATCCCTATGTACTCGCGCACCTCGGTGCGGTCGACGCGGCGCTGGCCGCGGCCCGCAACGCGCTCGCAGTCGCGGCGGCGGAGATCGACGCCGACCCTTTCGACGAAAATGCCGAGGCCATGCAACGGGCACTGCGTGTGCGGGCAATCGTCGAGCGCGCCGCCACCGAGACCCTGGATCGGGTGGGACGCGCTCTCGGGGCTGCACCGCTCTGCATGGACGCCGAGCATGCCGCCCGCGTCGCCGACCTCACCGTCTACTTGCGGCAGAGCCACGCCGAGAAGGATCTGGCAGAACTGGGCCGGATTGCGGCCAAGGGGAAACGGCCGTGGTGAACTCGAAACTGTTCGCGCAGAAGCCCGTCGACGACGGTGGCACCCCCGAATCGACGTGGCGGGAGTGGGGACGCAGGTTTCCGGAACTGGACCTGAGCGGGTGCTCGCGATTGATCGTCGTCGCACCTCATCCCGACGACGAAATCCTCGGCCTGGGTGGAACCGCACTCCTGGCAACACTTTCCGGAATCAATGTCCACGTGGTGTCCGTTACCGACGGCGGCGCTTCACATCCCGACTCACCGACGGTGACTCAGCCCGAGATGGAACAACTTCGACGGTCCGAGTCGGATCGAGCGGCGCGTGTGCTCGGGATTCCCGCGCCGGTTCGATTGAGCATCCCGGACGGGAAGATCGGCGAGAACCGGCGAGAGTTGACCGACCGCCTCAGCTCGATTCTCGGTGATTCCTCGGCCGATACCTGGTGCGCCTCGACGTGGCGAGGGGACGGCCACCCGGATCATGAAGCCACCGGTGACGCTGCGGCAAGGGCGTGCGCGGATACTGGAGCACGATTGATCGAGTACCCCATCTGGGCGTGGCATTGGGCCGCGCCGGATCATGCGGCAGTCCCGTGGGACAGAGCAAGAAGAGTGACCTTGCCTTCCGACGTGCAGGCTGCAAAATCTGCTGCCACCAATGAGTTCACTTCACAGATCGCCCCGCTTTCCGATCACCCCGCGGATGCGCCCATCCTCCCCCGACACGCGATGGAACGACTACTGCGACCGTACGAGACGGTGTTCGTATGAGCGATCGTGAACTGCCCGCGGATTACTTCGCCAAGATGTATGCCGCACAGTCCGACCCATGGGATTTCGAATCCCGCTGGTACGAGCAGCGAAAGTACTCGCTCAGTGTCGCCATGCTCCCGAAACCTCGATACCGCCGCGCGTTCGAACCTGGGTGCTCGATCGGGGTTCTCACCGAGAAGTTGGCCGAGCGCTGCGACAGCGTTCTCGCCACCGACATCGTCCCCGTCGCACTGGAGAATGCTCGCGCGCGGCTTTCCGGTCGTGACGCCGAATTCCGTCTCTGGGCTTTGGGTGACGACTGGCCCGACGAGACCTTCGACCTCGTCGTCGTCAGCGAGGTCGGCTATTACCTGACCTTCGAAAAGCTGATCGAGGCAATGCTGCACGTCGTCGAGCATCTCGAGCCTGGTGGAACGCTGCTGTGCGCCCATTGGCGTCACGTCGTACCGGAGTATCCGCAAAACGGTGACGCCGTTCATTCGGCTGTGCGCCAGACACCGGGGTTGGCGCAATTCGCGTCGTACCAGGACGAGGACGTGCTGATCGATGTCTTCGTGAAGGGTCCGCCGTCACCACCATCGGTAGCGCGTTCCGAAGGTCTGATCTAGAACTCCTGTGCGTGGTTGAGGAGTGTGGGGACTCCTCAACCGCGCACGGGGTCAGTCTCGCTTCTCCAACGCGAGGTCCGTATCCGAGTGCAGTTCACCGACTTCGGACTTCAGGATCCGCATCGACCAGCCGAGGCCGCGGGCCGCGTCGGGCAACTTCTTCGAACCGAACAGCACCACGAGCACTACTGCGACGATCGCCCAGTGGGTCGGGCTCAGCGCGCCCATCAGGCGGGTTCCTTGCCCTCGGGGTACACCGCATCGACCTCTACCTCGACGAGCCAACCGGCAACCGGCAGTCCGGCAACCTCGAGCGCGAAGCGGGTGGGCCGGGCGCTGTTGCGCTCGATCGGAGCGATCGGCTCGGCAGTGCCCATCGGAACCAGCTCCGTATCACCGGTGTCGAGATTGGTGTTGGCGAAGAACTGGCGGTACGCACGATTCCATCCGGCGTAGTCGGCCTTGTCCGACCCCGGCGCATTGTCGAGGAAAACGCGCATCGTCACGACGTCTTCGAGACTCAATCCCTGTGCTTCGAGGTTGTCGCGGATCTTCTTGAGTACGTTGATGCCCTGTGCCTCGGTGACGGTGACCCCGGCCGGCAGAGCACCGCCGGAGAACTGACCGTCGATGTACGACTCCGGCGATCCTTCCGGCGCCGCCTTGTTTCCTGCCGACGGGCCGATGCCGCTGGTCTTGTAGATCGCGGTGTCGCCGCCGATCGCGACACCCTGAGCGATCATCGGGTTGGCCTGCCCCGCTTCGAGAATCGATGTGGAGACGAACGAACTCGATGTGGTCTCGGCGTCCGCCTCGTCAGACGAGCAGGCAGTGGCGAACCCCAGTAGCGCGGTGGCGGCAAATGCGGCTGCAAGGATCTTGGTGCTGCGAGATTTCATGATCTGACCTCCAGAAAAAGTGATGGAAAATGAAGCACGTCAGGCGGTTTGCGCAACACGCTGATGAAGATGAGTGACGACGTCCTGTGCGGACGTGAAGGCCCCGTGCTGCCAAGCGATAGCATTGGAGAGGTGATCGCCGGCGAAGTAGATCCGGTCGACGGGTTCGAGCAGCTTGGTGTACTCGGGAGTTGCCATGCCGCCGTGGGAATCTCCCGCGCCGGCCCATGATGCCCAGGCGGATTCCGAATACTTGGTACGACGCCAGCTTCCGGAGAAGGACGACGAGATGTCGCGAGTGTATTTGTCGCCGTGGATCTCTGCGCCTTCGGCGATGGCCTTGGCGAGGCGCTGACGGTGCGTGAGCGATTCGAAAGCCTGTTGACGCTTACCCGAGCTGTAATACGCGACGACGACGCCACGGTCGGAGTTGTAGTGGTCGTAGGGGAACATGATCTGGGAGATGTCGCGGTCGGTGTTGGACGCGCCGCCGTAGATGCGGTCCTCGGTCTCCCACCACCGACGCGAGTATTCGATACCGAGCTTGCCCGACGACGACGGCTTGGCTGCGTCCAACGCGAGCAAGATGTCGGAGGGCAGGTTGTTGTTCAGCCGCTTGATCAGGTGCGGTGGGATCGTGCAGATCGCGTAGTCGGCGGTGATCGACTTGGTCTTGCCGTCGACGACGTAGTCGACGGTGACGCCTTCCGGCACGTTCTTCATGCCGCTGACCTCGGCGCCGAACTCGATGTTGTCCATCCCGATCGCGTCCTGGAACTTGTAGTAGATCCGGTCCATGCCGCCGACGGGGGTCATCATCGTCATGGCCTGGTCGTAACCGAACTCGAAGGAGAACGCACGCCCGATGCCGCCCTGGATGACATCGCTCATCCCGAAGGGTTCGATCTCGGTTCCGAAGTTGAGGCCGGCGCCCGGCTCCGCGGAGTGCCCTCGACGCGAGGATCCGACGTAGCGCCCGTCGCTGGAGAGATCACCGAAGTCGGTGAGGAAAGACGAGAGTGCTTCCTTGTCTTCCTTGCTCAAGACCTGGTCGAGAGCGCCCTGATTGGTAGCCTTCTGCAGCAGCTCGGACATGTATCCGTAGGTGTCGGCCTTGGCTGCTCGGTAGGTGATCGACTGATTCGCGAGCGGCTTGTTGCCGGTGTAGTTGACGAAGGTGTTCGCATTCTGGTTCCCGAACATCTGCAGTTCGACGCCCAGCTCGCGGCAGTAGTCGATGGTGTTGTGATTTTGCGGAATACGCGTCGCACCGAGGTTGTAGAAGTGCCCCTCGGAGAACGTACAGGTCTGTGTCTCACCGTTCAGATCGGTTTCTTCGGTGCCATTGCGGATCGACCACACCCGACCACCAGGCCGGTTGCGCGCTTCCAGGACAGTGACCTTGTATCCGGCCTTCTGCAGTTCGTAGGCGGAGCACAGACCGGACGGTCCGCCGCCGAGGATCACGACGGAGTGATTTCCCTTGACCTTCCCGATCAGGTCACCGGCAGCTGGCGCCTGGAATCGCCTCGGCGTCGCCGCCACCGCCGGCGCCAGGCCGATGGACGACATAGCACCGAGTGCCAGGCCGGCACCGCCGGTGATTCCCAGACTGCGCATGAAAGATCTACGTGTGTATGGCATTCGAGCTCCCCAGTGTGCTCCCGGTGATCCGGGTGGTTGGTGTTGAACACAGACTTCAGGAGCGTTGGGTCCGGAACTTGACGCACAGGAAACAGTCAGTGGGGACCGAGTGAGAAACCTGCGAGCATCCGCATCGGGCTCTCTCACCCGAGTGCGATCAGCGGAAGCATGTCCGCAATATCCGCGTTACAGAACCGGACTAGCGTGACGCGACATGTCCGCTCTCACCGAAGCCATCGCGCGGTCCTTCACCACGCGCGAGAAGCAGCCCCCGGCGCGATCGCCGCTGCGCGCGTTGGGCCGTCGGCAACTCTCCGGCGCGGAGGTGCTGGCCCAGTCGGTGGCAACCACTGCTCCCGCGGTGTCGATGGTCGTTCTGCCCGTCACCATGCTGACACACGGCCGATTGTTAAGCGGGATGATCACCATCATCGCGGCCACCGTGCTGGTGACGCTCATAGCGTTCTGCGTTTCACAGTTCACGCGCCGAATGGCAGCATCAGGTGGGCTGCACAGCTTCGTCTTTCGTGGACTGGGCACCCGGGCAGCATTGACCACCGGCATCGCCATGTTGGTCAAATACGTGGGAAGCGCGGTGATGACGCTCTACCACGGAGGACAGGCCGCAATCGCATTGCTCGGCTTCGCGGGTGTGCACGTGGACAAGACTTTTCACGTCATCGCGCTCTATCTGGGGATAGCCCTGCTGATTCTCGGTGCCCTCGTTCGGGGTGTCAGATTTGCCGCTCTCGCGATCCTCGTCGTCGAAAGCTGTTCACTGCTGTTCATAGTCGGGCTCATGGTCCTGGGCGGTTCCGGAAGCCAACAGGCACAGATCGTTCCGCCCAGCTCCGGCCACGGATTACTGCTCACCGCCCTGGCTGCCGTGTTCGCTCTCGCCGGATTCGAGAGCGCGGCCTTCTTCGGCCCCGAAGCTCGTCGTCCGCTGGTAACCGTCACCCGCACAGTTCTTCTCACCCCGATCATCTGTGGATCGCTCTTCATCTTCGCGGGCTGGGCCGCTTGGTCCGGACGCAGTGACACTCTGGTCAACGCCTATCTTCACGGAACGGCGACAGGTGTGAGCCCCGCCGTCGTGATCGCGCTCAACGTCGGTCTGGGGTGCTCGTGGCTGGCGTCGTCGATGGCGTCGTCCAATGCTGCGTCACGCCTGGTCTATTCGTTCGGCGTAGAGCGCCTACTCCCCCGCCGGTTCGCCTCGGTTCACAGCGCATTTCGCACGCCCTACTTCGCGCTCACCGTCGTCGTCTGCACAGTTCTGGTGGGCGGCGGAGCCTTTGCCATCCTTGGACGCGGAGAGATTTTCGACGACGTTCGACTGACGGTTCGCGGTGCCGTCATCGTTGCCTATGCACTGGTGGCGATCGCATCGGTTGTCTTCCTGACGCGTATCGGAGAGCACACTCCCGGCGTTCTCGCAGCCGCGTCATGTGGAAGTGGTGCCGGTGCGATAGTTCTCGGTTACCTCGTTTACGCCAACACGATCGACCATGCGTACGTTGCACCGATCGCTGTGCTCGTGATCCTGACCTCGGGCACACTCTGGCAGTTCTACCTGCGACGCCGAAGCCCCAAAAGTCTGCTGCACGTCGGAGCCTTCGACAGCCCCGAAACCGAGGACGTTCTACCCGGAGCTGGGGTGTTCGCCACCGACGCAGCCGGAAACATCGTGCTGGTGGGCGAGCCGACTGCCGGCGCCCGCTGATGGTGGGCCGACCACGCGACCTCGGTGGGCACGAACCCCGAGCCGTTCAGCGCGCCCTTGCCCTGCTCGAGTCGGCAGCCAGGCTCGGATCGGGAGCCACCGCCAAAGACATTGCCGCCCTGGCCGACATCCCCCCAGCCACCGCGTATCGGTTGCTCAACATCCTTGTCGCCGACGGCTACCTGGTTCGGATCGCCGACCTATCCGGCTTCGCGCTGGGCCGACGCACCCGCGAATTGGCCGGGGCTGCCGCCGAACCCACACCCGTCGACAACTCGGTGCTCCTCGAAGAACTCCGCGAACAGCTGAGGTTCGGGGTCTACCTCGCGTCGTTTGCAGAGAACAGAATTCGACTTGTGGATCGCGATCCCGACCACGAGCTCAGCGGCGAACGAACGCTGGTCACAGCCGTTCACGCATCAGCTATCGGGAAGCTGCTCCTCGCCGGCCGACCCGAATTGGCCGAGACCCCATTGCGAAAGGTCACCGCACACACCATCACCGACGGCGACGCGTTGGAACTCGAACTCTCGCGGATCCGGCGCGGTGAGCCCGCCCGTGAGGTCGACGAGATTCGTGTCGGACGCTCTGCCGTCGCCGTCCCGATCCACAACGTCGAAAGGTGTGTCGTCGGTGCCTTGGCTGCGATAGGTCCGACCGGCAGACTTTCCGTGAACGACGCAGACCTGGTGGCGCTCTTGCGGGAGTACGCGGAACGCATCGTTGCTCCGACGATGTCGAAAGCAAGCTGAAATCACAGACCGAAAACGCGTTTGGCAAAGCCGAGATGCTCGTCGGCCCAGCCGATGACGCCCAGAGTGGAGTCGAGATTCTGCGGCGGCGTGCGTACCAAGGTGTCGCGTCGGACGAGTCGGTCGAAATCGACCTGCGCTCGGTCGAACTGGGCCCCGGCTGTGACCATGATGTTCGCCAGCTCGTGCGCCATCACCCCGTACGCGACTGTCGTGGGATGAACGCCGTCGAGCGAGAAGAGGCCGCCCGATGCGCGGCCACCGCGACCGTCTGCGGAGAGGAACAGTGAGTCCGGCACGGGTTGCAGATCGGTCAGTGCCTTGGGGAGGGGGTACGGCGTCCACCATGACGGCCGCGCATTGACATCGGTGACGTAGCGCCGTGAAGCCACGCGCTCGAGCAACCCGGCAATATCGCAGAGGTACCAGTCCTTCCCCACCCGACGGGCATTCGCCACGGCTTGCTCGATTCCGTCGTTGTACATGTCGATTGCGGTATCGACGGCCCACGCCTGCGCGCCGGTGATGTGTTGATCGCGCTGAGGGTCGAAGTCGGTGTCGCGCACCCATGGTCGCGCGTAATACGGGAAATATCGTGATCCGATTTCGATCTTGCCGCCGAGCCCGTGGGCGATCGGCGCGATGGTCACATGCGGGACCGTGCAAAGAATGACGTGCTGGGCCTTGATCTTGCGGATCGCAGCCAGCACCTCGGCGTACTCCGACGCGAAGTGCACTGGCTGCCACACCGTGTAGTCGCGCTTTCCGTCCGGGTCGCGGAAGTTGTTGCCACTCCACTCGACCCGGAGTTCGGTGACGGTGCGGAGCGCATTGTTGGCACCGAGGAAGACGATCAGAGTTTCGATGCCTTCCTTGCCCAGCTCCGCTGCTGCGTCGAACGCCGTCATGCGCTTCTCTGCCTCAGAGCCTCGCGGCAGAACTCTCAGTGCGGCACGCTCGCCGTTGTTCTCGACGATCTGGCTGATCAGGTCGTCGTGTGGTTCGTGCAGGGCTGCCTCACACCCCTGCGCAGTCTTGGTCAGAGCATCACGAAGGTCCCACCCGTACACCGAAAGGTTGTGATTGATGGCAGAGAAAGTCGGCGCCTCGCTGCCCGGTCCGCGTTCCCAGTAGTCCTCCACCTCGTCCATGAAGGCACGTGCAGCAAAGAGCGCGAGCGGAACCTCCCAGAGGTCGAGCCGCGGTCCGAAGCGCTCTTCGAGGGTGCGGAGCAGCAGTTCGATGTTGAGTGGAAGCCCGCCCGGGCCGCCGTACCGGGGAAAGCGGAACTGGTCGAGCCAGCCCAACTGGTGAGCAATGATCGCCGGAAACGACAGATCGGTATTGAAGATCGCCCCGCTCTGAAATCCCTGCGACAGCGAATCGCCGATGACCACCAACCTGTGGGGAGCATCGCCCCCAGGCGGAATAACCGGAATACCCACGGTGGGATCGAACTGCGGAACCCTGGGCCCTCCGGCTGCCGCAGCCACGACGTCGTCGGGAGTATCGGATGGAAGTTCCACGCCCACTCACCTCCGAAAAAATCCAGCTGGTCAGCTGATCAGTGGTGGCTTACGCCGATCGGCATTGTCCTGATCCGATTGCTTCTCGATCGACCTGACAACCTCGTCGGCCCACTGTTGATTTCGGCCGTCGAATTCTGCGCGGTCCCGGCGCGCGATACCGCGTCCGACCAGGATGGCAATCGGAATGGAACACACGACCCATACGAGTAGTACGCCTCCGACAATCCACCACATACTCAGTAATTGTGCCCGATTCGCCGACCGTTGTGCTCCAGGTCGAAACTTCTGTCCGAATCGTGGCGTTCAATTGAGGTGAGCTCGCAGGTCAGTAGCGATCGGCGTCGACAGTTTCGCGGACCTTACGGACCTGATTCCAACCACGAGCGGCGATGCCGAAGGCAACAAGCGACATCAGATCCGAGACCGTCAGACCGTGTTCTCGATTCAACGACCACAAGACCTGACCTTCCAACGGGCCGTTGAAGAAGAGCCACGCCACTCCTGCGCAGACGGTCGCAACAACACTGGCCTTCGACGGCTTCATCAAGCACACGGTGCTGGTCACGAACAACAAGTTCATGAAAACCAGACCGTAGAAAATTCCGATCATGCGACTCCCCCCCGAAGTTGGTTCGTTCAGCTGCGGTTGAAGTTCAGGTACGCCTTCGACGGAGTCGGGCCGCGCTGACCCTGGTACTTGGATCCTGCCTCGGAGCTTCCGTAGGGGAACTCTGCAGCGCTCGAGAGCTTGAGCAGGCAGAGCTGCCCGATCTTCATTCCCGGCCACAGCGTGATCGGCAGGTTTGCGACGTTGGACAGCTCCAGTGTGATGTGGCCGCTGAAACCCGGGTCGATGAAGCCGGCGGTGGAGTGCGTCAAAAGGCCCAGGCGCCCGAGGCTCGACTTACCTTCGAGGCGCCCGGCCAGGTCGTTCGGCAGTGAGCACACTTCGAGAGTCGAACCGAGAACGAACTCGCCGGGATGCAGTACAAACGGCTCGCCCTCTGCCGGTTCGACCAGGCTGGTCAGCTCGTCCTGGCGCAGTGCCGGGTCGATGTGCGTGTACCGCGTGTTGTTGAAAACCCGAAAAAGACCGTCGAGGCGCACGTCGACGCTCGACGGTTGCACCATGGAATCGTCGAAAGGGTCGATACCCAGACGTCCAACGGAGATTTCGGCACGGATGTCACGATCGGAGAGCAGCACAGGTAGAGGTTACCGGTTCTGCGAGCAGTGCCGACCCATCGCCGGGGGCGATCACATTGCGGTGACGAAGCGCGATGGGTGAGTTCGGGACTCCCACGGCAGAGCCCAGCCCCACCTGTCTCGAGTTCTCCACCCCGAAAGGCGTTCCCGCGCAAAACTTTTAGACGAAACATCCACCAATTTTGCCGACTTCGACACGCGCCTTCTCTTCAACGACGGCCAGTGATATGTCTGCTCGAATGCTCGTCTGATAATGTTCGGAAAGCACGTTGATCGGCGGTGAAAACACGTCCGGTCGGCTGCGACGCCGATGTAGTTCAATGGTAGAACATCAGCTTCCCAAGCTGAATACGCGGGTTCGATTCCCGTCATCGGCTCCACAGATTCAACGCAGGTGGAGGGCGTTTCCGTTCACGGAAACGCCTTCTTGCTTTCACGCTGACGCCGCGAATACGCCGCGCGGCGGGCTTCAGACGCAAGCGTTGATTGCAATCACTGTGCGTTCCACAGTCGCGAGCGCGTCCACAGCGTCGTCCCTACTCAACGGGTACGAGCCACCAAGTGCTAGAGGACCGGATCTCGGAATTCTGCAGTTCATCGATGCCGTCCGACTGGTCGTGCCCCGGCCTCAATCGGTGTCCATTGCGCGCACTGTCAGGAGAGTGCTGTCGACCTCGAAGCCGATGGTCGCCGGTACCTCGGTTCGTTTGCCGTCCATCAGTGATTCGAGCGCGACTACCAACCGATGGGGTTGGAAACTGTTTCTGCTCGGGCACCGCGCGCTTATCAGTTTTTAACACCGATCTGCCGTAGCGCACCCGGACACCGGGGACCACAACTCACGCAAGAATGCAGGTCTTCTCACAATCACAACTGTGAAAATACCCAAGTCCGTCAAAAATCACCTTCGAAAAGCATCAAGTACGTATTCTTCCTCAGTACCGGACAGCCCTAACCGTAAGTCCCAATGCACGACCATCGGTCTGCACATTAAAAACCCTCACCAACCTACATCTTGTGCCTGCTCGGATCATCCGTGGATCGACTCATACACTCCGGATCCGGAAGAGCCGGATAAATCTCGAAGAAATACCCCAGTTTGGAGGACTGTCACATTAGCGTCGCGCTACCTTCCCGAAGATCTTAAAAAACCGGCAGGTTGGCCCCAATTCGATAGAAGGCCGTAGGTGTCCAGAGTCGAAACCTTATTACTCGCAAGCATTGCAGCGTCTTCCCTGGTTATGACGTTCGGAGCTACGGCTTCTCACGCAACTCCCAAACCGGGCAACTTAGGCGGAGGCAATTTTGGTGGACCTTGGTTGGTGGACTAAAACTCCTCGAATGGCCTCGGATATCAGGACGTCACCTCATTCGGTCCAGGCTCGCCCGCTTACATTGCAGGTCCCAATTTCGATAGCAGGGCCTCTGCCCTGTATGCAGTAGCGAATGCTGCCGGGCTCTAGACGGAGAGAGGAGGTGAATTTGAAATGAATAGCGTTCTCTTTGCTATCGTCAACGTGATCGTGGCGATGGCGAACGGTTCCACGATCCCCTTCTCATTAGAAGGCGCAGGGCCACTAACCGCCCCCGACTTGTAGGAAGATCGGCCGACCGCATGTGAATGACAGTTTCAGCTCTGCCTGAAACCTGCATATCAGCAGATGCGTGGATCGTGCGGTGGTCACAAACACAATCTCCCCTACCTGTCCAGGAAGGGGAGATTGTGTTTGACAGGTCCCATGCCACGGTGAGGCAGCTACCGATCTCGGACGCAGCCGTCTCCGATGTTGACCACGATGGACCTGTACCTAGTTGGCACAGAACCTAGTTGGCACAGACCACTTCAAGTCGTCGAACAGGTAGCCAGTGGAAGCGCTTCGGTCTTCGGCCTGATCACGGGCGGCCGCACTATTTGGTGAGAATCGGTCGGTCGCCTCTTGAAATGTAATTGGCGAATCGCTCAATTCCTGCTTGTGAGAAGCTCCCTCGGCCTGCGCGTTTCAGTGCGGCTTCGACGAATGGGAGCGGTTTCCTGCGGTATGTGCGGTAGATGCTGTCGAGTACTGGTTGCAGTGCCCGGCGTGCGAGGTCTGCTGTTTCGGGGTCTGAACCCCCGAACTTCACTGTCACATTCGGCATTGATACCCCTGTTGGTCGAGTGTCCGATTCCCTGGCCGGAAGCGTACGTATCGGGATCGCGAATCAGTACAGAAACACCAAAACGAGGCGCTAAGTCCCTACTTGCGGTGGATGCGATTCCGTCTTTGGGTTGACGAAAAACAGCCCGACCGCGGCGTGCGGTCCGGCTTCTGTTCTACGACTCCGGTTACGCCCCGAAGCCGAGGCCGCGGGTTTCGTCTGTTCACGTTGGGTGGCGAATTGCCGATGCTGACGGGTGTTTCGGTCAACCCTGTCCCGTGGTCGACCACCTAGATCGGCGGTTCCACGGTTCCGCAGAAGCTCAATGCCTGTGCGCAGCGCCCCGGGGATCTGGGAGTCGTAGCTGGTCTGCATCCAAGCTGTTCCATCAGCCTCTGCGATGAATGTCCCGATAGGTAGCGCTCGGAGACCCAAGTCATCGGTGCCAGATTCCGCGATCTCATTGCCAACATGCCCCACGACGTTCTATGGTTCATTACATGAGTAATGAACCAGTGAACACCGGGCATCGATCATCGTGATCGACGACGGACGACCACTGTTCCAGCAGATCGCCGAGCAGATCGAAGGCTCGATCATCGACGGCTCACTGCCGGAAGACGGACAGGTGCCCTCAACCAACGAACTGGCGGCGTTCCACCGAATCAATCCGGCGACGGCAGCCAAGGGCCTCAATCAACTCGTAGGCGAGGGGCTCCTCTACAAGAAACGGGGAATCGGAATGTTCGTCACCGTCGGCGCCCGCGATGCACTCAGGTTCAGACGACGAGAAGCGTTCGCGCGCCAATACATCGAGCCGCTGGTCATGGAGGCCGACCGCCTTCAGATTTCCCTCGACGAACTCAAATCCATGCTGGACGACAGGAAGGCGGACCGATGAACTCGAGCACGACAACGACCAAGTCGCACGTCAGGCGTTTCGACGAAACTGAACTCGTCGCCTCGATGCGAGCAGTGAACAGAAGCTACGGGGACGTCGATGCGCTCTCGGACGTCTCGTTCGAGATCAGCCAGAACAAGATCTACGGCCTGCTCGGCCGTAACGGCGCAGGCAAGACCACGATCATGCAGATACTGACCGGACAGGACCTGCACACCAGCGGCGACGTCGAGGTATTCGGCGCTGCCCCTTTCGAAAATGCCGACGTCCTGGCGAACGTGTGCTTCGTCAAGGAAAGCCAGACGTACCCCGAAGACCTCAAGGTCAAGCATGTACTCGTCGCCGCCGGCCATCTGCTCCCGAATTG
This sequence comes from Rhodococcus baikonurensis, assembly GCF_040489275.1. Lineage (NCBI taxonomy): Bacteria > Bacillati > Actinomycetota > Actinomycetes > Mycobacteriales > Nocardiaceae > Rhodococcus > Rhodococcus baikonurensis. The sequence goes on along the minus strand of NZ_JBEUOQ010000003.1, from coordinate 54,976 downwards.
GGACCACGCGTTCGCCGAGACACTGCTCGACGATTTCCAACTTCCACTGTGCCGCAAGGTGAAGAAGCTCTCGCGCGGCATGCGGTCAGCGTTGGGAGTGATCATCGGACTTGCCTCCCGTGCACCGCTCACGCTCTTCGACGAGCCGTATCTCGGCCTCGATGCCGTTGCACGCCAACTGTTCTACGATCGACTGCTTGCCGACTACGCCGAACATCCTCGCACTGTAGTGCTTTCGACTCACCTTATCGACGAGGTAGCCAATCTGCTCGAGCACGTGATCGTCGTAGACAGCGGCCGGATTGTCGTCGACGAGGACGCGGACGCACTGCGAGGTCGCGCCGTAGTGGTATCCGGCCCCATTGATGCGGTGGATGCCGTTGCCGCGTCCGGCAGGGTCCTGCGCCGGGAGACACTAGGCGCCCACAGCCGAATCATGTTGCAGGCCGATGTGACCGAGACCGAGCGAATCCGACTGCGGGAGGCCGGAGTCCAAGTAGAACCGGCATCTTTGCAGGAACTTGTCATCGCGACTTCGACGCAGCGCAAGGAGATCACCGCATGAGCATCGCAACCACAGCGCTACGGACGGTCCCGAAGGCGCCCACCCGGTCCAGGATCGGTTCCGTCCTCCAACTGCACACGGTCGCGTGGCCGTTGCTGATCGCCTGGCCGGTGGGCATCCTTTTGATCTCTTTCCTCATCAGCTTCACCATCTACGCGATCGTCCGGAACGATGAGGGTGAGGGATTCACCGGCAGTGTGTTCTCCGTTTACGGTTTCGTGCTGGCGTTCTACCTCCAGTCGATGACCCAGACGTTCCCGTTCGCGCTCGGGCTGAGCGTGACTCGCCGCGAGTTCTTCACTGCCACCACGATAATGGCGTTGGCACAGTCCGCAATCTTCGCAATCGCGCTACAACTGCTGTCAGTGGTGGAGTCCGCCACCAACGGCTGGGGTGTGCACATGCGCATGTTCGGCATCGCACGCTATTTCACCGACAGCGCAGCCGTTCAGTTGCTCGCGCTGTTCGCGACGCTGCTCCTGACCAGTTCGATCGCAATGCTGACAGGTGCGATCTACCAGCGATGGAGGACCACCGGTCTGCTCGCCTCTCTCACCGGTCTCTTCGGTGTGCTCGGCCTGTCAGCGATCGTAATCACCTGGGTCAGCTGGTGGCCGGCGATCGGTTCGTGGTTTGCCGATACTTCCCGAGTGGTGCCGATGGCACTACTTCCATTGGCCCTGGCCATCGCCTGCATAGCCGGAGCCTGGGTCACTTTACGTCGAGCAACGCCCTGACCGAGTAATCATGTGCGACGCCAGATGTCGCACCGTCTCCGAGTGCCCCTCGGATCGACACCGTCCAGGCAGTTCGACCCCCTCCCTATGGCAGGAAGGGGGTCGAACTTCGCAACAGTACGCGACTCGCTCCCGATTGGATGGCCCTCGCTACTGCCGAGCCACTCGCTCGACAAAACTCGAAGCACGCAGCACCAGTTCATCTTTCCGGTCCTGGCGCGCAGCGGCGGCATCGTATCCGGCATACGGGAGCGGGGGGTCGTTACGAACATTGGCTGAGCATTGGAAGTCTCGGCAGATCAGTGTTCCGACTGTGCTGCCACGTCGACCAGCGGGCCCGGCCAACTTGGCGCCGTAGAAGACGACCTCGTTGGGAAGTCGCGTGTCACGGCACCAGGAGCACTGGGCGCGCGACCGCGGAGTGGCCTCCGCTTGAACGAGCAAAACTCCGATGGTCTCCCCGTCGAGTCTCGGGACAATCGCGTAGGCGCGTCGGCCCATTTTGGGATCTCGCCAGCCCAGATAGTCGAGAACGTCGAAGTCGATGGCGTCGAAGCCGTCCGGCAGGGTGAGATCGGACTTCTCCTTGCGACTCGCGTTGACGAGGCTGGAACGGATAGATGTATCGGTCAAAATGATCATGGGTGTTTACCAATCGTGGCTCGGTGAAGGTGGGTACAGCTCATGGCCCGATCAGCACCAAGTGCTGTCGGGTCCGAATGCGCTATCTGCTGTCGGCGTAAGCGACGCCGACAACCCCCTCACACCCATAGGGCTTCACCGTGTCCACACCGCGATGGTAGCCACAAGCCTGCGTCACGGGCCACTCTATTTAGCGTCACACCTGCAAGGGCGGGGTGCTGGAAGAGACGAATAGCGCACTGGACAGGAGGAATTCGTGAGACTTCGGATAAGACACGTGGTTCGCCTGCTATCGGTATTCCTGCCTGGTCGCAGAGCGGTCTACCGACTACTGCGAAAGCACTTGCAGGACAATCTCTCCAATAGTCACCAAAATCCCGCAACACAGCAGTCGGGACTCTGCGCTGCAACCGACACAGATGGACAATCCTCACATTCTGCCGATTCAACGTGCCGATCATGCGACAATCGGACCGTGAACGACACCGACAGTGGAGTTTCGCATCCGCACCGATCGCGACTGGTGAGCGTCGGTATCCTCCTCTCTGCCGGTTTACTGTGGTCCACTCCCCTGGCCGCGGCAGCACCCGCCGAATCCGGGCCGGCAAGTTGCGTACCGTTCGGAACCGCCCAACTGCCGCCAGGTGTGCCCTCCGGCGGTGGCCGAGTCGGGCTGGCGCACCTACCGACGTTCACCGGTTCGACGGCCCCTACCTCCGTCGAGATTCGCACGCCGATAACTCAATTCAATCGCTTCTGGGACTTCGCGCTCGTCGACCACGACCTGCTCGCCCGTCCGCGGGAGCCTGGCGTACCGACCACGGCAGCCTGGCATTTCGTGCCGATGCCCGAGTGCCTGCGTGGACGACTGGTCGGGATATCGCTGGACGACGACGAACTGGTCGCAGTCGACGACAACGGCTGGATCTACACGATGGACAACGCGTCGCAGGATCCGCTGGTGTGGAACTGGACCTCAGCGTGGGGTGCGCCTCTGTGGAGTGGCCCAGGCAGACAACTCCCAGGCGACCGGCCGAACGGGTGGGCGCTGAGCGTCTCGTCGCCGTGGGACAACCGAACCTTCACCGACGTCGCGGGACGAATCCACTACGTCGGACTGGCCAAGATGACGATGATCCCCACATTGACCGGGGACGGTAGCCGGATCACCTATGCGGACCCGTGGCTGCCCAACGACGACAGCTACGAGATCGGCGGCCCGCTTGGTGGTCGGTTCCGGGCCGACTCGCTGTCGGCGGCTGGATCGACCACCTTCGTGATGAACAAGTACGGCGACATGTACACCCGCACATTTGATTTCGACTCTTCGGGCTCCGACTCGATCTTCTTCCGATACAGCTGGGAAGACCAGTCGGGCAAGCCCACCGCACCCAACCTCGTTGCAGAAACGCTCGACCGCAACACCGCCGCGATCCAACTTCCGGCGCCGGACTGGGTGCACCAGCCCAAGATTCCGGGTGAAGTCACATCCGCGATCAGTGTGCACTCACTCGGTCCCGGCCCGAACCGGCGGGAATTGCGCGTCGAGGGCCGCCGCGACGCTGAATCCGGCTTCTGGCACAAGGATCTCGTCGGTGGCGTCTGGGAGTTCACACCGACAAGCGCTCCCATCCTCGGCACAGCGATCGAGAACACGCCGACAGACCGCTCGGCAGACACTCTCGCCCCCGCCGCCCCCTGGCACTTGTCCGCATCCCTGCCCGCTCGCAATGGCGCCATCGACGGCCAAACATTGATCGACATCGGGTTTCCGTACTCTGTCGTGGATCCGCGCCTGCTCGACGCCATCGGCCAGCACGCCCAGCCGTCCGGATACCAGCTGAAGGTGGACCACTTCGACCCGGCCGCCACTACCCGGACCGCGACCGTGACTGCACCTGATGGCACGGCGCTACCAGTCGTCCTGCACACCGCCGACGGGTTGAGGATGTCTCCCCGAGAGTCCGGCCTCGACAGCAATCCGCGCCACCTCGTCGGGGCAATCGAGATCCCGGCGACCGCGTACGCAGATCGGGCATCCAATCCGGCCTTGGATACGTTCGTGCGGGGCTGGATGCACGGCAACCACATTGCGGCAATCACCCTCAGCGCCACCGACCACGACTTGGTGATCCGCTAGCTGAAACCAGCGTCGCCCAGGCCCGTTCGTCCATTACGCTCTGTAGATGGCGGAAACCACACGCGACGTGCCGATATCGCCCGTCGACGCGGTTCACGGCCCGCACGGCCCGCTCGCGCTCGCCGGGGCAGCGCTCGTCGAACTCTGGCCGCTTGGCCCGTTGGCCGGCAATGTTCGAGTCGGTTTCACAGCGGCGTCCTACAACGAATACTTCTGGATCGGAATCCAGGCGGATGCAGAGCATCTGCCTCCAGCTTCCAAGATCGCGCACGCCGTCGAGCGAGCTCTCGACGAAATAGCAAGCACTGCAATCTGACTGTGCCCCGCAGGTGATGTCTTGATGTCGGACCACACGCCGCTCATCGCGGGTTCGCACACTCGACCACACCCGCCGAGTGCAGGAGTTCAAGCACCCGATTTAGCTACCACCCAGTAGTAATTTTGTGAGCCTTGACACATCAGTAAGGCACTCAATACTGTTCAGCGGACGATAGTCGTCTCTAATTCGGTCGACTCCGAATCTCCCGAAGACAAGGAACCGAGAACTGATGCGCAACAACCGAACCCACAGTGAATACTCCGCCGAGGGGATCCAGTGACCGAACCGAACGTCCAGTCGAGTTCTGTGATTTCTCCGCGCCAGGCCGGAGGGCTCGCCGCCGTTGGCTTCCTCGCATTTTCCGAAGTCACCAGCGGAATGTTGCAGTCGTGGTACATACCACTCATACCGAAAATCGGACAGAGGCTCGACGTCAACCCCGCACAACTCAACTGGGTCTTGGCGGCATACCTACTTTCGACCGTCATCTGCGTCCCATTACTGGCCAAACTGGGTGACAAATACGGTCATCGTCGCATGGTAATGGTTGTGCTCGGCTCCGTAGCCCTCGGAACGATCCTGACAGCAACTGCCCCATCCTTCGGAATCTTCTTGTTGGGCAGGGCCATCCAAGGAACGCTGGGCGCACTACTTCCTCTCGAGCTTGCAATTCTCCGAGAACGCGCGGGTGCCAGTTCAGGACGCGCAATCGGAATTCTCGTGGGGTGTCTTGGCGCCGGAGGAGCCGCAGGAACCCTTTTGGTCGGACTACTCGGAACCAACGCGAGCCTGACTCTGGTCCTCTTCGTGCCCGCGGCACTCGTGCTGGCAAGCCTTGCCACTATTGCACTGTTCGTTCCCGAAACCTCTACCCGTGCAACTGGGTCCATCGACTGGACAGGGGCAGCACTGCTTGGCATCGGCCTCGCGATCTTCCTTGTCGGAATCAGCAACGGAAGCAAACTGGGGTGGACTTCTGCAACAACGCTCATGGCAGTTGGTGGCGGCTTGGCGTTACTTGCCGCTTTCGTCGCGCTCGAAAAGAAGATCAGTACCCCGCTGGTCGATTTGAACTTGTTGACCAAGGGTGGGGTGGGTTTCCTGTTGGGATTGACCGGATTGTTCGGCTTGCAATTCTACGGAGCTGCCACTGTCTCAGCACTGTATTTCGCATCCAAACCCGAAGTCGTCGGGTACGGATTCGGTCTCGATTCGATGGGCATTGCCCTCGCGATCACTCCAGTACCCATCGGCATCATGATTGCGTCGTCACTCGCCGACAGCTTTGCGCGGAGATTCGGCACTCGGACGGCATTGCAGATGTCGGCGATTCTGATTTCCACGTGGTTTGCTGGATTAATCGTATTTCGAGACTCGCAGACCGCGTTCATTTCAATGGGATTTGTCGGCGGCGCCGGAATCGGTTTGTTCGTCGCGATCCTTCCCGCTCTGGTAATTTCGCGCGCACGCCCGGAGGATTCCGCGATAGCGGGTGCTCTGTACAACACATCGCGAACGGTTGCGGGTGCAGTCGCTGGAGCCGTTTTTACCGCAATCATGTCCGGCATGTTGATCAGTGGCTCGAAACTGCCAACTGAGAGTGCATTCGTCGCAATCTGGGCCGTGTGCATCGGAGTCGGTGTTCTGATTTTCGTCTTGGCCCCCTTCCTCAACAAGCTAGGCGGAAAGGCATACCAACCCGAGACGATTGAGCAATTGGTCCATCTTCCGGTCCGAGAATCATCCTGACGCTGCGCGGGAGAAGGCTTTGCCTCGATTCCTCTCACTTCGAGCAAGAAAGTGACTTCACTTTCGCTGCACCGTCGAGATTGACCCGAACCAACGACTCGACACAGACCCGACGATGGCGCGTGGCATGATGGGTCCATGTCGCGTGCCATGCCACAACCATCTGGTCGTGGGCGACCCAGCGACCCGGACATAGAGACACGCATTCTTTCCTCTGCGTTGGATTTGTACGGAGAACTTGGTTGGGCGAGATTGAACCTCGATATCATCGCCCGACACGCCAAAGTTGGAAAAGCAGCACTCTACCGGCGATGGACGACCAAAGAGCAGATAATGTCGGATGCATTGCGATCGAGCAAGAGAACCGTCCTCGACTTCGATACCGGAACGCTTCGAGGAGACTTGATTGCGATCGGTCACGTCACGGTAGAACAGTTGCTCGGTAAGCACGGCTCAGTACGAATACGAGCCATGATCGATGCAAAGATTTATCCCGAACTATTCGAGGGAGAAATTGCCGACTTTCGCAGTGAGAGCATTGCCGGCGGTCGCGAAATTATCTTTCGGGCAATCGAACGCGGAGAGATCAGCAAAGGAACGTCACCGGCCCTGATTCTCGACGCCGTGGCAGGAACAATTGAGCACCACTATTTGATGACCCCGATGTCCAAAATCAAAGAGTTCGAAGCTGGATCCGACACGTACGTCGAGTTGGTCGTCGACCTCGTTCTCGCGGGCCTCAAATCCCATCCCGGATCCAACGACGAATAACCAACACTGTTGCCGGTAGTTCGACCCCGACGGATAGCCGGGCGAACCATGGAACGATATTGCGCGTGGCCGTTGGAACGGGACTCGAGGTCGTCGACGCTGGGCTCGGTCGGTCAGCATCCGAGCGGATCACGTCCCGTTCACATTTCGGCGCACGAGAAGGAGGCTTGGGAATGACAGAGAACAGTAGTCCCACAATCTTGAGTTGGTCTGTGAAAGAGTCTCTGCTGCAGTATGTTCGCGCGCTGGGTGAGATTTCGTATGTGTCTGGCCTCGTTGAGCTGGGTGACGAATTGGTCTGGCCACTGGCGTCCGATCATCATGACGCAGACGGGGTTCGGATTGCCGAGTTCAGTGGCGCGATCCATCTTCGTGCTCACGACGGGCTTCTCGATATCGTCATTGCCGATCCGGAAGTTCGTGTGAACGAGACGCAGGGGCAACTGAGCGTGAGGACCGCTCTGGACGCGCCGGAACGCGTCGTGATTGCGACCCTCGATGGTATCGAGAGCTCAGCGTCTGTCCTGCGAGCCGAAGTACAGGTGACCGCCGCCGGCTCAGCTGTGTTCGGCGCCAATTACCCTTCGGGTACGAGACTCTCGCCATTGACAATCGGCAGTGACCGCAACTGACAGACATCTTGCGGTCTTTCAGAATGGATCGAGGGACACGTTGTCCTCCTCCCCCATCTCGACTGCGGACGCGTAACGCACTGCGTGGCGCTCCAACGCCACGGCTGCTTGGGCCTTCCCTTCCCACTGGTCCCGCAGAGTAGATCCGTTACTCGTCGATCGCGAAACCCTCGCCGTCGAGAACTCGATGTCAGTGCGAGTGAAGGTGCACCGCTCGAAGTTGGTGGACGCGGAGAATCGCGCGCTTTGGAAGGTGCAATCGACAAAGGCGGTATCGGCGAACTCCGCGCCTGCCAGGTCCGAGTCGTCGAATGCGCACCGCTCGAACAAGGTATTGGGCACAGAGCGGAGCCTGTGTGCTTTCATCCCGGTGAAATCGCAATCGACGACCTTCGGTCCGATCGTCAGACGCGAAGCAGTGACTCCCCGGAAACTGCATCGCTCGAATCGGCGATTGAGTCGTTGCTGACTCGTCAGCGCAGCGAAATCGAAACGGCAGTTGAACATCTCAGCCTCGAAGGCGGTGAGCGCGCCCCGTACGTAGCTCAGATCAACACGTTCGAGTGCGAGGAATCTGATGTCGAGACCATCGCTACCGACGACTAGACCGCGCAGATCCACGAAACCGTCATCGGTCTCTGCCCAACGAGAAGTGAGAGTGTGAGGGGGCCTGACAATCCGCGACTGGACGACCAATTGCGCGCGCAGATTCTCGACATCCTCATCCGCCCAGCGGCGGCGCAGTGCGGTGATCTCGGCCTTCTTCACAGATCGATCGTATCGAGCACCGAAAACCGGTGTGTGCCTGCCAAGAGACGGGCCACCCGTAGCCGGATCACTATCCGATTCATCCCGTCGTCGGGGCAACGCATATTGTCGAGAGGTCCTGACTGATTCGAGCCTGCAAGCCGGTGTCATCTCGACACTGTCGTCGCACTGGGAGGCGAAAGATGTTCACACCCGTGGAATTCGGCAAGGTCTCGGTGTTGATTCCGGAGAACGGTGGAGCCGTCCCCTACGGAAACACCGTGGTGGTGCGCGGATCCGAAGGCACCCTCGTCATGGACCCTTCCCTTTCTCTCGACCGCGACCCCGTCGGCGCGGATCTCGTATTCGTCAGCCACGGCCACGAAGACCACATCGCCGGACTACGTCACTTCGACACACCGGTTTACGCGCACCACCTCGACGCACCCGCGGTTGCATCCCTCGACACGCTGCTCACCAACTACGGCCTTCCCCCAGGCCAACGAGCCGAGGTCCAGCAATCGATAGCAACTCAGTACGGCATCCCCTCGACGCACGAGAATGTGGCGGGGATCGATGACGGTCACGTCTTCGACCTCGGCGACCGCACCGCGACAGTCATTCATTTGCCTGGTCATACTCGCGGACACTGCGGCGTCCTTGTCGAGCCCGACGGCTTCTTCTACGTCGCCGACATCGACCTCACCTCCTTCGGCCCGATGTACGGCGATCTTGGCAGCAGCGTCAACGACTTTCTCGACTCCATCGACCACGTCGCAACGATCGACGCGCGTTGGTACGGAACTTTCCACCAGAAAGGCGTGATCGAGGGCAGCGACGAATTCCGTCGACGCTTGACCGCCTACCGGGACAAACTCCTCAGCCGCGAAGAACGACTCGTCAACTTCCTCGATGAACCACAACGCCTGGAAGACATCGTCGCCCACCGCCTCGTCTACCGGCCCCACGTCAGTGCCCCGTACGTCGACGCCGTCGAACGGCGAACAGCGCAACTTCACCTCGAACGACTTATCGCATCCGGCGCCGTCATCACAGTCGCAGACAAGACGTACCGTCGTGTCCTCTGACGTTGGAGTAGGCAACCTGCCGCTCGACGATCACTCGTAGCATAATCTTCGGCATGAATTGGAACAGTTCCACAGATACCGGATGGTTTGTCAATCTTGCCGAAGACGGTTCAGCCGTAACGATTTTCGATCCATCGGGAAGCGTCTACGGCGCACTGTTCCCCACACACACGGACGAGGGCGATCAGACGTCAGGTAGAAGGAAGCGGGATTCGTCGATCGCCGCTCGAGATCGACAGGTTCTCACCTTCCGCAAAGGCCATCCAGCAACACTTCGATTGTCCGGAGGGATGACCGGAACTGTGACAGATCAACAACCCAAGGCAATGCGTCGAAAGAACAAGCGATGCGAAGTGGTCATCTCCGACCGGACGTATGTCTTCGCGCATTCATCGAGTCGGAAAGCGACGGCTCTGCGCGACGGATCCGCCTTGGCGCACTTGGCCCGCGGACGCTGGTCAAACCGAAGTACCGTCACTCGGAAATCCGTGTCGGTAACGGACGCACTCGACGAGTGCGTGCTGACGCTATTCCAGAAAGTAGTGACTCCCGGCCGTACCGGAGCATTCGATCAGGTGATATCGGACCTCAGCAGTATCTGACACAGCGGTGCCGTCATGGTGTGGTTCCTCCATCGCTGGCTCGTTGCTGGGGATTGCCGTGGCGGACGAACTGTGCCGTACGCCACATTCAGTGGATCTCAACCGCACTCGAGACACTAGCTTTCAACTACCTGGTCCACGCCCATACCCCGGATGAGGCAAGACTTCTTGCGTCATCGACTGATGTCCACGCGGTTTGTGGGTGACCGACCATCGGTATTCCTCAGGTTCAACCGGTTTCGGTAGAACATCACGGATCGGAAGGCTGGAACTCGAATCATGGACACTGTCGACGACTTGGATTTACTCACCCAGCGACTGTCACCGGGCGCGATGACCACCGATCCAGATCTCCTCCAATCCTATCGACAGGACTGGAGTTTCGACCCCGCAGCAGGCACACCGGTAGCCGTTGTTCGTGCATCGACGGCATCAGACGTGCAGGAGACCCTTCGCTTCGCCGACAGCCGAAGTATTTCAGTTGTCCCACGGGGCGCCGGAACCAGTGTCGTCGGCGGATCCACGGCCATCGACGGCGCGATAACCCTCAGCCTCGAACGAATGAGATCGATCCGGATCGACGCATCGTCACGCACGGCAATCGTCGAACCGGGCGCACTCACCAACGATGTGAAAGCCGCTGCCGCAAAAGAAGGTTTGTACTATCCACCAGACCCGTCGTCATTCGAGATCTGCTCGATCGGCGGCAACGCCGCAACCAACGCGGGTGGTCCTTGTTGCGTGAAATACGGCGTTACCAGCGACTACATTCTGGGAATGACCGTTGTGCTAGCGGATGGGTCCATCGCTGAACTCGGCGGGGACCGCATCAAGGACACCCCCGGGCTCTCGTTGACGAAGTTGTTCGTGGGCAGCGAAGGCACTCTGGGAGTGATAACCGAACTGACACTTCGGCTCATCCCTCAGCCCCCGACTCCTCACACATTGGTGGCCTTCTTCCCGCTGATGTCCGAGGCCGTCACCGCCGCACGGGACATCACAAACCACACACGCCCCTCAGAACTCGAAATCCTCGACAATGCCGCCATCAAGGTGGCTGAAGAGTTCCTTCGCATGGAACTCGACACCGACGCCGGGGCACTCCTCATCGGGCGCTCCGACGCCGGCAACGCCGCAGAGGCCGAGATGGAACTGATACGCACGCACTGCGAAAAACGGGGAGCCTCAGCTGTATTCGTCACCGACGACCATCACGAAGGTGAGCTGTTCATCCGTCCGCGCTACGCCGTCTACGAAGCCTTCGAGCAGAAAGGCGTGGTCATCGGCGACGATGTTGCCGTCCCGATCGACAAGCTCCCTGAGCTCACCGACGGTATAGCCGACATAGCAAATCGCAACAACACCACTGTCGTCAGCTACACCCACGCCGCGGACGAGCTCACACACCCCGTCCTCAACTATCCGGTCGGCGACGAAGCGGCCGCAGCATCTGCAGCCGCGGCGAGACGAGAGATCTATGACCTCGTGAGGGCACTGGGAGGGACCGTGACAACAGAATACGGCGTGGGACAACACAAACGAGGAAACCTGTCGAATGCCTTGGACCCGGTCGTAATCAAGCTGAACAGGGCAATCAAGAACGCCGTCGACCCCAACAACATCTTGAACCCGCGCGTTCTGATCCCGTAGAGGCCACAAAGGTCGAGTAATCAGCGACCCGAGTTCGGCACACATCCTCCCGAATCTCGGTCCGAAGTCTCAACCGAAAAATCTGGCACTCGAGGTTGCAGAGTGCCAGATTCTTTGGTTATCATGTTCTCGCACAGTGAGTTCGGTCGCCGTCGAGGTGACGGTGACCTTTCTTCGACGATACGGGAGGTGTGTTGCTGTGCTTCGTTTCGATCCTTTCACCGACATCGACGCGATCACCAAATCCTTGCTTGCTACCGGAACCGGTAGTAACCGAAGTCCACGCTTTATGCCGATGGACCTCTACAAGGTCGATGACCACTACGTCCTGCATGCCGATCTCCCCGGCGTCGACCCGGGATCGGTGGACGTACAGGTAGACGGCTCGACTCTGACCTTGACCGCGCACCGTAGTGCCCTCTCCGAAGAGGGCGTGACGTGGCTGGCCGGTGAGCGTTTCACGGGAACGTACAGAAGGCAGTTGTCCATCAGCGAGGACATCGATTCCGAGCGGATCGTCGCCTCGTACGACAACGGCGTATTGACCGTGAGCTTGCCGATCGCCGAGAAGGCAAAACCGAGGCGAATCGAAATCTCGTCGGCGGCTCCTGTCCGATCTGCACATTCCGAGACGGAAGCTCGGGGACAGATCGAAGCCTGACCTGATCGGATCTGTAGCGCTACCCACACGCCTGGATCACGCTGCAAAATTCTGCAGTCCTGGCGCGAAATCGCATGCACAAGAACCTTTCATCCCAGGAGGTCTCCTATGTCCGCGACAACCGTTGCCCCCGAACCCACTCTCGCTGAACCGGTGCTCTGGAACGAAGACCCGCAGCGGCAAAAGTGGTGGAAGCGCATACTGGCAACCAGTCCACCGGAGAATCCCCACAACGAAGAGTTTCAGCCCTGACAAGGCGACACAAATTTCGCCAAATATGTTGTCCAGCACATGAAACGATGCCTTCCGTCCGGGCGACCGGGCGGAAGGCATCGTGCCGGAGTTGGATTCTCCACTCTTACAGGTTGACGACGTCACCGACAAAGATCTGGTCGGGATCGACGATGTGCGGGTTCATGTCCCAGACCTGCTGCCAGGAGAGCCCCCGTTCTGCACCGAGACCGGACAACGTATCGCCAGCCGCAACGATTACCTCTTCGCCCGACACACGGGATTCAGTCTCCGGAATACTTTCTGCCGGTGCAGATTCAGATGACACGGGTTCGACAACCGGAGCGGAAGCGGGCTCCGGTGCGGATTCGATTGCCGCCTCAGGTGCAGGTGCAGGTGCAGGTGCAGGTGCAGGTGCAGGTGCAGCGGCAGGAACAATGCTCGAACCGGTATCGCACGCGCCGACCGAACTCAGGAAGGCCATCGGATCGACGGCCCCACCACTGTGAATCCGCAGATGCAAGTGGGGACCGGTCGAGCTACCGGTGTTGCCGGTTGCCCCGATCTCATCGCCGACCTCGACGTGCTGACCCACTCCGACCCAGGTGTCGGAGAGGTGTCCCATCTGGATCTGCTCGCCGGTGTCCGCTTCCAATTGGATGTAAGTTCCGTATCCTCCTGGATCATTGGGCCCTGCAACAGAAATCGTTCCCGACGTCGGTGCGTAGAGCGTGGTACCGACGCTTACGGCGAAGTCGACGCCGTCGTGGCCCGCGTGGTACCCCTGCGAGAGTGATCCACCTACCGGCCACTCCCAACCGCAACTGGCCGACCAGCCTTGCGCACCGGCGATACCTGCGTTGGCTACTGCTCCGGCACCCACGAGGGCGCTCACTCCCGCGGTCAGGGCGATGAATCGTTTTGTGTTGGAGGGCTTGTGTTTTCTGTGCTTACTCATTGTTTCCTGACTGGATGTGGACGGTGAAGGTGCAGCCTCTACCGGCTGACAGCACTCGAAATGTGCTGAGCTCATGGCGAGCAGCACCGACTCCGTTGTGTAGAACTTTTCGAATGCGCCCAATACGGGGCGTGTAAAAGACGAAGCTCGCGATCGAGGGCACCTGGCGATCAAACGGACCGATCAGACTCTGACGAGTTCTGACTTCGTGGCGGTTCGCTCTGCCGTGCACTGTGAATGCAGGCGCACCGAACTTCAATTTCTTCGATCGCAGACCAATCGAGGCGGGTGTCTACCCGGACGGTCGAGAAAGGGGTGGAACATGCAGATCCTTGCGTTGCGGATGACGAATCACCTCATACGCTGTCGCTTCACGACGCTGCACGCGACGGTTGAACTACCTGGGTACGTACCTGTTTTTGCACGTTCGTCCCGACCGGTCGCGACATAATCCCGCGCCTGACAACGCCCCCACCAGGAAAAATGCCGAACGGGAGACCAGCGCACGTTCCGGTATCGGAAACGCGCGCTGATCTCCCGTCAGGTAGATCTATTTATGTGGTCGAGCTAGCGCTCTGTGTTTGTCGAGCTACCGCTCTGCGGCGTGATGGGCAGCGATGTAGCCGTAAACCAGGCCCTGGCCAATCGTCGCGCCGGCACCTGGATAGGAGTGACCGAATGCGTTGGCCGCGGTATTGCCGATCGCATAGAGACCGTCGATGATGCTGCCGTCCTCACGAAGCACGCGGGCACGCGCGTCGGCTTGTACGCCACCGCAGGTACCGAGGTCACTCAATGTCATCTTCACCGCGTAGAGGGAACGGCCGTCGACCGGCCTCAGGTTGGGGTTGGGAGACACTGTCGGGTCACCGTAGTAGCGGTCGTATGCACTTCCTCCACGACCGAATTCCGCGTCGCTACCTGCTGCTGCGGCCTCGTTGTACGTCCGGAAGGTCTCGGTGAAGGCGTCCTCCGGCAGTCCGACCTTGCGAGCGAGCTCTGCCGGGTTGCTCGCTTTGTGTGCGATACCGGACTCGAAGAAGACCGGTGGAAGGGGCTGCCGCGGGAAGATGCCGCCGGCGAACACGTAGCTGTTGCGGTACTCCTGGTCGAAGACGAACCACATGGACTCGGCCGGGTCGCCCGCCTTCTCCCTCTCGAGCACGCGCTGACCGAAGGTCATGTAGTCGGTTGCCTCGTTCACGAATCGTCGGCCGGTGTGGTCGACGATGAACGAGCCAGGCAGGGCACGCTCCGCGAGCATCACCATCGGCGGCCGTCCCTTGATGCTCGCGACCGCCGGGAACCACCACGACTGGTCCATGGAACCGATACCGGCGCCCAACTCCTGCGCGGCCTCGATCGCCTCGCCAATGTTGCCCTCGGCACCGAGGCTCTCGTGCTCTCCGAGGCTCTCCGACTGGTACTTGTGGCGCCACTCCATGTTGTGGTCGAACCCGCCGGCGGCCAGAACTACGCCGCGCCGGGCCGTCACCGTCACCTCGCGGCCGTCTTGCACGACGACTGCACCGGTCACGCGGTCGCCCTCGGTGACGAGCCGAACCAACGACGTCTCCGTCCACACTGGGATACCGGCTTGCACCACACCGGCGAACAGGCCAGCTGCGAGCGCCTGACCACCGGCGATGTATTCACGCTTGAGGACGTACTTGCCGTAGACGCCCTGCGCCAAGCGGCGGATGATGCGCGGAAAAGCCTTGGTCGGCTTCTTCACCATCAGGTTCATCCATTTGTAGTCCGCGCCGGTCACGGGCATCGGCAGCCCGGCTTCCATCAAGCCGGGGCGCAGGCGACCGCGTTCCGCACCGAGCACCGACGCATCGAACGGCAGGCACTCACAGGTGCGGCCGGCGGCGCTACCGCCCGGCAGTTCGGGGTGGTAATCGGAGTATTCCTTGGCCCAGAAGAATTTCATGGGCGTCGTGCGATGGAGCATGTCGACCGTGGCGGCACTGTTGTCGACGAACGCCTCACCACGTGCGGCAGGTGCCGTATCACCCACCGCTGCATGCACATACGTCTTCGCGCGCGCAATGGTGTCGCCCGCACCGGCTTCTGCCAGTACCGGGTTGGCAGGCATCCAAAACGCCCCACCGGACCGCGCCGTCGAACCGCCAACGTACTGCGTCTTCTCCACGATCAGCGTGGACAAGCCGAGCTCGTTCGCGGTGAGGGCCGCCGCCATGCCGGTACCGGACCCGATCACAAGCAGGTCGACAGCGATGTCATGGGCTCGTGTCGCGGGGGGTGCCTGATTCTTAGCCATTGAACGAATCCCTTCACGTGGTTTATCGACGCAAACGCTAGGGCAGTCGCAGCGGAGTAGGGTCCGGATGCCCATTCAGCGGGACACTGCGAGCGGGTTGGCTCTGACAGCATCCGGTCAGAGTGGGCGCAGTTCGGCCGTCACGGCAAACAGCCCGGTCCCTGAGTGACATATTCGCGGCGGTTGATGCCGGGAGTCGGGAAGAATCGTGGGTGCGTTTGATCGTTCCTCGACATTGTCGACCAATTCGCAGATCGGTCCACCATCACGCCAGTGTGTCCTCGATCCACGAATTTCTCCTATTCGAGCGGATATGGTGAGGCTGTCCCTTCGATCACGACCGTGGTGGAAAGTGGTAACCGCAGGCGACATTGCCGGACACTGGAGGTCTCTCGTGATGAATCTCGTTCGCCGACTCAGCGTCTGCGCATCCGTCGTGATCGTTTCGGCTCTGACGCCGGTAGCCCTCGCATCCGCTTCGGTGACCATTCCGTTTCAGATCAACCCTGCGCCGTACGGCAACCCGAACGGCAGCTTCGACGCGCCCGCCGTCCGCTGCGTAGCTGTAGTCGGCGAACAACCCGGCACGGTGACGATCACCGGCGGCAAGGAAGACCGCTGGGGATGCCTGCTCTCGTCCGAAGTGCGCTGGCTGAACCTTTCGACCGGGGCTTCCGGCTCCGCTCGGCTCTCGGACGGTCTGAACGGAGTCCCGGCCGAGGCGATCGTGCAGACCGGGACCGGTCAAGTCGCTGTCGCTGTGCTGTCTGTGGCCGGATCCATCATCACCCCAGGTGCCACATCGTTCTACGTGCCGTAGCACCGGACTCCGCATCACCGGCACGGTGGGACCCAAGGTCCTGTTTACCGACCTGTCATCCCGGTTAGCCTGAAAAGACGCTACCGAGAGGACGCCCATGACCTCGTCAGTGCACGAAACAATCGCAGTCGATCTGGATTTGATCGACGTGTACAAAGATCTCCACAGTCACCCTGAACTGGGGTTTCACGAAGATCGCACGTCCAAGATCGTCGAAAAACATTTGCATGTATTGGGATTCGACATCACAACCGGAGTCGGGACTACCGGAGTCGTCGGAGTCCTGAAGAACGGAGCAGGACCCACTGCGCTGCTGCGTGCGGACATGGACGCCCTCCCGGTTCGGGAAGAAACGGGATTGGACTACGCCAGCACCGTGACAACGACCGACGATCAGGGGAAGTCCGTCCCGGTCAGCCACGCGTGCGGCCATGACCTGCACACGACCTGCTTACTCGGTGCAGCCCGGATCCTCTCGCAGGACACGACGACCTGGTCCGGCACTCTTGTCCTCGTATTCCAACCGGCCGAGGAACTTGGCGCGGGTGCGCAAGCCATGGTCGACGACGGACTGTTCGAGCGATTCCCGAAGCCCGACATCGTTCTCGGCCAACACGTATCGCCGCTACCGGCAGGCACGATCGCCGGGCACGCCGGCCCCTCGTATGCGGGATCGGACTCACTTCGTGTGAGACTGGTCGGAAAGGGCGCCCACGGATCTATGCCGGAGAACTCGGTCGATCCCGTGGTCATGGCAGCCGAAACCGTGTTGCGTTTGCAAACTGTCATCTCACGCGAGGTCCCGAGTACTGCGACAGCTGTCCTCACCGTCGGCTCCATCCATGCTGGCGATGCCGCCAACGTCATTCCCGGCGAAGCAGAACTGCAACTCAACATCCGCAGCTACGACGCAGGTGTGCGTCAGCGCATCCTGGACAGCGTCGACCGCATCGTCCAGGGCGAAGCGGCCACCGCCGGTGCACCTACCCCACCGACCATCACCGAGACTGAGCGTTTTCCGATCGTCGTCAATGACCCGGCAGCGCTCGACAAGACCCTCGATGCTTTTGCCGAATGGCTGGGAACGAACAAGATTCTCGACCCCGGTGCGGGCGCAGGTAGTGAAGACGTCGGCATCCTCGCGACCAGTGCCGGTGCGCCACTGTCGTACTGGCTGTTGGGCGGGACCGACCCTTCACTGTTCACTACGGGTGACATGACTGATCCGGCCCTGCGAACCGTTCCGTCGAACCACTCTCCGCACTACGCTCCAGTGATCGAGCCGACCCTGACCATCGGTGTGAACGCCTTGGTCGTCGCGGCCAGGACGTGGCTCCCAACTCCCTAGTGCGGGACCGGTCCGCAATCGATCGATTGTCCACACCGTCAAGGCTGCAAACGCGTAGGCAACGCCGAGAATGCTTGCAGCACCCCACCCTGCAGCGTCGAAAACCATTGTGGTGGTTACCGCTCCAGCGGCGCTGCCCAACGAATAAAACACCATGTAACCGCCGATGATCCGTCCGGCCGATTCCGGTTGGTCCGCGACGATCAGATTCTGGCTCGTGACGTGAACAGCCTGTACGGCGAAGTCCAACGCGACAACACCGACTACGAGCAGGACAAGCGAATGCGTCGCCTGCGCGTTCAATACCCACGACAGCAAGAGAACGACCAAAGACGCCCCGGTAACACGTTGCGCCTTCCCTTGATCGGCCCAACGTCCGGCACCGATCGCGCCCAATGCTCCGACCAATCCGGCGATTCCGAAGAGCCCGATCTGTGTGGTCGACAACCGCCACGGTTCTTCGCTCAATGGCAGGGCCATTCCACTCCACAAGGCGCCAAAGGACGCGAACAGGAACAAGGTGATGAGAGCCCTCGTGCGAAATAGTCGGTTCGTAATCGCCAATGTCACGACCGATCCCATGGCATGCGCATAAGAAGGCCGATCCGAGTGCGAGCGAGTGTCTTTCGGCAGCATCGTCAACGCGACTGCCGCGACCAGTACCGAAATGAAAGTAGATCCCGAGTAGACCGCACGCCAGCCTGCCAGATCCGCAACTGCGCCGGCGACAGTTCGAGCGAGGATGATGCCGACGACAACGCCGCTGGTGATCACACCGATGTTTGCGCCCCGCTCGTCCGGGTCGCTGATTGCCGCAGCGTAGGCGACTACGACTTGAACGACAACGGAGAACGTGCCGGCGACGGTCATCCCGATCAGCAGCTGCGCGCTCGTGGTGGCCAGAGCGACAATCATCGTTCCCATTGCAGCAGCGACGATCTGGAGTGCGATCAATCTCTTGCGATTCACGAGATCGCTAAGTGGCACCAACACGATCAACCCGACCACGTAACCGAGTTGGGCGAGTGCCACGACGAAGCCGAGGCCGGCCGGAGGAAGGGAAAGATCCGAGCCGATCTGTCCGAGTAGCGGCTGCGCGTAGTAGATGTTCGCCACCGAGACACCGCAGAGCACGGCGAGCAACAGGCGAAGTCCACGAGGCATTTTCGGCCCTACCGGTGCGATCGTGAGTGCATGACGTTCGGACACTTCCACCTCAACTTGGTTGCATTTTGATACCATTTGAAGGCTACGTCAATTCGGTTTCAAAACGCAACCAATGAGGAATTCAATGCCTGATCGCGCACAGTGGACGGACTCGCACTGCCCGACGGCCCGAGCGGCCGACATCATCGGCGATCGATGGTCGTTGTTGATCGTGCGAGACGCCTTCGACGGGGCATCCAGATTCAGTCAGTTTCAACGAAACCTGGGCATCGCAAAGAACATTCTCACGGAGAGACTCAAAGCCCTTGTCGAGCAAGGGATCTTCGAGGTTCGATCAAACGCGCAAGGGACCCGCAACGAGTACGTCTTGACTGAACGTGGCATGGATCTGTTCGTCGTGATCACGAGCCTGCGACAGTGGGGCGAACGCCATGCGTTCGATGACGGTGAACCCCATTCGACGTTGATAGACGACACCACGGGAGACCCGGTACCCGGACTCCGACTGGTCAATGCACGGAAAATCGACCTGAACCCGACCAACACACATGTCGAGAAGGTCATGGACGGCTCGAACATGGACAGCGCCCACGACCCCATCAGGCGATAGTCGAGAGATCCCACTGTCGCCTTGGTTCGGACAATCCCCTCCCCGGTAGTGTTAAGTGAGATTGAATAGGCAGTTCTCGGCCAGGACCCAGTTCTCGGCCAGGTCGCGGACAGGAGCAGTTATGGAGCAGAACAAGATCGGGCCGGCGTTGCGGAAAGCACGACTGGAACGCAAGCTCACTCTGCGTCATGTGGCCGCCGCTGCGGGGATCTCGCCGAGCCTTCTCTCTCAGGTAGAGACAGGTAAGTCTCAACCATCGGTCAGTACCCTGTACGCACTGGTCAGTCACGTTGGCATCTCACTCGACGAACTGTTAGGCATCGACACCGGGCAAGGAGACCGCTCGACACCCGCCCCTCCGATCACCACCGCAACCTCGGACGTTGTTCAGTCTGCCGCCGACAATCCGGTACTGGAGATGGCCAACGGAGTCCGTTGGGAGAAACTTGCCGGCAGTGGCCGCTCGGACGTCGACGCACTGCTGGTCACGTACGAGCCCGGTGCCGCAAGCGCCGTGGAACGGAAGTTGATGAGACACAGTGGAACTGAATTCGCTTACTTGGTCTCTGGTGAACTGACACTCTTGCTCGATTTCGACAGGCATGTCGTCAAGGCCGGGGATTCGTTGTGCTTCGATTCCACTCGGCCACATATGTACGTCAATCAAGGCGACGAACCCGCTCGCGGCGTATGGTTCGTTTCCGGTCGCCACGACCTGGACCACACCCGAGAGTGGGTGACGTCTTTACTCGGCGATCAGGTCGACAGCCCCCTTTCCAGCCCTTCGAATGCAGTCGAGGCGCTCGCCCTCCTCAGCGCCGCGAGGTCGGATTCCACTGCTGAATCCCACACTGACGCCGCCGACGCACTGTCCGCTGACGATTAACACACCCTTGCTGAACACTGAGCCCTGACCTCAGTCGGATGACGAATACGATCCACTCGCCGACAAAGCCAGCGAATGCGAAGGCGCAGCCGAAACGCGCCATTGAGCAGCACTAAGGCAGCCAGGTGCCCCGTACGGAGAGTGTCGCATCGCACCATCTCATCCTCGCATTCCTGCCCTTCCCACCTGCCGCGGTGTATGCCCAAGGTTGACATGTCCGTGCAATTGTTCAATCCTATTGAACATAACGTGAACGTCGTCACTTTCACGTTGCACTATTACATCGTCGACAAGGACCAACCGTGCCATCAACGTCAATCCACGCAGCCATGGGCTTCCTGGACAACGTTCGCATACTGTCAATTCGTGCGCACAATCCTAAACTCGTTGTTGCAGAGCAGATTACGAACATAACCTCTTCAGGAGGTGCCGAATGATGATTGGATTCGCCGGCCTCGGGCGTATGGGCTGGCCCATGGCGTCCAACTTGAGGCAGGCAGGACATACGGTCCTCGCTTACGATCCGTGGATTGTCCGCCCGCCAGAGGGCGTGACGCTCGTCGGTTCGGCCACAGAACTCGCGGAGACAGCGATCTCGATCAGTATGCTGCCGGACGGCCCTACCACCCGCGATCTCGTCGAGAACGGGTTAAGCTGCGCCACAACGGATCATGTGCATGTAATCATGGGTACAGTCGGCCCGATAGTGGTGCGCGAGCTCGCCGCCACCCAAACCGTGGACATCGCCGACGCACCGGTTTCGGGGAGCGTGTCGATGGCAGAGAGCGCCACGATCACCACGATGTTCGGCGGGACCGGAGCGCAGTTCGAACGAATTCGCCCGGTGCTCGCGGCAATGACGTCAGCACAGTTTCACACCGGCCCTGTCGGTTCGGGCTCGACGACGAAGTTGGCGGTAAACGCCGTACTCGCATCCCTCAGTCACGGTGTCGCAGAAGGATTGTTGATCGCGGAGGCCGGCGAACTCGATCTCCGAGCGTTCTACGGAGTACTGCGCAGCAGTGCTGCGGGAGCACCCTACGTCGGATACAAGGAAGAGGCGTTTCTCTCACCCGAGTCTGCCGAAGTCGCTGCCCCGATCTCACTGATCCGCAAAGATCTCGGCCTTGCGCTCGATCTTGCCCGCGAGCGCCAACTCCATCTACCTGCTTCCGAGGCGGTCTACGCAGTGCTCGGCTCTGCGGCCGCAGCTGGACTCGGCGAGGCCGACATGGCACAGGTACTTGCCGCATTGCGGCTCCACAACGACCTACCCGGCAGCAGCCGGGTGAAGGAATCAACTCGATGAACAAGCAGTCCACCGATGCCCGCTCCACCGATATCGAATCTGTCATCCGATCACTCGAGGACAGACGCTACGCCGCCGTGACGACCGGCGATGTCGACGCTTTTGTCGCACTCGCCCATCCCGACCTTGCATACACCCATTCGAATGCGGTCGTAGACACCCTGACTTCGTATCGGGACAAGCTTCTCTCGGGCTACTACGTCTATCACCACATAGATCACCCCGTCGACCGAGTCCTCGTATTCGGTGACAGCGCCGTCGTTTTCGGTGAAATGCATGCCGACATCACTGCAGGCGGAGTCCGCAAGACTCTGGCGAATCGATCACTGGCCGTCTGGGTGCGCGCAGGTGATCATTGGTTGCTGCTCGCCTATCAGCCCACTGTCCTGCCCGAGTCGATCCGATGAACGAGTTCGTTTACGACGCGCTCCCCGGACGCGTCGTCTTCGGTTCCGGAGTCGCGCGCAGCGGGCTTGCGCGCGAGATCGAAGCACTGGGAGCTACGCGTGTTCTGGTCATCGCAGCTGACTCGGAAGCAGATCTGGCACAGGAGCTGTGCGCCCCGTTCGACGATCGTGTGGCCGCGACTTTCCTGGGCGTCCGCCCACATGTCCCCGTAGAGGTCGCCGAACGAGCCCGGGCCGCAGCGGTTGGTCTCGACCTGGTGCTTTCGGTCGGGGGTGGGTCGACGACGGGCACAGCGAAGGCGGTCGCATTGACCACGGGATTGCCGGTTGTTGCTGTGCCGACCACTTACGCGGGCTCGGAGGTCACGCCCGTCTGGGGACTGACGGAGAGTGATCGCAAGACCACAGGTACCGATCCTCGGGTGCTCCCACGCACCGTGGTGTACGACCCCGACCTGACACTGACACTTCCCACAGCATTGTCGGTCGCCAGTGGCCTCAACGCGATGGCTCACTGTGTCGAGGCATTGTGGGCACCGAAGCGAAATCCTGTGTCGAGCGCTGTGGCCGAAGACGGAATCCGACGCCTGTCCGCGGGATTGACCGCCCTAACGACCGATGCCACCGACGTCGAAGCTCGGAGTGATTTGCTTCTCGGGGCATACCTCGCCGGGTCCGCGTTCGCCGTTGCCGGGGCGGGGCTTCACCACAAGATCTGCCATGTGCTGGGTGGCGCGTTCGACCTGCCCCACGCCCGGACTCACGCAATCGTGCTTCCTTACGTACTTGCCTTCAACTCAACTACAGCCCCTGATGTCAAGGCCCGTGTGGCCAGGGCACTAGGGCACACTGATCCGGTCGCCAGGCTCCATCAACTCGCTGTCGAACTCGGTGGGTCTGGGGGTCTACGCGACCTCGGATTGAAGGAATCCAACATCGATTCCGTACTCGACGAAATCCTCGCGCTCGTCCCCGCTGACAATCCTCGGCCTGTCACCTTCGACGGACTCACGACGCTGTTACGTGCGGCGTGGGCCGGAACCAACCCAGCTGAGGAGCTCACATGACACTCGAACGAGCAGTCGACTCGGACAGGGAACAGTCTGTCACTGACGAGGTCCTTGCCAGCTTCGACGGAACCACTGATCCGAGGCTTCGGACCATCATGACGAGCTTGGTCCGGCACCTGCACGCCTTCACCCGGGAGATTCGACTCAGCGAACAGGAGTGGGAGAAGGCGATCGAGTTCCTGACGCGTGTCGGACACATCACCGACGACCGCCGCCAAGAATTCATCCTGCTCTCCGACGTACTCGGCCTGTCCATGCTGACGGTCGCCGTCAACGAACCGACAGCACCGGGTGCCACTGCAGCAACGGTTTTCGGCCCCTTCTTCATCGACAATGCACCTGAGGTTCCGCTTGGGGGTGACATCGCACGCGGCGCCGCGGGGACTCCTTGCTATGTGTCGGGACAGGTCAGGTCCACTGACGGTACTGCGATCATCGGCGCACGAGTAGATGTCTGGGAAGCCGACGAAGACGGCTTCTACGACGTCCAGTACTCCGTCGACCACTCCGCAGGCCGCGGATGGCTACACACGGGCGACGAAGGCGAATATCGATTCTGGTCGGTCCTACCAGTGCCGTACCCGATTCCGCACGACGGTCCAGTCGGCGATCTACTCGTCGCATCGGGCCGGGGTCCGATGCGACCTGCGCACCTACACTTCAAAGTCACCGCACCCGGGTATCGAACCCTCGTCACCCACATCTTCGTGGCTGAGGACCCCTACCTCGGGTGTGATGCAGTGTTCGGAGTCAAGGACTCTCTTGTGGTTGCAGTCGATCACCACACGGCAGGTGCTGCTCTCGACGGCTCTGTCTCGGAACGTGACTGGGCCAGTATCAATTTCGACATCGTGCTCGCCCCAGAAGACGATCGCTGACAGCGTTTCGTTACTTCACATCGTGTGAAAACTCATTCTCTGTCGAAGGACAGGTTCATCAGTGCTGCCGTTGTCAGTCGGCAGCGAGGTCACCAAGGAGGTGCAAGAGATGCAGCGAACTCGTTGGATCGTATTGGGCGGGTGCTTTCTCGCGTATTTGTTCGACGCAGTGGAGATCGTCCTACTCTCGCTGGCGTTGCCCGCAATTCGGCACGATCTGAGTCTGTCCGCAACACAGGCGGGTCTGCTCGCCACCGCCACCCTCCTGGGTATCGGAGTGAGCAGCGTGGCAGGTGGATACGTAGCCGACAATTTCGGTCGCAAGAAGGCCTTGACAGCTTCGCTGGCGATCTTTGGCATCTTCACTGCCGCAATCTTGGTCGTACCCAGCTACCCAGTCTTCCTCATTCTCCGGTTCCTCGCGGGCATCGGGCTCGGAGCCGTGTGGAGCGTAGTGTCTGCCTACGTCGTCGAAACGTGGCCTCCCGAGAGTCGCGGACGCGCAGCTGCATTCGTGATCAGCGCCTTCCCCGCGGGCGGCGCATTGGCCGCTGTCATCTCCGGACACTTCTTGCCGGACTGGCGGCTGATGTTCTTCGTCGCAGGCACTGCTGTCGTCCTACCCATCGCTGTCGTCGCTGCATTCTTCCGCGAGTCCGCCAGCTGGGAAGCCCACAAGGCCGAGCACGCAACGGAAATCGTGTCAGTTCGCGACGTTCTGACCGGGCCGCTTCGTCGCACAACGCTGTTGGGCACGCTCATGGCGGCATTGGCCCTCACCGGATACTGGGGAGCGACAACATGGCTGCCGACCTATCTCACCTCCGAGCGTGACCTTCCCACCGAATCGGTTGCACTGTTCGTGACGATTCTGAACTTGGGGATGTTTTTGGGTTACAACGGATTCGGATTTCTCGCCGACCAAGTGGGTCGCCGTCGCACGATCATCCTGACTCTCCTCGGAGTGTCGCTCACCATTCCGATCTACGCACTCACTACCAACCAGACCGGCCTGTTGTGGCTAGGGCCCCTGTTCGGTGCGTTCACCGCATTCTTCGGGTTGTTCGGGTCGTACCTCGGTGAGCTCTTTCCCACGCGCGCACGTGCCACCGGCGCAGGATTCTGTTTCAACGTCGGACGAGGTGTGTCCGCTCTTGCCCCCTTCGGACTCGCCGGTCTGGCAAGCGTTATCGGCTTCAGCGGTGGACTGTTGGTCTGTGCGGGCTTCTTCGCACTGGCAGCGGTCGTTGCATTGTTTCTGCCGAACAAGGGCACACACGCAGGTGAAACCGGCAAAGCTGCGGGGGCAGCATCAGTACAACCGGACACTGCAAGAGCGAGTTTGACCCAGAATTCTGGAACCTAGTGCAGTCGAGCATCTCTCGACGACATGAATACTCGAACGTGCAATTGGAAGCTGCAATCACCCATGAAGATCGTCTACGAGGTCTAGCTTGATCCGAATAGACGATCAGCCCGTAAGGAAACCCGATGTCCACACAACATGATCCGACCATCGTCGCTCTGATCAACGGCCGCACCGTCGGTCGTGGTGAAGTTCTCGCATGGGAGAACCGCCGGATTGACGCTGCAGCCAAAAAGCTGGGGATCGATGCGCCCGCAGCCGGAGGTACCGAAGCACGACGCGAAGCATTTCTGAGCACAAAGCTGGCACTCGGCAGCAGTGAGATCGAATCCAGACTGAGTCGCGATATCCACTGGGCCGAGCGGGTTTCCAAGGTCGGCGCCCGCGTGAGTTCGCGACGACGACGCAGTATCACCGACCTCCAGGTAGCTGAGGGCTCGGCGGCTCACTTCGCCGAATGGTTCGACACCTGCTCCAGAGACTCTGACGAACGAGCCATGCTGCGCGCATGTCCCGACCACTTCGTCATTCGAACTGGGACCGACGGACGTCAAGAAGTCATCGAGACCACTGGCGGCAGCCCGATGGCTGCACGGTTCTACGTCGACTACTCGGAAACATCAAGCCTGGTCACCCCACCCGACCCGAACTTTCCCCACCAAATCGCCGGTGTGGCGCGGGCAGCTGACGGAACGCCTGTGGGAGGGGTCCGTCACCAGTTTCGGGACCTCGACAAAGGTTTCCAGGCACGGCTGACGGTCGAGTTTCCGTTGCCGTCCGCCGGCATGATGATCACTCAGCATCGCTGGCATCTGGCATGCGAATTCTCGAACTGGATCACCGCGGCCGCCAAGGCGTGAAACTTCGCCGAATCTCGAACGAACTCGCAGTGGACGCGCCGAGTTCGCCGTTCACAGACGTATCCGTACATCGTCCACACTGTCCTTTCCGGTGCAGAAGCCTCCGAGGAGATCACCCATGCCCCCGACGATGAAGGCCGCCGTATATCACGGCGCCCGCGACATCCGAATCGAGATCGTGCCTGTTCCCACGCGAGGGAAGGGCGAAGCGCTCGTGCGCGTTCTGCGCTCCGGAATCTGTGGAACCGACGCCTCGGAATGGAGCGTCGGACCGAGGACCTTTCCAGTAGAACGCCGGCATCCCATCAGCGGCCATCTCGGTCCGATCATCCCTGGCCACGAATTCGTCGGCGAGATCGTCGCTGCCGATCCTGAGTCGGATCTCGTCGTGGGCGCCTTGGTCGCCAGCGGTGCAGGGGTGTGGTGCGGGCACTGCCGGAGGTGTAACGCCGGTCGCCCCAACCAATGCGTGAGTTACAAAACCCTGGGACTCAATCTAAATGGAGGAATGGCTGAATACGTTGCGGTGCCGTCCATGACGCTGAGGCAACTCCCGCACGGAATGTCCGTCGACCACGCCGGTCTTGCGCAGCCACTCGCCGTCGGGATTCACGCCGCCCGCCGATCCGGTGCACGCAACGGCGACAGGGTCGTCGTCGTCGGCGCCGGTGCGATAGGTTCGTTCGTGCTCGCCGGACTCAAACATCTCTTCGAGGTCGACGTCACGGTGATCGACTTTCCTGGAGATCGGCTCGCACGAGCAACACGACTGGGTGCTGACAGAACTGTCAGCCAGTCCGCGACGATCGGGGCTGATCTGACAGCGGCCTTCGGTGGTGCCAAGCCAGATGTCGTGATCGAGGCAAGTGGAGCACCCGGACAACTCGCGTCTGCTCTGCAGATGGTCACCGGTGGTGGGCGTGTGCTGGCAGTGGGAATCCCGAAAGAGCAAGCAGCACTAGATATTCACTCACTGGTATTCCGTGAGATCACCCTTGAAACCACCCTCGCGCATGTGTGTGACACAGATCTGCCGGCAGCTCTCGAAGTCCTCGCGGGCGGCACTGTGGGAAACGAATTTGCGGAGGCACCAGTCGGGCTCGATCAACTGACGAGTTCACTCGATCGTCTCGCAGCGGGGGCTGTGGCAGGCAAGATCCTCATCGATCCCGGTATCTGACAGAGCAGAAACACACCGAGGGTTTCTCGACAAGACGAGACAGAAGCCTTGTTACTTCCGTACCAACCCTTGCCACAGGTTGATGGCCCGCGGCGCGATTCAGCGGCGACGACAGCATCACGCGGGGTGATAGTCGAATCCTGACGAAGGAATGGACGCGACGTCCAGGCGGATCAATATCGCGAGTAGTGCTGCATTTCCTCGCGATCGGCGGCGCAGATGCACTTTCGGTCGAGACCGCGGTCGGCAGTCACCGCGCAGAACCGAACTCCGAGCGGATCGTGGGATTCCATACTGTGCTGACATGCCGGACAGATGGACAATGCTTTCTCATCCGCGTCAGTCGACTCGGCTTGCCCTGGTGCATTCGACACGTCGGACGGGTTCGACGCCATACAGGCGCTCCAGTTCTCGGCCGTTCGACCACGGACCGGGTTGGCGTCGAGGACGACATGGCTTGACCGCGCATATTCGAATGACCCTCGACCTACCCCACGCTACTCGCTTCGGCGCACCGGTTTGTACCAATTTCTGCCCGCGCGACAATCCCCGTCGAGCAGGATAGAACTACTGCACGCAGCAATTTCCGTGCAGGATTCGATTTCGTGCAGTAGTCGATGTGAAAGGGCTTCTTGTGAACACTTTCCAACGTGTGTCCGCCGCCGTGAACGTAGTGGTCCAACCACTGATCGGTGCCCCGATAGTGGGCAAGCTTCTCGGCCGTTCGATGACCGTCATCACGTATGTCGGTCGCAAGTCGGGACGCACCTTCAGCGCGCCCGTCTCCTACAAGCGCAAGGGCGACCATGTGACGATCGGCGTTGCCATGCCGAACAAGAAGAGTTGGTGGCGCAATTTCTATCCGGAACAAGGACCGATCATTCTCCAACTGGACGGTATCGATCGCCCGGGTGAGGCACTCGCACACCGAAAAGGAAAGGGCGTCTACGTCTCGGTCGAACTCGCTCCCGTCGACTGAACGAATCGAACCGCCACCGGCGCAATCACATTCAGCTCACACCCACCACTTGGTGACATCG
This sequence comes from Rhodococcus baikonurensis, assembly GCF_040489275.1. Classification (NCBI taxonomy): domain Bacteria; kingdom Bacillati; phylum Actinomycetota; class Actinomycetes; order Mycobacteriales; family Nocardiaceae; genus Rhodococcus; species Rhodococcus baikonurensis. The sequence goes on along the minus strand of NZ_JBEUOQ010000003.1, from coordinate 26,256 downwards.
GGGTGATTCAGATCTCGTGACGGTCGGGACCTTTGACTCTGTGCAATCGGCACCCGGTCTCGCACCCTTCGACGCGGGTTTCTTGTCGACCATCGGTCGGACAACCCGATCCTGTCGGGACATTACCGTCCGGTAACATCGATGGCAGGCGTGAGCTGGAAGAGGTGACCACCGTGACGATCGGCATCTATCTGGTCGACGACCACGAGATCGTTCGTCGTGGATTGGCAGACCTGTTGAATCGGGTATCGGGATTCAATGTCGTGGGCGAGGCGTCGTGCGTTCGCGAAGCCTCGACCGGCATACCCGCATGCCGACCCGACGTGGTTGTCATGGACGTCAGGCTTCCCGACGGCAACGGTGTGGAACTGTGCCGAGAACTGGCGTCGACCTATCCGGAAGCGGCCACCTTGATGCTCACGTCGTATTCCGACGACGACGCCCTCCTCGACGCCATGATCGCGGGCGCACGCGGATTCGTCCTCAAGAACATCCGCGGCCACGACCTGGTTTCGGCGATCCGTACGGTCGCCACCGGCAAATCCCTGTTGAACACTCAGGCAGTCATCGGTTTGGTTCGGCGCATCCGATCCGAGCAGGAGTCCGGCACTGCGGCAGCACTGTTGACCGATCAGGAACTGTTGATCTTCGAGTTGATCGGCAAGGGGCTGAGCAATCGAGAGATCAGCACGCACGCGGAGCTCTCGGAGAAGACAGTCAAGAACTACGTCTCCCGCATCCTCGAAAAACTGGGTCTCGAGCGTCGAACTCAGGCCGCAGTTCTGGCGACAAAGCTTCGTGCGGGCACTGCTCACCCGGATCCTTCCGGACAGGCGACCACTCACCTGCTGACTCCGTCAGGTTCGCCATTCTCCGCCACTACGGGCACACACCATGCCAGGTAGCCGCGACGCGCTCATGCTCAGCCTTTTCGGCGACATCGCCGGAAGCGCCGAGGCGACTGCCCTCAACCCGACCGCGATTCCCAAGCTGCTCAGTGCCGTATTGACCGTCGGGTCCACCCTCGAGCTCGACGAAACCCTGCAACAAATTGTCGACGTCGCGCGCCATCTCCTCGAAGCGGACTACGGTGCGCTCGGCGTGAAGTCCCCCGACGGACGCTTGTCGCGATTCATCCACTCCGGTTTGGATCAGGGGCAGGTCGCCGAGATCGGGCATCTTCCAGAAGGTCACGGACTGCTGGGCCTGGTCGTCCAAGAACCGTGTCCCGTTCGAACCGAGCGCATTTCCTCACATCCGTCCTCGGCGGGGTTTCCAGCCAATCACCCTCCGATGGATACGTTTCTCGGTGTTCCGATCTTCGTCAGGGGCGAGGTGTTCGGAAGCATCTACCTCGCGGACAGTTCGGACCGGACTGCATTCGACGACCGCGACGAGGCCGTACTCCAGATCTTGGCAAACGCTGCGAGCATCGCCATCGACAATGCGCGCCTGTTCGAGGAATCCCGGACGCGAGAAGCCTGGCTCAAAGCCGTCGCCGCCGTCAACGCGCGTCTGCTCAGCGGCGGATCGCGCGACGAGACGCTGGCCGAACTCGTACGCACGACGCGCCATCTCACCGACGGCAATCTGGTGTGCATAATTCGCTACGACTTGGGCAGAGAGCCAGTAGTTCACGTCGCGGACGCTGCCGATTCCCAGCCTTTCACGGCGACCGGCTCAGCCGTCGATCTGTCCGGGACCGTGATCGACGACGCTGCGCGCAGTCGTCGGCCGATCTCTGCCTTACGCGGCAGTTCCGTTCAGGCGCTGAATGTTTCCGGCGACGATTCGGTGGTCGCGCTCCCCCTCTCCGGAACCTCGTTCGGCGGCGGCGTTCTGTTCGCGTCCCGCCGCAGCGACCGCCCGTGGGGCGCCGAGGAGATCGAGCAACTGACGGTAATGGCAGACATCGCTTCTGTCACTGTCGAATTCGCCGAACAGCAACGGAAAGAAAGACTGGTCGACGTCCTCGAAGATCGCGACCGAATCGCGCGCGATCTCCACGACCACGTCATTCAACAGCTGTTCGCCACTGGATTGAGCCTACAAGGGGTACTGCAACGTCCAGGTGACGAGAACACCGTTCGAACCGTATTGGACACCTCTGTCGATCAACTCGATCGAACAGTCCGTGAAATCCGCACCGCAGTCTTCGACCTTCACACGAGCGAGATGTCTACTCCCACAAGCCTGCGGCGCCGCCTACTCGACGCGGTCAACGGTCTGTCCGGCCACTCGTCGATCACTCCCAGCGTCACTTTCGAGGGAACCATCGACAGTTCCGTCCCGGCTCGACTCGCCCCGCACGCCGAAGCCGTTGTGCGCGAAGGTTTGAGCAACGCGCTGCGACATGCTCATGCCGATGCCATCGACGTCACCATCCGGGCCACCGAGGAACTTGTCATCAGCATCGTCGACGACGGCGTGGGTATCGACCAGGCAACCAGAATCCACGGTCTCGACAACCTGTCGACCCGCGCCCGTCAGTGCGGAGGCTCGAGCAACATCACCAGCGAGAACGGTGTCACCGAACTGGTGTGGCGGGTTCCGCTGAGCCCCAGTCGAAGTCCGATACCAAGCTCTGGCCGTTGAGCGTCAGAGCGGATCCAGTTGGGCCTTGAGCAGGCAGAACTCGTTACCTTCGGGATCGGCCAGGACATGCCACTGTTCCTGACCTGTCTGGCCGATGTCGGCCGGGCGCGCACCAAGAGCCAGTAGGCGTTCGAGTTCGGCTTCCTGATCGCGGTCGGTGGCGTTGACATCGATATGCAGGCGGGGCTTACCCTTCTCCGGCTCGTCTCTACGACTGAGGATGATCGTGGGCTGTGGACCGCCGAACCCTTCGCGTGGGCCGATCTCCAGCGAACCGTCGTCCATTCGATCGAGCACGACGAAGTCCAGGACCTCGCACCAGAACCGGCCCAGCACCTCGGGTTCCCGGCAACCGAGTACCAGTTCACTGATACGACATGCCATGACCATCTCGCTTTCTTTCCGCCTTTGAAGACAACTCTTTCGACCGTACCGGACCACGTGATCTACGCCATGCCGCCCTGTCCGATCCTCGGGACCTTTTCCCCTCGTCCGAGGTCGTAACCGCCACGATCATTGCGTTTATGTTCCACAGTCCCAAGCATTCTCGGTATGTCGTCACGTCGATGCGCGTAGGCGGCCGTCGTGGTTGATCTCGCTCCCCGGCCGGTCGACGAGGTTGATATCCACATCGGCGCCACTCCCCGAACCGCTCCGAAGGGTTCGAAACTGGTCGAGATCCTCAGGACCACCGATCACAAGATGATCGGCCTGATGTACATCGTGACATCGTTCGCGTTCTTCCTGATCGGCGGGTTGATGGCGCTGCTCATGAGGATGGAATTGACCGTTCCGGGAATGCAATTCCTGTCCAACGAGCAGTACAACCAGTTGTTCACCATGCACGGCACGATCATGCTCCTGCTGTACGCGACGCCGGTCTTCTTCGGATTCGCCAACTACCTCATGCCACTGCAGATCGGCTCGCCGGACGTGTGTTTCCCGCGACTCAATGCCTTCAGCTACTGGTTGTACCTCTTCGGCGGCCTGATCGCCTCCGCCGGATTCGTAACACCCGGTGGTGCGGCAGATTTCGGCTGGACCGCCTACGTGCCGCTCACCAGCGAACTCCACTCCACCGGAATGGGCGCCGACCTGTGGATCATCGGTCTCGCTCTCGGCGGCGTCGGCACCATCCTCGGCGCAGTCAACATCGTTTCGACGATCGTCTGCCTGCGCGCCCCGGGTATGACGATGTTCCGCATGCCGATCTTCACGTGGAATGCGCTGGTCGCCAGCATGCTGATCCTTCTCGTTTTCCCGCTGCTCGCTGCTGCCTTGATCGGATTGTGGGTGGACCGGCACCTGGGAGCGCACCTGTTCGACCCCGCCACCGGTGGAGTCATGTTGTGGCAGCACCTGTTCTGGTTCTTCGGCCATCCCGAGGTCTACATTCTTGCACTGCCCTTCTTCGGCATAGTCTCCGAGATCTTCCCCGTCTTCAGCCGCAAGCCGATCTTCGGATACACCGGATTGGTCTACGCAACACTGGGAATTGCAGCACTGTCGATCGCTGTGTGGGCGCACCACATGTATGCAACCGGCGCTGTTCTCCTCCCGTACTTCTCGTTCATGACCTTCCTGATCGCAGTTCCGACCGGCGTCAAGTTCTTCAACTGGATCGGCACGATGTGGAAGGGACAGTTGACCTTCGAGTCCCCGATGTTGTTCTCCGTCGGCTTCCTGGTCACATTCTTGTTCGGCGGACTCTCCGGCGTCATCCTTGCCAGCCCGCCCTTGGACTTTCATGTCACCGACTCGTACTTTGTTGTCGCGCATTTCCATTACGTCCTCTTCGGAACAATTGCGTTCGCGACATACGCCGGAATCTATTTCTGGTTCCCGAAAATGACTGGCCGGATGTTGGACGAGAAGCTCGCCAAGATCCACTTCTGGTTGACTCTGATCGGCTTTCACGCGACATTTCTCGTCCAGCATTGGCTCGGCGCTCAGGGTATGCCTCGGCGGTACGCGGACTACCTGCCGTCGGACAATTTCACTCTTCTCAACACGATCTCGACCGTCGGCGCGTTTGTGCTCGGAGCCTCGACGATTCCGTTCATCTGGAACGTTTTCAAGAGCTACCGGTACGGCCGAATTGTGACAGTCGACGATCCTTGGGGCTTCGGAAACTCGCTCGAATGGGCGACGTCCTGCCCACCACCGCGACACAATTTCACCGAGCTCCCCCGAATCCGCAGTGAGCGGCCGGCATTCGAACTGCACTACCCCCACATGGTCGAAAGAATGCGCGACGAGGCGCATGTCGGGCTGCTCGGCCACAAGTCGGTTTCCGACGTAAGAACTGAGGTGAAACAACATGAATGACGGCACGAAGTACCGAGCCTGGGCAGAAGATCAGCAACACGAACGCCGAGCGAAACCCGGCCATCTTCTCGCGCCGTTGCTCGTGCTCATGTTCGCGGTCGCGACGCTGGTGTGGTTGCCCTTGACGACTGCCGCATGCTCGATAGTCGTCGCAGGATTGCTGTTCGGCACTGTCCTGCAAGCCAGTTCGCATTCGACAGACACAGCTCGAGGAGTTCACGATGAAGCCCGAACTATCGACTGACCTCATCACCTCCGAGTGGTCCGCAAACGGAGCGGTCGTCGTGTGTATCGACGGATCCCCTCTGCGCCATGACGTGATCACGTGGGCGGCCGAGTTCGCGCATCGCCACAGTCTCTGGATGCGAATTGTTTTCGTAGCTCCGACCACCGCCGATCCGAACACCTCGGCGTCACCGACCGGCCTGTTCATGGAAGCCATTCAGATCGCCGAGTCGGTGTCGCCAGATCTTCGGATCCGGACCGATCTGATCTCCGGGGAGAACACCGCAATTCTCACCGCGCTGACCGCTGAGGCCGCCTTGATCGTCACACCACAGGACGATCTCGCTGCCCCTGCCCCGAGGTGTTCGTTCGCAAAAGTCGGAAGACCGCGTGAAAGCATCGCTGCGGCAGCCTTGCCCGTTGTCGTCGGTTTGGACGGAAGCGCCCACAGTGAAAGCGCTTTGGCTATTGCATTCAAAGAAGCAGAGGCAGCGAACACCGAACTGGTCGTCGTGCACGCCTCCCCGCCAGAGGGCGAACTGCGTCGAGACTTCGCATCCGGGCACGCGCCCCAGCACTCGACGCCGCTGACGTGGCAACTATCGGGTTGGGCCACGCTCTACCCTGGCGTCGCCATCCGTCAGATCGAGTTCGACGGCCCCTCAGTTGCCATTCTTGAACAACTCTCTACCGAGGCACGGCTTCTCGTCGTGGGTCGGCGTGGGCGAGGTTCGTTCGACGACGCCGGCCTCGGCACGACAAGCAGCACGATGATTCGAAAAGCTCAGTGCCCGGTCATCGTTGCGAGCGAAGTCTGAATCAGATCCTCACCCGGTCAGAAGCCGTAGCTGTGGATGGGTGCGAGCTGACCGTACACCGCTGGCACCAGCGCAAATTGATCGGCCACACGACCACGCTATCGTGTGCAGAAGCAACGGCGCCCCGCGAGAACAAAGCTCGCGGGGCGCCGTCGGTTGATCTGCTGGATCAGCGGGCGTCGAACCGGTCGAGGTCCATCACCTTGGTCCAGGCAGCGGCGAAGTCCTCGGCGAACTTCTGCTTGGCGTCTTCGCTGGCGTACACCTCGGCGAGTGCACGCAGTTGCGAATTCGATCCGAAAACGAGATCGACCGCAGTTGCCGTGTATTTCGGATCGCCCGTCGCACGATCAACGCCGTCGTAGACGTTCTCGTCCGTCTTCGACGGCTTCCACTCGGTACCCATGTCGAGAAGGTTGACGAAGAAATCGTTGGTCAACGTCTCTGGGCGGTCGGTGAACACTCCGTGACCGGTCTTGCCGAAGTTCGCGTTCAGCGCGCGAAGTCCACCGACCAGCACTGTCACCTCGGGCGGGGTCAGCGACAGCATGTACGCGCGGTCGACCAGCAGAATCTCGGCCGGAATCTTCTCCCCACCCTTGAGATAGTTCCGGAATCCGTCGGCCCGGGGTTCGAGTACCTCGAACGAGTCGACGTCTGTCTGCTCCTGCGTTGCGTCCGTACGTCCCGGAGTGAACGAGACCGTGATGTCCTGTCCGGCGTTCTTCGCAGCCTGTTCAACGGCCGCTGTACCACCCAGAACGATCAGGTCGGCGAGCGAAACCTTGGCTCCACCTGCCTGGTTGAAGTCTTGCTGAACCCGCTCGAGAGTCTGAAGCACCGCGGAGAGAGCTGCGGGCTCGTTGACTTCCCAATTCTTCTGCGGTTCCAAGCGGATTCGCGCACCGTTGGCGCCGCCGCGCATGTCGGTGCTGCGGAAGCTCGCAGCCGACGCCCACGCCGTCGATACCAACTGCGAAATGGACAGCCCGGAGTCGAGAAGTCGACTCTTGAGGATCGCGATGTCTGCGTCCCCGATCAGCTGATCCTCCGCCGAGGGAACAGGGTCCTGCCACAGCTGCGGCTCGGGAACCCACGGCCCCAAGTAGCGCGTGACCGGTCCCATGTCACGGTGCAGGAGCTTGTACCAAGCCTTGGCGAACTCTTCGGCGAATTCTTCCGGATGATCGAGCCAGCGCCGGGTGATCTTCTCGTACGTCGGATCCAGGCGTAGGGAGAGGTCGGTTGTCAGCATCGTCGGAGTGCGTCCGGCCGACGAATCGAACGGATCCGGGATCGTGCCCGCCCCCGCGCCGTCCTTCGGAATCCACTGCCAGGCACCCGCCGGGCTCTTGGTCAGCTCCCAGTCGTAGCCGTACAGGATCTCCAGGAAAGTGTTGTCCCACTTCGTCGGAGTGGGCGTCCATACGACCTCGAGACCACTGGTGATCGCGTCCTTGCCCACTCCTGTACCGAAGGCACTCTTCCAGCCCAATCCCTGCTGCTCGATGGGTGCGCCTTCCGGTTCCGGTCCGACGAGGTCGGCCGGGCCGGCGCCGTGCGTCTTGCCGAAGGTGTGGCCGCCGGCGATCAGTGCGGCTGTCTCCACGTCGTTCATCGCCATGCGAGCGAAGGTTTCGCGAATGTCGCGGGCGGCCGCTACCGGGTCCGGTTGGCCGTTGGGCCCTTCGGGATTGACGTAGATCAGGCCCATCTGAACTGCGCCCAGCGGCCCGGACAGCTCGCGGTCTCCGCTGTAGCGCTCGTCGCCGAGCCAGGTGTCCTCAGGACCCCAGTAAATCTCCTCCGGCTCCCAGATGTCTTCTCGACCGAAGCCGAAGCCGAACGTCTTGAACCCCATCGACTCCAAGGCGCAGTTGCCCGCGAACACCAGGAGGTCGGCCCAGGAAACCTGCTTTCCGTACTTCTGCTTCACGGGCCAGAGCAGGCGCCGCGCCTTGTCGAGGCTGGCGTTGTCCGGCCAACTGTTGAGCGGGGCGAAACGCTGAGCGCCCTGACCTCCGCCGCCGCGACCGTCGGCGATGCGATAGGTGCCGGCAGCATGCCAGCTCATACGCACGAAGAGTCCGCCGTAGTGCCCGTAGTCGGCCGGCCACCAATCCTGCGACGCCGTCATCAACGCGATGACGTCGCGCTTGAGTGCCTCGACATCGAGTTTGGCGAATTCCTGGGCGTAATCGAAGTCGGCACCCATGGGATTGGATTTCGACGAATGCGAATGCAGGACAGAGAGATCCGGCTGATTCGGCCACCAGTCACTGTTCGTTCTCGGACGATTCCCGGTAGGTGTCGGAGACGGGATTGCGGGGTTTTCACTTTCGCTGGTGCTCTCGGTGTTTCCATCGTGAGCAACCGGGCAACTATCGGACACGGTAATCCCTCCATGAGCGAGTAGAACGGACTTCGATCACGGGTGTGATCGCAAACTCTGAGTTGTCGAACAGTCGGCACACAGGCCCCAGTAAATGACCTCGGCTTCATCGAGGACGAAGCCGTTGCGCGCCGACGGCGTCAAACACGGTGCCTCTCCGACTGCGCAGTCGACATCGGCAACGACCCCGCAGGACCGGCAGACGACGTGATGGTGGTTGTCGCCGACGCGGGACTCGTACAGCGCCACCGATCCGGACGGTTGGATCCGCCGTATCAGCCCGGCGTCGGTGAGAGCGTGCAACACGTCGTAGACCGCCTGCCGAGATACCCCCGGCAGAACTGCCCGCACAGCATCGAAAATCGTCTCGGTGGCTGCATGTGGGCGTGCATGCACAACCTCGAGCACCGTGACTCTGGGACGAGTCACGCGAAGCTCAGCGTTACGCAGTTGGGCTGCATAATCCGGCGTCGAAGGCACCTTTCCACTATTGCGCAATCTTCTGGACTGAACCCAGACTTTCGCGAAAATCATCGCTGACAAGGCTCTCCCGACCGATTCGTCCGTGCTATGAGTGAGCCGGATTCCTCGCTGTTTCTGGCGCCCCCACTGCGTCTTCAGGCGTGTTGCGCGTCGGCGCGTCCTGCTGCGTGGTTCCACAAACTCCGACAATCTCCCCTTCGTCCAACTACCGTGAAAGAGAGAATCCGCCGAGGTCAGGAGTGATCGTGCCCAAACTGGAGATCAAGAGGAAGTCAGAACTCTCACGGCAGGAAGTCGCCGACCGACTCATCGCCCTCGGCCAAGCCCTCGCCAGCGGATCCGAAGTGGAGCTGGGGTCGGGTGGGGACTCGATCGAAATCAGTGTTCCGGAACAGGTTCGGTGGGAACTCGAGATCGAAGTCGACGGCAACGAAGTCGAGATAGAAATCGAGATTCACTGGCGCGACGACCCTCAGGAAGAATCAGAAGTGAAGTCTCCGACGCCCGCCAAAGCAGTTCGTCGCAGCCGACCGCGCAAGAGCACTGCGAAGTAACTCGTCGCGAACACGGTTGTCAGGTGGTTACGGAGACGCCGACACCTCGAGAGACACAACGCGCAGCAGTGCTCGGAGATCACTTTCGATCCGTCGAAACAGTTGATACACAACGATGAATCCGGCGATCCCGCCCAGACACAACGCACGAACTGTGGCGTTGAGTTCCTCGCCGGCCCCGGAACCGACAAAACTGAGCCCCGCGATTCCCACCAGTGGAACCGACGCCGCCACCGCGAGGTAACGCGTGCTGCTCCGGCCCAGCGAGCGAATATCGCGTCCGTCGTCGCTCCGTAACTCCCCGTGTGACAACAAGATCGGATACAGACATCGAACCGAGTAATACGTCAGGATGAAGAACGGATACGCGACTGCGACGGCGCCGCACACCGCCAGCGACGACATCAAGTGCACGTAGGCTCGCTGCGGAATTCCGCCGGCGGCAATCTGCAATGCAACCGGATATGCGATACCGGCCAGAACCCACAGACCGAATGCGATCACCACCGCGCGGTGTCCGACGTTCAGCGTCGCGGTACGCGCTTTGTTCAAGACATCCGCGCTGTACGTCTGACCGTTGCGCAGTCCGTGAGGCACGGTGAGGGCGAGCCGACACCAATACAGGATCGCTGCGGCGCCGAGAGAGAACGCAGCCACCCCGATGACCAGATGAACCTGCTCGAGGTGCTGCTGGGCCTGCGGCGAGAGTCCCGAGATGATCAGCATCTTGTTGTAGTAGTAGTTGTAGCCCGCCGCCAGGAGATTCGGAATTCCGATCGCGGCCAGAAGAATCGGCAGTGCCCACTTCCACAGCGTCGAACGTGGACTCCCTTCCGGTGGGTCCACCAGATTGCGGGCCGACCGGTCCAGGCACAGAGCGAACTGACGAGCCAGCTTTCGTCCGCCAGACCACCGTCCGTCTCGCTCGGGCGAGAGAGACTTCACCAGCACTCGGCGCAGCGCCGGCGGACAGTCGTCCGGTAACCGTGCCTCGGCCGCAGGATCCACTCCACGCCGGCGGGCCTCGAGCGCCTTCCTGGGCGACGGCGGGTTCTCTCCCGTGCCGTCGCCCAAGAAAGGCCTACTCCCGGTGAGGAGTTCCCACAGCATCACGCCGAGCGCATAGATGTCGCTACGGGTGTCGAGTGTGCCGGGCGCCCCCACAGAACAGGCCTCCAACTGCTCCGGAGACATGTAGGCAAGCGAGCCTCCGACAAAACATGCTGCATCCTCGGTCGACACCTCCTCGCTCGAACTGACGTTGAAGTCGGCGAGTTTGGGAATGCCTTCGACACTGAGAAGTACGTTCGCCGGCTTGATGTCCCGATGTAGTACGCCGTGCTCACGCGCGTATTCGAGGGCATCGGCCAGTCTCATTCCCATCCAGGCCACGGTCTCCGGCCACGACATCGCCGCGATCTCGCTCCGTAAACTCGTCTCGCTCGGCTTCATCTCTCCCTTCTTCGCCAGGGTGTGATCGATGGCGTCGAGAAGTAGTTGTCCGGACCGCTGCGCCTGCGGTGTGACGCGGACAAGTTTGACCACGTCGAGCAGGGTCCCGCCTGGCACGTATTCCATGAACAGAACTCGCAGTGCACGTTCTTCGAGCAGTCGTTGGTCGAAGACGCGAACGATGTTGGGATGGTCGAGTTGGGCGAGAGTCTGCGGTTCGACCCCGACGTTGCGCGAGATCTTCAATGCGACCCACCGCTGCATCGAAAGTTGCCGAGCAAGGAACACTCGGGCAAACGCTCCGTGCCCGAGTTCCAACACCAGTTCGAAATCGTCGAGGTGCTGCCCGATCTCGAACTCGTCGAAACCCGAGAGTCCCAACATCATGACGTCTTCGCGTCCGGCCATCGAATCACGATCGAACAACCGCTCGAAACTCTCTGCCTGCAAGGGGAACTCGCTGAGATAGTCGGCTGCTACGACGTTCTCCCCACTCTGCTTCCGCAGCCGGAACTCCTCGTACAGGAGCTCGGCCGGAAGTGGTTCTTCGAGTAGTTCGGGATACTCGGCACAGTAGTCCGTGAGTCGTTTCGGGCGATCATTTTTCAGCCAGCGATACTCCATGTCGATCCCGACCAATTCGATCAACGCCGCCCGACGAATCTTGGCCGGATCGGGCAGATAGTCGCTCAAGTCGGACGGGGTTCGCCCCTCCTCCCAATCCCCGACAAGTCGCCCGAGGCCGTCGGCACCGTTCTGTCGGTCACGCACCACCGGCGGTGCGGACGGGCGCAACTCGGTGACGGTGCCCCGTTCGGTCAGGGGCCCGCTCGCGATTGTCGCGTCAACGGCCTGCGCACCACGTTCATTCATGACACTTCTGTTCCGCACCTCGATCACGATGAATCGGGGTGACTCACTTCAGCGTAACCCCGGCGGTACCCCAGACCCCAGCGAAACTATTGGGGGTGAACCGGCAGATTCGTGCCGATACCGACAAGTACCTCGCGATCTTTGATCTTGACGCGATCACGCCCATACTTCACACCGAGATCACGTTCGGCGGCATCGATGCGAAGCCATCCGTCCCAATCGACGGACACGACGTTGCCGGCCCCGAGGAGCCTCGCGATCCCGCTTCGGTCTGCTCGCCGCTCGCCTACCGAATCCAGCTGGTGCAGCATCGTTTCGACGGTCTGGCAAGCATCAGGCCGCGCCGCACCGATCAGCCCGGCGGCACCTCGCTTCATCCAACCGGTCACGAACAAGCCCGCAACCGGTGAGCCGCTCTCGTCGACCACAGCGCCGCCCCGGTGTACAACGGTGCCGCGCCCGTGATCGAAAGGCACCCCGGCAAGTGGCGTTCCGAGGAATCCGATTGCCCGGTACACAGCGTGAACCGGATAGTCGGTACAGGTGCCCGAAGCGGTGACGTGACCGTAGCCGTCCGGGACTGTCCGCTCGACGCGGAGTGCTTCGACTTTCCCACTGCCGAGAATCTCCGTCGGCTGTCGGTAGAAGTGCAGGTGAACGCGGCGGTGAGAAGTTCGGTCGGCAGACGGGTCCGCGAAGGTGCGGAGTGCCTCGACTGCGAGTCGGGTGTGCACCGACTGCTTTGTCATCCGCTCGATATGCCGGTCCGGTGCGACATCGGCAGCGTCGACGACGACATCGACGCCTGGCAGTTCACCGAGAGCGCGCAACTCGTTCGGGGAGAAGCGAGCGTCGGCTGGTCCGCGCCGGACAAAGATGTGCACTTCGCGAACACGACTGCCTGCCATCCCTTCCCGAACTTTGGCCGATACGCCCGTGGCCTGCAGCGATTGCGCCTCGGCGAGGAGCATTCGGGTGACATCGAGTGCGACGTTGCCACCTCCGATCACCGCAACCGATTCGGCGTTCAGCGGCCACTGCAGCGAACTGTCCGGGTGATCGTTGTACCAGGCGACAAACTCGGCGCTGCCGAAGGAACCTGGAAGCTCGACGCCGGGAATGTCGAGAAGCGCATCCCGCGGCGCACCCGTTGCAATGATCACGGCATCGTAGGAAGAGCGTAGGTCCTCGACGGAAAGGTCCTTGCCGATCTCGACGTTGCAGAACAACCGGAAGTCACTGGCGGCCAGCGTGGCGTGCAGAGAGTGGACGAACTTTTCGGATTCGGGATGCCCCGGCGCGAGCCCGTAGCGCACCAGTCCGTACGGCGTGGGTAGACGCTCGAACACGTCTGTCTTGGTGCCTGGTGCCAGTTCAGCAAGAGCGCCCGCGGCGTGGATTCCCGCCGGCCCCGCCCCGACGATCGCAACACTGAGCGGTGGTGAGAAGAACTGGGGCGACGCAAGCGGGGGTACCTCTGAACTTCTCGCACTGATCATGCCCCGAGGCTAGGGGCTCAACTGCACTAGAGATCAAATTCGCTTTTCGGTAACACGAACACGCTTTCAGTAACACGCCGTTCAGTAGCCCTGCGCAGCCGGCTTGTGCTCGGTTGTGTAGCGGTAGAAGTCAGCTAGTTGGAGTTCGCCGGCAGCTGCCTCGTCGACAATGACGGTCACGTGTGGATGCAGCTGCAACACTGATGCCGGGCAGAATGCCGAGACCGGACCCTCGACCGCCGCCCGGACCGCGGGCGCTTTACGGGCGCCGTCCGCGATCAGAACGAGATGCCTTGCATCACTGATGGTTCCGAGCCCCTGCGTGATCACATGATGCGGCACGTCAGCCGGGTCAGCGAAGAACCGTGCGTTGTCGGCGCGGGTCCTCTCGGTCAAGGTCTTCACTCGGGTGCGCGAGGCGAGCGAGGAGGAGGGCTCGTTGAAACCGATGTGCCCGTTGAGGCCGATTCCGAGGATCTGCACGTCGATGGGACCGTTTTCGGCAATGGCTGCGTCGTAGCGTCGGGCCGCTTCACTGGGATCGGCGGCTCCGCCGTCGGGGCTGAACACTCGCGCATTGTCGATGTCGAGATGATCCACGAGTTCCGTGCGGATGGTGTGCGCGTAGGACTGCGGCTGATCGGGCGTGAGACCTACGTACTCGTCGAGAAGATACGCACTCATCGCCGCGAACGACACTCCAGATTCTCGATGCCGCTTGATCAGCTCCCGATACGTATGCAGCGGTGACGATCCCGTCGCGAGGCCGAGCGTCCGCGCTCCGTTTTCGATGGCGCCGCACACGATATCGGCAGCGATTCGTCCGCCGTCTTCCGGACTGGGAACTATGACGATTTCCATTCAGACTTCCTCACTGCTTTTGCCGGCTCCGACGATGGCCTCACGTACCGAACCCGAGGCGCGGTCCAACAATTCGGCCGCTTCGGCGAAGTCGCATTCGGCCAACAACATGACGACCGCTGCCTTCACATGACCGTCGGCATTTTCGATGGTCTCCGCAGCGATCTCGGTATCGACTCCGGTGGCTGCCGCGACGATGCGGTTTGCACGATCGACCAGTTTGGCATTGGTCGGCCGAAGATCGACCATCAGATTGTGGAATGCCTTCCCGGAGCGGACCATACTGGCTGTGGAGAGCATGTTGCACACCATCTTCTGCGCAGTCCCGGCCTTGAGCCTCGTCGATCCGGTGAGGATCTCGGGGCCGGTCTCCACTTCGATGGCCACGCCGGCGTGAGAACTCATTGCCGCGTTCCGGTTGCACGAGACTGCCACTGTCGCTGCGCCGAGTTCGCGGGCATGATCCAGGCCCCCGATGACATAGGGAGTACGACCGCTGGCCGCCAAACCCACCACGACGTCCGTGGCGTTCAACGAAATTGCGTCGAGGTCGACCCCAGCCGCTCGCGGATCGTCTTCTGCACCCTCGACGGCGTTCAGAAACGCTCCCGGACCACCGGCGATGATGCCGATCACCTCGCCCGGATCTGTCCCGAAGGTCGGAGGGCATTCCACTGCGTCGAGAACCCCCAGACGGCCACTCGTCCCCGCTCCCAGGTAGATCAGTCGACCACCTCGCGCCCGTGCCGCGACGATCAAGTCGACTGCGGCTTCGATGGCAGGTAGTACCGCCGCGACCGCGTCGGCCACGATCGCGTCCTGTTGATTCATCACCGTCAGCAGATCCGACACCGACATGACGTCGAGATCGCGGGTGAGAGGGTTGGGTCTCTCGGTGGAGAGCATTTCCAAGTGCATTGTGGCGAGTCCTCCTCGATCAAGTTCCATTAGACGACTCCTCGTCGGATTCACAGCGACGACTCCTCGTCAGATTCACAGCGACGACTCCTCGTCAGTGCCGCTTCGAAGCAATGGCGTCATGGCTTCGTTGCAGAGCAGAGAGTGCGCTGGGCAGCGAGTGCGCCACCATCGCAAAAATTGTGTCCACTACCAACAGCTGGCCGGTTCGGCTTGCCATCGCAGCCGACCGGAAACCGAATTCTCTACCGGCAGTGAGCAGTACGTGGTCTGACTGCACGGCGAGCGTCGAACGCGCTCCACCAGTGATCGCAGCCGTCGATGCCCCGGTACGACGGGCAAGGGCGAGTGGTTCGACGACATCGGAAGTCTCACCTGAATGTGAGATCCCCACTGCGATGTCGTCCGGTCCGAGCAAGCTGGCGCTCACCATCGCCGCGTCTCGGTCGAGATGAACCCGGCAGTTGACGTCGATACGCGAAAGCTTCAATGTGAGGTCTTGCGCGACGATGCCTGACGCGCCGATACCGTACACCTCGACCCGGCGGGCGGATCGAATCCGGGAGACAACTTCTTCGAGCGCAGCAGGATCTGTCAATTGCGCCGTGCCCTTGAGTTGTTCGGACTCGAACTCGGCAAGCTTGGCCATCACCTCGCCGGCCGAGTCAGCAGCAACGATGTCCACACCGAGTGGGATCGTGTCGCCGGCGCTGGACCCGCTGATCGCCGCCAGCGCGAGACGAAGCTGTGGATAGCCCTCGAAGCCGAGCCTTTTGGCTGTGCGGACCACTGTCGCCGTGCTTGTCGACGCTCGCTCGGCGAGATCGTTGACCGTCAGCGTGGAGGCCAGGCTGGGGTCGGCTTCGATGATTTCCGCGATCCGCAGCTCGGCAGGCGAGAGGCTGCTCAACGATGCGCGAATACGGGCAAGCAGGTCGACGGACGCCGGAACACTCCGGTCCAAAGTCATAACGCCTCGATTCGCATCGTTTTCGGAGCTGAGGGCACCGATGTGATTCTAGGCAGCCCACGGCTTCCCGGCGTCAAGGATCCGAGCACACTGGCGTGACGCGCACCGGTGCACGAAGCAATGCTTCCGGGCAATCCGTGCGCGGTGAGAAAGCCGAGTACCGCGAAAGCCAATGCTTCCTTGATGTCGGAGGTGACCCCGAGTTCGTCCGATGAGACGAGCGCAATGTCGCCCAGTTCGTCGCGAAGCATCGCCATCAACGTCGGGTTCTTGGTACCACCACCCGATACCACCACTTCGGTCGCCGCAAGCCCTTTGACGGAATCGGCGACGGTTCGGGCGGTCAGTGCAGTCAGTGTCGCGACGATGTCGGCCAGGGGCAAGGATTCGTAACCACGCAGAGCGGCGAGTAGATAATCTCGATGGAACAATTCCTTGCCGGTGCTCTTGGGAGCGGGCTGCGCGTAATACGGCTCGCTCAGTAGATGCGCGAGCAGATCGACGTTCGGGGTGCCTGCTGCACCCAGAGCACCACCGAGGTCGAACCACTGCTCCCCCGCCGTGAATTCGCTTACCGCAGCGTCGATCAGCGCATTGGCGGGGCCGGTGTCGAAGGCAATCGGTTCCGCGGCACCGTCTGCCGTCGACGTCGGGGCGCCACCTGGAGCAGTGACGTTCGCGATGCCACCGAGATTGAGCGCGACGGAGCCCGAAGTTCTTCCGTTGAGCCACAATACGTCGAAGGCGCTGACAAGTGGTGCGCCCTGACCACCTGTCGCCACGTCACGAGAGCGCAGATCCGACACGACTGTGCACCCGGTCTCCTCGGCTATCCAGGCCGGCTGCCCGAGTTGAAGAGTGCCCCTTACTTGCGATCCTTCGACCCAGTGGAACATCGTCTGACCATGTGAGGAGATCAATTCCGCACTGCCACCGCACAGTTCCGCGTTCGCCCGTGCGGCCACCGCCGCGAATGCCTGTCCGATCTCGGTATCGAGTTGGCAGATCTGACCGACAGTGGTGGACGCAGGCGGTACCGCAGCAGCCACCGCTGCCCGCAACTCACCGGAATATGGTTCGCTGACCATCCCCAGTGGGGTCAGCACAAGAGTGTCCCCGTCGATCCGGATGTCTGCTGCGGCAGCATCGATAGCGTCGTACGAAGTACCGGACATCAGGCCGATGACTCTCATGAAATATCCCTTACTCGGATTGTTTCGGCATTCGGGAAAGCTACGGTCAGTCGACGAGTGCCCGCTTGTGGGCGTTACCTCGCAAGGTACTCAAGGCGATCGCGCTGACGGCGCATGTCGCCATCACGAAGTAGGCCGGAATATCGAGATTGGAGGTTTCCTTGATCAACCACGTGATGATCAGACCGGCACAGCCCGAAAAGACTGCGTTGGACAGGGAGTACGCGAGTCCCAGTCCGGTGTACCGCACCGAGGTGGGAAACATCTCGGAGAGCATCGCAGGTCCGGGTCCGGCAACGAGTCCCACTGCGGCGCCGGCGGCAAACACTGCAAATCCCTTGGCTGTCAGAGACGTCTGCTCGTTCTGCAGGACGTTGAGCAGCGGCAGAGCCAGGACCAGAATTATCACGGTGCCGGTGAGCATGACCGCGCGTCGTCCGATGCGATCGCTGAGTCCACCCGCGATCGGAATGGTCACCGCGAAGCCCGCATTGGCGAGCACGGAAGCAACCAGCGCCTGATGGAAGGTCGCGTTGAGCGAACTCTGAAGATAGGTAGGCATCACCACGAGGAAGGTGTAACCGGCAGCAGACCACCCCATCAACCGCCCGATTCCGAGCAGGATCGCTCTGGCAGTCTCCCCGACGGACGGTTGCACTACCGGCACCGCTGTTTCAGCTGTCGGTTCGGACTGGACCGATCGAGCACGCTCGAACGACGGCGTTTCCTCGAGGCGGAGCCGGAGCCACAGGGCAACCAGACCCATCGGAAGTGCAAGGAGGAACGGGATGCGCCAGCCCCAGTCACTGAGCTGTCCCGAGTCGAGCACGGTGGCGAGGAGTGCCGCGATACCCGCACCGGCGAGCAGTCCGAGTGCGACGGTGAACGACTGCCACGAGCCGTACAGCCCACGTCGCCCGGGCGGAGCGAACTCGGTCATCACCGATACAGCACCACCGAACTCACCGCCCGCCGACAATCCCTGGAGGATTCGAAGGACCGTCAAGAGCAGCGGTGCCAGAATTCCGACGCTCTCGTAGGTGGGCAGCACGCCGATCAGAGTCGTCGCACCCGACATCAACAGAAGGACGATCACCAAGGTGGGGCGTCGGCCGATGCGGTCACCGAGTCGACCGAACAGGGCGGCACCCACTGGGCGGAAGAAGAACGCCAGCGCAAACGACGCATAGGTCTTGATCAGGCTTTCGAGGTCGCCGGAGCCGTCGGCGCTGAAGAAGTTCGACGCGATGATCGTCGCGAAGAACCCGTACACACCGAACTCGTACCACTCGATGAAATTTCCGACGGAGCCGGCGACGAGCGCCCTGCGCCGTTTGAGCTGCGCACCATCGTTCCGTGTCTGCACTGTGATGCCCATGCCGTCCTCCGTTGACGAAACCCGAATATGCAACAAAGTTTCATCTGAACGGAGTAGAAATGTCAAGAAGTTTCACAACTGGGTTTTTGTGGATCCCGAATCCCTATGCACCTGCGAACGTGAATGCCTCCGCCCGTTCGAACCGATCAGTGGAGTCGCCGGAGTAGACGGTGCTCTCGTTCGGACCCAACCCGAGCTTTCGAACGGCAGTCCCTTCTCCGAGATCCATCGACGCCACGTCCACCCAGAAGGTATTCGGCGTCATCGCGGATTCGAAGAAATAAAGCGCACGTTTGTGGTCGACGACCGTGCGCCATCTGGTCGACGAGATGTTGGGCTCGTCGGGAGTCGAAATACCCAGGGGTACCGAAACATTCCGGATGACGCTGAAAGTGGATGCCAAGGCCGATCGAGGATCGTCCGTCTGCGGTATCGCATCCACGTAGAACGACGCCCGGGCGAATCTGTCAGCGGCACGGTTGGTTCCGGGCAGCATGACGGTTCCGTTGATCTGCTTCCAGTACTCGTTGACGGCGAGTTGCTGATCGAAGATGGGTGAATTGGTCATCACCTGGTACTCGCGGCTGTGGTGAATCGTCGGACGTCCACCGATGTACTCGATGATCGCGCTGTCTCCCCCAGCGTCCGAAAGCGACATGTGCAGCGTGGCGAGGCGGTCTTCGCCCGGAACGGCAGCGGTCACCACCGTGAACGGTTCCGACGACAGCACTTCGACCGCTTCCCGAACTGTCGCAAAGCTGTCCAGGACGTACTGCGCCCACGCCGCGATCGACAATCCCGGGCTCGAACCGTCGTACGTCGGATACTCGGACTCGACCAACCACAAGAGATTGGCCGACAACCCAGCCTCGTTGACGCCGTCGGTCGTGCACATGTCGTAGGCCGTCGCGACAACACTTCCGTATTTCGACGTCCACTGGATCGAGTTCGGACCCGCGCAACCCTCTCTGGTCATGCCGCGTGGGAACGCCCAGAGGTTCGTTCCGAGGTCGACCTTCCAATCCATCGATCGAGCCGTGATCACAGTGTCGTTGGGCCCCAGGTAGACCAAGCGTGTGCACATCGAGAGCTCTCCCTTCGTTACGGTGTGACGATATTGAAACTGGGATCGAAAGTGTCCAGTAACCCTCCCAGCGTCTCCAGCGCCGATCCGTCTCCGTCGAGCGAAATCTTCCCCGCCTTGGCCAGTTGGGCGGCGGCGCCCGGCTGTAGAAGTGCCCCTACCAGTGCGGCTTTCGGACCGGAGACGGTCAGTGGTGTGTTCGGTGACGCACCCTTACGTGCGTTGAGAACGCCGCGCTTGACCCACACGGTCCATGCCTCGTCGCTGTGATCGGTGAACACGAAATCGATGCGCAGGTCCGCGTCGGCTGCCTTCTCGCCGATGAGATGTATTGCGACGAAGTCGAAGAGGATGTCGATGGGCATCGCGAGGACACTGTCCTGACTCGCCGTGACATACGGGGCAGGCTGGGCACCTTCGCGTAGTTCCAGGGCGGCCGAGAGATAGATTCCACGCCACTGAGGCCCTTCGGCTTGATAACCCATCTGCTCGTAGACGTCGGCTTGGAGATTCCTCGCTTCGGTGTTCTCCGGTTGCGCGAAAACCAACTTGTGCAGAATCTCGGCCGCCCATCGGTAGTCCGCAGCCTCGAAGGCCCGTTTACCCTCGTCCAGGATCTTCTGCGCACCAAGGAGATCGACGAACCTCTTCGCCGATTCAACCGGCGGATGTGGATGAAGCGTCACCGGATCGCCGTCCCACATTCCCAGTTCCTTGGTGTACACGGCGCGCACGTCGTGGTGCAGAGTTCCGTGGTATCCGCGGTTGTACCACTTGCGCGCGAGCTCGTCCGGCAGTTCGATCACCTCGGCGGCTTCGAGCGGCGTGTACCCCTTGTTCGCGAGGCGGAGCGCCTGATCGTGGATGTACTTGTAAGTGTCCCTTTGAGATTCGATGAACGGAACCAGGTTCTCGTTGCCCCAAACCGGCCAGGTGTGCGGTCCGTAGTGAACCGCAGCTTCGTCGCCCCACCGTTCGAGAGTCTCGTCCAGATAGCGAGCGAAGTTCCGAGCGTCGCGGGTGCGCGCGCCACGCAACGTCTGAATATTGTGGAGCGAGTGGTTGGCGTTCTCGGCGCACGTCAGGGCCGCGAGTTCCGGAATCCAGATGTGCATCTCCTCCGGCGCCTCGGTATCAGGGGCGTACAGGAACTCGAACTCCAGACCGGCGATCTCGCGCTTGGTTCCGGTCTCCGTGATGCTGTCAGTGGGAGAAATATACGAAATCAGTGGACCTCGAGTACTGATCGTGCCGATGCCGCACGTGACCATCCCCTTGGCATCGAGGTCGAGCAACCCGCCGAATGCGTAGAAGGACCGTCTCGCCATGGCATTTCCCGCGACGACGTTTTCACCGATTGCAAACTTGTCGAACGAGCCGATCGTGCCCGGCGCGATGATCGGCACTCGCCCCGACGTCACGTCGTCGAGGTCGACGATCCCTTTGACGCCGCCGTAGTGATCGATATGTGTGTGCGTGTAAATGATTGCCGCGACAGGCTTGTCGCTGACGTGCTCGCGAATCATCTTCATGCCCTGCCGTGCCGATTCGACCCCTGCCATGCAGTCGATGACGATCAGCCCCTCGTCACCTTCGACAACCGTCAAATTGGCCAGATCGTTGTTTCGCACCTGATAGAGACGATCCGTGACCTGGTAGAGCCCTCCACGACGCATCAGTTGACCCTGGCGCCACAGGCTCGGATTGACGGTGTCGGGTGCCGGAACGTCGTCACCGATGTACGCCATTGCCTCGGGGTCGAAGACAACGTGCCCGTCATCGGCCACCACCTTGCCCGGCAACGGGGCGATCAGACCGCGATCGGCATCGGCAAAATCTTGCCGGTCCTCCATGGCATACCGCGAAAGCGCTTCGCGATTCGCCGTGACCGTGGCCGGTGTTGCGTCCTTAGGTGTCTGGCACATGGCACTCCCCGCTCGGATACGAGTCGATCAGATACCCCATCATCTGTATCGGGTGCGAACACACTTGGAATCACCCGCGCAGGGTGAAGCTCGAGCGGACGCTCGGTGGTTATCCGTTCGGTTCCTCGGAATTTCGAGATGCAAGTGCAATCGCCAGGACTGCGAGCCCACACCCGGCAACCAGGATCCATCCCGGCCTCGATGCTTGCGCGACATCCACCGGGGCGCTGCCACCGATGATCCCTCCTGCCAGCGCCACACCGAGAGCGGCGCCGAATTGGCGTGCACTGGAGGTTATTCCACCGGCAAGCCCGGCCTGCGATCTCGGCAGCCCGTTGACGGCAGTGTTGGTGATGGGGGCATTCGAGAACCCGAATCCGATACCGAGGAACAGGTAGGCGGCCAACAGCGTCGGAATCGCCGTGTTGTTGTCGAGCGCGACCAGGCACAGCCCGCCGAGTGTCGTGAAGCTACCGGCGATCAGTAGCGGCCGCCGCGGACCGAAGCGCCCGACGAGAATTCCGGACAACGGCGCGCAGACCGTTGCTGCAACAGCCATCGGGAGGGTGATCGCACCGGCCAGGGCCGGACTCATACCGCGGGAGTGTTGGAGATAGAACGTCCCGAGCAGCAGCGTCGCGTTCAAGGCGACGAACACCACGACCGCGCCGATCACGGCCGACGAAAACGGCCGTCGGCGAAACAGTGCGAGATCCATGAGTGGCTCGCGCTTTCGTGATTCGACGCGAATGAACGCGACCAACGCTGCAGCGACGACTACGTACCCGGCCGTCGCCGCGGCAGAGGACCAACCGATTCGCGGACCCTCGATCAGAAGGGCAACCGCACCGCCGACAAGAATCACCAGCAACAGCTGACCGGGAAGATCGAGACGTCGCGACTGCTGCGCTCGGGACTCCGGTACAAACGCAGCAGTCAGGGCGAGCACGGCCAAGATCACGGGCACGTTGATCCAGAAAACCGATCGCCAGCCGAAACTTTCGATGAGCACCCCGCCGACGATCGGACCTGCCGCCATACTCAGGCCGAAGACGGCAGCCCACACCCCGATCGCCTTGGCACGCTCCTTCGGGTCGGTCATCACGTTGACCACGATCGCGAGGGCAACCGGGCTGAGCATCGACCCGCCGACGCCTTGGAAGATCCGCGCAACGATCAGCACCCCGACGGACGGAGCGAGTGCGCAGGCGATCGACGCCACCCCGAAGACAACGAGGCCGATCTGAAAAACTCGTCTCCTGCCGAAACGATCAGCCACCGCTCCGGACGAAATCAGCAAGCTCGCCAACACAAGTGTGTACGCGTTGACGACCCATTCGAGACCACGGGTTCCGACACGAAATCCCTCCCCGATCGTCGGCAGGGCCACGTTCACGATGGTCGTGTCCAACCCGACGACGAACAGACTCGTGCAGCAGATCGCCAGGACTCCCCATCGCCGCCCTGCATCAAGTCCGATCACTTGCGTTTCGTCGGTCCCGCTCGAAGGTTTCATGGTCGGACTCCATCTCTCGAAGTGTTCTGCCGTGCTCGACTGCCGCGAGGATCGTCACCCGCACACCTGCGAACCCGTTAGAAAACTTGCAGAAACTGCAAAGATGGACAGCATGGATGCTGAATTCGAGCAGTTGATCGCCGATATCGGACCGAGGCTGCGCACGCTTCGACGCGATCGCGGGTTGACTCTCGAGGTGCTGTCCGAGGCCACCGGTATCTCCGTCAGCGCACTCTCACGCCTCGAATCGGGTAACCGTCGTCCGACCCTCGATCTGCTGTTACCGCTCGCGCGGGCTCATCGGGTTGCACTGGACCAACTCGTCGGCGCTCCCGCTACGGGCGATCCCCGGGTTCACCTCACTCCGAGTCGACGCAAGAACGGCAGTGCCGTCGTTCCGCTGACGCGTTATCCCGGACGCGTGCAGGTGTTCAAGCAGGTGATCGGTCCACGTCCGCCGAAGCTCGTCACCCACGCCGGCTACGAATGGCTCTACGTCCTCGCCGGGAATCTGCGTCTCATTCTGGGTACGAACGAGGTTGTCCTGCACCCCGGTGAAGTCGCGGAGTTCGACACTGCCGAGCCCCATTGGTTCGGGCCCGCCGATGAACAGGTGGTGGAAATCTTGCATCTGTTCGGCCCGCAGGGCGAGAAGGCGCATGTGCGCACGACGGCAAGAACGACTACTACACAAGACTTGGTTCACGAAAGCTAGTTCACTGCATGCGTTTTCAGTCGGTTCGACAGTGTATGAGCGTGCTCGAGGAGTAGCGTTCCCAACTCGGCATGGCGTGCGGGCCGGAAGCGAGTTTCCACTCCGGTCAGGCTCAGCGCCCAGGCCGGGCGACCGTTGCGGTCGAACACCGCGGCACCCATCCCCCAGCTTCCTTCGACGATGAGGGCCGGATTGACGGCGTAGCCGGTGACACGCGTCGACTCGATTCGCTCGCGGATTGACGTCTCACTGTGGATCTCGCCCCATTCCGGTTCCAGATTCACTCGGACGAAATAGTCGTCGACGTCCCGCGTCGGTAGGTGACTCAAGATGGCAAGGCCGGCCGACGCGACTCCCAACGGGAATCGCTTCCCCTCGTGCAACACGTGGGATCGCAGCGGAAAACTGCCTTCCTGACTCAGGACGCAGACTGTCTCGTCACCTCGACGTGCCGACAGGAATGCGCTCTCCCCCGTGACCCGGGCAAGTTCGTCGACGACGTCGCGAGCGCGGTCGGTGATGTCGTACCTGTTTCCCGCCGCCGCCCCCAACAGGTACAACTCCGGACCGAGAGACCACCGACCGGTTCTCGCATCACGGTCGACCAGTCCTTCGGCAGCCAGAGACGTGAGGAGCCGATGCGCGGTGGGGCGAGCGAGGCCGGTGCCCTTGCCCAATTCCGTGGTGGAAGTACCTGTTGGCTCGGACGCGCCGAGAGCTCGCAGAAGTGCCGCCACCCGCGCGACCATGGCCGGCGATTGCTCGTGAGTTGGCATGCAGCCATCCTAGCGTTCATTGAGTGAACGAAATGTCTTCAGATGATCAGTAGCCGATCAGATCTGTGTCGATGGTCGAGATTCCTTGAACCTGTGAACTGGAGATAGTTCACTGGATACCGAAGTGAGTGAGTGTCTACTCAATGAACGCTTGGCAGGGAGAGAACATGACAGCAAAGGTGTACGAGTCCGCAGCGGACGCAGTCGCCGACATCGTCGACGGCGCAACGCTGGCCGTCGGCGGATTCGGTTTGTGCGGCATACCCGACGTACTGATCGACGCGATCGCAGCAACGAGCGCAACCGACCTCGAAGTGTTCTCCAACAACTGCGGCGTCGACGATCACGGTCTCGGAATCTTGCTGAGCGCGGGACGCATCCGGCGGGTGACCGCGTCGTACGTCGGCGAGAACAAGGAGTTCGCACGGCAGTACCTGGCCGGCGAACTCGAAGTGGAACTGACGCCGCAGGGCACGCTCGCCGAGCGTCTGCGCGCCGGCGGAACCGGAATCCCGGCGTTCTTCACACCGGCCGGCGTGGGTAGCCCCATCTCCGACGGCGGAATGCCATGGCGCTACGACGCCGACGGCTCGATCGCTATTGCATCGCCTCCGAAGGAGACTCGCGTCTTCGGAACCAAGCGCTACGTGATGGAAGAGGCGATCAACGCCGACTACGCGCTCGTACACGCTGTTCTCGGTGACACCGACGGCAACCTCGTGTTCGACAAGACCGCAATGAACTTCAACCCTCTCGCTGCCATGGCCGGTCGCATCACCATCGCGCAGGTGGAACGCCTCGTCGAACCCGGTGAAATCGACCCGGCGTCAGTGCATCTACCTGGGGTGTTCGTTCAGCGCGTTGTCCACACCGGACCTCAGAACAAGCGAATCGAAAAGCGAACCGTCAGCGCTTCGGAAGGAACCACACGATGACCGCACCAGTGACAGTGACGGGTTGGACGCGCCAGCAGATGGCAGCACGGGCGGCTGCCGAGATGATCGACGGCGAGTACGTCAACCTCGGAATCGGTCTTCCCACACTGATTCCCGGATACCTGGGCTCGGACGTTCGCGTGGTCCTGCACTCGGAGAACGGAATTCTCGGAACGGGACCGTATCCCACCGAGGACAACGTCGATCCTGACCTCATCAATGCCGGCAAGGAGACGGTCACCGTCAATCCCGGTGCGGCATATTTTGATTCGGCCCTCTCGTTCGGGATGATTCGCGGCGGACACATCGACACCGCGGTCCTCGGCGGCATGCAGGTATCGAAGACCGGTGACCTCGCCAACTGGATGGTCCCCGGCAAGATGGTCAAGGGCATGGGCGGCGCGATGGACCTGGTCCACGGTGCCCGTCGTGTCATCGTCGTCATGGAGCACAACGACCGCGACGGTAACCCGAAGATCGTCGACGCCTGCACACTGCCGCTCACCGGCCAGGGCGTGGTGAATCGGATCATCACCAACCTCGCCGTCATCGACGTGAGTGAGGACGGCCCACTCGTCCTGCGTGAACTCGCCCCCGATGTCAGCGTCGAAGACGTAGTCGCCGCAACCGGCACCGAACTGAAAGTTGAACTGGCATGACCGACACGACCACTGTGATTGTTGCGGGAGCTCGTACCCCGATGGGTCGACTCCTCGGATCGTTGAAAGACCTCTCCGGGTCCGACCTCGGCGGCATCGCCATCAAA